>CAZLHR010000017.1:0-51716 GCA_964559685.1 uncultured Lishizhenia sp.
CAGTTTAAATACCCCATTTTCCAAATGCGCGAGTGTGAAGGCAACCAAGATCACAGCCACGAGTGGTTCGAGCCGCTTTTCTCAGGATTAAATTTCAACGAGCAATGGGAGGAGTTGGGGAGAAAACTAAGTAAAATTTAGTTTTCTCTACCGAAGGTCGCCAAAAAAACCGCCGCGTTGAGTTTGTCCGCCGCACAGGATGTTTGAGTGATAAACCATTTCAATGGTTGGTTAATTGGTGTTTTATCCCATAGTTGCGGGTTTATAACTCGATCCTATAGAACAATCGTGGAAATTTCACAATTGTTTCAATGAATTACCATTATTTCCCTATAACAAACGGAAAGTAATTCTCTTTGTGAATCACATCAAATGTTGAATCAGCATAATGGATTTTCCATGCAGTAGGTATTTTAACCTTGTTTTTATTCCATTTGAATTCAAAGGCCGCCAAATTCGCACCTGATTCCTCGATGAGATCTATTTCCTGTTGGTCGTAAGTTCGCCAAAAAAAGGTGTTTACCCTTCTTTTTAAATAAGAGTTGACTTTCATTCGCTCAGCCATCAGGTAATTTTCCCATAATTGACCAGTATCATTTCGTAAGTAAAGTGGGTTATAATTTCTTATTAAAGCATTTCGAATGCCATTATCGTAGAAATACCATCGATTTGATTTACTAATTTCCTTTCGTAAATTTCTACTAAAACCTTTAAGCGGATAGATAACAAATACTTTAGCTAGAAGATCAAGGTATAATTCAACGGTATTGCGGCTAATTCCCTTTAAATTCATTGCTAGTTCATCAATGCTTACTTCATTTCCGATTTGAAAAGCAATTAATCGTAATAAATCAATTAGTTTATCACCTTTTTTAATTCCCTCATAAGTTAGAATATCTTTCAATAGATAACTGCTAATCAAACCCTCTAAATAATCTTTTTTTTCTTCGATGTCATTTAAATGAATTAACTCCGGATAGGATCCAAAAATTAGACGTTGTTCTAATTTTGCGTCAGTTTCAATAATGTTTTCGTAATGTTGATATTCCAATTGTGCAAATGGAAACAATTGAATAACTCGCGATCTTCCAACGAGCGGTTCGCCCAATTTATTTGTTAATTCAAACATGGACGAACCAGTAACAATTACATGTGTTGTTGGGATTTCGTCTACGAGGAGTTTAAGTTTTAGTCCAATGTCAGGAATATTTTGAGCTTCATCAATAATCAGATAGTTGCAATTGCCTAGTAAAAGTTTATAATTTTCAACGGACCGAATTGACATCCTATCAATTGTTGTCTGATCCTCACCATTTAAGATTAACAATTGACTTTTGTCTAAATCTTCAGTTACTTTTTTTAACAAATGGCTTTTACCGACGCGTCTTGCCCCAAATAAGATAAGCACTCTACCTGGTTTTATTTGTGCTTTAAAATCTTCAAGAATGGCTCGTTTAATTATTTCCATAAATTAATACTTCTGTTAAACTAAATTAGCTAAAAAACTTCAATATAAAAAACACATTTAGCTAAAATACTTCAATTGTAAAAAAAGAAAATAATCTAAAATACTTCCTCAAAGCAAGTTTCGATTGTGCCTCCGTTAACGTCGAATTGAAATTATGAAGGGAACCACCAGCTTTGAGATGATACGCACTTTTAATTTGAATTTCGAGCGTTTCCCTGTCCCACCCATTTTTAGCACATGCCAGTAAATAAGATTCAGCGACATCTATGTTTTTTATTTTACTTACTATCAATCTGTTATGACCCCATGGAATTTGTGCCACGCACTGTGGCACAAATTCATATTTTGAATTATAAAATAAATACCATTGTCTAATTGCATATAAATTTCTTCTTGAAAAGCCTTTCATTTCAGGAAATTCTGAGTTCAATTCTTTCGCAACATTTTCAATAATATTTGAACCCCATGTATTTTGTTTTGATGCAATTTCTTTTCCAATTTCCCAATACAATTCCAATACTTGGGAGTTAATGGTTGCTGCTAACTTTTGTCTTGCTGACTTTATTGTTCGTTTCAATTCATTAATCCAGTCGTAAAACTCCTTATTTGAGTTAAGATTATTCATTTTTTCTATGTTGTTACATTAAGTTAGTGAAAAATATCATTTGGAAAAAGAGAAAGAATAATTTATCTCATCAAAAAACTTCGCAAAAAACGAAAATCAACAGTTTAAATACCCCATTTTCCAAATGCGTGAGTGTGAATGCACCCATGACCACCGACACCAATGGTTCGAGCCGCTTTTCTCAGGGTTGGATTTCAAAGAGCAATGGGAAGAGTTGGGTAAAATTTATGGTCAACAAACAGAAATACATTCACCCAAATTATAAAAAGCCGCAAAGTCTCAATCCAACTTAAAATGAACCGGTAAAATATACCGAACGGCTACTTTTTTACCCGCTTGGCTCCCGGGAATCCATTTTGGCATTTCTTTAATAAGTTTGAATGCGGCCTTATCCAACTCGGGGTTTACACCTCGAGCCACCGTACACGAGGAAATACTTCCATCCGAGTGAACCACAAAACGCACAAATACCTTCCCTTGAATTTCAAGTTCCTTACAATTAGTAGGATATACCAAATGTTCCCTGAAATACGCTGCCATGGCCGACATTCCACCGACAAATTCAGGCATAACCTCCGCAAAATCTAATATAGAGTCCCGTTGAATGGTTTCCGGTTCTGGAGCTGGGGGCGGATCTGGGGGTTCGATACCTCCCATAATGACAGGTTCGGGACCCGGGGTAATGGAAACTTCACCTGTGAGTATTTCAGGCGAAATAATATGTTTATTCAAACCAGAAGGTAATGTGTCACTTGGCTTGGTCACGAGCGAATCTCCACTCTTAAGAACAGTTAATTCCGTCTTTGTCGTTTTGAGTTTTTCTAATTCTTTCGCTTCGTTTTCGTTAGGACCACATGAAACCAAACCAGCACAAACAATGGCAAGCAATAAAAAAGCATTAGACCTAAATTTCGGCTTTTCTAGCGCCTGCATCAGAATTGGTAAATCTTCCTGATGAAATTCAAACTGATCGCGTCGCAATCTACCACACGTTTGTTCATTGGGATGTTCAAGTAAATAAAGTACTATCTCCGAACGCGTAAATGAAGTGAAATCTACTACCTGTTTTTTACATGCCATGCAGTGTCTTCCATGTAATGAAATAGACATGTTCTCCCAATTTTCATGACACGGTTCATTGATTTTTAGGTTCATAGTTTTTTAGGTTTGGTGACCGCATTTTCAATTATTGCGCCAAACTTTTATAGGTAACGTTCAGCGTTGTTAAATGATTCAGAAGGGACAGTTTGGAATTTGGAATTTGAACTATAATTTCGTGTTTTTCTGTATAATTTTGCGATTTTATATCTATTTTTTGAGATTTAAGCCAATTCATCACCTGCGGTAATTGAGAAAAATCGCAGCTTATTTCGTATAAAAAATGATCCTCCGTTTCTACAATCTCTGAAGAATTTATGGCTTCTTTTCCAGCTTGACGATACGCTTGGATCAAACCTCCTACACCCAATTTTACGCCACCATAATAACGTACCACCACGACCAAACAATTCGTGAGTCCGGCCTGTTGAATTTGCCCAAAAATTGGAGGTCCGGCAGTATTGGAAGGTTCCCCGTCATCACTGTGCCGAAAATTTTTCATCTCTGCGCCTAGGCGAAACGCATAACACACATGAACAGATTGAGGGTGTAATTTTCGAAAATTGGCAATAACATCTTTAACCTCTTGTTCAGATGAAACCGATTGCGCAAAACCTAAGAACCGAGAGCCCTTTTCTTTGTAAATAGATTCACCCGAAGACTTAATGGTTTTGTAAAACACGCGAACAATTAGCGCATTCTTGGCTTTCTTCCCCCCATCATTTGCGCCATTCGCATCTGATTTTTCGATGGAGCCATTTGCAACTGTTGTTGCATCATTTTAATTTGATCGCGCAGCATACCGTTTTTATCGAACTTCTTAGCTTCTCCCAATAAGGTAATCGCTTCTGTTTTTCTTCCAGACTGCGCACAAATTCCTGCTAAATGCATACGCGCAACAGCATTATCTTCTGACGTTCGAAGTCCTAGTGAAAGGGCCTTTCTCAACAAGGTTTCACTTTGATTAAATCCCATGTCTTGCGCGTTCATAAGTGCTTGCAAATACAAAATATATGCGTGCTGCCTTTTTGGTAAAAACTGTGGATGTGTTATTTTATTGATGAATTTTTTTGCCTTCTCTTGATCTCCTTTTTGCATTTGGTACAAAGCCCAAATCATTTTCTCATTTCTAAAAAAAGAGGCAATAAGTAACCCTGTTACCAAAATAAAAGTAATTCCCCAGCCCCAATGACCCGTTGCAAAAAGCCAAACATTAAAGCTCAAGGCTGATAGGGTTAACGCAATTCTGATGATAAATCCTGTCATATTTAATTAATTTAGAACGTAGAATTCAAAATTTAGCATTATTTTTCATTCTACATCGTTCATTTTACATTCTATTCAATTGTGGCGATACACTTTAACTCAATGGCAATCGGTGTGGGCAGCGAGTTAATTTCACAGGTTGTTCGGCAAGGCAAATTGTCTTTGAAATACTCCGCATAAATGCGATTGTAAGTATGAAAATCTCGTTTCATATTTACCAAAAACACCGTCACATCTACTAATTGATCCCAACTAGAACCGGACTCCTCCAAAATAACACGGACGTTGTCAAACACGCTTCTGCACTGCGCTTCAAAATCAAATTCTATAAAATTTCCGTTTTTATCCAATTTCAAACCTGGCACGGCAGAATCCGTATCGTCGGAACCCGCCACTCGCGGACCAACCCCAGAGAGAAACAATAAGTTTCCTACGCGTCGCGCATGCGGATATAGGCCAACAGGTTTAGGTGCTTTGTTTGTTGAAATACGTTCTTGATTTGACATTCTTTTTTTTGGCAAATATAGGGATTATTGACGAGTCAATATTTCGTTCAATTGTCTTAACTTCGCAAGAATGAGTTCTAAACTTTCAATTGTTATTCCCACCTACAACGAAGAGGGAAATATTGCTTTGTTGTATGATCAACTGAAGGAAGTGTTGAATGAGGAGGGAATAGAACAATTTGAATTAATTTTTGTAAACGATGGAAGTTCTGATAAATCTCTTTCCGTAATTAAGGGGTTATCTGATCGCGACACTCGTGTAAAATTCATTTCATTCAGTCGTAATTTTGGACACCAGCATGCCCTTAAGGCCGGCTTAGATCATGCCATGGGAGACGCCGTAATAAGCATGGATGCTGATTTACAGCACCCACCTGCACTCATACCTGAGATGCTAAAAAAATGGAAAGAGGGCGCTCAAGTAGTGTACACCATTCGTGCGCAAGAAGATGGGATTTCTTGGTTCAAAAAAAAGACTTCAAGCGGATTTTATTGGCTTATTAATAAATTATCCGAACATCCCATTATTGATGGTGCGGCAGATTTTCGATTGCTTGATAAAAAAGTGGTTGCTGAAATACGACGTTATCCTGAAAAAGAATTGTTTTTTAGGGGGATGATTTCAGGAATTGGGTTTAAGCAATCCTCTATTCACTTTAAACCGAATAAACGCCATTCTGGTCAAACAAAATATTCTTTTAATAAAATGGCAGCGTTCGCCATCGCAGGAATTACCTCATCGAGTGCTAAACCTTTGTACTTTTCAATTTATCTGGGTGCATTTATGGCGTTTTTGGCATTTTTATATGGGATTTACGCCATTTGCATTGCCCTATTCACAAACGATGCCATCACCGGTTGGACATCCATTGTTGCTTCTATCGTATTTATTGGAGGGATACAATTATTTGTGATGGGAATAATAGGCGTATATTTAGGAAAAGTATTTAAGGAAAGTAAAAACCGTCCACACTATATTATTGACGAAACGAACCTGTAGCATGCGAAATGTCAGTTTGAAATTGCTATCAATTGTGAAAAATCAGACATGGTTGTTGCTTATCTTTTTCCTTTTCGCTGGTGTTTTTGCCTCTATTACTTTTGTAAATCACTACTTCTTTCGAACCTATGGTTGGGACCTTGGAATCAATCACAACGCTATTTGGGATTATGCGCATTTTCGATGGAATGACTGCATGATCATGCTTCCCCACAAAGCTTTCAGTAATGTGCTTTCGGATCACTTTTCACTTTATCCGCTTTTGATTTCTCCATTTTATTGGGTTTTCGGAACGTGGACAATGTTGTTGCTGCAATTTGCTTCCATACTATTCGGCGGATGGGGTGTTTACCGATTTGTTCGGTATTTGGGCGCATCACCCCTATTAGCCCGTATAGCGCTCGTGCATTTTTTTGGATTTTATGGAATATACTCCGCCCTGGGGTTTGACTACCACGATAATGTAGTAGCCGCCATGTTTGTTCCGTGGTTGCTCTTGGCTTTTCACACAAAAAATTGGAAACAAGCTGTACTTTTCTCAGTCCTCATTATGATTTCAAAAGAAAACATGGCACTATGGTTAGTGTTTATCGGATTTGGGTTGTTTTTCCGCGGAATGATTACGAAAGATAAAAGCTTACTTATTTGGTCGGGATCGCTTTCACTCACGGCATTGGTCTTTTTTATTCTAGTAATTAAAGTAATCATTCCAAGTTTGGCATTACCGGGTGGAGAGTACATGCACAATTCGTTCACGGCACTAGGTAAAGATTTCGGGGAAGTCTTAAAAAACATTTTATTACATCCACTTGATGCACTCAGCCTATTGGTTGAAAATCATCTTGGTCAGATAGAATATGACGGTATAAAAAAAGAAACCTATATCGCCTTGCTATTTGCTGGTGGTATTGCGCTATTTTTTATACCAGAATATTTAATTATGCTGTTGCCAATATTGGGACAGAAAATGTTCAATGACGATCCAAGTCGATGGGGCATAAACTATCATTATTCCATTGAATTTGCTCCACTTATAGTAATTGCGTTTTATACCGTATTATTGAAATTACCCCATTACAAGCACCTGTTTAGATTTGTACAACCTAATTCCCTTCCACATCAGCGGATTCATGTAGTAGGCGCATTTGTCGGCGTATCGCTATGCATAGGAAGCACCATTCACTTTATGGACAACCGCGTTTCGACTTGGTATAAAAGGGAAAATGTTAAGTTTTATTGTGCTGAGCATTGGCAACAGAATTTCGATGCTTCTGAAACGCACGCGCTGTTGGCCTCCATCCCTGCAGATGCCCGTGTTAGCGCACAATCCGCTTTAGCTCCACACTTGGCTTTTAGGGATTATATCTACCATTTCCCCCACATTGGAGACGCTAATTATATTGCCTTATTTGTCATTGATCCCAATCCTTATCCCTTAAGTTGGGATGATTATGAAAAAATGATCATCGACATGAAAAACTCTGGAAAATGGGAGGTGTTTAAAGAAAACAATGCCGTATTAATTTTGAAAAAGAAATAACTCACCTGTTTGATCGTTTAAAATCCATGCGTTTACTTATTATTGTTTTTACGGTTTTCACTCACTTTCAAATTTTCGCTCAAATTGGCATGGGAGAATGGCGGTTTCATGTGAATACGAGTAAAGCCATTGATGTCGTTGCTTCTGATGAGTTGATCTACTGTGCGCTTGAAAATGGTGTCCTTCAATACGACCCGGAATCAAAAGAATATGGATTAGCCACCGCTGTTAATGGGTTGTCTGATATTCGGCCAAGCAGTTTATGTTGGTTAGAAAATAGCCGCGAACTTGTGATTGGCTATGAAAATGGCAACCTTGATTTTTTAAAAGGAATCGACGTGATTAATTTACCTGCTATTAAACTTGCATCCATTCCAAATTCAAAAAGAATTAACAAATTCACTTTTTACCAAGATTTCCTTTATGCTGCTACCGATTTCGCAGTTATAAAAATTGATGTCGTAAAAAAGGAAATAAAAGACACCTATTACCCGACAAATAGCCTTTCGCCGATTTTAGATTTGTATTTTTCTGGGGATAGCATCTATGCCTTGTCAGCCACAAAACTTTACCGTGGTTTATTGACTAATCCAGCGCTTCCGGATCAAAGTCAATGGCAAGAGGACGATAGACTTCCGGTTCTTGCGGGAAATTTAAGTTACACGCAAGTAAAACCTTTCGCCGGAAAACTCTTGTATTTACAGCAAAATGCGGCTTTCGGAAGTGACACTTTATTTGCATATGAAAATGGAAATCGCTCTGTAATTTTTGGAGATGCCAGTTCTGTTCAAATTAACAGTATTACTATTCAAGACAATTTATTGCTCATTAATAATGAGGGAAGTATTTTGGTTTACAACGATGCGTTCTCTTTGGATAGCTCCTATTCTGCTGCAAATTTTGGCACTTGGTTTTCGGTGAAACAATCCATATTCGGGCCTAAAGGTTTGTGGTCGGCCGACAACGAAAAAGGCTTGGTTTATTACCCGAATCAATTTGACTTTCAACCCGTTTCAGCAAGGGGTACACGTAATAGTTATTTCTATTCCATGGATTGGCAGCAAGGGAAATTAGCCATTGGATCCGGTTATTTATTAGACAAACTTCCCGCTTTCAGTAAAAATGGTATTCACTTTTTCGAAAAGGAAAACGAAGAAGAGAAATGGCGTTTTAGAGACGTTTATGAAACTTCCTGTTGGGACGGATTGAATATTTGGGACATGTTGGATGTCTCCATAAACCCGAAAAACCCTACAGAGTATGCGGTAAGCACTTATTCTGAAGTTCCATTAACGGTTTTTAAAGGCGATTCATGTGAAATTTTTACCGATGCAAATTCCACGCTTGAAAAAACAGCAATTGGGAATGGATGGAGTTTAGTGTCTGATGTAAGTTACGACGACAAAGGAAATTTATGGTGCTTGAATGGATATTCAGAAATGCCCTTAAACGTTCGCTTAGCAAGTGATGGCTCATGGCAGAATTTCGATTTAGGAGCGGCCGCTAAAAATAAATATACCAAGAAAATGGTCATTGATTTTGATGGTAATATTTGGTGCGCCACTTATAACTCCGGCTTGTTTGGTTATTCATATGGGGAAAGTATTGAGGATATTTCAGATGACGGGCGCATTAATCTTCAAACTGGAGAAAATGCTGGAAATCTTCCTTCGGAGAATGTAACAGCTATTGCAGTGGATTTTGACGGAGAAATTTGGATCGGAACAGATGCTGGCTTCGCGATTTTATACAATGCCTCGAGTGTGTTTTCTGCCGGTGCTGGTAATTACGATGCACAGCGAGTAAAGGTAACTTTTGAAGGTAACGTCGAATACGTGTTAGGTTCTACGCATATTACGGATATCGAAGTAGATGGCGGAAATCGCAAATGGGTTGGCACGGCAACCTCTGGCATCATTCTGCTTTCTTCCGATGGATCAGATATTTTAGCGCAATACACTACCGAAAACTCCCCTCTTATCTCGAATGTGATTTTTGATCTTAAATTAGATCAAAATACTGGCGAACTGTTTATAATTACTGACAAAGGGTTGGTCTCTTTTCGTACGAACTCAAGTTACGAAGACCCAAGTTATGAAAGTGCTAAAGTGTTTCCAAATCCCGTCAGGCCGGGTTATTCTGGTCCTATCACCATTCAAGGAATTCGGTATAATTCGGATGTAAAGGTTACGGATGCAGCGGGTAATCTTGTCTACAAAACTACATCAAATGGTGGAACCGCAACTTGGGATGGTAACAACTTAGAAGGTAAACCTGTTTCAAGCGGTGTGTATTTTATCTGGACAGCACAAAACGAAGGTAAAGGAAAAAAAGTGGGAAAGGTCGCTGTTGTGAGGTAAACTAAGTGTTGTATTTGTTAAATTCCAAAGAAAATGATTCAGAATTTATTTAGCTTACTCATTTTTCAATTACTCTTTATTCCAGCTTCTTTTTCCCAACAAATATCGAATAGTGGCGATGAAAATGATACCACAGCTATCGTTGTAGTTGTAGTGTTCGATGTGAATACAAACGGTAAAATAAGTAATATTTCTGTCGAAAAAATTAATAACTGTTTCTCCTGTACCAGGAAAACTAAAAAACACTTAGCAAAAAAAGCTGTTAAAGCAATTAAGAATATCAAATCCATAAAACCAGGAGAAAAGCGCATGCGTTTAAAGCAACCCCTTCGTTTCGAAATTATTGAACTTAACGGTTGATTCGTCTGTTTTAGTTTTCCCGGTAATACTCGTTTGCAATGAAATACTCCAACATTGCTTCTTTTAATAAAAACTGCTGTTCTTTGTGTTCCAATGGCGGCAATTGCTTACACAATTTGAAATGTGGCCAACCATCTGCGTCTCTTCCTTCGAATTCATAATAGCCATAAGGCTCTAACAAAGTACAAATAGCGATATGAAACAATTCTGTTTTTTCTTGTTTGGAATAATTTTGATGCCCTTTTCCTAACTCGTTTACGCCGATAAGAAACAACATTGCTTGTACATCCATTCCTGCGCCAAAAGTGATTTCCAAGTGTCGTTTAAGGCGTAAAAACCGTAATTCTATATCGTGATCCATAACGCAAAGGTAGGCGAAAAGGATTACTTCAGTAGAAAACCAACCGATTGATCCCCTACTTTCAATGTAAATTCACCTGGCTCAGTTGTCCATTGGTTAGTTGTATTAACAAATTGCAAGTCCTTTAAATCGATGGTAAAGACAAGGTTTTTTGATTGCCCTGGTTCCAAACTGATTTTCTCATAATGCCTTAATTTTTTATTTGCTGGAGTAATACTTGCATATTCGTCGGTGATGTACCACTGAACGACTTCTTTACCCGCCTTTGGCCCTGTGTTATTTACATCAACCGAAGCTTTAAATTTAGTCCCTCCTAAGTTTTCAATTTTGAGATTTGAATAGGAATAAGAAGTATAACTCATTCCAAAGCCGAAAGGCCACTGCGGATCGATGGGTTTAGCGTCCAGTTTGTTTGTTTTTGACTCTGAATTTACATAGTCGTAATATTCAATAACACCATCGTATTTCGGATACGTGTAGGGTAATTTTCCCGAAGGATTTACTTTTCCCAACAAGACTTCAGATAACGCATCTCCCCCCATGTCGCCCGGTAAGTAAGCGTTTAGGATAGCTGCGCTTTTTGGTTCTATTTCACGAATGATATGAGGTTTTCCAAAAAGAAGAACTAAAATTACGGGCTTACCGATTTCTTGAAGCGCTTTGACTAATTCTTGTTGTTCTTCGCATAGATTAAGGGATTTAATATCTCCTGGTTTTTCTGTTGCCGGCATTTCACCTAAGCAAATAATTATTTTATCAGCTTGTGCGGCATTTTGCAAAACTTTCTCTTTATTTTCTACCTTACATCCTTCCCAACCATTTACGCTGGATAAATCATACCCTTTTTCAAATTGTAGATTTTGTCCAAATTCCTTTCCAAGAGAAGCGCGGAAGGTCATTGCACCCTTGGTATTAAAAGAAGTATCTTCACCTTGCCAGGTATGTGTCCATGCGCCATTGTGAAAAATCAATTTATCAGCAGCTTCGCCAACTAGAAGAATTTTCTCTGATTTCTTCAAAGGCAAAACTTCATTCTCATTTTTCAAAAGTGTGATGGATTCTAATGCCGCATTTTTAGCTTCTTTCTTAAATTCCTCTGATCCAAACTTTGGATATTCATTCCAAGATGTCAGCTGTTTTTCATAAAGTCCTAGCTTAAGTTTAACATAGATAATCCGAGTAACAGCATCATTTAACCGCTTCATTGAAATCTTTTTTTCTGATACTGCTTCTCTAAATAAGTTTAAGTATTCTTCGTGTGGACCATTGTAGGGCACCATGCTCATGTCTAGTCCCGCGTTAATTGCCATGATGATAGCATCTTTCTGTGTAGCTGCCACTTTGTGAACCGTATGCAACATTCTAATATCTTCCCAATCTGAAACGGCTAATCCCTTGAAGGCCCACTTGTTTTTTAACAAATCTGTTATCAAGTATTTATTGATATGTCCAGGCGTACCGTTTACGTCCCCTGAATTTATCATCACGGTAAGTGCTCCAGCGTCCACGGCAGCTTTAAATGATGGTAAATAAAGTTCGTGCAGCAATCTTTCGGGAATCCAGGCGGGAGTCCTATCCCTTCCTGAACGTGGTAAACTATAGCCTACAAAATGTTTCATACACGCTGCAACTCGCGTAGACTCTGCGGGATTTGTACCTTGATATCCTTTAACTAATTCTGCACCCATTTGAGAGGCTAACAATGGATCTTCGCCTAACGTTTCAAAAAAACGTGACCATAACGGTTGTCGACCTAAATCCAAAACAGGCGAAAAATTCCATGGAACCCCGGAGGCACGAGTCTCGTAGGCAGTGATTTCACCCATTTTATTAGCTAAGGTTGGATTCCAAGTTGCAGCTAATCCAATTTCTTGTGGAAACAATGTGCCACCAACGACGTAATTTGCCCCGTGGATTGCATCAACTCCATATAAAACAGGAGCGACCGTTTTTCCATTGTTATAAGCTGAATGAATGGTTTTTAGTAGATTATTCCAAGTTTCTCTATCAAGTGTATGTGAGCTTACATTTAATACTGATCCAATTTGTTGCTGTTCTATTAGTTTCTCGCATTTTTTAGGATCAATTACAATCGGTTTTATGACTTGACCATTTGCGTCGGTTTTCAAAAGTGCATCCAAGGTAACTTGACACGTTTGAGCGATCTTTTGATCCACACTTAATTTTGCTGTCAATGACTTTGCTCTTTTTAACAAATCAAAATCATTTTGAGCATAAAAATGATTGTTTAAATAAATAAACAGAATTAACAAAATTAACCTTCTCATACACGCGAAAATAAGTTGTCTATAAATAAGAAAAGGAAGATTGCTCTTCCTTTTCTGATCGTTAACCAATAAAACTATTCTATGATAATTCTTTCGAATAAATAGTTGTCATCAGTGATTACCTTAACGAAGTAGGTACCTGATTTCAGTTTTTCTACGTTAAGAATTGCCGTGGATTGATTGATTGGTTTTTGTAATACTACCAATCCATTCATAGATATAATTTGAATTGAATTAATGTTCTCTGTTGAAGTCACTGTCAATTTATCATTTACTGGATTTGGGAATACACTCAATTCAATGGTGTTCTCATCTAGTCCAATACTTGGGCACGCTTCACAACTAGAGAAACAAACAGCAGGTAAAGTTGCGTCCGCTGAAACCACATAATAACGATTGAAGAAACCATCAGCAATAGTATCTACACAAGACTCGCCACCAAAAAAGAATTCTTGGTCATTCCACCCATCAATAGTAAATTTATACTGAATTGGTCCTGCAGTTAAAGGAACTGTTACTTCCCAAATTGAACCTGAAGTATTAGTCATTGGAGTACAGTTACCACACCAATTATTAAAGCTTCCATTTAAGAAAACTCCCGTTGCAATTGGGTTCGTGTAGTCAGACATGTCAACCTTAAAGGTGATATTTGGATCTGCTACTACAACTTGTTGTGTTTTCTCGTAGATAAATCTCCACCATCCAGGTCCGAAATTGATATCTGCAATCATGGTATTGTCATTGTTAGCAAATGATAATTGGTATGTAATTGATGCTGGTGCATTCGCTGGATTCGATAATTCTCCTCCATTGTAAACTTTTGCCAATCCAATATGACCGCCGATTCCGTTAATAGTAAGTTCACCACCACTGTAAGAATAGGTAAATGGCCCTACTCCATTATGAGGAGCAACAGGTGTTCCACAAGCATCAGGAGAAGCTCCTTGCCATGCTTCTAACCAAGTGCTGCCATCCATAAAGTGAGTCATTGTTCCGTTCGCTTCAAATTTTATTGAATCATCAAATAGACAAGCTCTTGTCGTTACATCAGCCGCACCATTTGACCACCAAGAACCGTCGCCTAGAGAAGGACCTACGGCAAGAGATCCAGCACTTGCTTTTAATTTCCATGTTCCAATTAATTGAGCAGCGTTACTTGGGCAAGGTGAACAACTACTAAAACATACCGCCGGCAATACCACATCACCTGTGATTTGAAGGTATCTGTTGTAGAAATTATCTCCCATATTCGGGTCTATACATGCGTCATTCGCTGTAAAGTTTTCTTGATCATTCCATCCATCAACTGTAAACTTATACTCAATGTTACTTGTTGGAATTGGAAGCGTTACTTGCCACATTCCATTACCCATATCAGTCATTGGATTACAACTTCCACACCATCCGTTAAATGAACCATTAACAAAAACTCCATTAGCTATCGTACCTGTGTAATTACTCATGTTTACTCTAAATGTAACATTTGGATCAGGCATTGTGACTGTTGCTGTACGTTGGTATACAAATCTCCACCAGCCACCGCCGATGCTAATATCTAGCGTAAGCGTGTTATTGTTGTTAGACAAAGTAGTAATATAGGTAATACTAGAAGCTGCATTTGCAGGATTAGTAAGCTCCCCGCCATTAATAACTTTCGCAAGTCCCATGTGGGCTCCAATACCATTTACAGTTAATTCTCCAGAAGTTGAGTTGTAAGAATATGTATATGGGGCATTTGTCGTACCATCGTGAGGTGCAACTGGGGTATTACACCCATCTGGTGAACCTTGCCATCCTTCCACCCATGTACTTCCATCCATGTAGTGCGTCATTGTTCCATTAGCCTCAAATTTGATAGAATCATCAAACAAACAAGACCTAACTGAGATATCTCCAGTTGAGTTTGACCACCAAGAAATATCTCCCTGATTTGGCCCAACACCTAGGGAACCCGCTGCTGGGGCCAAACGCCATGTTCCTTCAATTTGAGCAAATGTATTTACTGCCATAAATACAAGTGCTGAGAATAAGTAAATTTTTTTCATAGTTAAGATTTATTTGGGTAAATATAGTATAAAATACAATAAGTATAAAATAATTAGTGTAAAAATTACATTTTGAAGGCGTACTCCTGTTTCTCAACTAATTCTCGATACCTTTTTTTGTCAAAAGAATAAAGCTTTGCGGGGCGATGTTTGACGTTTGTCTGTTTTTCATCGTGCGAGATAAATGGGATATGTTTTATTTTCTTTCTAAAATTCGCCTTGTTCAAATCGCTATTAAAAGCATATTCATAAAGCTGCTGTAATTCGTTTAACGTGAACTTTTCTGGCAATAAATCAAAGCAAAGCGGCTCATTTGATAATTTATTTTTTAGAATGTCAAAAGTAGAAGATAAAATCTCGTTGTGATCAAACGCGAGCTTCCCAATTTTATGGACAGGGATCCATTTGACTTCTGTGGCCCAAGAGGAAGCAACCGCATTTACCTCATCCATTTTTGTTAACGCAAAGTAGGCACATGTAATTACCCGGCCTTGAGGATGACGTTTTGGCTTTCCAAAAGTTTGAGATTGATGGAGCTTGATTTTATCCAAATTAGTCAAATCGTGTAATATTCTCTTACCTGCTTCATCTAAGCCTTCATCCGGGTACACCAAGTCTCCCGGAATTGCCCATTCACCCTTGAAAGGATCCATGTTTCGTTTGATAAGCAATAAATGTATTTGACCATTCTCGAAACCAAAAATCAGGCAATCCAGTGAAAATGAATAGGAAAAAAATTTATCAAATTCTATTTTGTAATTCATATGTTTTAATTAGCTGTAGCGAGTGTTAGAATTTGAAACTAAATTACAATATTATTGAAACACCCGAACATAATCCACATACATTGTTTGAGGAAAGACAGTGCTCGCATCAGGACTTCCAGGCCAATTACCCCCTACAGCCACGTTCATAATCAAGAAGAACTTTTCTTGAAACTCGCTTAATTCAGCAGGTGTAACATCCAAGGTATTATAAACTACATCATCCAACATCCACGTAATTGAATTCTGATTCCAAACAATTGAGAACACATGGAATTCATCTGCAAATTTACCACTAGAAAGGCTTCTACTATTGCCAAATGAAGCATGCGCACCAGCATTACTCCAATGTGCAGTACCGTGAACCGTTCTGTCATTTAATCCCGCGCCTCCAATTAATTCCATAATATCGATTTCACCACAAGCAGGCCATCCTACAGTTGTAATATTGTCTCCTAACATCCAAATTGCAGGCCATATTCCCTTTCCGAAAGGCAACGCTGCCCTCACATCTACTCTCCCGTATTTCCAAGATTTTAATCCTTGAGTTTTAATTCGAGTTGAGGTGTAATCTTGCGCGTTAAAACTTTCAGATTTGGCTGTTATTTGAAGCAATCCATTTGACACCTGAACATTATCATTTGTGTAGTATTGTAATTCATTATTGCCCCAACCGCCATTTCCAGTTCCGATATCATAAGTCCAGTCTGAAGAGAGGGTAGTTCCATCAAATTCATCGTTCCAAACAAGCATCAAGCCTGGATAAGACAACGGTGTGCTATATCCGACAGTCGGCGCACCTGTAACTGCAGAATCAACATATATTATTACTTGATCAATTTTTTCAATAAAATCATACTGCGTAGTGTGAGCTCTTGTTTTTACTGTATATGTGCCGCTCTGACTAAATGTATAGCTTGCCGTTCCTTGTTGAGATTCAATTCGAGTAGAATCCCCGTTTTCAAAAAAAGTAAAAGAAAAAAAGTTAGCATTTTGTGCTGTGGCTTGTATTGAGGCATTTCCAGAGGTATGACTAATTGTTGTTTGCAAATTTGTTGGCAAGACCAAATCAGGAGTTGTATCTTTTTTTTTGCAAGCGCCAAGTGCGATAAAGAAAATTGTTAATAATCCTAGTACGTTACGTGTTGTTTTCATAATTATTCAGCTGAAAGTTTTAAGTACCACAGCAGGCCGCCTGCATGGTGTTTGTATTGTAAACTCATGGTTGAGTCTGTTAAATCCAATATTCTATATTCATTCACACCCGTGTAAAATCCTAAAAATGAATTTGTAGAAAGTGAAATTGTTGTTTGATCACCTTCTGTTAGTAGCCAAGAACCTTGTAATTGATCAGTGTAAGGGGCTGTAAAATCTCCAAGATTTTGAAAAGACCCTGGAAATTGAGCCGCTAATGAATTATGTATATACACATCTCCATTATTTACCATGTCTAGCTTGAAGCCATTTAAGTAAAAAATATAGCGGTCATCATACATTCCACAACCTGGTTTTTCATTAGCTCCAGCTGACCACCACTCAGGAATTGGTCCTAGTGCGCTCTCCGGATCAGGCCCCACGCCCATGTGACCTGATGAGATGGAGTCAACATGCCAAACCTTATAACCTGGACCAGAGGCTCCTCCTGTTAATTTGCCGTAAATAGGATTGTTTAATAGACTTAGGTCGTCTTGTGCAATAAAGATTTGTTGTGTTGAACTCTTACTTCCTCCTTTATTGAATACTGTTAACTTGACAGTGTATGTGCCCGCATACGGATATGACGCAACCACATTATTTCCTTCTTTTTTAATTCCGTTTCCAAAATCCCAAGAACATAGAATGTTTTGATTGGTCGCGGTTAGAACGATTACGTTGGCATTTGTATCCGAAGGAGCAAAGGTGAAACTAGCATCTTCGTCAGATGGTGGATTTCCTAATTGAGGGTTTTTGTGACAAGATGTCAATGCAATTACCCCTATAAAAAATAATATAGCTCTCATATTTCTTTTTTTAATATCCTGAATTTTGTTGCCAATTTCCTCCTGCCAAGTCAATTTCCACTTGTGGAATTGGAAAAAGTTCATGCTTTCCAATTACAAAACCATCAATAAATTGTGCTGCTTGACCTGTTCTTACTAAATCAAAAAACCGATGTCCTTCACCAGAAAGTTCAAATCTTCTTTCTTTATAAATATCATTTAAAGATTGTACAGGAATCCCAGGCACACCCGCACGCACTCGCACTTGGTTAACAAGTTGTTGGGCAATTTGATTATTTCCGAGGTGAAAATGTGCCTCAGCTGCCATCAATAACACGTCCGCATAACGAATTACGCGATAGTTTACAGGGCTGGTTAAATCGTTATCGGGCAAGCCTATTTCTCCTTGGCGTTTTATGTATTTATTGTTGTAGTATCCGGTATGGCCCCCGGCTCCAATTGCGTACGTAATGGAAGACGGATCAGGTTGAGCTGCAATAAAAGCATCAATATCCAAAATGGTATGTCCCCGACGTGGATCAATGGGTGAAAAGGCATTGTATAATTCTTGAGTAGGTAAATTATAGCTGTTTCCATCGCCATAAACTGGACCTGTGTATTGACGAATCCCCTGAAAACCTGGGGCAGCATTCCCCTCTAAACAAATTAAACAACCGTAGCTTCCGCCTTCTAATCCGCTATATTGGATATCAAAAACAGTCTCTGAATTGTTCTCATTAGAAGCAGAAAAAAGTTGGGTGTAATCAGAAATCAGACTGTAAAGCCCACTATTTCTAATCTCGTCGAAAATAGCTGCCGCTTCCGTAAATTTATTTTGATACAGGTATACTTTGCCTAACAATGCTTGAGCAGCTCCTTTCGTTGCTCGGCCTTTTTGGGCAGCGACAGGACTTAATACTGTAGCGGCAGCAGCAAGGTCTTGTTCAATTTGAGCATAAACCTCTGCTTTCGGTGTTCGAGGGAATTGTCTCGCTTCCTCGATTCCAATCCGTTTGTCAATAATTAATGGAACATCTCCGAAAAATTTTACTAATTCAAAATAGTAAAATGCGCGTAAGAACTTAGCTTCAGCAAGCATGTGTTCTTTACCAGGAAAGTCTATGTTATCCTTGTTTTCCATAATGTAATTAACGCGCGTAATGCCTGTATAATTCCAACGCATAATGTTTCGCAACTCATTATTCACGCCACCATGCGTCATGTTGTCAATTTGATGGAGCCCTTGAGAATCGTTAACGCTTTCGCCTCCAGCGATGGCGTTATCCGAAGCGATTTCCCCAATCCAAAACGAAACAAAAGAACCTTGTAGCATATCATAAGCGCCCGTTAACGCACGTTCAAAATCTTCAGGACTTTGAAAATAATTTTCAGCATCTTGAGCATATGGAGGGTCTACACTTAAGAATTTTTTACACCCTGTATGCAAAAAGGATACTGCTGATAAAATGATGATGATTAATTTCCTTTTCATAATTAAAATGTTACTTGAATTCCACCCATTATTGATTTTGCTTGCGGATACATTCCGAAATCTACTCCGGCACTGAGTGCATTAGAAGAACCTAAATCTGGATCATAGCCCATATACCTTGTTAATGTTATAAGATTGTTCGCTGCAACATACATGCGTAAAGATTCTATTTTTACTTTTTTCATTATCTTTTTTGGCAAGGTGTACCCAATTTGCACGTTTTTCAAGCGAATAAAAGACCCATCCTCTACATAAAAAGATGAGAACACGTTGTTTCTGGTTTCACCGGTAGTTAGACGTGGAGTTTCATCAGAAGTACCTGGCCCTACCCATCTATCAATAACATATCCTAGTTGGTTTGCAAAAGGTTGTTGACGTTCGTAGTTACGAATAATCTCATTTCCAATTGCTGAAAATACGTTAGCTGAGAAATCAAATCCTGAGAACTTTACATTTAAATTAAGGCCCCAAGTGAAATCTGGAATAGGGGATCCTAAAAAAGTTTTATCAGAATCATCTGAAAAACTAATCTTTCCGTCTCCGTCTTGATCTACAAAAATTAAATCTCCAGGCTGAGCTCCTTCCTGCGTAACGCCCGCAGCATCAATTTCTTCCTGTGTTTGAAATACACCAGCTGTTTGATAACCAAAGAAATACCCTATCGCATAGCCTTCCTGAAACCTTGTGGCTACATCTCCTCCAACACTAAATGCTGCACCAGGAATATAATCTACCCCTTCTGGCACGCTCGTTACTTTGTTCAAAATTCTTGAAATATTAAAATTAATATCAGAAGCCAATTTTTTCTTCGGGTCTGTGTGATACCCTAATTCAAGTTCAACTCCTTTATTGGAGACATCTCCAGCATTAATAATAGGGGGATAACCGCCAGGCCCATATGAACCAAGAATTGCCGTAACTTCTGGTTGAAACAATAAATCCTTGGTGTTTTTTATAAAATAGTTTGTGGTAAGGTCTATTTTTTTCCAAAAAGTTAAATCCATTCCAATGTTTAATTGGCTTGTAGTTTCCCATTTTAAGTCGGGGTTTGAAGGTCGACCAATCGCAACCCCTTGTGTTAATACGTCATCAAACACATATACCCCTTCTCCATTTAACAATGCTCTATATGAAAAATTAGGTATTTGATCATTTCCAGAAACCCCGTAACTCATTCTCAGTTTCCAATAATCTAACCATTTGACCTTGTAAAATTTTTCATCAGACAACAACCATGCGCCAGAGAAGGTTGGGAAAAAACCATACCTGTTATTTGGTCCAAATTTACTCGAGCCATCTCGACGCAAAATAGCCGAAAATAGGTATTTACTTTGGTAAGCATATTCTGCCCTTACAAATGCTGAAACTAGCCTTTCTGTGAATTCCCATGAGTATACGTTATTTAGAAACCCTCCTGCCGCAAGGTTTGCCGAAATATCCGCGTATTCTACTGAATTATTTGGAATATTGAAGGCTGTACCACCCAATGCTTCACCGTGACGCTGAAAAACAGATACCCCAGCCGTTCCTTTAATTCGATGATTGGTGTCTATAGATTTGTCATAGTTTAAATAACTTTCAAATGTTTGATCGGTGTACCCCGCGCGCTCTTCGTTTACCGAGGCCCCTCTTTCTAAAAACACATCTGGTGCGATTTCTACTAAAGGTGAAGCAAGGTCTGCATTCAAAGCAGTATTTGCATATTTGCCTGGGCCAAACCATGCTAATGGCGAAAACACTTTACTTTGAACTTGGGCATAGTTGTAATTATAACGATTCGTAAAGCTCAGATTTTCATTGAATTCATAGACCAATTCTTCCTTTCCAACAAACTTATCCGCCCAACTCCAATTGTATTGATTTGCAATTTGTGCCAATGGATTGATAATATCACTTACCTCTTCCAAATACGAATAGGAACCATCTGGCATTCTGACTGGTTCATTTGGAAAAGCGTTGATTGTATTGTATAATACAGACCCGATACCATTTTCTGGCAATGTGTTACGGTAATCATTTGAAAATAAAAACACAGAATTAAGTTTTAGTTTTTTACTCAAATCAGTACTTAAATTTAATCTGGCATTATACCTCGAAAAATGTGATTTTGGACCCCCCACGATTCCATCCTGTGAAAAATAACCCAATCCTAATGAGTACTTCGTGTTGGCTGATCCTCCACTCATACTTAAGTTGTGACTTTGCACAGGTGAATTTTGAAATACGCTGTCTTGCCAATTTGTTCCAACACCCAACGCGGTGTTATTGAATGGCATGTCCTGACCGCCAAATGCAAACATTTCGTTTTTAATAATGGCATATTCAGTCGCATTTAACAAGTCGAGTTTGCGGCTTGTAGATTGAACACCATAATAAGAATTTAATTCTACTTTCGGTTTCGCGTTTAACCTTCCCTGTTTCGTCTCCACTAATATAACACCATTCGCTGCACGAACGCCATAAATACCTGCGGTTGCATCCTTGAGAACATTTATAGATTTAATATCAGAGGGGTTTAAAGCATTAAGTCCTTCAGAATCGTAAACTACGCCATCCACTAAAATTAGCGGGTCATTGTCGCCAAATGTAGATAATCCTCGAATTCTAATATTGGAGGCTCCACCTGGTGAACCAGAATTTGTGGAAATATTAACGCCGGAAACTTGACCTTGTAGCGCTTGATCCATTCGTGATAAATTCAATTTCTCTATGTCTTCACCACCCACCTTTGAGGTCGCACCAGTCAGTTCTTTCTTTGTGGCGGAACCATATCCAACAACTACTACCTCATTTAGTGATTTAGACTCTTGAACCATCGTCACAGTTAAGGGTCCTAAACCACTGGTATTTACTTCCTGCTTTTCAAATCCAATAAATGAAAATACTAAGGACACATTTCCTGTGTCAGGTATGGCAATTTTAAATTCACCTAGTAGGTTTGATTTCACACCTTTTGACGTGCCCTTTATTGTAATCGAAACAAAAGGCATTGGTTCTTTTTTTTCGTTTTGAACAATTCCTGTTGCCGTTTTCTGACCAAATACTGGAGATAACAAACAAATCATGAACAAAATAAGAAGTTGTTTCATAGGTAGCATTTTGGGTAAAATTAATGAATTATTTTACAAAGTACTATAAGTTCGAAAAAACGATTTAAAAGTCTTATTAAAAAATAATGAGTTAAGCACTATTTTATAACCTAGGCGGATAGATTAACAAATTAGATATTTCGACTTCTTATAAACATTTGATTTTTATATTAAAGAGTAATGATTTTGTTAAAATCACTTCGAAAGTAAAATAACAAAATTCAGAGAAAAAAAGGTGCCATCTCTTTTGAGATAGCCCTTTTTTTTGATAGATAGAATTTAATTAATTTTTAGTGATGATGGGTTTAGATGATTATTCCTTTTTTTGCATTTTCCCTTAAAGAATTGCTTCGAGGCGTTAGAAGATTCCGAAATAGTAATTACCTTGCCATTTTCCTTCGATTATGGCTAATGCAAGTAATCCGGTTTCCATTTCCACTTTATTTTAACCACACAATTAGTGTCGTTTAAAGCCTTTGTTTTTTATTGAGCATCAACGATTTCAATATCCCAGCATCGTTGTTTACGAAGTTTTTCAGCTCTTTCAGAACAAAGGAATTCATAGGTTTTCATTCTGATAACTGCAAGATCATGATTGCTTTCTGATTTAGTCACACATTTACTTTTTCTGTCTTGATCGAAGTAATTGTATTTGAAGGAACTTTTTTCTTAATAACTTGATCTATTTTTCACGCAAGAACCTCTGCCTTTTTTTTATAAATACAAGTGAAGTTAACCGGAACTTGATCCTTTAGCTTTTCAGCAGTATCTTCTTTTGTTTATTCCCAAAGTTCTTCAAGTTGTTGCTCGATGCGATCTTTACTTCGCTTGATTGCTCTGCCCAAACAAAAGTGTAGCGATTTGCTCTTGCTTCTATTTTTGTCCCATCTACAAATGCAGTTTGCAAACTCCCGTGACCTTGCAAATAAAATAACCACTTGACTAAAAAACTGTTGATCTCATCTTTTAAACGATCGCGACGAAAATAATTCAAGGTGTTATGATCTAGTCTATTCATAGCACTCAACCACATGAAGTGAATATTTTGCTTGTTTTCTTCTACCAACTTACGACTAGAGTAAATTTTACACAAGTAGCCATAAACAAGAACCTTTAATAGAATCTTTGGATGATGTACGGATGTGTCAGAAGGTTAATATTTCTTCAATAAACTTGATAAATCCAAACGATCTATCACTTCAGAAACAGTACGTACTGGATGATTTTCTTCTATTAATCCTTCTAAATTGGGAGGAAGAAGTAAATTTTGACTTGGATTCTAATCCTTAAAAATTATATATGAATTTATACACATAATGAAAGATACAAATCTTTCAGCGCGGGAGGTCTCCCTCCCGTTTTTTGTTTCAATAAAAGCAAATGAAAAAGGCTGCCCCCTGAAGAGACAGCCTTTTAAGATAATTTAAATGTATTTCTATATTATTCTTCGTCTTCACCATCATCAGCACCTTTAACAGCGCCTCTTGCCATTTTAACGGAAACAACAACTGCATTTGCAGGATCTAAAAATTTAACTCCAGGGATTTCTATCGAACCCACACGAATAGAATGACCAATTCTAAGTTTGGTAATATCTAAAGTTATGGCATCGGGTAAATCTTTGGGTAAACCTACACATTGTAAAACTCTAAAAGCAGTGTTTAACTTGCCCCCAGCCATTACTCCGCGAGAAGAACCTGTAATTCGAACAGGCAGTTTAACACGCACTTCTTTAATATCGGTTAATTCTAGAAAGTCGACATGTTGAATGGTGTCCTTGGTCGGATGTTGCTGAAGTTCTTGGATAATTCCTCGCGATTTTTTTCCATCAATTTCTAATTCAACTTGATAAACATCTGGAGAAAATACTATTTTCTCGATTTCTACTTGCTTTACTGAAAAGTGAGTTTGTTCACCTTGTCCATAAAGCACACAAGGTACACGGCCTGCATTACGCAAATTGGCAGCGTCCTTTTTCCCTACGTTCGCTCTGAGCGAACCGCTCAATTGTGCTGTTTTCATGTATATTATTTAAGAGATTACAAAATGAGAACTTATGGATTCATTATTCATGAGTCTTTTGATGACGTCGCCAAAAAGCTCAGCAACACTAACAACACGAATTTTAGGGCTACTTCCAGATAAAGGTATTGTGTCTGTAACCACAAGTTCAGTTAAACGTGAATTATTTATTCTTTCATAAGCTGGACCACTCAATACAGCATGTGTACAAAAAGCTCGAACGCTTTTTGCCCCCTTTTCTATGAGAAGGTCTGCAGCAGTAGTCAACGTGCCTGCCGTATCGCACATGTCATCGACGATTACAACATCACGTCCGGAAACATCACCGATTACCGTCATTTCAGCGATTTCATTTGCTTTTTTACGATGTTTATGACATAGTGCTAATCCTATATTTAAGTTTTTAGCATAGGAGTTTGCACGTTTAGCGCCCCCAACATCTGGTGCTGCCATGATGAGGTTGTCAGACCCTAATTTTCTAATTTCGTCCAAAAACAATGTTGACGCAAACAAATGATCTACAGGAACTTCAAAAAAACCTTGGATTTGATCAGCATGTAAATCCATTGTCATTACTCGGTCAACTCCTGCAGCCATTAACATGTTAGCAATAAGTTTTGACCCTATGGCTACACGAGGTTTATCTTTACGATCTTGCCTTGCAAAACCGAAATAAGGAATAACAGCGATTATTTTACGTGCTGAAGCTCTTCTTGCAGCATCGATCATCAATAAAAGCTCAAAAAGATTTTCAGTGGGTGGCATGGTAGATTGCACTAAGAAAACATCTTGTCCGCGCACGGTTTCTTCGAAGGAAGGTTGAAATTCACCATCACTAAATACCGAAACTTTAACATCTCCTAGGGCAGTACCATAAGAGGTTGCAATTTTTTGTGTCAAGTTTATGGATTCACGACCAGAAAAAATCTTTACTCCCACCTTTTGAAATTAAGAAACAAAGTTAGGATAAAATAATCTTTTCCGCAAATCGTAATGCCATTGTTTGATAAATGCAAACAACGAAGTCACTGTTTTACACCAAAAAGGTCTAAAGAATAATAAAATTCCCACGTTTAGGTTTCGTATTTTTGTGCAATGGAAAAAAAGGGGCGTGTACTTCCTTTACTGAAAAGACTGCTAAAATTAATCGGTCCTTACAAAAAGTATTTTTTACTCGCAGGGTTTGCTGTAATTAGTTTGTCTTTCCTTGCTCCATTGAGACCGTACTTAATTTCTGAAATGGTGGAAAAGTACATTATTGAGAGTCAAGACAGTAGTCAATTGCTATGGTGGTCCGTTCTCATTGTTTCTCTGCTGCTATTTGAAGGTGGACTTCAAGTGCTGTCAACTTTTTTTTCAAACCTTCTGGCACAAAGCCTTATTCGAGATCTAAGAAAAAAGGTATTTGCACATATTTTATCCTTTCGAACACGATTTTTCGATAAAAACCCCGTTGGAGCTTTAGTTACTCGTGTTGTTTCAGATTTAGAGGCAATAACAGAGGTGTTTTCTGCAGGACTGATGGAAATTACTGGAGATATTGTATCACTTGTTTTCATTTTAAGCCTAATGTTTTACACGGATTGGGAGTTAGCACTAATGACTTTAATTCCAATTCCTTTTTTAATTTTTGCAACTCGAATTTTCGCTAAATCAATGCGAGAATCTTTTCAAAAGGAGAGAACGGCGGTGACGGCGTTAAATACGTTTGTACAAGAGCATCTTTCGGGAATGTCAATCGTTCAGTTGTTTAACAGAGAAAAACACGAGTTTCAATCATTTAAGAAGATTAACGAAGAACACAAAAAAGCACACATTCAAGCGATTTGGGCTAATTCAATATTTTTCCCGGTTGTAGAATTTTTAAGTTCTCTCTCAATTGCCTTTTTACTCGTTTGGGGAGCCCTGAAAGTCGAAGGAAAAACACAAGGGGAAATTCATTTAATGTACGGTGAAATCATAGCCTTTACATTATGGATAAATCAGTTATACAGGCCAATAAGACAGTTGGCGGATAAATATAACGTTTTACAAAGAGGAGTGGTAAGGGCAGAAAGAATTTTTGAAATCCTCGATGATCATTCGGAAATTCAAATAAGTGGAGGGCTAACGGCTGTTGATTTTAATCAACCAATAACCTTTGATAATTTAGGTTTTTCATACAAAGAAGGACAACCTGTTATTGATGGTTTTTCATTGAAAATAGAGCCTGGAGATACCATCGCTTTCGTAGGAGCAACGGGATCTGGTAAAACCACACTTGTTAATTTATTGTCGCGAATGTATGAGTACAACGAAGGTAAAATCTACATAGGTAATAGCGCATTAGATGAAATTTCATTAGATGAAATCAGAAAAGAAATAGCCGTGGTTTTACAGGATGTTTTCTTGTTTTCGGGAACAATCATGGATAACATTACCCTAGGAAATCAAACAATTCAAGAGGAGCAAGTCTTCGCAGCTGCTAAAGAAGTTGGTTTACACGATTTTATTTTATCCTTACCTGGTGGATATCAACACGTCTTAAACGAACGCGGAACGACTCTTTCTGTGGGTCAGAGGCAGCTTTTGTCATTCGTTCGTGCTTATGTGTACAATCCAACCATTCTTATTTTGGATGAAGCGACCTCGAGCATTGATAACGAATCCGAATCATTAATCCAAGAGGCAACTATTAAACTAACAAAAGGAAGAACGTCAATAGTTGTTGCTCATAGACTATCCACTATTCAATCTGCTGACCGCATTATTGTAATGGAAAAAGGGAAAATGGTAGAGTCTGGCAGTCATGTTGAATTAATGAAAAAGCAAGGGTTTTATCGAAAACTATACGAAAAACAATTTTTTTCAAATGAACAATAAGAAACGATTTAAAATCGGAGGGGTTCCAGAGCATTTTAATTTGCCGTGGAGATTGGCCATTGAAGAGGGCGCATTTGATGATCTGGAAGTTCAATTGCATTGGTCAGATATGACAGGGGGCACGGGCCAAATGATCAAAGGGCTACAAACTGGAAGCCTGGATGTTGCAGTTTTATTAACGGAAGGCATTACCAAATCAATTCTTGAAGGACTGGAGGCTAAAATTCTTATGGTTTATGTCACCTCCCCGCTTCATTGGGGAATTCATGTTCCATTTGAATCAAACATCACCACATTTGAGCAATTAAAAAACAAAACGTTTGCGATTTCTCGTGAAGGGTCTGGCTCGCATTTGATGACGTATGTAAAGGCGCACCAGGAAGGCTGGGCAATAGAAGGTCTTTCGTTTAATGTCGTGGGCGATATATATGGGGGTTTATGGGCATTACAACACAACGAGGCACAAGGCTTTTTATGGGAAAAGTATACAACATTTCCATATACAGAACAGAAAAAATGCCGCTACATTGACGAGGTGGTGACCCCATGGCCATGTTTTGTTATTGCTGCACGCACCGACATTATGACAGAACACGAAACAGTGTTAAAAGAGGTCTGTGGAATTGTGCACCAAAAGGCGCTTGAATTGAAGCAAAATGAGCAGGCATCAGAAATAATATCATGGCGGTACAACTTGCGTTTGAGCCAAGTTAAAAACTGGCTAACAGAAACCAACTGGAACTATACTAATACGATAAATTTATCGGATTTTGAACAAGTTGTTGCGTATTTACGTGAACTTCAGTTGATTTCTGCGAAAGAAAGTGATAATTGGAAGCAAAAACTGTTTTTATAAGGTTCATTCCCCCGTTTCTTCCCCCCCCTCATGCTATCTTGTTTAACAGCCCCTCCCTTTATTTACGACAAATTATTTTCAAGTCGCTCTTGAAATCAGATACTCTCGTCATTATGAATTCACTTATTGTATTTAATTTTTAGGATAATACTTTAAGCCCATTAGCCATTTGAATTAAAAGTTTTTATTTTTTTGGACAAAAGATGAATCGAGATTGGATCTCTACATTTGAATTCTTAGGCATTTAACATATTGAAATTTAGTAATCACTTTAATAAAGTTTTCACTAAACAAAAAAAGGGATTTTCGTTAAATGAATATCTATATTCAAATTTACTCAAACAATATTCAAATAACTTCGAAGAATAATTTCTTAATTAATATCTTTAATAAAAAAAGAAATGTCAGGAACAATTATTACGGCTATTGGGATAGTATCGTTGTTATTACTGGGATTAGTTGTGATTTATTATATTGATAAGTCAGAAAAATAAAACAAAATAGGCCGTAGCTTGTTCCAAGATTATGTTACGCATTTTAATTTTTTACGCCCTATTTATTAATTTTTCAATTCATTGCCAAACATCAACGAAAACAGCATATTTTGCCAGTGGTTGTTTTTGGTGTGTAGAAGCGATATTTGAGTCTGTTAAAGGAGTTTATTATGCCGAGTCTGGTTATTCCGGCGGCACAGTAAAGAATCCAAATTACGAACAAATTAGCACTGGAAAAACTGGGCACGCGGAAACGGTTAAAGTCGTTTATAATCCAAAAGAAATTTCATACGAAACATTGTTGCGTATTTTTTTTAATTCACACGACCCAAGCACCCTAAACAAACAGGGTCCAGATGAAGGAACTCAATATAGGTCTGTAATATTCTATCAAACGGAAGAAGAAAAGAAAATGGCGCAAGAATACATTAAACTATTGAAAACGAAAAAAACATTTTCTAGGGTTACGACTACACTTGAGCCCTTCACAAAATTTTACAAGGCAGAAGAGTACCATCAAGATTTTGAAAAACGAAACCCCAATCATCCCTACGTGCAAGCTATCAGTTTACCTAGGCTGATGAGGTTCAAAAAGTCTTCACCAAATTATTTAAAGAAAGAATGAAAAGAATGATTTACGTATCCGCAAGCTTAGTTATTGTATTTATTTTATCACAATTAGTAATGTCATACTCATTAAACAAAATCGAAAACCCTACTTATGTTGTATTAAAAGACTTTGGAGATTTTGAAGTTAGGCTATACGATTCTATGATAATGGCAAATACACCTTTATCGAATAATACCTATGAACAGAATGCTAATGAAGGTTTTCGGAAAGTAGCATCCTTTATTTTTGGGCAAAACGAAAGGGAAGAAAAAATAGCTATGACATCTCCGGTATTTATGGAGATGGGGAATTCCCCGTCAATGTCGTTTGTGATGCCAAAGCAATACACTCGACAAGACCTGCCAGACCCGACTG
This sequence comes from uncultured Lishizhenia sp., assembly GCA_964559685.1. GTDB lineage: Bacteria > Bacteroidota > Bacteroidia > Flavobacteriales_D > Crocinitomicaceae > UBA952. The sequence continues at coordinate 29,461 of CAZLHR010000017.1, forward strand.
TTCGTGATGTAGAATTGGTTAGTGTTAAGCCCATGCGTTTGGCAGTGATCTCCTTTTCGGGTTATGCGAACGATGAAAAAATAGCCGCTTATCAAAAAAAACTTATGGTACTAATGATAAAAAATGGAATAAAACCAGGGAATCAGTATTATTTTTTAGGGTACAATGCCCCCTGGCAAGTTATTGGAAGAAAAAATGAGGTTGCCATAGAAATAAAAGAGGAATCCAATAACTAGAACTTTCCGATCTCTTTTAGCGCTGTACTTATTTCTTTATCGTCGGAGTTTACGATGCGATAGAAGCCTTCCTCAATCCAAATTTGCCTTGCAATTTCAGATTTTATAGTTTTAATTAGTAAGTTTTTCGTTGCGGCAGTTGGTCTTTCGTATATGTTCAATTTATAGTATTTAGCCGCGAACGCGTAAAAAGATTTAAGTATGGCGTCATTAACAATGAACTTTTTCTGATAATCAGCTATGTTTTTCCATGTGTTGCGCTTGCCTGCTAAATAATCAAAAGCAAAAGAGGTAAAGACCCCTTCAATTCTACAAGCTCTAAAAAACAGATCCATTCCGGTCGTGTCAAAACGGACGTATAGATCAGGGAATATACCTCCTCCGCCATAAACAGTTCTTTTCTTAATGAGAGTTTTGAATTTTAAAGAGTCAGGAAGTTTTTTAAAATCGTTTGGTTGTAATTCTCTTTCGTTGAATCGTTCTTGATCACGAATATAGTCTTCATAGGATTTTCCTGCATACGGTTTTTGGATGCAACGTCCACTTGGGGTGTAGTATCGGGCAACAGTCACGCGCAAGCTGCTACCATCATTCATTGCCTTGTCTTCTTGAATTAATCCTTTTCCAAAGGAGGTTCGGCCAATTATTATTCCTCGGTCATTATCTTGAATAGCGCCTGCTACAATTTCACTAGCCGAGGCAGAATATTCGTTAATTAAGATAGCCAACTTAATATCTTCGAGCAATCCACCCGCCTTAGCAAATTCTTTTTGCTCAGGGAATTTTCTTCCTTTTGCGCTAACAATTAGTCTCCCAGAAGGTAAAAACTCATCCGCGATTGAAACGGCAGCTTCCATCACGCCTCCTCCATTTCCTCTAAGATCTAGGATTAATCCCTTCATTCCTTGTCTTTTCAATTTTTGGACAGCCTGAATGAATTCTTGATGTGTAGGCACAGAGAATTGTTCAATGAGTACATAACCAGTTTCGGCATTGATCATGTATGAACACGTGACCGTTGGAACAGGGATTACCCCTCTTTTGATAGAAAATGTAAGTGTTTTTTTATTACGGACAAGGGTAAATGAAACGTTTGTGCCCGGATCACCTTTAAGTTGAGACATCACATCATCCGTATTAATTTTTACGTTTGCAACAGCTTTTCCATTAATTTTAATGATTTTATCTCCAGCAAGCACCCCGGCTGCAAAAGACGGGGAACCCGGAATTACGTTGGATACGCAAATTGTATCGCGAAGCAAGAAAAACCGAACCCCAATGCCCCCAAACTTTCCTTCAATGGATTCTTTCATTCGGGCAACTTGATCAGAAGGGATGTAGTTCGTATGTGGATCTAATTTGTGAAGAAGCTCATTAATGGTTGCATCGAAAACAGAGTCTTTATTGATGTTATCAACGTATTTCTCGTCCAAAATATTCATTACGTCATATAGCTTTTCGACCTTTTCTAGGTTTTTTAATTTTTCTCCCTCAAGAGGTCTGCTCATGAAGTCCCCAATAAAAATCCCCGCTGCCAAAAACAGCGCAAAATATAGCGGTAAAAAATAATTAGGTTTTTGATTATCCGACGTCATCTATCTGTTCAATTTGAATAATATCTAATCCAGCATCAAGCAAAAAACGAATCCCCGAAGTGTCTTTATAAGCTTCTTTATAAACAAGGCGTTTGATACCAGATTGCAACACCAGCTTACTACAATCTTTGCAAGGAGAATGAGTTAAATATAAAGTGGCATCCTTGCAGTTATTTGTGGATTTCGCGACTTTTAAAATGGCGTTCGCTTCTGCATGTAAAACATACCAATGAGTGTTTCCTTGCTCGTCTTCACAACAATTATCAAACCCGGCCGGGGTACCGTTATATCCGTCCGAAATTATTATATTATCTTTTACAATAATAGCTCCTACTTGTTTCCGCTTACAATACGACAACTTTGACCAACTTTCAGCAAGTCTTAAATAGGCTTTGTCGTATCGTTCTTGTTTTGACATATCACAAAAATAACGATAACTCTTCGTTTTGACTAAAAAATAACTTATGTTAACCTAAAAAAGTCTTGTGCGATTTTATCAGCGAATAACATGCCCTTTTTCGTGAGCTTCAACGCGTGAAGATTGTGTTTTAAACAGTTGAGGTCGGACCAATAGTCAATACGTTCTTGTTCCTCTTTTCTAAATCCTCCTAATTGTTGGATGGCAGCTTTTTCTACTCCCCATTTTGTCCTTAAACCGGTCAGAAACAACTCGTTCCATCTGTTATTATCATTTAGAAATTCTGTTTCGAACCAATCTGATTTGTTAAAATCAGCCTGCATATAATTAGAATTATTGGAAACATTCCACCGGCGACTCTTACCATCATAAGAGTGAGCAGATGGACCAAAACCACAATAAGAAAGGCCCTTCCAATAATTAGCGTTATGAATAGCTTCTCCACCGGGAAGAGCAAAATTGGAAACTTCATATTGTTCGAATCCAGCGGATGCAAGGATTTCAATCAGTTGAATGAACTGGCTTTCAATCACTTCATCTGTCGGTATTTCAAGTTGGCCTTTTTTGACCAAATTTTTTAATAATGTCTTTTCTTCGACAGTCAAACAATAGGCGGAAATATGATTTATTGGTAGCCGGATTATTTCTTTCAAGGCAGTTTCCCACTGATTTAAGGTTAAATCGGGTAAACCATAGATTACATCAGCGTTTATGCGATCAAAACCTTTTTCAGCAGCCAAGTGAATAGCGTCAAATCCATTTTGAACGACATGAGAACGATTCATCCAGCGCAGATCTTCTTCTTTTAGTGATTGTATACCAATGGACAAACGGTTTATACCAAGTGCTTTCCAACTTTCTAACTTATCGTTAGTTACATCCTCTGGATTAACTTCAAAAGTAACCTCGCCTATTAGTGACGTATCATAATGTTTAAACACCTCATTTAGAAGAAATTCAAGTTCATCGTTGTTGAGTAAGCTAGGTGTTCCTCCACCGAAATAGATTGTGTTTATTTGTTCCGTAAGCTCTGATTTTCTTAGAGAAATTTCTTCTCCAATCTTTGCAATCAATTTTCCCCGATACTTCTCAAAGGAAGTGGAGAAATGAAAATCACAATACGAACATCTTTTCCGACAAAAAGGAATGTGTAGGTAAATTCCGGCCACAATTGGCTACCTCGTTTTGATAAACTTCACAAGTTTACGTTGGTTTTCGCTAATAATTTCGACAAAGTAAACTCCTTGTCCCAATGAAGACACGTCCAATTCGGTTGAGTTAGTATAGCACGGCTTTCCGAATAAAAACTGTCCGGAAGTACTTAATACTCTTACTTGCGATGTAAAACTGACAGCTGTATAAACATTCAATAGACCTTCAGAAAGTGGATTTGGGAACAAAATTGCTTCTTCGGTTTCGATGTGTGTAATGCCTGAGGCACCTATACAAAACTGCAAACTTGTTTGATCACCGAAATTAGCATTAGCTTCTGCAATAGCAGCTAAAGTATCTCCCTGAAAAACAATCGAGACACTTCCATCCTGTCCACACCAAAAACCACCTAATAAACCATCACCATAGGAATCCATGATAACGTAAGTATAGCAACCGTCATTCAAACACCAAGGCTCAGTAATCAAACCTGGAGCATCGTCTGGATAACCACTTCCAAAATAAACAGCGTTGGCACTTTGATCTTGCAACTCCCAGCTAGTTTCAGAACCGTAACAATCAAGCGTTAAATTAAGATTAACTGTTTGTCCACCAATCACAACGTTGAATGAAGAACTTACACTATTGTTGTTGTTGTTTTCATCTGTTTGTCCTACATTCGGATTTGAAACGTTAGCACCAAAAGTATGGTTACCCGCCGTTAGTGATGCAGTTGGCAAGGTTACCACAGTTGACTGCCATTGAGGAAGACTTCCTGTCCAATTGAATGTTTGGTTAAGGTTTCCGTCGAATCCGTAAGAAATAGTAGCACTTGTTAATGTCTGTTGACCATTATTTTGAATAGAAACAACAGGGTTAATCTCAGCGCCACAAAAAGTACCTGAGACCCCTTGTGGGTTTGCAATCCCAGCGTCTACTTGCACGGGTGTTGCATTAGATGGGTCGTAACCATCAATAAATTCAGCTCCAGAGTTATTTGGATCAAGCCAGAATTTTAATTGATTTGTACTATTAGAATTTGCTGGCTCCCAAGAATTGTGAACTCTGCCATAGTAATCTGGAGAACTGAGGTTTGTACATGATGCCCCCCCGCCCCAAAGTTGACCAATAATTCTGTGGTTTTGATCAAATAATGGAGAACCCGAAGAGCCCCCTTCAGTTGTTGTGTTTCGATCCCATTCTACAGTCCATGTGGAATTTGCCTCAGTAGATCCCATGCCTTGACTTGCGACTGCTGCTGCGTCATCAAACGATATTTTCTTTATATCGCCTGCTGGGTGATGAATTGAGACGGAGGATGTTGGAGCTGCATCACCATTATTCCAACCTGAAAAATAGGGATTATAGTTTAACGGAACAGTGTTACCTTGAAGCCCACCAGTTATTTCAACGAGGCAAAAATCTGAAGGGGTTCTTCGTGACCTTAATACCGCGCCACTTAAGGATTGAAACGTTGGCGAACTTCCTGGATTTGCACAATCAGTTGCTTGCCAATTGAAACGGAAAATCCAGTTCGTTGGGTCTGAGTAACAGTGGTTGGCAGTTAATACGTAAGGTTTCCCGTCGTTAAGAGTATTGTTGATTAATGCTCCAGAGCAGAAACCATTACTACCTGAAACAAGCATGACAGCGCTATTTCGTTGTTGTTGCCATGGCAATCCATCTGCACAATTTACGTTCATGTTACACGCTCCTGAACTTCCAAATGCTTTTTCTGAAAATTCAGAGGCTGTTCTGTATCCATGAGTTACCCGAGAAATATTAAGATGCCCAACTGGATTGTTTTTAGGGACATAATATTCAACAATTACACGAGAACCAGGAACCAATTCTGTTCCTAAAACTCCCTGATAGGTGTGTTTTTCTGTGAATTTACCAAGAATAAAATCTTTAGTTGGGTTGTAGACATAAAGAGCATTACCTTCCGGAATGATTAGGTCCGTAAACGTTAAGTTTATGGTAAGTGCGTTTTTACAGGCAATTTCTACTAACCAAACTTTATCTCCGCTCGTTAATTCATGCCAACTTCCCGTGTTGTTCAAGTTAAGTTGGGTGTCATTGTTGTATCCGAACCTCCAAGGTGCAGTCCCGGTATTGTCAGTTAAAGCATCCTCTGCGCGCAACGACGCGGTATTTGGTTCATTAAAAAAAACTGTTTTTGTTGGAGTGATTTTTTGCTTTGGCGCGAATGGTTTTCCTCCATCCCCTTGTTGCGAAAAAGAGTAAAAAGCAGAGAATACCAGAACGATTGAAGTTAGTTTTTTCATGTTAGTCTTTTTTAATTCTTTTAATACTACAGCCTACCGGGGCAGTTTTGTTTGGCTTACATTTTTTTCCGTTTGCCTGTGCTTGCATAGCCATTGATAAATACGGGATATCCTTTTTTCGTTTATTGTCAGCGATATTATCGATAGAACCCGTGTATACAAGGCGCATGTCCTTGTTGAAATAAAATACATGAGGAGTTGTTTTTGCAGAAAAAAGGTCTGCCATTTTATTGTGTTTATCCAATAAATAGGGCATCATATAATTTTGTTCGTTTGCTCGTTTTTTCATCTCGTCAAATGAATCTGCTCCGCTTCTTTTACCTTCATTTGAGTTTACTAAAACCATTCCAATATTATATTTAAGCGCCTGTTCATAAAGGGAATTGTATTGCTTTTCCCAACCAGGAAAGTCTGGAGTTCCGACAACAAATGGGCAGCTATTGCAGCTAAAAACAACGATAAGTCCGTTATCTTTTTTTGCTTGATTGAGCGTTAGTTCTTCCCCTTGCGCATTTTGTAATGGCTCATCAGCCATTGGGGCACTACCACCGATTGAAAGGAGTATAGGCTTTGTGTTTCCTTGACAATAGATGCTTAAGCAAGAAAGAAAAATAGATGTTGATAGAAAGACTGTTTTCATAGAGTTAAAGTTTAGAGTCCATAAAAATACAACGAAAATTCAGGATTACAATAATCCATAAACAAATCAACTTCGTTAAGGTTTCTTATATTTGCTTTATAACGTTATGTATACTTTAGAAAAACCTTTGATAATCGGAATATGTGGGGGCAGTGGCTCAGGAAAAACAACGCTTCTTAGAAGGTTATCAGAACACTTTTCTTCCTACAAACCATCGGTTTTTTCAATGGATAACTATTATCGTCCTATTGAGGAACAAATGAAAGATGAAAATAACGTGGTGAATTTTGACCTACCCACAGCATTGTTTAGCGAGACGCTAATCAAGGATTTAAGAAATTTGCTAACTGGTCAGGAAATAGTGGTTAAGGAGTATTTTTTTAACGCGCCACCGGATAAAAATGTCTTACTGACGATTAGACCAAGTAAAGTAATTATTGTGGAAGGCCTTTTTTTATTCCATTTTCACGAAATTCCTCCACTATTAAACATGTCTATATTCGTTGAAGTAGACCACAATGTGCAATTAGACAGAAGGCTGTACCGAGATCAGGAAACTAGAGGATATCGTAGGGAAGATATTTTGTACCAATGGAACAATCACGTGTTGCCTTGTTACGAACAGTACATTGCACCATATAGAAATCAAGCGGATTTTATTTTTCAAAATGATCATCGCTCAGAGGAAGAATTTACTAGGTTAAAAGAAAATTTAAAATCTTTCTATTGATGAAAGTGTTGATAGAAACGTTGATTAAATTAAGGTTTTATGTGCTCTCATTGCTTTTTTTGTTGATTGGATGGGTTCCGTTTTTGTTGGAAAACAGCAAAGAATTAACACAAGAAAGTTTACAAGAGAATTTCACCAATTTAGAAAAAGAGGCGCGACAAACGGGATTGTCTTTGTATGAGGAAATATTAGATGGAAAAAAACCATCATTAAATAGCACTTCGTTTTTTGTTCACATTTATCAAGGGGACTCCCTCATCTATTGGAATTCGAACAAACTACCCATTTCTAAATATGCTCAGCCTCAATTTCCAACAAATGGTAGAGCTCAGTTACAAAACGGATGGTATTATGCAGTTCTGAAGGAAGACGAACGATTTAAGGTATGTGTTAGCTTTTTAATAAAGCAAAAATATTCATATAATAATGCCAGCCTCGTAAATTCGGTAAACCCAAGTCTGAGCAGTTTCAACTTTGATATTGGACTTCAAGAGGAAGAGGGTCTTTTAATCCGTGATGAGAACAACAACTTTGTTTTCTCGGCCATCCAATCAGAACAAGACAAGTTATGGTCATTAACTAATGGTTTGTTTATTTTTTCGTTCTTAGCAATAGTTTCCTTACTTGCCGGTCTTTACAATACTTTTTATGAGCACCGTTGGAAATCTTTTCTCCCCCTGCTGATTATTCTAGTCATACGCATTGTAATAAGTTTTGTTGATATGTCTGAGTTGACAGGTAATCAAGTGAGTTTTACAGATAAAATATTGGACGGGGGGGTATTAATGGAGTCTTTTCTAGATTTATTGGTTAATATTTTATTGATTTCCCTGGTTGCTATTAATTCCTTGGCCTTTCTTTCTCGTGTGAAATGGAAACCTACTTGGTGGATCATGATCGTATGTTTACTTTTTTATTGGTCTTTAATTTTAGGATTATTGCAACTATCTGTTAGAAACACCACTGTTCCTTTAGACCTCCATAATATTTTCGGGTTGAATGAAAACACCTTAGTATTCTTTATAGTCTTGGGCGTTTTGTTTTATTCACTTCAATATGCATTCGAGTGGTTTACAAAAATCCTGTTCTCTGTCACCTATTCTTCTAGGTCAACGCTGATAATCAGTTTAATTGTTTTCTTAATTTTTGGGATATTTCGAATTGTATTTTTTGAAGACCCAATTGTGGCGGCAGCAATTCCCCTTCTTTTGTTCCTTACCCACATTTATTTTTACACCCGAAACGAGTTCTCTCAGCGACTGGGATATCAATTGTTAAACCTCGCTCTTTTTACCATTTCGGTTGTGATTATAACGAATGACCATAACGAAAACAAGGATAAAGAACTTCGTCAGAAATACGCTGAATTACTATCAGAGGAACGTAACCAAGCTATAGAGTCAGATTTTTCAGTAATTAATGAAAAATTATCAACCAATCCGATAATTCGAAGTGTAGCCGAAAACAACCAAGCTGAATTAAGTATTTCGGCTTTTGGAGATATTCTAGAAAAAAAAGTATTTAAAGGAGAATGGGAGTCCTATGAAATCAGATTCAATGTGTTTGATTCTTCAGGGGTTTCCTTTCTTTCAAAAGAGTCCTCTATGCTTGACCAAGCAAAGAATATAGTGGAAAACCACGGATTATGCGTTAACAAAGATTCAACCTTGTTTTTTGTTCCAAATGAATACAGCGGAATTTCCTATGTCATACAACTTCCAATAGAAATTGCGGATAAAAAGGTTTTATTTCTTGCTACTTTAAAATCAAAAAAAATCCCTGAAGAAATAGGTTTTCCACGCTTATTGATTAGTGAAAAATCAAAATCATTACTATCTTTGGAAGACTATTCCATTGCGAAATATGCTTCTGGAAAACTCACGAAATCATACGGCCCTTATAGTTATGAAGTCAACTTTGAAGGAGGCGCCGGGAAAAGTGGGAGTGGCGAGTTTTTTGAAAAAGATGGGTATAGCCATTATGTTCTAGACAAAGGAAATAACAATGCTGTAGTTTTGTCTAAAAAGAAATCTACTTGGCTGACCTATACCACCTCATTCTCCTATGTTTTTTCATTTTGGGGGCTATTACTTCTGTTTAGCTATATGGTTGGCGTCAAGAAATTTCCCAATTTAAGTGCCCTCTCTTTGGCATTTAAAATTCAGTTTGTTTTGGTGTTTCTTGTTGTTCTTGCTTTAATTCTATTTGGAACGGGAAGTGGTTTGTTTGTTAGTGAACAATACGAAGACTATACGAGTAAAAACATTAACGAAAAATTAAATTCAGTTCAAGAAGAACTCAAGGGAAAAGTAGCTTCGAATCAGCGTTTATCTATTGAAAATGACGGTAATTATTTGGAAGGAGTCCTTATAAAATTATCCAAAGTTTTTATTACGGACATTAATGTCTACGATGATCAAGGTTACCTTATTGCATCTTCCCGACCAAAGTTATTTAATCTTGGATTATTGGGTGAACAAATTAATCCAGAAGCTTTTGAAGCCTTGAAGTTTGCAAATAAAAGTTTTTACAAACACAACGAACAAATAGGTTCGCTGTCATATATTTCTGCTTATTTGCCACTTTACAATTCTAAAGGAAAATTACTTGGTTATGCGAATCTTCAATATTTTGGTCAGCAGAAAGAATATGAAAATCAAATACAACAATTTGTTGTAGCCATTATAAATGTGTTTATCATTTTGATTGCCATTTCGATAATGATTGCTTTGTTTGTTTCTAATTGGTTGACTTCTCCTCTTAGGCTTTTGAAAGAAAAACTAACAAATTTAAAGTTGGGAGATCTTAATGAAAAAATTGAGTACAATGCCAATGATGAAATAGGCCTAATCGTAAAAGCCTATAATGCGAAATTAGACGAACTTGAATTAGCGGTAAAACAATTAGCTACTTCAGAACGCGAATCGGCATGGCGTGACATGGCAAAACAAGTCGCACACGAAATAAAAAACCCACTTACCCCAATGAAGCTAAGCATACAGCAGCTCATGCGGGTTTATGATCCAGCCGACCCAGGGATGACTGATCGAGTGAAGAAAATGATGGAATCGCTGATTGAACAGATTGATGGGCTTACCCGAATAGCAAATGAGTTTTCCAATTTTGCTAAAATGCCTGAACCAACGCGTGAATTGCACGATGTTGTGGCAATCATTCAAAATTGTATTTCAGTTTTTGAAAACGAAACCAAGACAACTTCTTTTGAGTTTGTAACGTCAGCCTCAAGTGTTGAGGTTCTTGTTGATAAAGGACAGTGGATACAAGTGATGAATAACCTTCTTAAAAATGCTATTCAAGCTACGCACAATAGAGAAAACGGAAAAATAACTGTACGCTTAGAACTCAATGAGAAGAGCGTAAAAATTGAAGTTCAAGACAATGGAGTTGGCATATCAGATGAGCTCAAGGAAAGGATATTTGTTCCTCATTTTACAACAAAAAGTACAGGCAGTGGGATTGGGCTTTCTGTGGTTAAGCAGATTATTGAATTCCATCAAGCCAGTATTGAATTTGAATCAACTGTGAATATTGGCACTACATTTCGCATAGAGTTGCCTCTTAACGAAATTGAGTGAGATATGTGGTGTCTACCAGGGCTCCCAAAAACGAAATCAAACTGTTTTTATCCTCTTTCGAAAGGGTAAAAGGTTGAATTTTGGGGTGTTTGTTTTTGTTTGGCTTTCCACCAGACGCATAGTGGTTAATTACATCATCTAAGGTTTTAAGAGATCCATCGTGCATGTAGGGAAACGTAAGCGTGATATTTCTCAACGAGGGCACCTTGAATTTTCCAATATCGTTGCTGTCGAGATGAATTCGAAAACGCCCTTTATCAATTCCGTAGTCCGCATACAACCCGTTGTTTTCGGCTTTGTAATTTGTAAAGTTTGGAGGCGCGTGACACGTAATGCAATTCAGCTCTTTCATAAACAAATCCATACCTCTTTTTTCCGTTTTTGTTAATGCCGATTTTCGACCTCTCAGGTATTGGTCATAGCGACTATTCAACGAAAGCAAACTTCTCTCAAAAGAAGATATGCTACGGGTAAGAACATAAGCATCAAAGTCTCTATTGTAAATTTCTTTCGCAGCCTTTTGATATTCAGGCAGTTGTCGTAAAAAAGGAATTAACTCTTTCATGTTATGTCCCATTTCTGTCGGCTCTTGTAAAGGCACAATCACCTGCAACTCTAGCGTTTTTAAATGGGCATCAAACATGACGGTAGGCAGAAAGGCAGCATTTAAAATACTGGGGGAATTACGTTCCGTATGTTGACCATTAATTCCTATACTTGTTGTTAAATTGTCGCAAAAAGCCTTTTTAGGGTCATGGCAACTTGCACACGCAATAGTTCCATCTTTCGAAAGGCGAGTATCAAAAAAGAGTTTTCGACCTAATGCAATTTTTTTATCATTTAGAGGATTATCTTCGGGTGTTGGAATGAAGCTTAAGTCTTGTGCAGCCAAGTTGGCGTTATCACCTTTTAATGAAGATCGACAAGCCAACAATACAAGCAGTAAACTGGCAATAAAAAAAGTAGTGCCTGCACTCTTTGAATTCACCTTAAGGCACAAAAACGGTTTTTTGACACACTCCATTTTCTCCCTCGGCAGAAATATGATATAAACCGGACATTAACGACGAAACAGTTAATTTTTCGCAAAATTCAATAAAATTATACTGAAAAATAGGCTTTCCGTCTATTGAAATTACACTTAAATGTTTTGGGGGTTGAGCTTCAGACCAATGAATGACGATTTCTCCTTTTGATGTGGTAAAAGTAAAGGGCACTTCCGTTTCTTCCAACACACCCGCTGAAGGCGATTGTTCAAAAACACTTTTACTTACAACATTATCTAAAATCGTTTCATTTATACCAGTTGATCCATGTACTACTCCAGATGATCCAAGAGAAATATTTTGAATCCACCGGTCAATGTGACAATCAATAAAAATATCTGTTTGATCCGAACTAGTGTTCGTTTGAATTATTGACGACAAACTTACAGCTTGTTGATTTTGATCGCCTAAATTGTGAAGCTCAAAATAACCTTCATTGGATTCAATAGTGTTGTTCCCATTCACATCGTTCCATCCTCCAATTATCATGTGCATGTATCCTGCTTGCCAACCCCAATACATAGATGGGCTTTGAAAACTTAAGGGGTGTGTTTCAGGGTAAAGTGAAATGTCTTGGGAAAGTACTCCAGATTGAGTATTTAACTCTTTTGGTACACCTACTATGAATTCAACCGTTTCAATTTCTTGAATGGGAAGATACCCAAGGTAAACAGTGTGATTCGCTGGTTCAATTAAAAAGACCTGATTCAAAAAAGTTGTTTGCTGCCCTCCGTCATGGGTTAGGGTAATATTGGATACGTAATAATCGAAATGGTCCAAACTAAAAATTGAATTGTCTGAGGAAACGTAAGTGTTTGAAATATTAAAAGCGTTTCCCGAAAAGACAGGGTCTAGATGAATAAAAACGTTACGTTGACCACTAACGTAGAGAGAGGCAAAAACAAAAAGAAGTAGTAAAAATTTCATATTCAAATATACTTAATTATATCCTAAGCTGAAAACGCTTGGCAAACTCCCACAAAATGATTCCTGCACATACAGACACATTTAGACTGTGTTTTGTTCCAAACTGTGGTATTTCCAAAACGATGTCGGAGAGATTTACAACCTCTTGCGCTACCCCATTTACTTCATTTCCAAAAAACAGCGCTACTTTATTAGTTGCATCAAAATTGAATTGATCCAGTTTGGTTGTGTTTTCTGCCTGCTCAATACTGCAGAGAATATATCCTTCCTTTTTCAGTTTTATAGCTAATTCTTGAATCGATGCTATATATTCCCAGTCTACCGTTTCGGTTGCTCCAAGTGCGGTTTTTTGAATATCCTTGTGTGGAGGACAGGCTGTGATTCCGCACAAATATATTTTTTCTACCATGAATGCATCGGACGTGCGAAAAAACGAACCGATGTTGTTTAACGAGCGAATATCATCCAAGACCACAAGGATTGGAAATTTTTCCTTTGCTTTGTATGCATCTTCCGATAAGCGATCAAGTTCCCAAAGTTTCAGTTTTCGGTTTTGTTCCTTTGCATTCATAATTCAATTCTTGCAATGTAAATCCTATTTGGGTTAATGTCCTTTGTGCCAGCACCAATACACTCAGTTCTAACCCCAATTCCATTCGTTTGTTTTTGAGAGCTTCTGTAGGTTAAACCTATAATTTCAGATTTTTCATTTTTTATCCAATCGATGAAAATAACAGCGTGTCCAGAACTGTTGTTTCGCCAAAATTGAACAAAGTCGCCCGGTGATGCCTCAATGAGAGATTTTGAACACCCCCATCCCATCTCCTCTAAAGCCATAACACATTGTGTCTCCATACTTTCTGCAGGGATGCCGTACCAAACATGTTGAAATCGCTTAATTTTTGGACTCAAACTATCCGGAAGAACATCAAGATATTTCAAGGTTTCAAATGCAACATTAAAGGTATAACCAGAACAATAGGTACCACTCTTGCTTTTACTCATGAATTTATGTTGACCAAGAATCAAGTCTTGATACACACCTGTACTTGACCAATTATATCCGCCCCCTTGATATCGCTCAGCCTCCTCAAGTACCATACAATTAATGTCTTGCGCATTCGAATAACTAGAAATACTAGAAAGCAGGAAAAACAAAACAATTCTCATGAGGTTAAAAGTAGTGAATAGCAGAGAAGGAACAGAACCCCTGTATTTAAACTATCAACAGGACACATTGAATAAAGAAGAAGTTTTGAACAGCAGTAAAAAAGGCGACAAGGACCGGACAGAAATAAGTATCTTTAGGTCGCAAAAAAAATCTATTGACAAAACAGGCAAAAGAATCCGGTTACGCAGAAACTCCTTTGATGAAGCAATACAATCAAATCAAGGCGAGACACCCCGAAGCGCTTTTACTTTTTCGGGTAGGGGATTTTTATGAAACTTTTGGTGAAGATGCAATAAAAACATCAAAAATTTTGGGCATCATATTAACGAAGCGGAAAAATGGTGTCGCCGCAGAAATTGAATTAGCAGGGTTTCCTCATCATTCTCTTGAAACGTATTTACCAAAGTTGGTTCGTGCTGGTCAGCGCGTGGCGATTTGTGATCAATTGGAAGACCCAAAAATGACCAAAACCATTGTTAAAAGAGGGGTCACCGAGCTAGTTACGCCTGGCGTTTCTTTTAACGATCAAGTGCTTGAGCAAGGGAAAAATAATTTTTTGTGCGCCTTGTATTTTGGAAAAAAGTCAATGGGGGTTTCTTTTTTAGATGTTTCAACTGGTGAGTTTTTGGTTGCTCAAGGTGATCAGGAATACATAGAAAAATTAATAAGTGGATTTGAACCAACAGAATTGATATTCCCTAAAACCAAAACACAAGAATTCAAAAATGTTTTTGGAGATCAATTTTATACCTTTCGAATGGAAGATTGGGTATTTACTACCGATTTTGCGCTCGAAATTTTAACAAAACAATTCGGGACCACCTCGCTGAAAGGTTTTGGTGTAGAAGGTTTGGAACAAGGAATAATTGCTTCAGGAGCTATTCTTCATTATTTAAATGAAAATCAGCACACAAAACTTGGGCATATCACAGCGCTTTCGCGAATAGAAGAAGAAAAATATGTGTGGCTTGACCGTTTTACAGTAAGGAACCTAGAATTAGTTTTTTCGGTTAATGAAAACGCAATTACGCTGGCAAATATCTTAGACCATACCGTTACCCCAATGGGAGGAAGGTTGTTAAAACGCTGGTTGGTTTTACCATTGAAGGACCGTGTTGCCGTAGAAGAAAGATTAGAGATTGTAGACTACTTATATACACACCATGAGGTTCAATTTGAATTAACGCAAAGACTTCGAGAGATTGGGGACTTGGAACGCCTTATTTCTAAGGTGGCAGTTGGTAAAATAAACCCTCGTGAAATAGCACATCTCAAGCGAATTCTTAATCATTTACCTCCGCTAAAGAAATTATTGGAAAGTAACAATCATAAGCCGATAACTGAATTAAATGCACAGTTAAATGCTTGTACTCCGCTTGTCGCGCTAATAAGTAAGTATTTACAAGAAGAGCCTGCGGCACAAATAGGTAAAGGAAAAGTAATTGCTGATGGTGTTAGCACTGAATTAGATGAGTTGAGAAACATATCGTTTGTCGGGAAGGATTATTTAGAAAAACTTCAAAATCAAGAAGCAGATCGCACTGGAATTCCGAGTTTAAAAATTTCATTTAATAACGTATTTGGTTATTACATTGAGGTAAGAAACACACACAAAGATAAAGTTCCGCAAGATTGGATTAGAAAGCAAACACTGGTTAATGCAGAGCGTTATATCACGGAGGAACTGAAGGAGTATGAAACTAAAATTTTAGGAGCAGAGGAAAAAATCCTTTCAATTGAAACAACGCTGTTTCAGCAATTGGTTTTAGATATGTCGTCTTATGTGTCTGTAATTCAACAAAATGCCCGAGCAATTGCCAAATTGGATTGTCTGCTTTCCTTTGCGGCAGTTGCGAGCGCTAACAATTATTGTAAGCCAACATTAAATGATGGCTATAGTATTGACATTAAAAACGGGAGACACCCGGTAATAGAGAAACGGCTGGGAGTAGGACAAGTATACATCCCTAATGATGTTTTTTTGGATGATGAGACGCAACAAATTATAATGATTACCGGCCCCAACATGAGTGGAAAAAGTGCGATATTAAGGCAAACAGCACTGATTGTTCTTATGGCCCAAATGGGGTCTTATGTTCCGGCGGACGCTGCGGAACTTGGTATGACAGATAAAGTGTTTACACGCGTCGGTGCTAGCGACAATATTTCTTCTGGAGAATCTACTTTTATGGTGGAAATGAATGAAACCGCGAGTATTCTCAACAACATGTCCTCAAGAAGCTTAATACTTTTAGACGAAATCGGTAGAGGAACCAGCACGTATGATGGCATTTCAATTGCCTGGGCTATTGCGGAATATCTTCACGAATACCCGAAAGCAAAATGTAAGACTCTTTTTGCTACGCATTATCATGAACTTAACGAAATGACGAAACATTTTGAGCGCATTCGAAATTTCAATGTTTCCGTTAAGGAATCAAAAAATAACGTTTTGTTTTTAAGAAAATTGGAACCTGGTGGCTCTCATCATTCTTTCGGTATTCACGTTGCAAAAATGGCAGGAATGCCTCCACATGTTGTGCAAAGAGCTGAAGAGGTCCTAAGAGATTTGGAGCACACACATACAGGGTTGTCTAACACAAAGAAAGAAAAATCAAGTTCTAAAGACCAAACTAACATGCAATTGAGTTTTTTCCAATTGAATGACCCCGTTTTGGAGCAAATCCATGAAGAACTTATTGGAATCGACATCAACACCCTTACTCCGGTTGAAGCTTTAATGAAACTGAATGAAATCAAAAAACTTACGGGCGGATGAAGGAGGTAAGTTTGTCAAGAATGCGCAGGAAGTTGTTTTTACTAGGGTTTTTTAAAATTCCAATGATTCATTGCGTTAGGCCGAAAATCGTTCACTGTAATGATAATGACATGCTGATAAGAATTCCCTTCAGAAGAAGAACAAAAAACCACCTAAACTCCATGTATTTTGGTGCTATAAATATAGGTACGGATTTGGCGGCGGGATTATTTGTGTATTACCTCAGCGAAAGTATCGGAAAGAAAGTGGGGTTATCCTTTAAAATCGCCAAAGGAAATTTTTTAAAAAGGCCAGAATCTCATGTTGATTTTTCGTGTGTCAAAGGAGAATATATTCGAGAGAAAATGGAGGATGCATTACATTCAAATTCTCGCGTTAATTTTACTTTGCCAGTAGAGGCTAAAAACACGATAGGTGAAGTGGTGGCATTTTTTGATATGGAAGTCTCAATTCGAATAAGTTAATATGAAAGCAGTTTCAATTTTAATTGGGTTGATATTTTTGTGTCTCTGCGGTTGTGCCATTGAAGAAGCTAGCCCGTTATCCAACCAACAGCTCGTCATCGCTTCTGATTATTTAAAACCTGGAGACACTGCGCTTTTTTCGGAGTTCACAAAAAACAGCGGAATTAGGATTAGGATTCTTTCTCTTACACCTGAAAAAATCAAAACACACTTAGAGACACACAAATCAAATGCGCAATTTGATGTGGTGATGTTGGGAAAACTGTCTTCAGTGATAACTCTTGAAAAAACTGCTTTTCATTACCTTTCAGACGAATATTTGGATAAATATGCGAGTAATATGAAGGTTTTTCACAATAGACAATGGCTGGTTACGGGTTTAGACCCCTATTTTTTCTCATTTGAACGTGATAGTTCGGCTCTTCCGATAAATTATGAGCAATTAGCCATGGGTTTTTTATGGGCCTCTCCGGATCGAGACACATGGGATTTATTTGACGCCCATTTTTCTAATTACCTGTCGGGTTTAAATCAAGACAGACAAGCACAGCTTAAAAACCAATTTAACATCAATCAAGTAGAGTATTTTCAACCGAATGACTCAATGCGTAATCAACAGTTCTTGATTCTAAAAAACTCTACTTTTTCTGCTACAAAATCACTGAATGGTAATTCAAAAAGAGAACTTTGGAAAAACACCAATAGCGCCCAATATGGTGTTTATTCAGATCGATACTGTATGGCAATAGTAGACCAAGCGAAAAACATGAGAAACGCAAGTGAGTTTTTAAGCTACTGGGACGAGCATTATCAACGCGAGAACTATACGCCTTCAAAAGGGAATTACCCATATCCCAATAATGAAGGGATGTCAAAAGGAGTAAAATTCTATATGGTCTCTGAAGACAGGCTTCTAGAGTTGCTTAAAAAGTAAAAAATTAAGGAAAATTAAAAGTTAGGATTGCTTTTATCACGTAACTTTGAAAAAAAGTAAAATATGTATCCAGCAGATTTAGTAAAACCCATGAAAGAAGACCTTGTTAACGTAGGTTTTGAGGAGTTATTGACGCCATCCCAAGTGGATGAGGCAATTGAAAATACAAAAGGAACCCTTTTAGTTGTGGTTAATTCCGTTTGTGGTTGTGCAGCAGGAAATATGAGGCCTGGAGTAAAGCTCTCCATTCAACATGATAAGAAGCCGAGCAAGTTGACCACCGTGTTTGCCGGTGTTGATGGTGATGCAGTTGCTCAGGCGAGAAAGTATTTTTTACCTTACCCTCCTTCTTCTCCTTCGATTGCATTATTTAAAGATGGAGATTTAGTTCATTTTTTGGAGAGGCATCATATCGAAGGTGGAAGTGCACAGATGATTGCAGCTAACTTGCAGGCGGCTTTCGACGAATATTGTTAATGAAACGAGTATACTTCCTTTCCACTTGCGATAAATGTAGAAGAATTTTATCCTCGTTGGAAAACAGTAGTGAATACGAGCAATTAGACATCAAATCTCAACATATTTCACCCGAAATATTAGACAGCCTAGCAAAGTCTGTCGGAAGTTACGAGGCCTTATTTAACAAACGCGCAATCAAGTTTAAAGACCCATTGATACGTGAAACTATAAGAGGCGATTTGGATTATCGACGTCTAATTTTGGAAGAATACACCTTTCTTAAAAGACCGATATTCATCAATGAACATAAAATTGGAATTGAAAAACCCATTTAACAATACAGCAAGTACGGCTTTATTGTTTCGTCCCAATTTGTGGATAGGAGTGATTTAGTTTGGTGACGAAATACTTTTTGGTCTAACGACATCAATTCTTTTGCATTAGGAATTCCAAGGAGCAAATCTAAATGATTCTCTCCGGAAGGATTAGCCTGCGTTGGATAAGTTTCCCAAGAAAAGTAATTCTTGAATTGTTGGTTTAGGTGAAACAATAATTCCAAACCAAAAAATACAGGGCTGTTGAAATCAGGGGTAGAGCTTATGGCTAATCCAATTGTCTCTTTGGTTGAGGTTGTTGTTTTTTGCGGACATAGCGTAATGCCAGGGAATGTAAATAGAAGGGGGCTAATATCTACTACTTCACTTCCAATCCACTGAAAAGAATGTGCTGAGTTTCTTCCAAAACTAATGTTGGTGGCTTCTAGAAAACATAGTCCTGGATAAAGAACGGTTGCATTGTAATTGACTAGCGCGGGTGATGGAGAAACCCAATCGATTCCCCAGTCCTTAAAGGTGTTTTCTCTTATCCATGAACATTGGATAATAGATAGATCTGCACCCCATCCCTCGGTTTTATTGAAATAAAGAGCTAGTTCTCCTAAGGTACAGTAATGCGTAATAGGGATTTTAAATCTACCAATAAAGCTAGAGCAATCATAGTTTAATAATGGACCTTCACTTTTTTTAACGTCTCCTCCTAGCGGATTTGGACGGTCAAGAATGACAATTTTTTTATTTTTTCTTGCCGCCGCCTCAATAAAATAGGTCATGGACCAGAGGTAAGTATAAAATCTAACACCCACATCCGGAAGGTCAACCATTAAAACATCCAAATCATGAATGTTATCATCATTTACCTGCTGTTGTTCCTGATAAAGACTTACAATGGGTAATTTTGTGATTTCGTCGATTTGATGAGGCATCCATTCGCCATCCTTTCCTATTGCCTTCATTCCATGTTCAGGAGAAAAAAGACGAACAAGTTGATAATTCTGCTTTAGTAAGGCGACTCTTGATTTTTCTCCATTTTTTGTTCGTGCAGCATCATTCGTTAGAAGACCAATTCTATGCGTTTTCCAAGAAGGATCCGAAGCGAGAAGGGCATCAATTCCGAAAAGGAAAGCCGTATTATCCATAATAAGGGCTAATCAGCACGTAGACAATCACTCCAGAAATAGCAACATATAACCAAATAGGGAATGAAATCTTCGTCCATTTTTTGTGGCGAGCGTAATTTCCTTGCCAAGCAAATAAGTAGGTAAAGAGAACTAGAGGAACCACGATTATACTCAGCAACACGTGAGAAACCAAAAGAAAATAATAGAAACCTACCATGCTTCCCACCGCAATAGATTCCTCTGCATCACGAACATCGTCGTGATTGGAATCACCGAAAACCGTAGGCTTTGAAGTCATGTGATAGGCAACATATCCTGCTAAAAAAAGCAATGAAAGCAATAGGCAGATACGAATCAACATTCTATGTAAAGACATGTTATGACTTTTAATGGCATATATGGCTGCAACAAGAAAGAAAGCAGTTAATCCGTTTATCCCCGCATAGATTGGAGGAAGAAAGCTTAAATCGTAACCTTTGAGTTGTACTTTAAATAAGACAGCAACAATCAATGGTATGGCAATAGACAGCGCAATAATGGCAAGTCTAGCTTGTTTAATCTTTTCTGGAGCTAAGGTTGTACTCATGTATTAACAGATTTTCTAAGTCACTTTTTAACCGCTGGTATTCCTTTTCGTCGGCATCACCGTCAGGATTTGTAATTTGATAAACGCCACGCACGTGGCCTGTTTTGTCTACCAGTGTGAATGCTCCGGAATGCGCGTAGCCACCCGCCTCTTCTTCGGCTTTTCCGGCATGAACTAAAAAAGATTTTACACCAAGATCATGAACCTTAGCTTCTTCAACACCAGTTAGAAATGTCCAGTTTTTGATTGAGACCTTGTTTTTTTGTGCATGTTCTTTTAAAACATAAGGCGTGTCGAATTTAGGATTGATGGTGAAGGAGATTAATTGAAGGTTTTCTTCCCATCCTGCAAATTCAACCTGTAGTCGATGCATTTGTTTATTCATGATTGGGCAGATAGAAGGGCATGTGGAAAAAAAGAATTCGGTAACCCATACTTTATTTTGAAAATCTTTGTTCGATCTCCAAACAGAGTCTTGATCTAAGAATCGAAAAGGAGGTATTACATGATCAACACCCATATCTCCAAGGTATGGTAAGGGGGCAGGTTTGTTTTCAGCAGGCACATCTTTATTGTTTGTGCAAGCTATGAAAAACAACGATAATATTACCAAATGATAAATCTTATTCACCTCGATTTTTATCATATTCTTTTTGAAGGAGCGCTAAATGTTCAAACATAACGCGTATTTCGCCTTCTTTGTTCGCGGGTAAAACCATACGCAAGTGGGATTCTTTATCAAGTAAGAGCAAGTACTTTTGATAGGCGCCCACACCATATTCTTGTTCACTGCTTTTGAGTAGATTTTTCCCATTACTTTCAATATTATAAAAAGCCTTTACATCACCCATTGCAAGTGTCCAAAGCGAAGGGTCATAATTCGGTATGTTATCTTTTAAAATTTCCGTCATCGTTTTAAATTCAGCTGTATCCGTAATCGGATTACCATTACCATCGGTTAAGAATGAAATAATGCGGACTTGTTTCAACTTTTTCCTTTTGTTCTCAAAAATGTGATTGTAAATCAATTCTCGAAAATTAAAAAGTGAAAGTTGACATTTTGAAGGACACGAAGTTTGAATTGTTGAGATAAAAACAATATCTCCATGAAAGTCGTGTAATTTTTTAGATTCGAACAAGCTTTTATCTGGAATATAAACCGATAAAGCATGATTAGGAAGTTGTCCGAAATCTTCGAGTTTTTGGAAGCTATGTTGACAACCTCTTGTGCTAATAAAGATTAGTGTAGCTGCTGGTCCAAAAACGAGTAAAAAGGCAACAAGTACTTTTAATTTCCCCTTTTTTGCCTTGGTTTCCATGTGTTATGCCCCTCCGTATGTAGTCCAAGCCTCACCAACCGCTACAGCTTCCCAAAGGGCGATAAAAATTAGGTATAACATGAATAAGAAATAAGGGATTAAAATCACATTTCGCATCCATTTTTTCTCGTCACCAAGGTGCATAAAAACCATAACGATATATCCAGCTTTGAACAAGGTCATAATAATAAACGACCATTTTACAACAGACCAAGCACTAGAACTTTGTTTGATGTATGCGCCAAGAGCCACTTCTACCACCGTCACAATTGTTAGTAGTGCCGTGACCATCCAAATTTTCTTTCTTATTTTTTTGCCTTGCTCTTCGTCGTGATGAGCATGTAACGAATATTCTATAAGGTCATCTCTTTCCATGATGAATTAATTTTAAGTTAGACAAGATAAAAGAAGGTAAATACGAATACCCAAACTAAATCTACAAAGTGCCAATACAAACCTG
>CAZLHR010000018.1:0-48982 GCA_964559685.1 uncultured Lishizhenia sp.
CATAAAAAAAAAGCACCTTATTTTTTAAGGTGCTTTTTCGGTGATTCCGCTGGGATTCGAACCCAGGGCCCATACATTAAAAGTGTATTGCTCTACCAGCTGAGCTACGGAATCTGGTTTTGAGGGTGCAAAGATAGTTGAATATTTTTGTTATTTCAAAGTAAATTTTGTGTTTTTTTGTTATGCTCATATTATGACATGAAATCATGAATCAGGAAATTCTTCATTTGAACAACAAACATATTTTTTTGATAGGAATGATGGGTTCGGGTAAAACGACTATTGGTCAGTTACTTGCGGAAAAATTACAGTTGCCTTTCATAGATACGGATGCCATGATTGAACTTTCCGAGAGTTTATCGGTTGAAGAACTATTTTTAACAAAAGGTGAAGAGCACTTTAGGTCTTTGGAAGTTAAATGTCTTGAAAATATCTTAAATTCTGAATCGATACAAATCATTGCATGTGGCGGTGGTTTACCGATAATTTCTGGAGTCATGGAACAAATGAAAAAATCAGGTATAGTTGTATTTTTAGCATGTAATCCGGAGGTCGCCTATAATCGGATAAAAGCACAATCGCATCGTCCGTTGTTAAGAGAATTTGAATCTTTCAGACAACTTTACGAATCTAGGTTAACAATCTATAGCAAGGCAGACATTACATGCGCAGCTAACAGTTCTCAAGAAGAAGTGCTGGCTCTAGTTTTGAACGACTTGACCCAGTTTGAGTTTTAAAAATCTGGCAGTTTCGTTATTTGATTCTTTACAAAGTTCCTCAGGAGTTCCACTAAACAAAATGTCTCCGCCTTTTTCACCTCCTTCTGGTCCAATATCAATAACATAATCAGCACATTTGATCACTTCCATGTTGTGCTCTATAACGAGGATTGAATGTCCTTTATTAATTAAGGCATTTAGTGAAATCAATAATTTATCAATGTCATAAAAATGAAGTCCAGTAGTTGGTTCATCAAAGATGAAAAGTGTATGTGGGGCTTGAAGCCCTTTGGACAAAAAGGAAGCTAATTTAACGCGTTGAGCCTCACCTCCCGACATGGTACTTGAAGATTGACCCATTTTTAAGTAGCCTAGTCCCACATCAACAAGAGGTTGAATTTTATCAATAATTTTCAGTTCCAATCTTTCCGGCATTTCCTTGAAAAACTCAAGTGCATCTTCAAGTGTTGTTTCCAATAAATCATGAATCGATTTTCCTCTATACGTTACCTCTAATGTTTCCGTTTTGTACCTTTTCCCTTTGCACGCTTCACAAGTAAGGTGAACATCTGCCATAAATTGCATACTTACCGTTGTGGTACCTTCGCCTTCGCACATTTCGCAGCGTCCTCCTTCAACATTAAAACTAAAGAATCCGGGTTTATATCCTCTCAATTTTGCTAAAGCCTGACGCGAAAAGAGTTCTCGGATTTCGTCAAAAGCCTTAACATAGGTTACCGGATTACTTCGTGATGATTTTCCAATTGGATTTTGGTCAATAAACTCAACTGCCTCAATGCTTTTTACATCGCCTGAAATCTTGCCGAATTTTCCAATTATTTCTCCCCCAATACCAAGTTCCCTGCGCAAGGCTGGATACAAAATCTCCCGCACAAGAGTGGACTTCCCAGAGCCCGAAACTCCCGTAATACAAACCAAACTTCTTAGCGGAAAATCAACAGTAATATTTTTTAAATTGTATTGCCGAGCTCCCTCAATTGTGATAACATCTTTTGTTTTTCTTCGTTTTTGGGGTAATGAAATACTCGCAATGCCTTTTAAATAGTTTGAGGTAAGTGTTGTATCATCATTCAATAAGCTATTAAAATCTCCTTGAAACACAACATTTCCACCATGAATACCTGCCTTGGGACCAATATCGATGATTTCATCGGCCGCACGCATAATTTCCTCCTCGTGCTCAACAATTAATACGGTATTACCCAAATATTTTAAGCGTTGTATTACTTTAATAAGGCGTTCGGTATCTCTAGGGTGAAGACCAATGGATGGCTCGTCTAAAACATAAATAGACCCCACTAAACTAGATCCCAAAGATGTCGCGAGATTTATTCGTTGTGATTCTCCACCAGAAAGAGTATTAGCACCTCTATTTAAAGTTAAATAGCCCAAACCTACATCGCAAAGAAATCCTAATCGAGAAGTTATTTCAGGTAGAATTCGTTTAACAATTTGTTGTTCTTGAGGACTAAGTTGCACGGAATTTAAGAATGCTAAGCACTCGTTAACTGGCATTAAAACCAATTCTTGAAGGCTCTTCCCATTAATTTTTACGTAAGAAGCATCACCTCGTAAACGGGTCCCACTGCATTCTTGACAAACTGTTTTTCCTCTGTAGCGCGACAATAATACCCGGTACTGGATTTTATACGTTTGGGTTTCTAAGAATTTGAAAAAAGGACGAATACCGGTGATAAACTTATTTCCCTCCCATAAAATTGTCTTTTGGTCGTTGGTTAATTCTGAGTAGGGCCTATGAATTGGAAAATCAAATTTCTTAGCCTGTAATATTACTTCTTGTAAATATTCTCCCATGGTTTCCCCTCGCCATGGAGCGACAGCGCCCTCGTATATACTTTTCGTAATATCAGGAACAACTAGATCTTCGTCAATCCCTAAAATCATTCCGTAGCCTTCGCATGTTTTGCATGCACCAAAAGGATTGTTAAAGGCAAAAAAATGAGGAGACGGCTCTTGGAATTTTAGTTGATCAAGCTCAAATCTGTTGTTGAACCATTCTATTTTACCATCCTCAATGGAAAGTAAACCACATTCACCTTTCCCCTCTGAAAAAGCTACAGATATCGAATCTGTATAGCGGCTAATGTTAGTTTCCTCATCAAAATTTATAACAATTCGATCGGTTACAAGATAAACTGGTTCTTCTGTATTAAGCGCAACTACTTCAGAAATTAATATAATTTTATTATGGCAATAAACTCTATTAAAACCTTGTTTTTCAAGCTGTTTAATTTTTTCAGTTTTACTTATTTTGGAAGACTCTTCAATAGGTGACAATAACGCAAATTTTGACCCCGCATTTGCATTTTTAAGTCTGGACAACACGTCCTCAATAGTATGCTTTTTTACCTCATTTCCTGAAATTGGGGAATATGTTTTACCTATTCTTGCAAATAATAACTTTAGGTAATCGTAAATTTCTGTAGCAGTACCAACTGTTGATCTTGGATTAGTAGAGATTACTTTTTGTTGAATAGCGATCGACGGAGCAACACCTTTAATGTAATCTACATCCGGTTTGTCTAGTTTTCCTAAAAATTGACGTGCGTAACTAGACATACTTTCAATAAATCGGCGTTGACCCTCGGCATAAACTGTATCAAAAGCCAAACTCGTTTTTCCAGAACCTGAAACTCCTGTAAGCACCGTTATTTTTCCGTGTGGAATTTTTACATCGATGTTCTTTAGGTTGTGAACCCTAGCTCCTTTGATTTCTATGTGCGTATTCACTAGACAAATTTAACGTTTCACAGGGTACTCTTGTTTTTCAATCAAAAAAAATCTTAATAAAATGCCTAAATTTATGCCGAAATACAAATAGTTCAATGCTACAATCCTTATTTAGAAAAAAACCTGTTATTGGCGTAATGACTGATGATGGCGGTCACGGTTCCGGTCTGCACAAAGTATTAAATGTTAGAGACCTTACATTTTTTGGGGTGGCAGCAATTATCGGCGGTGGCACCTTCAGTGCTATAGGCAATGCGTGTGCGGCTGGGGGGCCAGGGGTTGTATTTTTATACATCATTTGTGCTGTAGCATGTGGTTTTACAGCTCTTTGTTATGCGGAATTTGCGTCTCGAGTACCTGTTTCTGGATCTGCCTACACATACGCTTATGTTTCATTTGGAGAGTTGTTTGCATGGATAATTGGATGGGCACTAATCATGGAGTATTCAATTGGGAATATCTACATTGCATTCTCTTGGAGTGGTTATTTCACCAATTTGGTACCCGGAATCCCAGAATGGCTAACTACCAATTATTTGGATGCCAAAGAATTAGGTAATCCTGAAGCAATTGCTGCTTGGAATAATGCTCCCATAGTTGGAGATTTGCGAATTATTTTTGACCTGCCAGCGGTGGTGATTAATATTTTAATTACTGCCCTTGTTTTCATTGGTACAAAAGAATCAAAATATTTTAGCAATGCTATGGTCGTCATTAAGTTAGCAATTATTTCACTTGTTATTCTTGTGGGCTTCTTTTACATTGACATGAACAATTGGGAGCCATTTATGCCTAATGGATTCAGTGGTGTGATGGCAGGTGTTTCAGCTGTTTTCTTTGCTTATATTGGTTTCGATGCAGTATCTACACTCGCGGAAGAAAGTAAGAATCCTCAACGAGATTTGCCTAGAGGGATGATCTATTCATTGGTTATTTGTACCGTAATTTATATTGTTCTGGCATTGATTTTAACAGGAATGGTATCCTATCAATACTTAGGAGTTGATGATCCATTAGCTGAAATTTTTAAAATGAAGGAAATTAAATGGATGCTATGGATTGTTTCTATCGCTGCTGTAGTGGCTATGACTAGTGTTCTTTTGGTGTTTCAGATGGGCCAGCCAAGAATTTGGATGACGATGAGTAGGGATGGTCTCATGCCCAAGCGATTTGGAAATGTTCATCCTCGGTTTAAAACACCAAGTTTTGCCACTATTGTAACAGGATTCGTAGTGGGAGTACCTTTATTTTTTACAAACGAAAAGTTTATTTTAGATTTTACAAGTATTGGGACCTTGTTTGCATTCGTGCTTGTATGTGGAGGTGTTTTGGTTCTGCCAAGAAAGGAAAAAGAAGAAGGAAAATTCCATCTACCTTATATCAATAGTAAATATATTTTCCCGCCGCTTCTCTTTGCAGTTTATGGGTTTTTAATATACCAATACCCGGAATTTTTCAAAGAACAATTGAATGTAACAAACGAAAACATGGAAACAGCTCTGCCAATGATTGTGTTTTTTGCCGTTTGTTTTGTGATGATGGTTTTGAGTATTATAAAAGAATATTCGCTTATACCGGTATTAGGTTTAGTATCCTGTTGCTATTTATTGACAGGTATGGCATGGTCTAATTGGAAATGGTTCTTTGTTTGGATGTTGATTGGACTAGTATTCTATTTCTCTTACGGATATAGAAAGAGTAAATTAGCCACCAATCAGTAATTGGCAATTTCTGTAATTAATACCTTAATTTTTCCTCAATACCTCCAATCATCGCATGAATGATTTTAATATGAATTTCTTGTGCTCTATCAGCATAATCCGAATGAGGAGCTCTAATTTCTAAGTCAGCTAGTTGAGCCAATTTTCCACCGTCTTTCCCGGTCAGTACTATTGTTTTCATTCCCTTTTCTTTTGCTTTCTCTACTGCATTTATAACATTTTGAGAATTTCCTGAAGTAGAAATTCCCAGTAAAACGTCGCCCTCTTTTCCTAGTCCTTCAATAAAACGTGAAAAAATAAAATCAAAGCCATAATCATTCGCCACACAGGTAATGTGGGATGGGTCTGAAATGGAAATAGCGGCAAGCGATGGTCTATTATTGCGATACCTACCGCTCAATTCTTCTGCAAAATGCATGGCATCACTCATTGATCCACCATTCCCGCAACTGATAATCTTGTTACCATTTGCAATGCTATGACTCATCCACTCAATTGCTAACTCAATTTTTACAAAAGGGTTTGATTCAATGAATGCTTGCAAACACTCAAGGGACTCAGAAAATTGTTTTCGACTTTTAAATTCTTCCTTCATTGATACAAAGTTATGAAATAAAAAAAAGGTTGCCGATTACGACAACCTTTTCAATACTTAACTATTTGATTAGTTTACGCTAGATGAAAGCTCAGAACCAGCTTTGAATCTAACACTTTTCTTAGCAGCAATTTTAATTACAGCACCAGTTTTAGGGTTACGTCCGTTACGAGCTTGTCTTTTTGTAATGTCAAAAGAACCAAATCCTACTAAAGAAATTTTGTCTCCTTTTTTCAATGCTGAAGTTGTAGCACCTACAAATGCATCTAACGCTCTTTTAGAGTCTGCTTTAGACAATCCTGATTCAGCTGCAATCGCATCAATTAATTCTGCTTTGTTCATAATGTGTTGTTTAAATGAGTTAATAAAATTGTTTATCGAAACAAATATATCGGAATATCCATGCGGGCTTCGTGTTTTAATTAAAAAAAACGCAAAAATGTTGAAAAAATGCACATTTTGTTAATAAACCCCTCTAAAACACAGGTCTATTAAGGCTTTCACGGAGAATATTAGGTTTCAGCGTACTTGAACTTTTCTATTTACCTATTGTTTACGTTTTAATTAACTTTGAAAAACATGAAAGCGCTTGTAATTGGATCGGGAATAGGTGGATTAGCCACCGCTTTGCGCTTAAGAAAGCTTGGTTTAGAAGTAGAAGTCTTTGAAGCTAACGATTTTCCAGGAGGCAAAATAAATTCAAAATGGATCGGAAAATATCGCTTCGATATGGGGCCTTCGGTTTTTACTGAACCAGACTTAATGAACGAATTACTGCAATTGGCAGGAAATGATAATTTTCCTTTTCGAAAACTTGAGGAATCTTGTCGTTATTTTTATTCCGACGGTAGTTCTCTAGCCTTACCAGTGGATGAATGGAAATTAATTGATGTTTTTGTCACTCAATTTGGAGAATCGAAACAAAAAGTAAAACGCTATTTAAATAGAGTAAAAAAAAATTATGAGGCCGTTAAACCTGTTTTTATTGAAGTGAGTCTGCATAGGTTAAGACACCTATTGAATGTAAAACTATTTTATGCGTTGAGTAGAATTCCGTTTTATGGCTTAAAGAGTTCAATGAACGACAATAATAAGCGGTATTTCAATAATCCAAAGACAGTTCAACTATTTAATCGATTTGCTACCTATAACGGTAGTTCTCCTTACAAGTCTCCCGGTATGTTGAACATCATTTCTCATTTGGAGTTAAATATTGGACCTGCCATGCCCATTGGAGGAATGGTGGAAATCACAAAAAAAACTTATGAAGCCTGTAAGTCGATGGGTGTGAAATTTAATTTTTCTGAAAAAGTTAATCAAATAAACCTATTGGAAAACCGTGTTTGCGGAATTATAACGGATAAAAACACCTACCAAGGAGACATTGTGGTAAGTAATATGGATGTACATTTCACATATGAAAAATTATTGCCGCTAGTAAAGGCTCCAACTAAAATATTAAATCAAGAAAAATCTACGTCTGCGATTGTTTTTTATTGGGGAGTAAAATCCAAGACAAATGAATTTGGAGTTCACAATATCATTTTCGCTGAGGATTATTTGAAAGAGTTTGAGAGTTTATTCACCACTAAAACATTAACCGATGATCCAACGATCTACATACATATAACTTCAAAAGTAGAAGAAGGTGATGCTCCAAGTTATGGTGAAAATTGGTTTGTTATGGTAAATGCTCCCATCAATGAAGGACAGGATTGGGATGAAATTATTGAAAGAACTCGAGCAAACATCATTCAAAAAGTCAACAAAACGTTGAAAATAAAAATCGAAGACTTAATTGAAGAAGAAGAATTTTCTGATCCGCGGAAAATTGAGCAACTATATTTCGGTAAACAAGGTTCGATTTACGGTAATTCAAGTAATTCTTCGTTTGCGGCTTTTTATCGGCATCCGAATTTTTCAAAACAGATAAAAGGACTTTATTTTGCCGGCGTAACGGTGCATCCTGGAGGGGGTATTCCTTTGGCCTTAAATAGTGCGAAGATTATTGAACGTTGTGTAAAAGAGGATTACGATTTAATCTGAAATTACACGAATCTGATTAGTAATTCTATTTAACTTTTCTCTAACCTCTTCCATAGAATTACCTGTAATTGTAATATGTCCCATTTTTCGGAAAGGTTTGGTGAGTTGTTTCCCATACAAATGAGGGTAAACACCTGTTATTTTGATAATTTCATCTAATCCATCGTATCGAACAGGGCCATTAAATCCTTTTTCACCAACTAGGTTCAGCATCGCACCTGCTCGGATTTGTGTGGCATCAACCAAAGGAAGGTTTAAAATGGCTCGAAGATGTTGCTCAAATTGACTTACTATGCAACATTCAATCGTGTGATGTCCAGAATTGTGTGGACGCGGTGCAATTTCATTTATTAGCAAAGTGTCCTCCTCCGTTAAAAAGAATTCCACAGCTAGCAAACCCACCATTCCCAATTTTTCTATGACGTTTTTAGATATATTAACTGCCTCCTGCTCAATTTTCGCGCTTACATTCGCCGGAGAGAATAAAAACGAGACCAAATTAGCTTCAGGATCAAATTCACACTCGACCAAAGGAAAAACAGCGATCTCTCCATTTTCATTTCTCGCTACTATGGATGAAAGTTCTTTTTTGAATGGAATTAGATTTTCAGCAATTGATGGCGCATCGAAAGAGGTTTCTATATCTTCAGCTTTTCGAATAACGTTAACGCCTTTCCCATCATAGCCACCAGTTCGTAATTTATGAACAAAGGGAAAATCCATACTTTTTATCTCATCGAGTGAAGAGACATATTGAAATGGAGCTGTGGGTAAAGAGTTATCGAGGTAAAATTGTTTTTGAAGACCTTTATCTTTTATAATCTCTAAAATTTCAGGTTGAGGGTAAACTTTTTTTCCTTGAGATTGCAATTGCTTTAGCGCTTCAATATTCACATTTTCTATTTCAACAGTAAGAATGTCTTTATCTGATCCAAATTGCATTACCGTTTCGAAGTCATTTAAACTTCCACAGGTGAAGGAGTGGGCAATGGAAGCACAAGGGGCTTTTGGATCTGGATCTAGGCAATGAATTTGAATGTCGTAACTGATAGCTGATTGAATCATCATTCTACCTAATTGACCACCTCCTAATACGCCTAGTTTTTTTCCGTCACCGTACCACTTATTTTCCATGAAACAAATATACGTCAAAAGAGATGTAACGTTCAATATAAGAAAGCTCTTTTGATTAAAATTTGGAAAATCGTACCTTTGTCACTTTAAATGGAAAAACTAGTAGCTCTTCACGATAAAAGATTCTCCCTGTACCTTAAAGAAGAGATTATTCTAAATCGAGTAAAAGATCTAGCTATTTCGTTATGTCAAGATTATAAAGAAAAAGAATTAATCCTGCTGTGTATTCTCAATGGTGCATATATGTTTGCCTCTGATTTATCGAAAAATTATAACGGTTCGGTTGAGGTTTCATTTGTCAAAGTTAGTTCTTATGTCGGGACTGAAAGCATAGGAAAAGTAGACGAGCTTATCGGTCTTACTGCAAATTTGAAAAATAAACATGTCGTAATTGTTGAAGATATTGTTGATACCGGCTTAACCATTGATAAAGTCATATTTTTACTCAATCAGAAACAACCTGAGAGCATCGAAATTTGTACACTTTTATACAAGCCTGAGGCATTCTTAGGAAAGCATAGACCGAAATATGTTGGTTTCGATATTCCTAATAAATTTGTAGTTGGATATGGACTTGATTATAATGAGTTAGGTCGAAATTTAAATGAAATTTATCAATTAATACCAGAATAATATGTTGAATATTGTGTTATTTGGACCTCCAGGAGCGGGAAAAGGAACCCAATCCGAGCGTTTAATCGAAAAATATGATTTGGTGCATCTTTCCACAGGTGATATTTTTCGTTCAAATATTAAAGGAGAAACTGAGTTAGGTAAATTGGCAAAAAGTTATATGGATAAAGGTCAATTGGTTCCTGATTCTGTTACAATAGATATGTTACGTTCGGAAGTATTGAAATATTCAAACCCAAAAGGTTTTATCTTTGATGGATTTCCACGAACCAATGCTCAAGCGAACGCTTTAGACGAGTTTCTGAGCACTCAAAATACAGCGATTACCTTGATGTTAGCTTTAGAAGTAGAAGAAGAAGAGCTAAAAACACGATTATTGAAACGTGCAGAAGTGAGTGGACGAGCAGATGACGCAGATCCTTCCATCATTGAAAATAGAATTCGCGTTTACAACAACGAAACAGCCCCTGTTAAAGATTTTTATTTGCAGCAGGGCAAGTTCATTTCAATTGATGGAATAGGTTCTATCGATGAAATAACCTCACGACTTTTCTCAGCCATTGACGCGAGAAATTAAAAAGAAAGGATAAACTATTTATGGCCTCAGACAATTTTGTCGATTATGTAAAGATCCATTGTACATCAGGAAATGGTGGAGGTGGCTCCACGCACTTTAGAAGAGAAAAATATATTCCAAAAGGTGGGCCCGACGGTGGAGATGGCGGTAGGGGAGGACATGTTATCATTCGAGGTAATAAACAATTGTGGACCCTTCTTCACTTGAAATTTCAAAAGCATATCAAAGCAGGCCATGGAGCTCATGGTAGCGGAAATTTAAAAACTGGTTCGCAGGGTGAAGATACCTACATCGAAGTTCCCTTAGGTACACTCGCAAAGGATGGAGAAACTGGAGAGCTACTTTTTGAAATTACGGAAGATGGTGAAGAAAAAATAATTCAAAAGGGTGGAAGAGGAGGCCTCGGTAATAATCATTTTAAATCGGCAACAAATCAAACGCCACGATACGCTCAGCCAGGAGAATCAGGTGAAGAAGGATGGAAAATCCTTGAATTAAAATTACTTGCTGATGTTGGATTAGTAGGGTTTCCTAATGCTGGTAAAAGTACTTTGCTGTCTGTTATTTCTGCAGCTAAACCCGAAATTGGAAATTATCCGTTTACTACCTTAAGACCAAATTTGGGAATGGTTTCCTACCGAGATCATCGTTCATTCGTAATGGCGGATATTCCCGGAATTATTGAAGGAGCTCACGCAGGAAAAGGACTTGGGTTGCGTTTTTTACGACATATTGAACGGAATTCCTTGTTGCTATTTATGATACCTGCTGATGCAGATAATATTGCGAAAGAATATAAAATCTTGTTGAATGAATTAAAACTTTACAATCCTGAACTTTTGCATAAAGAACGTATTTTGGCCATAACAAAGTCAGACATGCTCGATGAAGAACTCATACAATCCTTAAAAAAGGAAATTCCCAAAATACCCTATGTTTTCATTTCCTCAGTAGCTCAAATGGGTCTGGTTGAATTGAAAGATTTAATTTGGAAACATCTAACTGCAGATGGAATGGCTTGAAAAAATAGACCAAAAGATTGTCCTATGCATTAATGGACTTAACCATCCTATTCTAGATGAAATCATGTGGATTTTAAGCGATAAGTATGCGCTTCTTCCACTCTATATTTTTCTTCTTTTTTTAATAAAGAAACGATATTCAACCAAATTTGCATTTCAATTTCTAATTATCGCTGCTATAACAATTTTAGTTGTGGATCAACTAAGTGTTTATGCATTTAAAGAAGTTTTTCAGCGATACCGACCTTCTCATCATGTTGAATTAAAAAATCAGCTGCATTTCTACACATCATCGAATGGCGAACCGTATTATGGTGGAAAATATGGCTTCGTTTCGTCACATGCGGCAAATATGATGGTATTGGTTACCCTGACATTTCCATTATTTCAAGAAGATAAAATGTGGGTTAACGCCATGCTAATAGTTATCTCACTTTTTGTAATGTATAGCAGGATTTATCTCGGTGTTCATTACCTTAGTGATATTTTATGCGGTGCATTTTTAGGTTTTAGTATGGCATTTTTAGTTAATAAATTTACACTTTCTAAATGGCGTAGTTCATGACGTGGCTGTGGGTATTTATTGGAGGCGGAATCGGTAGTCTTTTACGATACGGAATTGGAAAAATTTCAATTTTAAAATTTGGAAATTTCCCATTGACTACCTTGGTTGCGAATGTTCTGGCTTCAGTTTGTTTGGGATTTTTTGTTTGGATGAACGCCAAGTATGGAAAACACGAATGGTATTGGCCGTTTTTCGCTATTGGAATTTGTGGTGGATTTTCCACCTTTAGTACTTTTTCAATGGAAAATGTGCAACTACTTCAAGGAGGTAATTATATCTATTTGCTTATCAATGTTTTGGCCTCTTTAGTACTTACTGGTTTTGCATTTTATCTTTTTGCAAAATTACCTCAATAGTAAAAGAAAGCCCCGTATTTCAAACTCTTTGGGTGTTCAATCCACGGCATGTAATGATCAGCTTCTTCATTTTTTTCAATAGCGGAATAGTGAATGCGAATTTTATGGTGTTTCCATATGATGTTTTTCTCACCTTTTGCCGATTCCCAGCTCAAGGTATCTTCTCCATGACAAATCATTCCATTTAACCCTTTTATACTGTGCCATTCAATTTTCCCCGGATAATAGGTGTTATAAGCATTTAATAGAAAGGAAGCTTTCTTCATGTCGACTGAATCTCCATCAATGAAACAATGAATTTTATCATCTTCTTTTAATGCAAAAGTGAGCTTGGAGTGATTAAATATGACCAGATGATCTGATGATAAATTATTCCATCTTAACAAAACGATCCAACTTAACGATAATGTGAAAAATACCATAGTAAGCGTCCACACTTTACTGAATGGAAGTAAGGTTGTCATAAAATATAGACTGATGGTCATGATGGGAACGAGTATAAACGGAAATTCAAAACCATAAGCCACAGCACCAGGTAAATCTTCAATCCAAGATAAAGAAATTAAGCTCATCCATAAAGAAATAAACAAGACTCCAATATTAAGTTGATTAAGGACGGGAATTTTCCAAGTAATAAATAAGCTGAGTCCGGCACCAAGAATAATACCTGATAGAACTAATAATATGAGATTGCTTAAAATAAAGTAATTTGGAAATTGATGAAAATAATAGAGCATAAGTGGAATAGTCATTACCTGTGCAGAAAAACCAATGGCTGTTCCTTTCCATAAAAAATCAATCAGTTTATTTTTTGGATTTATCCACCTGTAAA
This sequence comes from uncultured Lishizhenia sp., assembly GCA_964559685.1. Classification (GTDB taxonomy): domain Bacteria; phylum Bacteroidota; class Bacteroidia; order Flavobacteriales_D; family Crocinitomicaceae; genus UBA952. Next base: position 12,973 of record CAZLHR010000018.1, read on the forward strand.
TTGGTTCATAAGTAAGATATATCCCAATCATGGCAAGGTAACTTAATTGAAATCCAATGTCAAAAAAGAAATACGGTTCAATCACTAGTAATACTAGGGCAGTGAAGAATAATACATTGATGGGCTTGAATTGATTTCCAGAAAGTTGAGCAACAACTAGCATTGTGAATGTAAATACTGCCCGAATTACACTTGGCGAGAACCCCGTCAATAGCGCATAAACCCAAAGTAACCCAACGATTATGAGTGTTGCTTTATGTCTTGAAACAAGTCGGTAAAAAAAAGAACTCACAAATAATAGAAGTTGAAGAATTAAAGCGATATGCATACCTGAAACGGCTAAAACATGCATAGCGCCGGTCGATGAAAACGATGATTTTGTTTCTTTGTTCAGTAGGGATTTGTCTCCTAAAATGAGCGCTTGCGCTAAGGCAAGTTCTTGTCCTGATAAACTTTGAGCTAAAACAAAACTTAAGTACTCATGAAGATCTTCTAACCATTTATTGAGTAGATTTGGTGCTTTGTTATCAACCCACTTTACGTCCTGATTATTGATAAAAGTGGTAAACCTTACCCCTTGATTTTTCCAAAAGTTTTCTTGATCGAATTCACCAGGATTACTTTTGTTTTGAATTGGCGTTAACCTCGTAGTGGCAATAAGCCTATCACCTTCTATATAATTGGTGGAAGAATCGATGAAAAACAAGAACTTGTCATTGGTTTTCACAATTTCTGATTCTGACTTGACTTGATGCAGAACTCCGACACCTTTTGTGTATGTTTGAGAAGTCGTAGATGATAATTCTTCGATACTGAACTCAATAGTTACGGGTTCAGCAATGAATTCTTCTATCGGTTGATGAGAAAGGCCTGACAGATAAATACTCCAATAACCCATCGAAAAAAGTAATCCAGGGATAATGAAATTTGATAATTTATACCCAAGTGTAGACCTGAAATTCCAATCAAAAAGTAACAAAAGAAGCGTACTTAAACTGAAAATTATGGCCAATTCCCAATCAAATGAATAGCTAGCCAAACAAAGCCCAATACAATAATAAATGGTAAGAAAAACAAATGGAAATTTATAGAAACTTACCCGAAACATAAGATATTTAAATGGATTTATAACCTCGTCCAGTGTAATGAATCAATTCCTCTTTTACTAGTTCACGTAAAATAGAATTTACAGTTTTCTCATCTAACTGAAAATTGTCGCAAATTTCAACAATGGATTTCTCTGTTCCCAAAAAAACAACAATCTTTTCTTTAGATAAAACTTGCTGACTATCAATGCAAATATCACAAATACCGCACGCTTCGCTTTCTTGCCCAAAATAATTTAATACCATTTTTGATCGACATTCCTGATTTTCTAAAAAGTTGATCATGGCAAGAATTCTTTCTTCAGCATGTATTCTGCGTTCTTTATAAATCGTGTAAGGCAATGAGAAATCACGATCAGTACAACGTTCTCTTAAAAAGGTAAGCATAGGTAAATCTGTTCGCCATTTAACTTCGACAACACCGTATCGAACAAGGGATTCAAGTTGAGTTTTAACTTCTTGGATATTTTTTTTTAACCTTTTTCCTAATTCTTCCTCTCTGATATCTTGAAAATTTTCAAATATTGAACTGTTTGTTCTTGTCAAAACACTCAATAATTCTTGAAATTTTGGATGTTGAATTTGGAAATTATACACTTGAAGATGATCAATAGTGACCAAAACTTTTGTGGGAGAATGAAATCCTTCGCTAAAACTAAAATATCCGGCAGTCTCCAAAAGTTTAATTGAATTGTAAACTTCCGAAAAATCGAGTTGATAAGTGTGGCATATTTCTTTGAGATCGATGGGGTAAGTTTCGTTAAGTCCAGATCCAATAGCAATTTTCAAATAGTTACATATTGCGACATAGCTATGCAGAACTCTATCTTTCTCAGGAAATTTAGCTGCCACTTGAGCCAAAAATTCATTCTTTTCTAATCCGTTAATCAGTGCTATTGCTCTAGAGGAAACTCCGTCTCTACCTGCTCTTCCAGCTTCTTGAAAATATGCTTCAAGTGTCGGTGGAACTTCATAGTGCAACACGAAACGCACGTTTGGTTTATCTATACCCATGCCAAAAGCATTTGTTGCAACCATGATTTTCGTTTTTTCTGTTAGCCAATGATTCAGCATCAATGATCTTTCCTCGCTACTCATTCCTCCATGATAAATACCACAAGAAAGTTGATTGGCAAGAAGTTTTTTCGCTACTTCTTTAACACTTCTTCTAGTCTGGCAATAAATAATTCCAACATCCTTGTTTTTAGCGCAATACGAAATTAAATAATCCAACTTGTTGGCTGTGTTATGTACATTGTAACTCAAGTTTTTCCGAATAAATGAAGCTTCATGTCTTCGAACATTTTTGAGGGCTAATCTCTCAATTATATCTTCTTGAACTTTTAAGGTCGCCGTCGCCGTCAAGGCCATCATTGGCACATTGGGTTTTATTTCTCTTAATTCATGTATAGCGAAATACGAAGGTCTAAAATCATGTCCCCATTCCGAAATACAATGAGCCTCATCTACAACAATTAGTCCTACTTGCATTTGTTTAAATCGCGTCAGAAAGAGTGAGTTTTTAAGTCGCTCTGGAGAAGTATAGAGAAAGTCATATCCACCAAATTTCACATTATCCAAACAAATATCGATTTCACGTTGACTCATCGCTGACGATATCGCAATCGCTTTAAGTCCATTTTTCTTTAGATTTTGAACTTGGTCTTGCATTAACGCAATCAAGGGTGAAATTACCAAAGTAATACCTTCTCTTGCGAGCCCAGGTACTTGAAAACAAATAGATTTTCCACCGCCAGTAGGTAGTAATGCGAGTACATCATGCCCATTGATGACATCGTCTACAATTTCCTCTTGTTGAGGTCGAAAGGAGCTGTAACCCCAATATTTTTTTAGTATTTCTCTGCTTGAATTCAACGTGTTCGTTTCGAAACAAAGATAAGATAATGGTGATTGTGTATAAAATAAATCCAATAAACTCAGGATAAAAATGTATATTCGCATGAATCAAACAACAAGTAATGTCAACGTCAACACTCTCCTTTACGGTTAAAAAAGTTGAAGAATCACGCATTCATCAAATAGATTGGGAAAATTTAGCATTTGGTAAAAGCTTTTCAGATCACATGTTTATTATGGAATATGCCGATGGAGAATGGAAACAAGGAAATATTGTTCCTTTTGAACCAATTCCAATGCATCCAGCAATGTCTGCAATACATTATGGACAATCTATATTTGAAGGTTTGAAAGCATACAGAAATAAAGACGGAAGAGTTTCTATTTTCAGACCAGATATGAATGCGAAAAGATTTGCAGAATCAGCGCAGCGTATGTGTATGCCTGAGGTACCATCGGAGATTTTTCTTGAAGCCATTCGCCAATTGGTTGCCATTGATCAGAATTGGGTAACAGATATACCGGGTTATTCCTTATACATCAGACCTTTTTTATTTGCTACAGATGAATTTGTTGGCATTAAACCAGCTGAAACGTATAAATTCATGGTAATTACATCTCCTGTAGGGGCTTATTATAACGAACCAGTAAGGGTAAAGATTGAAGAACACTACACAAGAGCAGCAAAAGGTGGAGTAGGTAGGGCAAAAGCAGCAGGTAATTATGGGGCATCTCTCTATCCTGCGAAACAATGTCAACTTGCGGGATTTCATCAGTTAATTTGGACAGATGCTGTTGAACACAAGTATATAGAAGAATCAGGCACCATGAATGTAATGTTTCAAATTGGTGGAACACTCATTACTCCGTCCGAAGAATCAGATACCATTTTAAGAGGAATAACTAAAAGATCCGTAATCGAAGTTGCCAAAAAATGGGGCATTCCAGTTGAAGAACGTAAAGTTTCTGTTGAAGAAATAATAACTGCAGCAAGAAATGGGTCCTTGGAAGATGCTTTTGGTGCAGGAACGGCAGCAACAATCGCTCAAATTGCTGTAATTGGCTACCGTGATGAAATGTTAACTTTACCTCCATTAGAAACACGTACTATTTCTAATAAAATCAAATCCTACATGGATGCGCTTAAAGCAGGTGAAGTGGAAGATGAATTAGGCTGGAATTTGTTGGTCTGATTTATGGATAAAGGTGACCATTAGCATCTCTAGTTTATGCGTCATATTCTTTTCTTTTTCTTGTTAACCTTTAACACCTTAGTTTTTGCTCAGGATATTAAAGTTGAGGTAAAAGATGCCAAAACAGGCGATCCGATTCAAAATGTTGCGGTAAAATTAATTTCCAAAACAAGCGACTCAATTACCACTTATTTGACAAACGGAAGAGGACAATTTCTAATTCAAGAAGTCAATTTTGAACGAAAAGATTCACTCTCAATCAAGAATCCGATTCAAACTATTAAAAGCTTGAATTTTTCTCATCCTATATATCAAAATTTTAAAAAAGACATTTCATTTTTGGTGCAAAATAACGAAGAGGATACGTTGCGCATTGGCATTTTTCTTCAATCCATAAAACAAAAAGAGCTCAAAGAAATTCGTTTAAGTGCTCCCGGAAAAGCAGACACTGTTCATAGTTCAGATAAGTTGAGTATTCTAGATTTTGAAATAGTTAAGGATGGTAAGTTAATCATGATTATGTATCCGAAGTCACGTGAGAATGCATATGAATTGGTTTATGCCAATGACCAAGAAGTACTTTCACAAATTACATCAAAATTTCCAGTTAGAAAATTAATTAGAGATTATCGAGGGAATGTTCATGCTGTAGGTGAGGAAATGGTCCACGGAATTCAAATTAAAGATAGCACGATGCAAACAGCACAAGTTCCCTTAACTTATTACATCAAATATTTAGCTCCGTTGATAGATACAACAATTTCTAAAGTCTATGTTTCAAATTTCAATTCAGTTTATCCTGCATTCGAGTATTATGCAATGGATAAACAAGATTCAACCTACAGGTTGGTTACGAATGTAAAGGATGATTTAATGATGTCGCTGTACCGATCCGAATATAAATGGATGGATGTAAGAACCAAATTGTGGGCGAAAAATAAAGAATTAGAAACAGGAATAGATGCGGAAATTTGGGTGGGTGCTAATTTCTTCACCCAATCCATTTATTGGGAGGAAGTCTATGCGCCTTTATTTGAGCGGAACGATAGTGTTTTTGTAGTGAATTATCCAAAAGATTTATTGGAGATATTTGATGCTGATGGGAAGATTATCAGAAGCATACCAATTTTTCATCATTACCAACGAACGAAGACAGGTTTTAAAAGAAAATTAATTCAGGATTATGCAACGGGAGCTATCTACGCAATTTATGAAAAAGCCGGGATAAGTTACCTTGGGCACTTAAATGTTGAAACGGGTGAAATCAATGAAAAAGTAAAGTTAAACTTTAAATATATCGATCAGATAAAAGTTCACAACAACGAAGTTTACTACATATTTCGCCCTTTTGAATCTACCCAAAAACGGTTTCTTTATAAGGAGCGACTGCCCTATAATTTCGGGAAAGCTAAATTAAATCAGGGTACTGAAATATCGATAGATACAGGAAGATGATCTGAATAGCCGCCTAGGTATTTTGTTCCCACATATGTTCTAAACGGCTGCTTGTTTCCTTTGAACACTTCAATAAGGTAGGTGAATTCATTTATTCTTCCTGAATTTTCAATTATTTTTAATTTGCCGTTTTTCATTCCGTTCGATACAAAAATGTGATCTAACACATCCCATTCTCCCTTGTATTGATGTGTACCACCAAAACTTCCTGATTTTTCTGTAATTTGAGGAGAAAGCCGAAGAGCGATTTGCTGTGGCGCTTTATCTTCTGGATAATCGTTTAAATCACCCATAAAGATTATTTTCGAAGATTTATTGGCATTTAGTAAAGAGTCTATAAAAGCTGTTGCATGTTGAGCAGCACACATTCGTTTAGGTTCAGATTCTGTTGTCCCTGACCTTCGGCTGGGCCAGTGATTAACAAGGATAAACAGCGTATCTTTTTTACACGTAAACTTACTCCATAAAATATCGCGGGTATTAGGTTTTGCTTCTCCTGGTAGAACAAAGCGAATAGTTCCATTTGAAATCAACTTTAATTTTGAACTATTGTAAAGTAATCCAACGTCAATTCCTCTTGGATCTTCACTATCAAAATGTGAGATTTTATAACGTTTGAATTTCTTATTGTATGTTAAATCCTTTAACACCTGTTTGTTTTCGATTTCGCACAAACCAACGGCAATAGGATAATTTAAATCTCGAATGACTTGTTGGATATGATTGATTTTTTCGTTGTACTTTGCTGAATTCCAATTCGATGCAGCTGCAGGAAGATACTCTGAGTCATCATTTGGACCATCTATGGTATCAAAATAATTCTCGACATTATAGAAGGCAATTTTCTCAGTTTTTTGTCCAAAGGTTGCTATCGTTATCAATAGATTAATTAGTAGAGGCAATGATTGTTTCATTTTCGTTGTTTAAATATTGAGGTAAGTAGAGGAGTTAGAATTGCTCCAAAACTTTAATTCTATTTTCGATAGGTGGATGTGTCGAAAATAATGCTCCCATTGAACCCATGAATCCTGCGGAACTTCCTGGTGGATTTTCTATGAACATTTCTTGAATGTCCTCACTTTTTACAGCTTCAACCTCAGCATTACCTGAAATTTTTCGAAGTGCAGAAGCCAAAGCTAATGGATTTCTCGTCATTTGAGCAGCTCCTGCGTCTGCAATGTATTCTCGCTTTCTACTTAGCGCAAATTTGAAAAGTAAACTGAGTATGTACGCCACAATAGACACAACTAATATGACCAACATGAGCCCTGCTCCGCTATCTTTTCCATCTTTTCGACGATTGCCTCCTGACATTGCGCCATACAACAAACTCCTAAAGGCTATTTGAATGAGAAATGAGAATATGCCAACAAAAATGATGCTTATAATGAGTAAGCGTACATCTCTATTTCTGATATGCATCAGTTCGTGAGCAATTACACCTTCTAATTCTTGGTCATTTAGTGTATTAATTATACCTCTCGTAAGCGTTACCGTATAAGTTTTTTCCGTAATTCCACTTGCGAAGGCGTTTAAAGCATCAGATTCTATAATTTGTAACTTAGGCATTTTCATACCAACACTCATACACAAGTTTTCGGTGAGGTTGTAAACGCGCATGTGTTCTTTTCGCTCCAAAGTGTGTGCGCCGGTTGATAGGTTAATCATGGCACTGTGAGACAAATAGGCGATTAAGAACCAAATACCTACAGCTAAAACCACCATCGGTAAACCAGACATGAAAGCTTGTATCGCTAATTGAGAATCAAATCCGCCATTACCATTTCTACTTGCAAATGCAACAATTGCATAAAACGCCCCCAATACCAATGCTGGAAACGCTATTAAAAGTAAAATTGATCGTGTGTTGTTACGATTTATTTGCTCTTGTAGACCAACGTATTCAGACATATGTTCACCTAGAATTTAACTTCAGGAGCTTTGTCCATTGTTTGACGATTTGTTTCTCCAAGATCAAACATAGCCTCAGACTTAAAACCGAACATTCCTGCAAAGATTACATTTGGAAACTTTTGAACGGCAATATTCAATTCTTTCGTTGCTGAATTAAAGAATCTTCTTACTGCAGCAAGTTTGTTTTCAATATCTGCCAATTCGGTTTGAAGATTCATGAAATTGGCATTCGCTTTTAAATCTGGATATGCTTCAACTTGAATACTCAATCCAGAAAGCGCATTAGATAATTCCTTTTCCGCAGAAATTTTATCATTTATGCTGGAAGCTCCCATGGCGCGCTGTCTAGCATTAGTTACAGCCTCTAGGGTTCCTCTTTCGTGCTCCATGTATCCTTTAACGGCACCAATCAACTGCGGAACAAGGTCGTGACGTTGTTTTAACTGTACGTCAATATCCGCAAATGCGTTTTCACGATTTTGCCTCAACCTTACCAATCCGTTGTAAATTACAACAACCCAAATAACGAGAATAGCGACAACAATAACAATAATCCAAGTAGTACTCATAATTTTAATTTTAACAAATATAGTATTTGTGTCGTTGTAAAATTCTTTAAAAGTGAATTTTATGAAATAATAACATACAATTTAATTTCCACAAATTTCTTCATCTAACACTTGGAGGTACCACTGTCCTTTTCCCGTAACGTTTGCTAAAAACTCTAAACGATCTGTTTTATTTAAGTACATTAAGTCATTGATCACAGCATCTACATCCATCAAAGCTTCATATAGATAGAACAATTGAAGTCCATCTAATTCTTTAAGGTAATTTGATAATTGATATCTTAAAACTGAAGGTTGAGCATCCGGCTGAATACGATGACCTTTTAAATCACAATTTGCGATGATGAATTCACAAATGTAATTTGTGTTTGAAATTGTATTTCGCATTTGTTCAATTGACACCCATTGACTACCAATGCCAATTACTTTCCACATGTCCTGTTTTCTTAGGAAGCTTCTGAAGTTTTGATCGTTGGTTAATAGTTTCATGACCTTGTATTTTATATTATGTTTTTGGTTTTTTCAAACGCTATGCCATCGACAGCCGAATTAATGACATTAACACTTATTTAACAAAACGCAAGTTCGAATTATGTGTAACGAAACATTAGGCATAAATTATGCATGGACACAAAAAATAATTGTTATGAAGAACCACACTCTTTTCGTTTTAATGTTTTTACAAGTAACAGTTTTTGGACAAGATGTGAAAGTTTTAACACATCGTCAGCATGTAAAGATAGTGCCAGTCAGCATGTTAAATTCTGCATACAGAGAATGTAATTTAAGTGTTTCTCCAGGTGGAAGCTCACTATTTTTCATGAGCACAAGGCCATCAAAAATTAACAAAATTGGTGGTGATGGTGACTTGTACATGAGTACTCTAAATTCAAAAAATGAATGGGACACACCGACCTATATGCGTGAACTTAATACCACGAGTGGAGAGGATGAGCCCTCGCTTTCGGCGGACGGAACCAGCATTTATTTTCAGAGTTGGAATAATACTTGGATTAATAAGAATGGCCCATATTATCAAGCAAAAATTGAAAAAGGAACATATAAGGAACCTGTTGGTTTGGGCGGTGGAATAGCTCAATTTTTTAGAGAAATGTACCAAATGTATTCGGGTTTTGGAACGGATGGCATGGCAATTTCATCTGATGGTAATCTATTTATTGTAGCATGCGGTCCAGATTATTATGGACCAATGGATTTATTTTATGCCGTTAAAAAAGAAGGTGTTTGGTCTTATCCAAAAATAATGGGAGTATCGACTGCAGGAGATGAGCGAGCAGTGTTTATTGCTGCCGATAATAATACCATTTATTTTTCCTCTGATGGACATGGCGGATTTGGAGGGTTAGATATTTTTAAAACCACTATAGTGGATGGTAAATTAGGCGAGATCTTAAATCTCGGGGCTCCTTTTAATACGGATGCTGACGATCAAGGATTTGTCATTACTAAAAATGGTAATGCTGCTTTTTTGATTAGGGATTTAGATATTTATTTCGCTGATCTTAGTCAACTTTCCACAGAAATAAAACCTAGAACGGCAATAATTGAGGAGTCCAAACCAATTGTTGAAGAAATTATAGACCAACCTTTAAAAATAGAACGTATTGAAAGTAAAAAAGCTAGTTATGTTTTAAATTTCGATTTTGATGAATTCAGTCTCAACCTTGATGCTGAAAAAATCTTGAATCAAATTATTCGGGACCATCAACTCGGTCAAAAAATCACATTGATCGGACATACAGATAATGTTGGTGCTGATGCTTATAATCAAAACTTATCTTTACAGCGTGTTTACACGGTTGAAAGTTGGTTAAAGAATAAAGGCTTTGAGAATATAGTCGCTTCCGGAAAAGGTGAACATAGGCCTATAATCAACAACACAAATGAGTTGAACAAAGCAAAAAATCGTCGTGTAGAAATAATTATGGAATGATTCGTTATTTCTTAAAAATATACAACGAATTATCACAGCACTCACCCTGGAATAAGTTTAGCTCAAATTGTGCTTCTTTCTGATTGTAACGCAACAGGGCAACATCGGTGTTTAAGTCTAACAAATCTAGTTTGTTCATCTTTCGATTTGTTAAACGATCCGAAGCCATTAGGTAAAGATAAAAACCAGAAAATGTTGTAGACCTTTCGAGCTTTTCAGGCAATGGAATGTAATCTTTCCCATTATTTTTCAATTCAAATAATAATTGATTTTCGCTGTAAGGAATTTCGATTATTGGTTCTTCATTAACGAATACACGAACGTTTAAGTTATTATCAATTTCAATCGATAAACCATTCAATTCGGAGATGTTTTTTTTATCAAGATTGATCGTATATGATTCGCGCATTCCATCTGATATAGCAGAACCAGTTGCACTCCAAACCCCAGACTCTTTAATATAATCAAACATTCCGTTGGCGCCAACACTGGCCTCAATTGCAGTAAGTTGATAGTTGCCAATGCAGGACAAGAGTATCTTTCCTTTTTTTCCTTTCACCTTAACAGCAGGTAAAGCTTCGGTAAGCGCTGCAGAATCCACATTAGAGGATGTGTTTTGTGTTTTTTTCACAGTTTCCTTTACTTCTGTTTGAACAGAATCTTCATGGTTGCCACATGCAAAAAACAGAAATAAAATACAACAGGTGAGCGAATTACGAAACATATAGCTTTATAGATAGCGAAGTAATGAAAAGTTTTTGACATCTTAAATTTCCTCACTTTCTTTTTATACATTTGAAATAAAAATTCATGTTAGAAGAAGAAAAGAAAATTTTTGAAATCACCATGTCTCATTGGGTAAAATCCGGATGGTATTCGTTAGGCGGGAGTGGAATAATTTTGTTTCTATATACGACGGTTAAATGCTATACCAACGATTGGAATTTTCTATTCTATTTATCATTATTAGCCCTAATTTTTTGTAGTGTTTTTACCTTATACCAATACATTCTGTTGAAAACCACTCGGTTTAAAATTACGAGTCAACGTATTGAGAAAACGGAAGGAATTTTATCGAGAAAAACAACAAATTTGGAATTGTATCGCGTAAAGGATTTGCAAATGAAACGTAATTTAATCGAACGAATAGTGGGAATTGGATCAGTTCAATTAACCACAAGCGATCAATCGGATCATCAATTTCATTTAAATGGTATTCAAAATTATGAGAAGGTATTTACTACTATCCGCCACCAAGTTGAAACGAATCGAATTGCGAGGGGAGTGCGAGAAGTTGACCAAAATGATCATTTTGTAAATGACCACTGATAAAATGACACTATCTGTTCGTTATTTTGTTTTCCTTTTGTTTTCTTTAATCGTTTCGTGTAACCAACAAGAGTCATCTAATGCAAAAGCGTATAACAAAATTGAAAATACGACGATCAAAACAGGAAACACAGAAATTCATATTCCGGAATTATCAATTGATGAACTAAATGCATTAGGATTAATCAAAGTAAAAAATCCTTCAGAATGGGAGTCATTGTCAATTCAGCATAAACCTCTATATCAAGTTATGACTTTAAACGGAAAAACGGATATTTATGTTAATTTTCACGCGGCTTTAGTGTTGCACCAAAATAAAAAAAATATACTTCCGTCTATTTCTGAAAGTTATCGTTTCATGGAGCAATTAAACAGTAATCCAAGTATGTTTCTTTCTTATGTCAATGAAAACACCTCTTTTGTTCAGTACAAGGGCAAGGTTTTTGATTTAAAAGTGGCTAATTATTGGTTATTTCAAGACACCATTCAACGTCCATGTTCATTACATGTACTAACTATATCGCCCGATGAGAAAAGAGCCTACATTACTAAAAGCTCATGCCAAAGTGCTTACCCATTAAGAAACGTAAAAATAGGAAGATGAAAATAGTTAGTGTTTTATTTTTTTTGGCATCTTTTTCTTCTTTTTCACAAGAAGTCAAGCAGGTTTCAATTGGAACGAAATCGACCGGTACAGGAGAAATTTCACTTGAGTTAATTGCCAGGAAACAGAGTTATTCTCAGCGCACCGAAAATGATAAGGATGTCTATGAAACAGTTATTAACTCACCGAAATCCGTAGTTTTTACAGAAAATGGGGCGAAATTTTATGTTCACTCATTGGAAGGACATGAAACAGGTGTTTTTGATGCTACAACCTTGCAAAAGATTAAAGTTATTCGACATCAATTTGATGTAAACAATAGAGATCGTCTTTTCTTGAATAATGAAACAACTGTTTTCGGATATCCATATTACGGAGAAGAGGTCAGTAATAAGAATCATTTTTTAGGCAAGCCCGTTGAAAGTTGTCTTTCGCACAATGGTAAATACCTTTGGGTAACCTATTACAGAAGAAGTTATGATCTAAATGCGCAATGTCCTTCTGCGCTAGCTATAATAGATACCGAGAGCGATGAAATCGTTCGAGTTATGCCAACTGGGCCTTTACCCAAAATGATTGCATGTTCTCCAGATAATAAGTTCATTGCAGTAACACATTGGGGTGATAATACTGTCGGAATAATAGATATTGCGTCGAATGATCCTTTTAAGTTCAACTACATCAAACATTGTGTGGTAGACAAACAATTGGAAATGAATTTTAGTAATGCGGAAAAGGTAGACCGTGATGCAGATTGTGGTTTTTGTCTAAGAGGCACCACGTTTAGTCCAGATGGGAAATTTTTGTACGTAGGAAAAATGGGTGGAGGTGGTGGTATGGCTGTTTTTGATACCCGAGATTTCAGTAGTTTAGGGAACTTAACAGGAATGCAATCAAATTTAAGACACCTTATCATTAACGGAGAATATTTATACCTAAGTGCCAATAAACCGGGATATGTACAACGTGGCTCATGGCGAGAATTAACGAAATTCAGAATCGAAAACCCGGGAACATCCTTAAAATATGAAAAATGGGACGAGGTTTATGTTGGAACCGGTGCAAGAACAATTACGGTTTCACCTGATGGTCAATATGTCTTTGCTGCTGTAAATACTTTATCTAAGGTTGTTGCTGTAAATACGAAGAACATGAAGGTTGTGGCCGAAATACCAGCAGATTCTTATCCTGTTGGAATGGATATTTCTCCTGATGGAAAGATGTTGGTCGTTACCGCACAAGGTAAATCTAATGGAGGTGGAAATTCTGTTATGATTTTTCGTATTAACAGAAAATAATCAACTAAAAAAATAGTAAAAAGGTACTAATCAAAAGTACACCATAGCATAAGGCAAAAAATAAAGATTTGTTGAAAGACATGATCGATTTTACTCATGTAATATTAAAAGTGATTTTAGTTACACTTATGAATAAATATTGAAATTGTTAAATAATACTAAAGTGTTAGTTTACATGTGTTTAATATGTTCTTTTGCACAAAAAAAACTCATGGTATCTCTTCTTATTTCTTTGTGTTTTTCTTGTAGTGTAATGCTAAAGCAGCAACATTTCCGCAGGTTTTTAGCTCTTTAGAATCAATCGAAACACTGATTGAAGACATTGTAATTATTCCAAGTACTTCAAAAAAGGGCACATTGGTCATCAAGGGTACTCCGGGTAAACTTTCAAATGAATCAATTTTAGTTGAAATCTTTAATCTAAAAGGTAAAAAAGTTAAAGAAATAAAACCTGAAAGTATGGATGGTACTTATGAAATCCAAGTTGATACCTTACAAGAAGGAGAGTATATTTTGACCTTTACGACAGTTACTAGTAAATTCCAAAATAGGTTGATTATTACGGATTAAAACCAAATCATAGTACATTATTAATTATTCTTTTGAATCGTTTGAGTAGCCATGACATTAATCGTGCTGAATTTGAATTTACCGGAAATGTAAACCCAAAGGATAATTGAATGGATTTTGACGGAACTAACTTATGCTTGAATTAGATTCCTATTAGTTTTTTATAGCTCCACTCGGTAAACATCCGTTCTATTTCTGCGAATATTTTCTACACAGAAACCGCCTGGTTGATTTATTTCTTCGATGAGTGAAAAGACTTTACAATTCGAGGATAAACCAGCAAATATTAAGGTGAAATTAAAGGTTCCATGATGGTAAATTGGGGTCCATTGCGGAAATAAGGAAATTCCATCCCAATAGAGTAGAGGAATACGTTCCCCTTCCTCTGTAAACAGATATGTGGATTTCCAAATGCGGACTAACATGCCGGGATTGCATCTCATTGAACAATGAACGATTACCTGTTTTTCTTCTAGGATTTCTTGCTTAACTTCAATTTTAACTTCCGGTTCAATTACCTCTACGCTGTTCTCAAATGTGTTATTCATCATGCAAAAATATTTACTTATTCCAATTGCATCAAGAGAATAGGAGCGAAGCCTCATCTATTTAATGTTAGTGTATAATTAACTTAAGCCGTAATAACTAAGTATACACATTTTGGTAACATTTTTTTCAATCCATTAGAAAATATATCGAGATTATAAAATTTAAGTTTTTATTTAAGTAGTTTCTGTACAATACGGGAGACTGCAGGGCATATCTTTGTGTTTTGTATTGTTAAATCTAAAATTTGCGCCATATTTTTCCTGTCCGTATGAGGGTATTCGCGACAAGCTAGCGGCCTCACTTCGTAAATTTTACAATAATTGTCTTCGCCTAAGAATTGACAAGGAGAAGATTTTAAAACATAATCTTGGTCTTCATCGATTTTCAGATAATTGGAAATGAACTGTGCTTCTTTCATTTTCAGGTGTTTCGAAATTCTTCGAATATCGGCATCACGAAATATAGGACTAGTGGTTTTACAACAATTAGCACAAGTCAAACAGTCCATTTTTTTGAAGATCTGTTCGTGTTCCACACGAAAACGATCGTCGAGATTTCTAGGTTTTGTCTTGCTCAATTTTCGGATGTTGCGCTTTATCTCTTCTTCATTTTGTTTTGCCCACTGAAGATGTCTATTTTCCTCTGGATTCAAGTTAATGTTTTTCAAATAACAACCGAAATTATTCATTAATTCTTGATTATTTATCGGGTCGTATTAAATTTATGAATCCGTAAGTATTCTATTTTCATTTTTAAATTATTTATCAGTAATTTTATAAACTAATTCTGAAATAATGAGAAATATTTATTTGCTAATTGTCCTTATCACAGTAACTACTGTTCTGGGCCAAAATTTGAAATCTGAAGATTTACGCTACAACTACATTAAGCTTCCTACGAATCCACTTCAGCCTCGGGTAGCCAATTATACTTCGAGTCTATCATCATCATCTGATGAGGAAAATGCAAAAATTATGGCGCAGTACGAAAAGGATGTTGCTCAGGCAGAAGCGGATTATCAACGTGAAATGAATGAATACCCTTTAAAAGTAAAGGCTGCAGATGAAAAATACGAAAAAGCAATGGCTGAGTATAACGAAAAATCATTGGCAAAAAAGATTCTAGAAAAACAATTATTAAACGAAAATACCAAGCCAGTAAAAGATTATGTTCCACAGCCTTATAAAAGAAATGTCCCAAAACCAGACATAAAAACAGTATATGATTATCCATCTTTAGCCTCTACATACTTAAAGCTAGATGGTTTTTCAAAAGGTACAGATAATGCCTTATCCTACCATGTTAACATGCAAGGATTTGAGCATTCTCAGCCAGTTGTAAAAAATGAAGTTAAAAAAGAATCTAAAATTGTGAACGGAACTGCAACTACTGCTGATGTGACCTATTATTGGGTAGAATTTACTTATCGAAATCCCATGAGTGTTAAAGTAGCAAGCGCTTCGGGACAAGAAATATTCTATGAGGCACCTGCCGAGCTCTCAGAATTCAAGACATATAAATCTAATTCAAATAAGAATTATCCGTCTACTGATTACAGCGCTTTGTACCGAACGGTTGAAGAAAAAGTGCTAAAAGAGAATTTAACTTTAATTAATCACTTAGTTAATGATCGAATTGGTTTTGAGGTTACTTCGCGTGAATCTTCATTAGATTACGTAAAATCGAAGGGTGATGAATATGCAGATTTTAACGAAGCATATAATAACGCTATGACTGGTTTTAAATCATTAACCACCAATGAAGAAACGGCCAAGCAAAAATTAAACATGGCAGTAGATTTATGGACGAAGATATTGGGAGAGTCAGATGTCACAAATAAAAAAGCTAGGATTGATAAAGATATAACAATAGCAATCTATTTTAATTTAGTTGAGTGTCATTTTGCACTTAGAAATGTTTCTGAAGCCGAGACAATATTATCTGCACTGGAAAGAATGGATATTTCAAATCGTGATAAAAAAATGAAGGAAAAATATGTAGCTCTATTTATTGATTTAGCAGGACGTAAAACTGCAAATGGGTTATAGGCACTTATTGGAGAATATTTACCAAGTAGTAGAAAAGGGGCTCGTCAGAGCCCCTTTTTTTTTGATGCACAATAGCCTATGAGAATTTAATAGTTCGTGCGGAGATAAAATGTCTCGCAAGATTAATGATCTCAATTATCCTTTGGTGTTGTTTTTCTCTTAAAAATGACTGATTTGGTGGAAGCTTTTTTTTGAAAGAAAAAAAATGGATTTATACTTCGCTTTTGATATTGTTGATTTTTAACATATTAAATTCAATCTATTTTTGATAACAACTCAAATCCAGCATTAATGTGAATTCTCATTATATTTACCTTCGAAATTTCACATGGAAAAATTTGATTTAATTGTTATTGGAGGCGGTCCAGCAGGTTATGCTGCAGCCATGCGCGGTATTGATTTCGGTAAACGTGTGTGCTTAATTGAACGAGATCGTGTTGGTGGTGCAGGGGTGTATAATGGAGCTCTTTCTTCCAAAACATTGTGGGAATTGTCCAATCGTGTGGCGGACATTAATGACATGATAGTCTCAAAGGGAAGAACCAAATTTGAGTTGACCTGGGAAGATGTTAGACAAAATCTTGCTGAGGCAATTTTCGAAAGAAAATTTCAATATTCGGCACACATCAAACTCCTTCAAACGGAAACCATGAATAAATTGCTGAGTTACGAGCGTGGACATGGTAAATTATTAGACAATCATACCATTGAAATTACATACGAAGGAGAGAAAAAGGTGATTTGGGGAGAAAATATAGTATTAGCAACCGGAAGTAGACCTCGAAAATTGCCAAATATTGAAGTAGATGAAGATATCATCTTGACGAGTGATGGTATTGACAATATTGGTGATTACCCAAAAAGTCTAGTTATTGTTGGCGCAGGAGTAATTGGTTGCGAATACGCCACCATTTTTAGCAACTTCGGAAAAACGAAAGTCTATATAATTGACCGTCAAGAACGTATTTTACCCTTTGAAGATGAGGATATTTCACGCCTCGTAGCGAAAAATTTAACCGATCACGGAGTGACGATTCATTCGAATGCCTCACTGGAAAGACTCGAAAAAGTTGATGGAGAGGTGGAATACGAACTTTCGTATCCTGATGGTAAAAGAGAAGTAATACGAGTTGAAAAAGCACTACTTTCTATTGGTCGACAACCAAACATTGAGGGTTTAGGAATGGAAAATGCCGGAGTGGAAATGTCAAAACGCGGAGTACATATTGGTGATGACGACACACGAACGAGTATTCCCAATATTTACGCTGTAGGGGATGTTTCAGGTCGGATAGCCTTGGTGAATATGGGGGAACTTGAAGCACGACATGCCGTAGAAAAAGCGCTTGGAAATAAACCTGAGCGTTTAAATTACGACAATGTTTGTACTATAATGTTTCTTAATCCAGAAGTTGCTTCAGTTGGCATGAATGAGCAGCAATGTGTTGAGAAAAATATTCCGATTAAAGTAGTAAAAATTGATTACTCTCTCATTACTAGAGCAATAGCCATGAGAAAAACACAAGGCTTCTTCAAAATCATTGTCACCAACGACAAAGAAATGAGAATTTTGGGAATGCGCGTGGTAGGCGCTCACGCCTCTACAGCTATTCAGGCAGTGGGTTTGCTTATTAAATTGCAAATGCCAATTGAGGTTTTGTCGGAACTCATCCATCCGCATCCCTCCATTGTGGAAGGAATTCAAGAGTGTGTTCGGATGCTTCTCAATCGATCTATTTTTAAATCCTCTGTATTCAAAGATAAATTAGCATGTTATTCATTGGTGGATGGCGTTAAAACACCACTTGAACGATTGTAAATAAATGGAATTTCCAGTTTACAGAAAAATGAACAATGGCAAGTCTTATTACAAGATTATTTCTGATATAGAATTCATTGAAATTCAAATAATTGGAATAAATCAATTTAAAAATCACTTTAGAATAAGTCAATATCCGGACAAGTTGTTTCTAACTGAGGTAATTTCAGGAAAATACCCCTATGAAATCGCTACCCAAGAAGAAGTGGAAAGACTATTGGCAATATAGTTCGTTATCCTTATAAAGTTGTTTATAACTCAGTCTTCGAAGGTGTTTTACAAATTCAAAACACACTTATTTTTGTATTTCACGCGGTAATCATGGCTGAAAATCAATATACGGAAGATAACATACGTTCATTAGACTGGAAGGAGCATATTCGGTTGCGACCAGGAATGTATATTGGAAAGCTGGGTGATGGAGCAGCTGCTGATGACGGAATTTACATTTTGGTGAAAGAGGTCATGGATAATTGCATTGACGAGTTTGTGATGGGGAATGGTCGTAAAGTAGAAATCAAAGTGAAAGATGGAAAGGTTTCTATTCGTGATTTCGGAAGGGGAATTCCTCTAGGGAAAGTGGTTGAGGTTGTTTCTAAAATGAATACCGGTGGAAAATACGATTCGAAAGCTTTTAAAAAATCAGTAGGTTTAAATGGGGTGGGTACCAAAGCGGTGAATGCCCTTTCTTCTCATTTTATGGTGTATTCTGTTCGTGAAGGAGATAAAAAAGCCGCCTCGTTTAGTCAAGGTGAGTTGGTTCAAGAATTTGCCATAGAGAAAACCGATGAGACGAATGGTACTTACGTGGAGTTTATTCCTGATGATACAATCTTTAAAAAGTTTGCATTTAAAACCGCATACTTGGACAAGATGATGTGGAATTACTGTTACCTGAACAGGGGATTGACTATTCATTATAATGGGGAGCGCTATAATTCCAAAGATGGTCTAAAGGACTTGTTGGAAAATAACATGGATGGAGATCCGCTTTATCCGATTATTCACTTGGAAGATGAGGATATAGAAGTGGCTTTTACTCACGGACGTACTTATGGAGAGGATTATTATTCATTTGTTAATGGTCAACATACCACGCAAGGAGGGACACATGCCAGTGCATTTAGAGAATCAGTTGCAAAAGTAATCCGTGATTTTTACAATAAGAATTACGAAGCCTCGGACATACGACAATCAATTGTTGCTGCAATTTCGGTAAAAGTCATTGAGCCCGTATTTGAATCTCAAACCAAAACAAAATTAGGATCCCAAGAAATCGAGCCTGGTGGTAAATCCATGCGTGCATTTATAAATGATTTTTTAAAGGATAAGCTAGATAATTACTTGCACCGAAATCCGGATGTTGCCGAAACGATTGAAAAGAAAATCAAACAATCCGAACGTGAGCGTAAAGAATTGGCAGGTATTCGTAAAATCGCCCGTGAGCGTTCCAAAAAAGCCAATTTACACAATAAGAAATTGAGAGATTGCCGAACTCATTTAACGGATTTAAAAGATGAGCGCAGAGAGGAGACAACCTTATTTATCACAGAAGGAGACTCAGCGAGTGGTTCAATTACTAAATCTCGCGATGTGAATACACAAGCGGTATTTTCGCTAAGAGGAAAACCTTTGAATTGTTATGGGCTTACCAAAAAAGTTGTATACGAAAACGAAGAGTTTAATTTGATTCAGGCCGCTTTAGATATTGAAGATGATATGGATAATTTGCGTTACAATCGAATTGTAATTGCAACGGATGCTGATGTTGACGGAATGCATATTCGCATGCTTTTGTTAACATTTTTTCTTCAGTTTTTTCCGGATTTAGTAAAGCGAAATCATGTATATGTGCTACAAACGCCTCTTTTTAGGGTTCGAAATAAAAAGAAAACAATTTATTGTTATTCAGAAGAAGAGAGAAGGAATGCTATAGCTGAATTGGGTAAAAATCCCGAAATAACGCGTTTCAAAGGATTAGGTGAAATTTCACCAGATGAATTTATTCACTTTATCGGAGAAGATATTCGATTGGAACCTGTATTGTTGACAAAAGACGCTTCTATTGATTCCATTTTGTCCTATTTTATGGGTAAGAACACACAAGATAGACAGGATTTCATTATCGATAATTTGCGCGTTGAAAAAGATCTTGCAGAAGCAACAGCTTCCGAAGATTCTGACGAATTAGAAATTGCATCTTAACATGGCAGAAGAAGAAGGAATAGACGATAATCTACAGAATCAAGGCGACGAGCACAATCCCTTTGAGAATAAAAAAGTGGACGAAAATATCGTTCCTTTAAGTGGTTTGTATGAAAACTGGTTTTTAGATTATGCGAGTTATGTTATTCTTGAGCGTGCTGTTCCTGCTTTATTTGACGGATTAAAACCTGTTCAGCGAAGAATCTTGCATTCCATGAAGGAAATGGAAGATGGACGTTACAATAAGGTTGCAAACATTATAGGTAATACAATGAAGTACCACCCGCATGGGGATGCTTCCATTGGTGATGCGTTGGTGCAATTAGGTCAGAAAGAGCTTTTGATTGATTGTCAAGGCAATTGGGGAAATACGTTAACAGGTGACGGTGCCGCAGCGCCACGTTACATTGAAGCGAGACTTTCTAAATTTGCCTTGCATGTAGCTTTCAATCCTAAAACTACCAATTGGCTAGCAAGCTACGATGGTAGAAATAAAGAGCCCGAGCAACTTCCAATGAAATTTCCTTTATTGTTAGCGCAAGGTGCAGAAGGAATCGCTGTAGGAATGGCTTGTAAATTTTTACCGCATAACTTTATTGAACTTATTGATCAATCCATTAACCATTTAAGAGGAAAAAAAGTAGAGATATTACCGGATTTTCCAAATGGTGGTATGGCAGACTTTTCAGGTTATAACGATGGGTTACGTGGAGGAAGAGTTCGCGTTAGAGCTAAAATAAAAAAGGTTGATAACAAAACACTCATTATCAACGAAATTCCTTTTGGCACTACTACTGGTTCACTTATCGAGTCGGTGATCAAGGCCAATGATAAAGGAAAGATTAAGATTAAAAAGATCGAAGATAACA
Source organism: uncultured Lishizhenia sp. (assembly GCA_964559685.1). Taxonomy (GTDB): domain Bacteria; phylum Bacteroidota; class Bacteroidia; order Flavobacteriales_D; family Crocinitomicaceae; genus UBA952. The sequence goes on from CAZLHR010000018.1 coordinate 34,312, forward strand.
CTTCAAGTGAAGCAGAGATTATCGTGCACCTTGCACCAGGGGTTTCTCCTGATAAAACGATAGACGCTCTATACGCATTCACAGATTGTGAAGTATCTATTTCTCCGAATTCATCCATAATTGACGGAGAAAAACCAAGATTTTTAGGCGTTTCTGAGATTTTAAAAATTAATACAGATAATACAGTTCAACTTTTAAAGTTAGAGTTGGAAATTCGATTGGATGAACTAGAACGTCAATGGCATTTTTCTACGCTTGAAAAGTTGTTTATTAATAATGAAATGTATATTGACTTTAAGCATTACAGTGATAAAGAGTCCTTATACTCATACCTATTCAAGAGGTTTGAACCATTTAAAAAGCAGTTAATTCGCGAGATACAAGAGGATGATTTACACCGCTTGACACAAATTCCGATGATTAGAATTACCCGTTTTGATTCTTCAAAAGCTGACGATGCGCTTGTTAAAATTGAGGAAGATATGGAGGAGGTAAAAGCTAATTTGGCGAATTTAATTGAATTTTCAATAGAGTATTTTAAAGACATTAAGAAGCGTTTTGGGGCAGGAAAAGAACGAAAAACGGAAATTAAAACGTTTGATACCATTTCAGCTACTAAGGTGATTATTGCCAATAGAAAGCTCTACGTTGATTTTGAAGAAGGCTTTATTGGTTATGGATTGAAGAAGAATGAGTCGGTTTGCGATTGTTCTGAAATTGATGATATTATTTGTTTCTTTTCCAGTGGAAAGATGCTTGTCACTAAAGTAGCCGATAAAAAGTTCGTTGGGAAGGACTTGATCTATGCAAGTGTATGGAAAAAGGGAGATACCCGAACTATTTACCACCTTTTTTATCAAGATGGAGTAGGAGGCGCTACTATGATGAAGCGTTTCTATGTAAATTCAATTACTAGAGATACAGAATATGATTTAACAAAGGGCACCAAGGGTTCTAAAATGTTGTATTTCTCAGTTCATCCTAATGGAGAGCGTGAAGTAGTAACAGTGCTATTGCGTCCAAGACCACATTTGAAAAGACTTCGTTTCGATGTAGATTTAGGAGAACAACTTATCAAAGGAAGAAATTCTGCTGGAAACAGGGTTACAAAAGAAATAATTCAAAAAATTGTTCAAAAGGAAGTAGGTGGATCTACTCTTGCAGCTAGAAAGATTTGGTATGATACAATCGTTGGGCGCTTGAATGACGAGGAAAGAGGTAAATTTTTGGGTTCATTTAAAGGTGACGATAAAATCTTGACCTTGTACAAAAATGGAGAATATCGGTTGAGTTCTTTTGATTTGGCTACTCATTTTGACGAAGATATGATTCACATTGAGAAATGGAATCAAAATCGACCAATAACCACCGTTTATTTTGATGCGGAAAAAGATCTACATTATGTCAAACGATTTTTGTGTGAGGTAACTTCAGATAAACGAGTCCTTTTTATTTCTGAAAGTAATGGGTCGTTTATGGATTTGGTTTCAACGGCTTATCGTCCGGAAGCACGCATTGTGTATAACAAACTGCTCAAAGAGACAAAAAACTTACCTGACAATATCTTGAACTTGGCGGATATGATTGATGTGAAAGGCATGAAAGCCCAAGGGAATCAATTAACGAAATTAAAAGTAAAAGAGATTGTTTTAACGCATTCGATTGATGAAGGAAAAGAACCATGGCCGGAGGAATTACTAGAATCTGAGTTGACAATTTCAGAAGAGGCGACTGATGAAGAAGCTCCGACTATGGAATGGGATATTACAACCGATGAAGACGACGAAGGTCAACCTACTTTATTCTAGGCTATGTTACTTACGAAAGAAGATAAAATTAATTATGTAAATGTTGGCCTTATGCTATTGAGTATGCTGGCTGCTTTCGTTCTTCCTTTTGAAACTTTTTTATTTGCATATGCTTTCTTAGGGCCACTTCATTACCTTACAGAAATCAGTTGGTTACACGATCGTCAGTATTTTACAAAAGGAAAATATGATTTTCTGGTATTGTTGATCATCTCCATTGTAATATCCTACGATTATTTTGCAATGAAATATGAATTTCATACCAGTTTTGTTGAACAATATGATGAATTAAACCTTTACGGTAAATTGTTGGCGCTTGCACTAATAGCAAGTATTCTATTTGTTCTAGTGGAGAATTTGTGGGTGAAACTTATTAGTATTTTATTAGTCTATGCCTTCGTAGATCAATGGTTTTCTCCTAATTACATTAATGCCGGAGGCGAGGAAGTTTTTAAGCCTTCTTTTGCAACATTTACCGTTACATCTCTAGTTCCTACACTTATTCATGTTTATCTATTTACAGGTTTATTTATGTTGTATGGCGCCTTAAAGTCAAGAAGTTATTCGGGATTAATTCAAGTTGCTTTTTTTGTATTAGTTCCTTTTTTACTCTTCAATTTATTTAATGAATCGTCCTTTTTTGAGGTCTCAACCTATGGGAAACAAGCATACGATGGAGATGGTCAGGGATTTCTAGGCTTAAATATTGAAGTGTTGAAAGAGTTTAATTTAATGGAACTTCCTCCGCTTTTAGATGCAAATGGGGATCAATTATATTACGTAAACGGCACAAAGGCAATAGATTTAGAAGCCTCCAAAGAACTTGTTTTTTATTCTCAAACTGGAATTCTATTGATGCGTTTTATTGCTTTTGCTTATCTATATCATTACCTTAATTGGTTTAGTAAAACAGAAATTATCAGATGGCATAAGGTTCCTAAAATTCGTTTTATTGTGGTTATTGGTCTTTGGATAGCTGCTTGCGGAATTTATTTATATGATTATGCTTTAGGTTTAACCTTTTTATTTTTCTTGAGCTTTTGTCATGTTCTACTAGAATTCCCCTTGAATATGGTATCAATAACAGGAATAGGAAAAGAAGTGTTAGCGATAACTAAAGAAGGATTTAATTCAAAAAGGGGTTAAAATATAAAAGTAGAATTACTTTCAATTATTCATATTTGAAAGTAATTTATTTGTACACTTCAAAAATTTGATTTAACCATTTTAACATGGCAAACATCAGTAAAGCAGCAGCGCCCAATAATAAAGCATTGACATAGAAAAAATTTGCTTTGTCGTCGTAACCATCCCAAAGAGAACTTAATACTCCTGACAATTTATTCCCTATTGATGTAGCTAAAAACCAACCACCCATCATTAGTGAGGTTAAACGAGGAGGACTCAATTTAGACACAAGTGATAATCCCATTGGACTCAGAAAAAGCTCTCCAATAGTAATTACGGCATAAGAAGAAATAAACCACCAAGCAGATGATTTTTCCATTCCGTTGTTGCTTGCGTACACAGCTCCGACCATTACAAAGCATGACAGCGCAGAAATAAGTAATCCAAAAGCAATTTTAGTTGGGGTTGAGGGTTCTTTTCCTTTTCGGTTGAGAAAACTGAAGAAAGCTATAACTAAAGGCGTAAGAGCAATTACCCAAAATGGATTAACCGATTGAAAAAGATTTGTATTGTATGTATAAATTTCTTCTCCAACTCTTGGGAGTTTGTCTTTCGCTTGATTTTTAAAGTATAGTGGATAATCAAAAGATTTGATTTTTTTATCATTTTTTTCAAGTGGTAATGAATCTTTCCCTATTGGACGAAATTGGTTATCAATCAAAGTTACAGAGTCTTTTTTGTAGGTAATTTTTTCAGCTAATTGGAGTTGATTTGTAATATCCAATAGTGCTGCAGGCACCTCTCTATCTGTATAGTTATTCGCCCAAGTATTCAAGGTGGACCCATTTTGTTTGAATACCGCCCAAAAAGCGATTACCACTGCAAAAATGGCTAACATGGCTGCAATTGGTTTTTTTTCGCTAGAAGGAGATTTTACCCACAACCGCGCATAAAAGAAAATTACCGGGATACAACCAAATAAAAAAGCATCTGTTGAAACAGAACCAACAAGAGGTGTAGGAAAGAGCAAAGGAATTAATCCAAAGACTATTGAAGGAATTAGAATTAGGCCAAATATTTTAAGAAGTGACATGTCACTTTCTGCCTTAGGTTTAATTACGTCTGCATGCTTGTAATGCTTGGTGCCAAACCAGAAAATAATAATGCCTATGAACATTCCAACGCCAGCTGCAATAAAAGCTGCATACCAACCGTAAATATTATAGAGTGCAGCACCGAAAAAATTACATACAAATGCACCAATATTAATTCCCATATAAAAGATATTGTATCCTGCGTCTTTCTGAGATTTGTATTCTGGTGAATTATATACGTTTCCTAAAAGTGTGGAAATATTTGGTTTAAAAAAACCATTTCCAACAATTATAAAGGTCATGGCAATATACAGAGCAGTAATATCGTGTATGGCCATTAAGCAGTAGCCAATTCCCATCATAATACCACCAATTGTTATGGCCTTTCGATAACCCAAAATTCTATCGGCAAGTAATCCCCCAATAAATGGAGTAAGAAAAACTAGGGCTATGAAGGTTCCATACAAATCTGACGCTTCTTTTTCATTTAATCCAAACCCTTTTTCAGCATCTTTGAGGTACAACGTGAAAATACCAATCATTAAATAGTATCCAAATCGTTCCCACATTTCTGAGAAAAATAAGAAGGGTAATGCTTTTGGGTGCTTTGAATTCATATCTTTTAATTATAAAAAAAAACGGGACAAGCCCGTTTTTATGATTTTTTAGTTTCAAATTAATTTAATTGATGCCGTGCATCCATTTTTTTATTTGACCTCCCATTAGAAAGAGTAAAACGCCACAACCAACAGCAACCCATCCCAGTAAACCAAAAACAGAAAGACCCTTATTCAATGATTCATTTTTGATGACATTTACAACTTTATTTGCAGGAGAATTCTCTAATAATTTATTCAATTCACTGGCAGTTGCAACTGAATCAGGATGAGATGCTTCTGTAGAAATAAACGTTACTGTTGCCTTTTTAGTCATTTTCGCTTTTTTCGTACCACTGAATTTATTCGCTTCGTCAATAAATTCTTTAACGGTTACTTTTGAAACATAGAGTTCTTCATCAGTCGTTGATGCAGCATTTAATTGAGCAACAAAAGCAGAATCTACCATTACATCTTCCACAGAACCTTCTTCTAGTTGAGATACAAATTCATCTTTGGAAATAATTTTTTTGATATTCGGATCAATATCTGAAGTTTGAAATTCATTGCTTTCCACAATTGTTTTTTCATTCACCGTCGTTAATTTGGCGATGTGTTTTCCACCTTGATGGGCAATGGAGGAAGATAAAAACCATATCCCCATAAGGAATCCTACCATTTGGCGAGGTGATAATTTTGTCACAAGAGAAAGTCCAACAGGAGATAATGCCAATTCACCAATAGTATGAAGTAAATATAACATTACCATGAATAACGCTGGAACCATTCCAGCAGCGGCTGAAGCTCCTCCCATTTGAAGAGCAAGAAAACCTGCTCCTAGGAGTAATAAACCAAATCCAAACTTATATGGTGCAGATGGTTCTCGGTTCGATTTTGCAAGAGTTATCCAAATCCAAGAGAATACAGGTGCTAGGGCCATTATAAATAGCGGATTGAATGATTGAAAGAATGTTGTGTTTATTTCAACTCCAAATAAAGTTCTGTCTACATTTCTTGCGGTGAACAAACTCAATGCTGATCCTGCCAATTCGAAGAATGTCCAGAAAATTGTAGTAAATAAAAGTAAGATAACAATTACCCAAATACGTTGTTTGGCAGCAATTTCCATCTTTCTTGCCTGATAGAGTAGGTATCCAATTACAGCTACGGCTAAAATAACCAAGATGATATCAACAACATCATTGTTTTTGATTAGAACCATGGCTAAAATAATCATTACTACCGAGGCAACATAAGGAAGAATACTATTTGGTATAGCTGAAACAACATTTCCTTCTACTTTTAAATCTGGTTCTTTTCCAATATCTTCGTATGCGCCAGTTGATTGTCCCCAAATGAATACGAGGTAACCTAATATCATTCCAATTCCAGCCGCTAAAAATCCATACTGCCAACCTTCATTCTCACCAATAGCACCACAGGTTAAAGGAGCAAGAAAAGCTCCCATATTAATTCCCATATAGAAAAGGGTAAATGCTCCGTCCCTTCTGTTGTCTCCTTCCGCATAGAATCTTCCTACCATACTTGAGATATTTGGTTTGAAAAATCCGTTTCCAACAACTAAAATCGCTAAACCTAGATAAAAAGTAACGTCATTGTTCATGAAAAGTGTAAACTGACCAATTGCCATAAGGATTGCACCAATGGTGATGGCTTTTCTAAAACCTATCAATTTATCTGCAAAATAACCCCCAATTAATGGTGTTAAATAAACCAATGCACCATAAGCACCATATATTCCATAAGCCTCAGCATCGGTTAATGCAAATCCCCCATCAACAACACTTGCTGTCATATAGAGGATGAGAAGTGCTCTCATTCCGTAGTAGCTAAATCGCTCCCACAACTCTACCATAAACAAAGTAAACAAAGCACGTGGATGTACCTTTCGATTTGAAAGTATTACAAAGGAAACCCAAGCGGCAACTCCAATCCAAGCATACAACATAATTTGATAATCCGGATTCATAAAAATAATTTTAGGTTAATATTCAATTTAGTGTGGCCGAATTTAGTAAAAAATGTTCACTGAAACCTTATTTCGTTTTAATTTCGAGTGTTCAAATAAATTAATATGCAGAATTGGTTAGAAAGAACGGAGTTATTAATAGGCAATGCCAAAATTGAAAATTTAAGAAATAGTCATGTATTAATTGTTGGATTAGGAGGAATAGGTTCGTTTGCAGCTGAATTTATAGCTCGAGCAGGTGTTGGAACAATGACCATCATCGACGGAGATGTATTCGACCAAACGAATAAAAATAGACAACTCACGGCATTAGATTCAACTATCGGAAAGAATAAGGCACTTGTTTTAGCAGATCGTCTCAAAGAAATTAATCCAGAACTGAGGTTGAATATTGTGGAGGAATTCGTTCTTCCAACTCGTGTTTGGGAATTACTTGAAATGTACGAACCCGACTACGTTATGGATTGCATTGATTCTGTCACACCAAAATTAGAATGGATAATTGCATGTAAGCGCTTGAAAATTAAAATAATCACGCATCTGGGAGCTGGTGGTAAAATGGACCCATCTAAAGTTAAGGTTACGAACTTAGAAAACACATTTAATTGCAAACTAGGAGCCCATGTTAAAAAACGTATGAAACGTAAAAACATTTCTTTTCGAGGAATTAAAGCGGTTTTTTCGGAGGAATTACAACGAAAAGATTCTCTAAAGATGACTAATGGACTTAATTTTAAAAAGTCATTTTACGGAACGATAAGCTATATGCCTGCTCTTTTTGGATTAATGGGTGCAGCCGAAGTACTACATCATCTAACAAATTCCAAAGCATGATAACAATTTTTTAGGGAAATTTCTTTAAGTAAATTCTTATGATTAACTCTATAACAAAAAAAAACACTCCGAAGAGTGCTTTTTTAAATTATTTATAAGATAATTAAAATCTCCAACCCACTCGTATTGCTGCATTACTTGCTCCTAAAGTAGTCATTGTAGAAGATGAACCTGGTGAAGAACTGTTAGTTGTTGATCCTCCGAAAGTAGTAGAAATATTTGTGTCTTTTTCAGAGTATTTACCCCAATTTAATCCCATTTCTAAACCTAAGTAAATATTTTCAGCAATGTAATAATCAAAACCAGCACCTAATCCTAAGCCAAATGAGGAAATTCCTGCCTTGATTTCTCCAGTTAGACCACTAACGTATCCTGTACCATCCGAATTATCCCAGGTTTCATTGTAGCTACCCGTTCCAAAATTTAAACCTCCATAAAAATAAGGCGACATTTTAGTTGTGCCAGATAAATGGTATTCAGCACCAAGACCTAAATTAATCGCACTTCTTGAAATTTTCTGAGTTCCTTTCGCCCCTGTTCCATCAGGATTTTCAGTGTAAGTGTAATTTTCAGAACTTGGGGTTACACCATCACCTAATCCAATTTGAACACGAGCGGCAAAATTGTCGTTTACAAAATAACGCATCCTCAGATTAGGAGCATTCCATTTCATACCATTTGTTGCATCATAATTCAAATTCCCTTCTAATGAATACTTAACATCTGAAGAAGGTTTTTGAGCAAACAAAGAAGAACTAACGACTACTGCTCCTGCTAATAAAACTAATTTTTTCATAATTGTTTGTTTTAAAGTTTGATCAAACTTACGATGTTTATGTTTTTGAGTTACATTAGTGAAGAGTAAATATCAACAAGTGATTGTTTAAATTGGTGATAAAATCCCATCACTTTTCTAATTGAATTTTGTGTGCTTCCGCATATTTCCCTTTTTTACTGAGCAATTGTTCATGTGTGCCTTGCTCAATAATTTCACCTTTCTCTATATATAAAATATAATCGGCATGGCGAATGGTAGAAATGCGATGACTAACGATAACAGTACTACTTCCAGATCTTTCAGATTGAAGATTTTTCAAAATAATTTCCTCTGTTTCAGTATCTACAGCAGAAAGGCAATCATCTAATAGAAGTAATTTAGGCTTCCGAATCAATGCCCTAGCAATACTAATACGTTGTTTTTGTCCACCACTCAAATTCACACCTCGCTCACCCAATAAAGTATTATACTTATCCGGGAATTCAATAATGTTGTGGTGTACATGCGCCAATTTTGCGTAATGTTCGATTTCTTCTGGTTTTACGTCATTTGAAACCCCGAAAGTTATATTATTTGCAATTGAATCAGAAAAAAGAAAAACATCCTGTGGGACCACTGCGACTTGCTTTCTATAATCATTCAAATTAATTGATTTCAATTGTTTTTCGTCAATTGTAATTTCCCCTGAGTCACAATCGAATTGACGTGTAATTAATTCCAAGACACTCGTTTTTCCACTTCCAGTGAGCCCAACAATAGCTAAAGTTTTTCCTTGAGGAAGTGAAAATGAAATATTTTTAAGTGCTTCAATACCTGTGTTTTTATAAGTAAAATTTACATTTCTAAAATTAAGATCACCTTGGTAATAAAAAGGATTTTCGCTAGGATTTTTAATTTCGGCCTCTACAGATAAAAATTCATTTATTCGTTGTTGAGAAGCAGCGGCACGTTGCACAATAGAAGTTACCCAACCAATACTTGCAAAGGGCCAGGTTAAATTATTTACAAAGAAAATAAATGCCACAATACCTCCTAATGATATTTCATTTTTATAACTCATTGTTCCTCCTAAATAAATAGCAATCAATGTACTTACTCCAATTAAGAATAACATGGTAGGCAAGAAAAGAGCATTCACTACAACTAATTTCATGCTTCGGTTCTTGTAATTGTCTGCAGCCTCAGAAAAGATTGCATTTCTTGTGTCGGTCGCTAAATATGTTTTCATGACACGGATGCCAGAAAATGTTTCTTGGGCTATCGAAGAAAGTTTTGATTGTTCCTCTTGTGTTTTTTTGCTCAATTTGTTCATTTGAGTTGACACTTGATAGATCAAAAAAGACATAACAGGCAGGGGAAGAAGCACATAAAAAGTGAGTATTGGGCTAATTTGAATCATCTGAACGATGATCATTGTAGAGAGAACAATAAGGTTGATGGAGTACATGATACCAGGACCTAAATACATTCTGACCAAACCAACATCTTCAGAAATTCTATTCATTAAATCTCCAACAGCATTTTTTTTATAAAACCCAGCATCTAAGGATTGATAATGTGTGAAAATTTCATTTTTCAAATCGAATTCAATATGCCTTGACATGATGATGATGGTTTGTCGCATTAAGAACAGGAAAAAACCTTTTAAAAGCGATAAGCCCAAATAGATGCCGCCAACTTTTAATGAAAGTAAAAGGGCGTCATTAAATGTATTTAAGCCCTGAGATCCCATCAATTCATCAACCGTTTCCTTAACATATATCGGCATTTTAACGCCGAAATAATTGCTGATAATGGTGAAGATAATCCCTGTAAGAAATAACCACTTGTACTTCCATAAATATTTGTTCAGGTATTTAAGTGACTTCATTGAATATTTCCTATTTTTGCCTCCGTTAGAATTGCTTGTAAAATTAAAAATTCAAACGATAAGTTAACGAACTAATATATCGATGTCTGAAATTACCGTTACCACAGCCGACAATGTTACTGATAATCCAGTAATTAGTCAGATGACAAAACTTGGGCATGAACAGATTTTATTCTGTCAAGATGCTGCATCGGGGTTAAAAGCCATAATATCTATTCATGACACCACGCTAGGACCTGCTTTGGGTGGAACACGTATGTGGATGTACCAAAACGAAATGGAAGCATTGAACGATGTAATTAGGCTTTCAAGAGGAATGACCTATAAAAACTCTATATCAGGATTAGATTTAGGTGGAGGAAAAGCCGTGATACTCGGAGATTCAAAAACCATGAAGTCTGAAGCGCTATTTAGGAGATTTGGTCAGTTTGTAAATAGTTTATCAGGAAAATACATTACTGCTGAAGATGTTGGAATATCCCCTGAGGATATGGTTCATGTCAGTAGGGAAACCAACCATGTTGTAGGTTTGCCAGGTAAAAGTGGTGATCCTTCTCCTGTCACCGCTTATGGGGTGTATATGGGTATGAAAGCCTGTGCTAAAATTCAATATGGGTCTGATAGTTTAACAGGTAAAAAAGTAATGGTTCAAGGAGTAGGCCACGTAGGTGAATACCTAGTTAAATACCTCACTGATGAAGGAGCAATTGTGTCTATAAGTGATATTCAAGAAGATACATTGAATCGAGTTTCTAAAACATATAGTGCCAAAATCGTCAGTCTAGAAGAGGTTTATGATGCTGAAATGGATATTTACGCACCTTGTGCATTAGGTGCAACGTTAAACGATGATACCTTGTCTCGATTGAAATGTGCAATTGTAGCTGGTGCGGCAAATAATCAGTTGAAGGACGAATCAAGGCACGGAGAGCAAATAATGAAGCAAGGAATTATTTATGCGCCTGATTATGCCATCAATGCTGGAGGTGTAATCAATTGTTTTTCCGAGGTGAAAGGTTTTTCTTCTCAGTGGGCACATGACAAGGCACAAGAGATTTACAATACCATTTTTAATATCGTGTCTCGTTCAAAAACTGAAAACATTCCTACCTATAAAATTGCCGGGAAAATGGCAGAAGAACGTATCTCAAATGCAAAATTAGCGCATGTTAAATAGACGTCATCTTAGAATTAAAGTTCTTCAAATTCTCTATGCTTTTTATCAGTCTGACGAAAAAGATGTGTTAAAAGCTGAAAAAAAACTGCTAGTTTCAATAGAAAGAATGTATGATTTGTATATTTATCTATTGTTGACATTACCCGAATTAACACGTGCTGCGTCCCATAAAATTGAAGAAAAAAAGAAAAAACTTAGGCCTACAGAAGAAGATTTAAATCCAAATAGAAAATTCGTTGACAATGAACTTATTTTAGCGCTTTCGGCAAATGAACCGTTAAGAAAATTAAGTGAGAAACGAAAGGTCAATTGGATGGGGGCTGAAAATCAAGAGATTTTTAGAAAAATGTTCATTCATATTGTGGGTTCAGAGACTTACTTTGAACATATGAATAATGGAATTGAAGGTACAGAAGGAGATAAACAATTTGCAGTTCATCTTTTTAAAAATGAGGTCGTTAATAGTGAATACTTGCATCATTTTTTTGAAGAAAAAAGTATTTATTGGCTTGATGACATTGATTTGTGTTGTTCAATGGCGATTAAAGCCTTGAAAACATGGAAAAAAGAAGAAAATCATTTTGAAATTTTACCTTTATTTAAAGAGAATGATGATGAAAAAAAATTCGTTACTTCTTTAATAAAAGAAACATTACTCAAAGACGATGAAAATAATGCCTTGATTTCCAAATTGGCTTCTAATTGGGAATTAGATCGAATTGCCACAATGGATATTATTTTGTTAAAAATGGGAATCACGGAATTGCAAATTTGTAATGAGATACCAACAAAGGTCACCTTAAATGAATATATTGAAATTTCTAAATTCTACAGTACCCCAAAAAGTAATACTTTTATAAATGGAATTCTAGATAAAGCAATAGAATTATTGAAAAAGGAAGGTAAAATCGTAAAAATTGGTAGAGGATTATTAAATAATTAGCATATGAAAAATATTTTCATTTTAGTAACATTTGCTGTTTTCGCATTTTCTTGTGAATCTGAAGTAACTGAAGCAGATTTAGGTGAAAAAACCACCGTTAAAATAGAACCAATATATTCCGGTGCTACACCAGCGAATTCAAGTGATACTGTTTTTCAAGGTGGAGACATAGTTAAAGGTGATGTTATCAATGCTAAATTTAAAATCACAAATACTGGTAAAATACCTCTTATTATTGCAGGTATTAAGGCGGGATGTGGTTGTACTGAAACAACCGAAGTGCCTGAAAATCCGATTGCACCAGGTGATTCTTACATTATTGAGGGAAAGGTGAAAACAGCTGAGTTATCAGCGAAAAAAATTAATAAATATATTAAGGTAGAAGCTAATGTATCGCCGTATCCATTGATGTTGCGAATTAAAGGAACGATGAAATGATGAGCTTAAGAATTTCATTTTTCTTGTTTTATTTAGTATTTCTAGTCGCGTCTTGTGAACAAAAAACGGAGGATAAACTAGACATGGAAAATAAGATTAAAAAAATTGAAGAAGTTAACAAATTGCAAAAAACCGTGATTACATATGACTCAATTTTTGATGCGGGAGAAATTAAAAAAGGAAAAGAAGTGACAGCCATTTTTAAATGTAAAAACATAGGAACGCAGCCTTGGCAAATTGCTGAAATTAGTCCTTCGTGTGGTTGTACAAATGCTACAAAAGCACCAGAAAAATCAATTCCAGTAGGAGGTTTGTTTGAAATAAAAGCTTCAGTTGATACCAAAAATTTTTCATCTGATAAGTTTGAAAAAACGGTCACGGTCTTGTCTAATTGTCAAGAACCGGTTCTGATTCTAAGAATAATAGGTAAATTAATTAAATAAATATAAATAGTATGGCACAGTTAGTAATGTTGGGGTTGATGGTTTTGGTTTTTTATTTCTTTATGATAAGACCACAAATGAAAAAGCAAAAAGAATTGAGGAAATTTCGTGAGAATCTCAAATCAGGGGATAATGTGGTAACAATTGGAGGGTTACATGGTAAGATCTTAGAAATCCGCGATACAACCGTGTTGTTTCAGTCTGAAGGTACAAAACTGGTTGTGGATAAAGCTGCGATTTCTCAAAGCTTTGAAGCGCCAGCAAGATAATACGAATTAATTTTAAACGAAGGCGTTCCGATCCAAGTGGTTTCGGAACGTTTCTTTTTTAACGCAACTTGAAACCCTAAACCAGCAGAAAAAATAAGTTCGTTCATTCTGTGGGAAACAAAACTAGTACCTCTCAAGATAGAGCTCATCTACGTTAAATCCGAAAAAAAAGTGGAAATAGTTCAAGACATAATATGTAACCCCACTTTTCACTGCAAAAGATTATGAAACGTGAGTCCTATTTCCGGAAAACCAACTTTGATTGTAGGTTGTAATGGTGGTTCCCATTTGTATTCCTGAAAAGAAATTCATATTTTTTTTCCAATATATTTAAATGCCCCAAAAAATAATTTATTTTGAAATACCAGTTCAATTAATGACTTTGAGTTAAACTAGCCTCAACTAATTGAAATACGTCCCCTCTTAGGCTGTAAGAATCTTCTATAATGTACTCTAAAAACCCAGACAAGTAAATGCTATTAGTATGATTGTGAAGCATTCTACCCGATTAAATATTAGCCGATGCCTTAAGTAATCTAGGGGTAAAGTAAAGAGGTGTTTCGATAGGACGATCTCGACGGCCCCAATTTGGTTCATAACCCGGAAATTCTTGAGGAAAACCTTTAAACGAAACATAAATAAAGATCAAAAAACAAAATTTTACCATAGTTCCAATTTTGTAATTGATACTCAAAGTGGTGAGTAAATGGCCTTCCAAATTTGCTCCTTTTTCCGAGTGAAAAAACACTTGATTTCCTGAAAATTCCGGATGTAAATGGTTGCCCAAGTGCATCATATATGGGCCGGTTAATGAAAAATCAAGCCTTTCCGATAATTTAATTTGTGTTCCAATCCCTCCTTGAACTGCAGAACTCCAGCGTTCAGCAAAATTAGACAGGTCATTGTTCTCCTTCATATTTGTGCAATCAAAACAATGTCCAGCAATTAGGTATGGTTTTATGAGCCAAACTTTTCTGATAGGATATACCAGAACGCTCCAACCTAGGTGGTAATCCGTACTCGAAACTTGATTGCCATTATCACTCGTTAAATAGTCAAAAAACCAGTCGGAATTAATGCGGTCGGCAAATGGTATGCGAAATTGCTCACCTAATCCTGTGTCGTAGGAACTTGAAGCGAAATAGTTGAATAAACTGATTGTTGATCTTACTCCTAAATAACAAACTTATGAGTATTTTAAATCAGCAATTTGTATTTGTGTAAAAAAGATATTGAATTTTATTAAAAAGTAATAATCTAATAATTACTTGAAAACAAATTTTCATTTTGGATTTCAAAATAA
>CAZLHR010000019.1:0-47712 GCA_964559685.1 uncultured Lishizhenia sp.
GGTTGTTGCTGCAACTGATGGTCCAATGCCACAAACTCGAGAGCACATTCTATTAGGACGTCAAGTTGGTGTTCCAAGAATCGTTGTTTTCATGAATAAAGTTGACATGGTAGACGATCCAGAATTATTGGAACTAGTTGAAATGGAGATTCGTGAATTGTTATCTTTCTATCAATATGATGGAGACAATGCGCCAGTTATTCAAGGTTCTGCATTAGGTGCTTTAAATGGTGAAGATAAGTGGGTTAAAACAGTTGAAGAATTAATGGCGGCTGTAGATACTTACATTGAACTTCCTCCAAGAGAAATTGACAAGCCTTTCTTAATGCCTGTAGAAGATGTATTTACAATTACAGGACGTGGAACAGTAGCGACTGGTCGTATCGAAACTGGTGTGATCAATTCAGGTGAGCCAGTTGAAATCCTTGGAATGGGTGAAACTAAATTAACTTCTACGGTAACTGGAGTTGAGATGTTTAGAAAAATCCTTGACAGAGGTGAAGCTGGAGATAATGTTGGTCTATTGTTAAGAGGTATTGAAAAAACTCAAATCAAAAGAGGAATGGTTATATGTAAGCCAGGTTCAACAACTCCACATATTGAATTTAAAGCTGAAATATATGTATTGAAGAAAGAAGAAGGTGGTCGTCACACTCCTTTCCAAAATAAATACCGTCCGCAATTTTATTTCCGTACAACAGACGTAACAGGTGAGATTCACTTAGAAGCTGGTCGTGAAATGGTAATGCCAGGTGATAACGTAACAATTACAGTTAAGTTAATCGTTCCTGTAGCAATGGATAAAGGTCTACGTTTTGCAATCCGTGAAGGTGGTAGAACTGTAGGTGCTGGACAGGTTACAGAAATTTTGAAATAAGATATAAAAACAAAGTTTAACTAAGGGGAGTTTTTACGAACTCCCCTTTTTAAACGGGTGTAGCTCAGCTGGTAGAGTAGTGGTCTCCAAAACCATTGGTCGTGGGTTCGAATCCTACCGCCCGTGCACATTAAAACAAAAAAAGTGGTTTCAAAAATTAGAACATACTTCAAAGAAACATACGACGAGTTGCTACACAACGTGACTTGGCCAACTTGGTTAGAACTGCAGAATAATACCATTTTAGTAGTGATTGCTTCAGTGTTATTGTCGCTGACAATTTTCGCGATGGATTACCTTGTGGGAATTAACAAGGAAGGATTTTGGGATGGAGTAATTGGTTGGATATACAACAAATTATAATCGGCACATGGCAGAGATAGTTAAAAAATGGTATGTGGTTCGTGCCGTAAGCGGTAAGGAAAAGAAAGTTAAGGAATATCTTGATTTAGAAATTACTCGCGCCAAACTAAATGATTTTGTAAGCCAGGTGTTAATACCAACTGAAAAAGTTTTCAAAATTCAAAACGGTAAAAAGGTTAATAAAGAAAAAGTTTATTTACCAGGTTATGTGATCATTGAGGCTGCTCTTGTTGGAGAAGTAAAGCATGTTATTAAAAGTATTCCAAATGTGATTGGGTTCTTAGGTACTGAAAAAGGAGGTGAACCTGTACCCATGCGTTTGTCAGAGGTAAATAGAATATTAGGTAAAGTTGACGAACTTGCCGAAACGGAAGAAGAATTGAAAATACCATTTGTTGTGGGTGAGTCTGTTAAAGTAATAGACGGACCATTCAATAATTTCAGTGGTGTAATCGATGAAATCAATGAAGAGAAGAAAAAGTTGAAAGTAATGGTTAAAATCTTCGGACGTAAAAATCTTTTGGAACTTAGCTATATGCAAGTCGAAAAAGAAGGATAATTTGTATTAACCGTAGGAGTGGGTCTGATGATAAAAGCTTCCCATCAAAATACTCACGTTTGACTACATAAATTGAATATATATGGCTAAAGAAGTAGCAGCATTGATCAAATTGCAGATCAAAGGAGGAGCTGCCAACCCATCTCCGCCAATTGGACCTGCATTAGGTGCGAAAGGCGTGAATATTATGGAGTTCTGTAAGCAGTTTAATGCAAGAACCCAAGATAAAATGGGAAAGGTTGTTCCGGTGGTAATCACTGTTTATGGTGACAAATCATTTGATTTCGTATTAAAAACTCCACCAGCAGCAGTTCAAATTGTTGAGCACACAAAAATTAAGAAAGGTTCATCTGAACCTAATCGTGTTAAAGTTGGTACCATAACATGGGATCAAGTGAGAGCGATTGCAGAAGATAAACTTCCTGATCTTAATTGTTTTACTGTTGATTCAGCAATGAAAATGGTTGCGGGTACGGCAAGAAGTATGGGGGTAAATGTAAAAGGTGGCGAAGCGCCGAAATCCAAATAATTAGTAGTATGAAAAGAGTTTCTAAAAGAAGAAAAGAGATTTTGGCGAAATATGATTTGTCGAAAGCTTACACTCTATCAGATGCATGCGATTTGGTAAAAGGTATTTCCACCTCTAAATTCGATGCTTCAGTAGATATCGCAGTGCGATTAGGAGTAGATCCAAGAAAAGCTAACCAAATGGTGCGCGGAACGGTTGCGCTTCCTCACGGAACTGGAAAGGATGTTAAAGTACTTGTACTTTGTACACCGGACAAGGAAGCTGAGGCTAAGCAAGCTGGCGCTGACTACGTTGGTCTAGACGACTTCATTGATAAAATCAAAGGAGGATGGACAGATATCGACGTGATTATCACAATGCCATCTGTAATGGGAAAGGTGGGCGCTTTAGGACGAATATTAGGTCCTAGAGGTTTAATGCCTAATCCAAAAACAGGAACTGTGACTATGGAAATTGGCAAAGCAGTAGAAGAAGTAAAGGCCGGAAAAATCGATTTTAAAGTTGATAAGTATGGTATTATTCATTCTTCAGTGGGTAAAGTAAGTTTTGAGGGTGGAAAAATTCGGGACAATGCGAATGAATTAATTCAGACCTTAATCAAGCTTAAGCCATCTGCAGCCAAAGGCACTTACATTAAGAGTATTTATCTAAGCTCGACAATGAGTCCAGGTATTCAAATTGACACAAAGTCTGTTAATGCTTAAAACTTAGTGAAATGACAAGAGAAGAAAAAGCAAAATACATTGACAATCTGGCAGCTGAATTACAAGCGTCATCGATTGTCTATTTAACAGACACTGCAGATTTAACAGTTGAATCAGTGAACACTTTACGCAGAAGATGTTTTCAAGCAAACATCAAAATGCGTGTGGTAAAAAATGCACTGCTTCAAAAAGCAATGGACAAGGTAGAAGGAAAAGATTACAGTGGACTTTCGGGTGTGCTTAAAGGATCAACTTCTATAATGTTTTCAGAAGTAGCAAATGCTCCTGCAAAATTAATTCAGGATTTTCGCAAGAAAAGCGAAAAACCACTTTTGAAGGGTGCATATATTGATGAAGCGATTTTCGTTGGTGATAATCAATTAGTAGTTCTTGAAGCTCTTAAAAGCAAAGAAGAACTCGTTGGGGAAATCATTGGCCTATTGCAAAGTCCTGCGAAAAATGTGTTGTCTGGTCTTACAGGTGCCGGTAGCAAGATTGCCGGTATCCTTAAAACCCTCGAAGATCGAGGATAGTAAATTAATTATTTTTAAACCTTTTTAAATTTTAAATAAAATGGCTGATTTAAAGCAAATTGCAGAAACGTTGGTTAACCTAACAGTAAAAGAAGTTAATGAGTTAGCAACAATTTTAAAAGATGAGTATGGAATCGAACCAGCTGCTGCTGCTCCAGTTATGGTTGCAGGTGGTGCTGTTGGTGGTGGCGAAGAAGCTGCTGCTGAAAAGACTGAGTTCGATGTAATCCTAAAAGCCGGTGGTGCTAACAAACTAGCAGTAGTTAAGTTGGTAAAAGAACTTACTGGTAACGGATTAAAAGAGTCTAAAGACTTAGTTGACGCTGCTCCTTCTACATTGAAAGAAGGTGTTTCGAAAGACGAAGCTGAAGGACTTAAAAAGTCTCTAGAAGAGGCTGGAGCTGAAGTTGAGATTAAGTAATAATCGTCTTCATATACAGGAGAAGCAACGTTTCAATACGGGTGCCTTCTCCTGTTTTTTAGCATATGTAAATTCCGTATTGAAGAAACTAAAAAATTAAAAGCCTTGGCAACATCGAATAATTCAAACAGAATTAATTTTGCTTCAAGCAAAAATCAATTTGATTACCCAGATTTTCTGGAAATCCAGTTAAAATCTTTTCAAGAATTTTTTCAGTTAGAAACGACTCCTGAAAACAGAAACAGTGAAGGACTTTTCAAAGTATTCGCTGAGAACTTTCCAATAACTGATACACGAAATCAATTCGTATTAGAGTTTTTGGATTATTTTATCGATCCACCACGTTATACAATTGAAGAGTGTATCGAAAGAGGGTTAACTTATTCTGTTCCCTTAAAAGCAAAATTGAAATTGTATTGTACCGATCCGGAACACGAAGATTTTGAAACAATCGTTCAGGATGTTTATTTAGGTACAATTCCTTATATGACACCAAAAGGATCATTCGTAGTTAATGGAGCTGAGAGAGTAATTGTTTCTCAGTTGCACCGTTCGCCTGGTGTGTTTTTTGGTCAAAGTCGTCATGCTAATGGTACAAAATTATATTCTGCCCGAATCATTCCATTCAAAGGATCATGGATAGAATTCGCTACGGATATTAATAACATCATGTATGCTTACATCGATCGTAAAAAGAAATTGCCTGTAACAACCCTATTTAGAGCTATAGGTTATGAGACCGATCGCGATATCTTGGAGATTTTTGGTTTAGCCGATGAGGTTAAAATTAACAAGGCCAATATGAAAAAACTTGTTGGCAGAAGATTGGCAGCGAGGGTTTTAAAGACTTGGATTGAAGACTTTGTAGATGAAGATACAGGAGAAGTTGTTTCCATTGAAAGGAATGAAGTAATTTTAGATAGAGAATTATTAGTAGGAGAAGAGCACTTAGATTCAATCTTAGATTCAGGTGCGAAATCTGTAATTCTTCACAAAGAAGATGCTAATTCTACAGATTACACTATTATTTACAATACACTTCAAAAGGATATTTCAAACTCAGAAAAAGAAGCAGTAGAACATATCTATCGTCAATTAAGAAACGCAGATCCACCAGATTATGAAACAGCAAAAGGTGTGTTTGAAAAATTATTTTTCTCAGATGCACGTTATGATCTTGGTGAGGTAGGGCGTTATCGTTTGAACAAGAAATTAGGTTTGAGTGGAAGTGAAGAATCTAGAGTTCTTACCAAAGAAGATATCATTAACATCATCAAGTACCTGATAGAATTAATTAATTCTAAAGCGGATATCGATGATATCGATCACTTATCGAATCGTCGTGTTCGTACTGTTGGAGAACAGTTGTATGCGCAATTTGGAGTAGGACTTGCAAGAATGGCGAGGACGATTAGGGAACGAATGAATGTTCGTGATAACGAGGTGTTTACTCCGATAGATTTGATAAACGCTAAAACGTTATCCTCCGTGGTAAACGAGTTTTTTGGCAGCTCCCAGTTGTCGCAGTTCATGGATCAGACCAATCCCCTGGCTGAGATTACCCATAAACGCAGACTTTCCGCCCTCGGTCCGGGAGGACTGACCAGAGAGAGAGCGGGATTTGAAGTACGTGACGTTCATTATACGCACTATGGTCGTTTGTGTACAATTGAAACACCAGAGGGTCCAAATATTGGTTTGATCTCTTCATTGTGTGTATTTGCGAAAGTCAACAAACTTGGTTTCATAGAAACACCATACAGAAAAGTTGAAAATGGAAAAGTTGTATATTCTGAGCAACCAGTATATCTTGCAGCAGAAGAAGAAGATGCAAAAACGATTGCTCAAGCAAATGCTAAAATAGACGATAAAGGAAATTTCCTCTCTGATCTTGTAAAAGCAAGATACGAAGGCGACTTCCCTGTAGTTGGCCCAAAAGATATTAACCTTATGGATGTTGGTGCAAATCAAATCGCATCAATAGCTGCATCGTCTATTCCGTTCCTAGAACATGATGACGCTAACCGTGCCTTGATGGGATCAAACATGCAACGTCAGGCAGTTCCATTATTGAAACCTAATTCACCAATCGTTGGAACAGGTATCGAGCAGTTGGTCGCTCGTGACTCGCGTGTTTTAGTTAATTCTGAGGGTTCTGGTGTAGTTGAATATGTAGATGCAAATGAAATAGTTATCCGATACGATTGGAATGAAGATGACAAAATGGTAAGTTTTGACTCAGAAGTTAAAACGTATTCGTTGACAAAGTTTACTAAAACTAATCAAAGTACGTGTATAAATCTGAAACCAATAGTACAAAAAGGAGATCGCGTTGAATTTGGTCAAGTTTTATGTGAAGGTTAGAATTAGCGTTAGGACAAAATTTAAAAGTGGCTTTCATGCCTTGGAAAGGTTATAACTTCGAAGACGCAATCGTAATCTCTGAAAAAGTGGTAAGAGACGATATTTTTACTTCAATTCATATTGATGAGTACTCCTTGGAAGTTCGTGATACAAAAAGAGGTATGGAAGAATTAACCTCAGATATTCCGAATGTAAGTGAAGAAGCAACTAAAGATCTTGATGATAATGGTTTAATAAGAATTGGAGCTGAAATTAAGGAAGGTGATATTCTGATAGGTAAGATTACTCCTAAAGGAGAAACAGATCCATCTCCAGAAGAGAAATTATTACGCGCTATTTTTGGTGATAAAGCAGGTGATGTTAAAGACGCTTCATTGAAAGCAGGTCCTTCTTTGAGAGGGGTTGTTATCGATAAAAAGTTATTCTCAAGATCTATTAAAGACAGAAAGTCTAAAACTCAAGACAAGCCTGTACTGGAAACTTTAGATGCTGAATATCACAAAGATTTCGCAGAACTAAAAGAGAAGTTAGTAGATAAATTGATGATGATTCTAGGTGAGCACAAATCGTCAGGTGTTTATAATAACTTTAAAGAAGAGTTGATTAAGAAAGGTACAAAATTCAATAATAAAGCCCTTTTTGCTTTAGATTACACTATCGTAAACCCTTTGAATTGGACAGCCGAGGATTATATCAATCAATTGATTAGCCGTGTTATTCACAACTTTAGTATTAAAGCGAATGATTTGTTGGGTAATTACAAACGACGTAAGTTTCATATCTCAGTTGGTGATGAACTTCCTGCAGGAATCGTTAAGCTTGCAAAGGTATATGTAGCCAAAAAGAGAAAATTAAAAGTAGGTGATAAAATGGCTGGTCGTCATGGCAATAAAGGTATTGTTGCCAATATTGTTAGACAAGAAGATATGCCATTCTTGGAGGATGGAACTCCTGTTGATATCGTTTTAAATCCATTAGGGGTGCCGTCTCGTATGAACCTTGGTCAAATATATGAAACAGTTTTAGGTTGGGCAGGACAAAAATTGGGCGTAAAGTTTGCAACCCCAATTTTTGATGGAGCAACGCCAGATGAAATTAATGATTGGACTGATAAAGCTGGGGTACCTAGATCCGGCAAAACTTACTTATACGACGGTGGAACTGGAGAAAGGTTTCATCAAACTGCAACTGTTGGTGTAATCTACATGTTGAAACTATCTCATATGGTTGACGATAAAATGCACGCGCGATCAATCGGTCCATACTCGCTTATTACTCAACAACCATTAGGAGGTAAGGCTCAATTTGGAGGACAACGGTTCGGTGAAATGGAAGTTTGGGCACTTGAAGCATTCGGTGCATCCAATATCTTACAAGAAATCTTAACAGTTAAATCTGATGATGTAATGGGTAGAGCGAAAGCATATGAGGCGATTGTTAAGGGAGACAACATTCCTGAACCAGGTATTCCTGAATCATTTAATGTTCTCTTACACGAACTTCGCGGATTGTGTCTTAATGTATCAATGGATTAATAATTAGTAAAAACGAAATCATTCATTAAAAATGGCTTTCAAAAAAGAAACACCAAAAAAACAAAGTAGCTTCAATAAAATCACGATCTCCTTGGCCTCTCCTGAAGTTATCTTAGAGCAGTCAAGTGGAGAAGTCTTGAAGCCTGAAACAATAAATTACAGAACGTATAAACCAGAAAGGGATGGGTTATTCTGTGAGCGTATCTTTGGACCTGTAAAGGACTACGAATGCCATTGTGGCAAATACAAAAGAATCCGATATAAAGGAATTGTTTGCGATAGATGTGGTGTAGAAGTCACCGAGAAAAAGGTAAGAAGGGAGCGTATGGGGCATATTTCTTTGGTTGTTCCTGTGGCTCATATCTGGTATTTTAGATCTTTGCCAAATAAAATAGGATACCTTCTCGGTTTTCCAACTAAGAAATTAGATCAGATTATTTATTACGAGCGTTATGTAGTAATCAATCCCGGTTCATCTTCTCAAATTGAAGGCGTAAACCTAAAGAAGATGGATTTCTTGACAGAAGAGGAATACTTAGATATTATCGACAATCCATTATTGAAAGACAATCATTATTTAGAAGATAGTGATCCGAACAAATTCGTTGCCAAGATGGGAGCTGAAGCTCTTCATGACTTACTTAGGGGTTTGAATCTTGAGGAACTATCTTATGAATTAAGGGTTCAAGCGGAAAACGAAACTTCGGTTCAACGTAAGAATGAAGCTTTAAAGCGCTTACAAGTTGTAGAGGCAATGCGTGAATCTCAATCGAGAATCGAGAATCGACCAGAATGGATGGTGGTTAAGGTGGTTCCTGTAATTCCTCCTGAATTGCGACCATTAGTTCCGTTAGATGGTGGAAGATTTGCGACTTCTGATTTAAATGATTTATACAGAAGAGTGATTATTCGTAATAATCGTCTGAAAAGGTTAATAGAAATTAAAGCACCTGAGGTTATTCTACGTAATGAAAAAAGGATGCTTCAAGAGTCTGTTGATTCATTATTTGATAACTCAAGAAAATCAAGTGCCGTTAAGACTGAATCAAATAGAGCGCTAAAGTCACTTTCGGATTCATTAAAAGGAAAACAAGGTCGGTTTCGTCAAAACTTGCTTGGTAAGAGGGTTGATTATTCGGCACGTTCCGTTATCGTTGTTGGCCCAGATTTAAAATTACATGAATGTGGTTTACCAAAGGATATGGCAGCGGAACTATACAAGCCTTTTATTATTCGAAAAATGATAGAAAGAGGTATTGTTAAAACGGTAAAATCAGCTAAAAAAATCGTAGACAGAAAAGAACCTGTTGTATGGGATATTCTTGAAAATGTATTGAAGGGTCATCCGGTTCTTCTGAACAGAGCACCAACCCTTCACCGTTTAGGTATTCAAGCATTTCAACCGAAACTTATTGAAGGGAAAGCAATTAGACTTCACCCATTAGTAACAACTGCATTCAATGCAGATTTTGATGGTGACCAAATGGCAGTACACTTACCTTTGGGTAATGCTGCAATTTTAGAAGCTCAAATGTTGATGTTGGCATCACACAATATTCTGAACCCTTCAAATGGTGCGCCTATTGCTGTTCCATCTCAGGATATGGTTCTTGGTTTGTACTACATTACAAAAGGTAAGAAATCAATAGAAAATGAGGTCGTTAAAGGAGAAGGGTGTATATTTTATTCCCCATCAGAAGTCATCATTGCATACAATGAAGGTAAATTAGATCTTCATGCGCATATCAAGGTTAAAACTTATGATTTAAATCATATTGGTGAACCTGAATTGAAATTATTGGAAACTACTTGTGGCCGCGTTTTATTTAACGAAAAGGTACCGCGTAAAGTAGGTTTTATAAACGATGTAATGACTAAAAAGGCACTTCGTGACATTATTGGCGAAGTATTGAAAATTTGTGGCACGTCTCAAACAGCTCAATTTCTCGATGATATTAAAAAACTAGGTTATGAGATGGCATTTAGAGGTGGTCTTTCTTTCAATTTAGATGACATCATTATTCCAAAAGAAAAAGAAGCATTAGTATTGAAAGCTGAGAATGATGTTAAAGAAGTTATGATGAATTACAATATGGGTCTCATCACTAATAACGAACGATATAATCAAATCATTGATATTTGGACACATACTAATTCAAGATTGACCCATACGTTGATGGAGCAATTGAAGAGCGATAAGCAAGGTTTCAACTCCATATATATGATGTTCGATTCTGGTGCGCGTGGTTCAAAGGAACAAATTAGACAGCTTTCAGGAATGCGAGGATTAATGGCTAAACCGCAAAAATCTGGAGCTTCAGTTCAAGAAATTATCGAGAATCCAATTTTATCTAACTTTAAGGAAGGCCTTTCCATTCTTGAGTATTTTATTTCTACTCACGGTGCGCGTAAAGGTCTTGCAGATACAGCTCTCAAGACAGCTGATGCTGGTTACCTAACAAGAAGGTTGGTGGACGTTGCACAAGATGTTGTAATTAACTCCAACGATTGTGGAACTTTAAGAGGAATTGTTGCCACCGCACTTAAGAAGAGCGATGAAATTGTAGAGCCGCTTTACGATAGAATTTTAGGAAGAACATCCGTTCATGATGTTTACTACCCAGAATCAGATAAAATGATTGTTGCTTCTGGAGAATTAATTTCTGAAGATGTTGCCAAAGAAATTGAAAAAGCAGGAATTGAAGAAGTTGAAATTCGATCTGTGCTGACTTGTGAGATGCGAAGAGGTGTTTGTTCCAAATGCTATGGAAGAAACCTTTCAAATCATAGATTAGCGCAAATCGGGGACTCGGTTGGTGTTATTGCGGCACAATCCATAGGCGAACCAGGAACACAGTTAACACTTCGGACGTTCCACGTGGGTGGTACCGCCTCGAACATCGCGGATATTTCCGATATGAAAGCAAAAGCAAATGGTAAGTTAGAAATAGATGAATTAAGAACGATAGAGCGAAAAAATGCGGACGGATCGGTTAAAACAATTGTAGTAGGTCGTTCGGCTGAGTTAAAAATTACAGATGAAAAAACGGGCGTAGTAGTAATGAACGCAAATGTTCCATATGGTTCAGAGTTGATGGTTTCGGCAAATACTAAAATCAAAAAAGGTGATGTAATTTGTAAGTGGGATCCATACAATGCGCTTATAGTTTCAGAAGTAGCGGGTAAGGTGGTATTTGAGAGTATTCAAGAGAATATTACTTTTCGCGAAGAAATCGATGAGCAAACTGGATTTACAGAAAAGGTTATCATCGAAACCCGAGATAAAAAGAAATCTCCTGCTATACATATTGTTGACGCAAAAACGAAGGAAGTGTTGAGAGAATATTCTCTACCCGTGAATGCACACATTTCGGTTAACGAAGGAGATAAAATTGAGGCTGGTGAAACGCTAGTGAAAATCCCAAGAATGGCAGGTAAAAC
Source organism: uncultured Lishizhenia sp. (assembly GCA_964559685.1). GTDB lineage: Bacteria > Bacteroidota > Bacteroidia > Flavobacteriales_D > Crocinitomicaceae > UBA952. Next base: position 11,327 of record CAZLHR010000019.1, read on the forward strand.
TGGAGATATTACAGGTGGGTTACCTCGAGTGACTGAATTGTTTGAAGCACGTAATCCTTCCAATCCGGCGGTTGTTTCTGAAATTGACGGAACAGCTACATTTGGGGTTATAAAAAGAGGAAATAGAGAGATTAAAATCACATCTAAATTAGGTGAAGTTAAAACTTATCTAGTGCCACTTTCTAAGCATATTTTGGTACAGCAAAATGACTTTGTTCGCGCTGGTCAACCACTTTCTGATGGTGCGATTACGCCGAATGATATTTTAAATATTGAGGGCCCAACAAAGGTTCAAGAATATATCGTAAATGAAATACAGGAAGTTTATCGTCTTCAAGGGGTAAAAATTAACGATAAGCATTTTGAAGTAATCGTAAGACAAATGATGTTAAAAGCAGAAATTATTGAGGCCGGAGATACAATGTTCCTAGAAGGACAATCAGTTCATAAAGCCGATATCATGGAGGCTAATGATGCATTGTTTGGAATGATGTTTATAAAAGATGCTGGCGATTCTGATGAATTGAAAAAAGGACAGCTGGTATCTGTTAGAAGACTTAGGGATGAGAATTCTAAATTGAAGAGAGAGGATAAAGCATTGGTTGAAGCTCGTGAAGCAATTCCAGCTACTTCTACGCCATTACTTCAAGGTATCACTCGCGCGTCACTTCAAACTCAATCGTTTATTTCAGCGGCTTCCTTCCAGGAAACTACAAAAGTTCTAAACGAGGCAGCAATCTCAGGGAAAGAGGATCACCTATTAGGATTAAAAGAAAACGTAATTGTTGGACATTTGATTCCTGCAGGTACAGGTGTGCGTAATTTCCAAAAGATGATAGTAGCTTCGCAAGAAAAGTACGACGAAATGCTAGAAAACGCATAATCAATCTAAAATTATAGGAAAAGGATGGTTTAGGCCATCCTTTTTTGTTTTTTGCATTTTTACTTTACTTATTTTTATAAAAAAATAGCATGATGTTAGCACCTTTCAATTTACAAAAATGGATCGAAGACAACAGGGATTTATTAAAACCACCGGTTGGAAATAAAAATCTTTATAAAGAAGCAGGTGATTTTATAGTAATGGTAGTGGGTGGCCCCAACGCCCGAAAAGATTATCACTACAATGAAAGTGAGGAATTATTTTATCAAATTGAAGGTGATATAACCGTTCGAATTCAGCATGAAGGGAAAGCAAAGGATATTCATATCAAAGAAGGAGAAATGTTTTTATTACCTGGAAATACACCTCATTCCCCTATAAGAGGAGCTAATACAGTAGGATTAGTGATTGAAAAAGTCAGAAAAGGCACTGACTTAATAGATGGATTAATGTGGTTTTGTGAAAAATGCAATAATTCCTTAAAGTCATACAGATTTCCACTTGAAAATATTGAGAAAGATTTTATTCCAAGATTTAAAGAGTTTTACACATCTGAGGAGATGAGAACATGCAAAGAATGCGGTCATGTTATGGAGGCCGATAGTCGTTTTATTTAAATAAACGAACTACTTGCTGATATACAACCACTCGTAAATATTATTGTTTATGGTTCTTCTCAGCTTAAGCCTTTTGTTCTTCAACTCGCGAATTTCGTACTTAACCGCAAGAGATCCTTCAGTCGATTCTGTCAGCGAAAACTGTCCTTGCCCTTCTAAAAACAACCAAGTTCCGTGACGATGTGTAGATTGCAATTGGCCTAAAGCATTATTTACTGTTGATTCAGAAAATGTTCCATCTTTTTCAATGGTAAGTTTAATTTCAGATGTAATGGGTTGTTCGCTATTATTTAACGTTTGCTTTTCTAAAATCCATTCATTCGTAATTCTTGCCTTTCTCGATAATAGCGAGAAGCTCGGTCCATCTGCATATTTGTTGCAAGAGCCAAGTAGAACAAGTGCCATAGAGAAAAACAGTAGAGCTTTCATAAAATTTCAAATTTTCACCAAATGTAATATAAAAAATGTGTGAAGCCAAATTCTTTAAGTTTTAGCTTAATTTGCAAGGTTCAAATTGCAATTACATTAATTTTGTATTAACAATGATTCATGATCAGTTTAAATTCTCGGCAGTAATTCCAATGGCTTGGCCAAATATGACTGCTCGTGCACCGGAAAAATTTCTTCATTTTTTGAGAAAAATTGGTATTATGAGAAATATAAATGTTTTGGTTGGACATGCAGCACTTTTAGTTGTCAATAAAGATTCTTTCATTTATGCAGATTTCGGAAGATACATTACGCCAAAAGGATACGGACGAACTAGAAGCGCCACCACTGACCCAAAACTTATTTTACATACAATTCCTAAATGGTCAACCGAAGGCGAATTAATGAATTTGAATGAGGTTTGTGATGAACTAGAGCGGATTTCTAAAGCAACACACGGTGAGGATGCTTTATATGCTTCGATAATGTATAATGTAGACATCTCCAAAGTATTAGGAGCAATAAAGGATTTTCAGATTAAAGGGTACGTCCCGTATAGTGGATTAAAGAAAAGTGAATCAAATTGTGCGAGATTCGTTACAACCGCAATTATGACAGGGCTGGATAAAAATTCCGAAATCTATAAGCGATTTAATAATCCGACTACTATTTCACCTACCCCATTTTTTAATGTAGTTGCTGGAAATCTTGACGGAAAATATTTGGTTTGGAAGGATGGTATAGGGAATTGGCGTAAAGATAAACCAAGTGCTGCGCGACGTGATGTATTAATTAAATTGTCGTATTCTTTTCGGTACAAAAAGTCAAGGTTATTACCAACTGATGTGAAAGAAGGCCAATTAGCTGAATCGATTAAACCAGAAATGCTTCCATCACATGCTCGTTATCTAGGTGGTATTGGAGAGGGGGCATGGCATTGTTTAGAAAAATTCGATGATCATCACCTCAAGAAAGTTAGGTACTACGCTGATGGTCTTTTTGAATACGAGAATATCTATGAGGTGGATAGCGATTGGATAAAGTATTTTGAAAATAATAATATAGAAATTACTTATGACACTCATTTTTCTTGGATAACTTTGCTTAACAGGGAAACGAAAAAAAAACAAAGATTTTATGCCCGAAACAGTGCCCATAGATAATACGGACAAATTGTTACAGATTCTGGTTTCGGGATGTGATGAGCGTATTTTTCTCCGTCCTGAGACTAATGCAAATAAATACCATTTAAATCCCCTTAAATACCAAGGGTTATTCCATAGAGGTTCCTGTACTTGTGGTACTTTGACCCCCTTTGGTTTTGAGGTGGCGACTAGATTTTTGGAAGATTTTAATCCTGAAAAATATCAAGACTTAATAGATGGTCAAACCATTGAATTAAAGCAATTACTAGACGATGGTCAATATGATTTTGACGTGTTTTATGGACCAAGTGGCAGTGACATGATGTATCTACCTTTAATTTTTCAGGCACTTTTATATGGCAATAATGAAATTATCAACATTGTTTCCTGCCCTGAGGAACTAGGTTCGGGTTCAAAAGCCGCTGCTGAGGGATTATTTTATTCTGAATGGAATCAATTTGGAAATAGAATTCCATTAGGAAAAGAGGTTGCTGAAAATATAAAATCAAAAGTTTTCTATCTTGCGGCACGAGAAGAAACAGGCCATATTTCGAACAGAAGTGAGGCTATTCGCAAAATAATTGCTGAGCACCCAAATCAGCCAATTATTGGAAATCTAGTTTTTGGCAGTAAGTCTGGTATTAAAGATGATTTAGAAATCATAGATGAATTTGAAGAGGGTATCATGTGGGTGGTGGACATGTGCCAATTTAGAACTGATCCGGTATTGATTCATTCCATGTTGGATAAAGGCGTAATGTTAATGGTTACAGGCTCTAAATTTTATCAAGCACCTCCATTTTGTGGAGCTCTCCTTGTACCTAAATCATGGTCTGAAAAATTTATATCCAAGGATGCTTCGATTATTAAAGGTTATGAAAATTTATTTTCAGCCTACGATTTCCCTCCATACTTTACAGAATTAAGAAAGCATCTACCGAAGGAAATTAATCTAGGACTAAGAATGCGATGGGAAATAGCAATCGAGGAAATGAAGGCTTATTTGTCCTTTCCCTCTGTTGAATCGAATGCTCTTATCAGAAGATGGAATCAGGTTGTCACGGGAAGATTGGCACAAAGCGATTATTTTCAGTTGATGCCAAATATGGAACTTACGAATGATAGTATAGTTTCTTTTATGGTACTTCTTGAAGGAAATGCACTGGATAATCAAGAATTAAAAAAGTTATTTGATTATCTGGTACTCAACGAACACGTTGGTCTTAATGGTTTCAATCGAGTTTTTCTTGGTCAGCCAGTACAATACGGAGAAAAATCTTTTATACGTTTGGCAATCGGTTCTTACTCCATTAGGCGTCAACTTGCTAACAAACGGTTCATGCCTCAAAATGATTTAAAACTTATTGAAATAATAGAGAAATCCGTAGATACATTATTTAAATGAAAGATTTAAAAGAAGAGGCGCTTTGGACCGTTAAACAGTTACCTGGAATTCAGGAAATCGAAGATACAGCCTTGATTTTTCAATCTTGGAATCAATTGGATACATACCTTTCACATCTGAAAAGTGCGTTTTCCTCTTTTGATGTTTTGCACGCGATAGCGATAAAAACGAACCCGCATCCTGCCGTACTTAAGTATATTGTTTCAAAAGGATTTGGATTAGAAGCGGCCTCTATTGAAGAAGTGGAAATGGCAATAGCTGCTGGCATTGAACCGTGTAAATTAGTATTTGATTCACCAGTAAAAACCCAGTCCGAAATCAGCGCCTGTCAAAATTTATATCCAGGAATTAAATTAAATCTCAATTGCATCGAAGAGCTAAGACGTATTCCTGTAAGTCCTAATTTTTCGATTGGGCTCAGAATTAATCCGATAAAAGATACTGGTTCTCCAGAACTTTATCATGTTTCACATGACGAATCTAAATTTGGTGAGCCAATATTTAATCGAGCAGAAATTAAAACGGCTTGTATAAATTATCCCATAACGCAATTGCATGTGCATTCCGGAAGTGCTCTTGGAAATCTTCAAAATGCTGTTAATGCCATTGCTGATGTCGTGACATTAGCAAATGAAGTAAATCTACTATTGGAGGAATGTAATTCAACAAGAAGAATAGAACGTATAGATATTGGAGGAGGACTGAAGCCAGAGATTCTTACAAGTGAACCTTCGCAAATGATGAAGTACGCTGAAATGTTGGAAAATCAAACAGATTTACTTAAATTCAAGTTAATCACAGAATTTGGTCAATGGTGCCATTTTTATTGTGGTTATGCTTTGTCTACAGTCGAATATGTGCTCCAGCGTGGGAAAAAGCAACTTGTTTATATTCATATAGGCGCTGATTTCTTGATGCGCGATGCTTATGTAAAACCAAGAGGAATTGAATTTTTACCATTGGATAGAAATTATGAGAGGCTAGAAAATGGAGATCAATTAACGGATATTGCTGGACCATTGTGTTTTGCTGGCGATTACATTCAAAAAGACACGAATCTCAATCAATTAAATGAAGGTGATTACCTTCTTATGCTCGGTACTGGATCTAATGCATATGCATTGTGGTCGCGACACTGCTCGAGAGCCATTCCAAAAATAATTGGCGTTGATTTTGAAAAACGACAACTGAACATACTTTCTGAACGAACTAAATTCCATTAAAATGAATACAAATACTCTCTTTTTAATTTTCATGATTTCATTGGTGTTTTCATGTAAAAATCAACCTGCTGATTTTGCTAGTCCTGAGCAAGTGAACGTTGAAAATAAACAGATAAAAGTTATACCAACGAGTATCATAACCGCAGAAATTACCGGGATGACATGTGAGCAAGGCTGTGGAGGTACTATTCGTAAGAATTTAAAGGCTTCCGGGGGAGTGTCAAAGGTTGAATACGACTTTGTCATTGATGCTGATAAACAGATTTGCCGGATATATTACGATGCAAAAAAAATATCTGAGGAGAAAATAAGCCAGATTGTGAAAACCGTGAACGATGAACAATTTGATATTAAGTTTCTTAGTATTCAAGATGTAGCCAAAAAGCGATGAAACTTTTTTACCGAGAATATGGTGAAGGAAAGCCATTCGTGATTTTACATGGTTTATTTGGGTTTAGCGACAATTGGACAAGCCATGCCAAGAAATTATCAGATTATTACAGAGTTATTTTAGTTGACCTCCGAAATCACGGTCATTCACCTTGGTCGGACGAATTTTCATACGAATTAATGGTAAAAGACTTAAATGAATTGGTTGCTCTACTGAATCTTAAAAAATTTATTCTTCTCGGTCATTCAATGGGTGGAAAAGTAGCGATGCGATATGCTCAGTTGAAACCTGAAAGTTTAGATAAATTAGTAGTTGTAGACATGGGGGTTAAAGAATATCCTCCACATCATCAACATATTATTAGAGCAATTAAAGCCATAGATACAACTAAACTATCATCGCGAAGTGAAGCAGAACTACACTTGAAGAAGTATGTGGAAAATGATGGGATCATCCAATTTTTATTGAAAAATTTATATTGGAAGGAAAAAGGAAAATTAGAATGGAGAATGAATTTCCCAATTTTAGAAAAAAATATGTCGGAAATTTTAAAAGAACTTCCTTTCAAAGAATCTTGGGTTACAACACTTTTCATAAGAGGTTCACTTTCGAATTATATTATGGATGAAGATATCGATGATTTGGAGAAGAATTTCCCCGACAGTAAATTGGTGACGGTTTCCAATGCAGGCCATTGGGTTCATGCAGAAGCACAAGATATTTTTTTATCGGAAGTTTTATCTTTTTGTTTGAGATAAAAAAAAGCCTCTTTCGAGGCTAGTATTAGTTTTGAAATAAAAAAACAGCTTTTTTCTTAAGTTTTTTACATTCTACAGATTTACTGTAGTTGATTAAAAACTCAATGCTTCTAGGATAGGGTTTTTCTGTTTCTTGAATTGCATTACGAAGACTTTTTGTGTATTTATTTACCATAGGCTGTACTAACTATTTGAATGAATAACGATGGTAAAATTTAAATATTGTAATTGAATAGAAAAGTGCGTGACTATTTCGTTCAGTTTGTTTATCTTTTCAATTCATTGCTTAACTTTGCTGACCAATTAAAAAGATGTATTTAGTATGGAGGACTTTTTAAAACCAGGCGTAGTTACTGGAGATAATGTTCAGAAATTATTCAATTACGCCAAAGAGAAAGGATTTGCTTTACCTGCAATAAATGTAACTAGTACGAGTACAGTTAATGGTGTTTTGGAAACCGCGGCTAGATTAAAAGCTCCAGTTATCATTCAATTTTCAAATGGGGGTGCTCATTATTTTGCCGGTAAGGGTTTGGATAACAAAAATGAGAATGCAGCAATTTTAGGTGGAATTTCAGGTGCTATGCACGTTCATACAATGGCAGAGGCTTATGGGGCAACGGTGATTTTGCATACAGATCATTGCGCTAAGAAATTATTGCCCTGGATTGATGGATTGTTGGAGGCGGGAGAAGATTTTTATAAACAAAAAGGTAAATCACTATACTCCTCACATATGATAGATTTATCTGAAGAAACAATTGAGGAGAACATTGAATTATGCAAGGAATATCTTACGCGAATGAGTAAAATAGGAATGACCTTGGAAATCGAATTAGGAATTACCGGTGGGGAAGAAGATGGTGTGGACAATATGGATATTGATAATGCGAAGCTTTATACCCAACCCGAAGAAGTAGCATATGCATATGAAGAATTAAGCAAGGTTTCCCGTCGATTTACAATTGCGGCAGCATTTGGTAACGTTCATGGAGTATACAAGCCTGGTAATGTGAAATTGACACCTGTTATTCTGAACAATTCTCAAGACTTGATCCAAAAAAAGTTTAATACCTCAAAAAATCCGATTGATTTCGTTTTTCATGGCGGTTCCGGTTCCAGTGTTGATGAAATTCGCGAAGCGATTAGTTATGGTGTTATTAAAATGAACATCGACACAGATTTGCAATTTGCATTTACGGAAGGGGTTCGTGATTATGTTTTAAACAAAAAAGATTATTTAAAAACTCAAATAGGTAATCCTGAGGGCGACGATTTTCCAAATAAAAAGTATTACGATCCGAGAAAATGGTTGCGTGAAGGAGAAATCACCTTTATCAGACGATTGGAGAAGAGTTTTTCTGATTTAAATAATATTCAAACCATATAAGTGATGAGTTGGTTCAAAAGAAATAAGGAAGGAATAACTACTTCCACAAGTGAGAAAAAAAAAACCCCTGAAGGGTTATGGGTAAGGTGTTCAAATTGTAAAACATTGTATACTTCTGATGACTTAATGAAGCATAATTACGTGTGTGAAAGATGTTCCCATCACGAGAGAATTGGGTCTGAGGAGTATTTTCAATTAATTTTCGATGAAGGAAAATTTACCGAGCTTGATGCAGATTTAACTTCAGGAGATCCTTTAAAATTTGAAGACACGAAAAAATATTTGGATAGAATCAAGTCAACTCAGAAAGTTTCTGGATTGAAAGATGCAATTCGATCTGCTAAAGGAACTTTGAATGGAAGAAATTTTGTAATCTCGGCAATGGATTTTGGTTTCATCGGCGGTTCGATGGGATCAGTTATGGGTGAAAAAATTGCTCGAGCTATCAATGAAGCCATTAAAATTAAAGCTCCTTTTATGATCATCTCTAAATCTGGAGGTGCACGTATGATGGAAGCAGGGTTTTCATTAATGCAAATGGCAAAGGTTTCAGGAAAATTAGGACAACTTGCTGATGCCGGATTGCCTTATATTTCTTATTTAACAGACCCGACTACTGGTGGTGTTACTGCTTCATTTGCGATGCTTGGAGATATTAACATTGCGGAACCTGGAGCATTGATTGGATTTGCTGGTCCACGCGTGGTAAAAGAAACAATTGGTAGAGATTTACCTGATGGTTTTCAAACCTCTGAGTTCTTATTAGAACATGGATTTTTAGACTATATAATTGACAGAACCGAAATTCGTGAGAAGCTAGGTATGTCAATAACCCTTTTTATGTCTTAAAATTAGCTTTTCTTTTCGAATAAATTAAGGTACTTTTGTCATAAACAGTAACTATGAAAAACTACCTTTTTTTATTTTTTCTTGCGATTGAATTAATTTCAAATGCACAGGACACTACGTGGGTGCAAACGTTTACATTTGATTCAATTACAACGCGTAGAGCTAATTTCAATTTCCCTCAAGAATTAAACTCAAAGAGATTTGAGAAAGTACTGATGTACTATAAATTGAAATGTAGTCCATTAACAACTTGGGACCAATACGATTGTGGTGAATGGGATTATTTGACCTACACCCGAGTTTTCGATCATACAGGTATTTACGATTCAGTTAGAAAAGATGGAAATCGTTTTTTAGCTAATTGGGGGAGCCCTGGAACAATAGATTATACACCAGCACCTAATGCTATTTTTGATACCTATATACGAACAGAACAAGAGAGAACCGCCTCTGGATTAAGTTCATCGTCTATAAATTCTGGTTCAAGTAGTTCATCGGTAATTTTCAATACGGCAAACAAAGGTTCTCGTTTTCAGCAACTATTAACTGCAAATGAATTGATTGCGGCAGGAATCCAAGCAGGTGATATTCAAGGAATGATTTTGGAAATCTTAAATATCGGTTCAACTGGTCAGTTGTTGAGTCCGCGTGTCTCTATCAAAGTTACAACAGCAACAACTTTAACATCTTTCCAAACAACTGGTTTCATGGAAGTATACAACCGGTCAAGAGATGCAGGAAATCCATTAATCGTTGGTGCAAACGAGTTTTTGTTCTATCAACCTTTTTCGTGGGATGGAACAAGTAATTTAATAATTGAATTTAATTATGGATCTGATGAGCCATCTACGAACGGACTTGTATTTGCAACGGAAAATGTAGCTGGAAATCAGGCATTATCCTATCCAGAAAGGAATGGGTATTTGAATTTATCAGGCACGAATTACACCATGACTGAATTATCTGATTTTACGGTTGGACAGGAATTGACCGTAGAATTTTGGGCCAAAGGAAGTGGAACAGCGGGAACAAACACAACTTTGCTGGAAGCCTTTGACACTCTTAATAATCGCATTTTGAATATTCACATGCCATGGAGCGATAACAACGTTTATTTCGATGCAGGTATTTCATCAGGATATGATCGAATTAATAAAACTATGAATGCTTCGGAAATGGACAATTCCTGGAACCATTGGGCGTTTGTAAAAAAACAAAGCACAGGCGAAATGTTCATCTATAAAAATGGTGCGTTGTGGCATTCAGGAACAAATAAAACGCGAAATATAGGTTATATACATCGTTTTATTTTAGGTGCAAATGTTGACCAAGTATTGAAATGGAAAGGTAAAATTGATGAATTCCGCTTCTACAACTCTGCACTTTCTGCAGCAACTATACAAGCAAATTATTTGAATAAAATCGATGCGACTCATCCAAATTGGAATAATCTGCTTGTGTACTATGATTTTGATAATGAAAATTTCGCGATTGATCAATCAGCAAACGACAACTTATTAATGCCATCTGAACACAACATGATTCGTTTTGATGAGGTTGCAGTTTGTGGAGTTAAAAGTTCTACTGACAAACCTGTTATTTCTCTACTTCAAGGAACGGTTAGTTCAACCGCTTCTGCTATTTCAGTTCAAGAAAAGAGATTAAAACCACGAACTGTAATCTTCGAGCAACAACCCGTAAACCGACATTTCGATATTACGAATGCATATGTTGGAACACTTCAAGGAAATAACATTCAATACGATGAAAATGGTCAAATTTTAGCGCAGGTTCCTTTTGTGTCAACAAATCAATTAGTAAATGAGCAGATTACCTATTATAATCCACCATACGAGCTAGTAAAGGATGTTGAAATTGCTCGCTATATCACACCCTATGGAATTCAGTTTGACCTGGGGCCTAATGGATTCTCTTGGATTTACGACGTAACGGATTACCAAGATTATTTGCGAAATACAGTTGATTTAGCAGCACATAATACTCAGGAATTATTAGATCTTAAATTTGCGTTTATCGAAGGTATTCCGCCGAGAGATCTGCACAAGAGAGAACCAATTTGGTCGGATTTCAGGTCCTATGGTTTTGCCAACATGGCAAATGACGTTGATTTACAAGCGAAAAAAATTCACCTTTCGGATACATCTCAGAATTTTAAAATCAAAACAAGAATGTCTGGGCATGGACAAGTTGGAAACATGGCTTGCTGTGAATGGGTTCCGAATAGCCACCAAATAAAAGTAGATGGTGTTTCACGTTTCAATTGGAATATTTGGGAAGAAACAGATTGTGGTGATAATCCTAATATCGGACAAGGAGGAACTTGGCCCTATGCCCGGGAAGGCTGGTGTCCTGGTGATCGTGTGAAAGAGTATGAATTTGAACTTACTCCTTTTGTAACTCCAGGAGATAGTGTTGAATTAGACTATGTCATTAATCAAGTTCCGACAAATGATCCCGGTCAAGCAGGAGGAAATTACATCGCAGCGTATGACTTGATTTCTTATTCCGCACCTAATTTTCAAAATGATGCAGCAATACAAGATATTCTTAATCCAAATAATTGGGAGTACTACAGCAAATGGAACCCTACATGTTCCAATCCAAGAGTAATATTGAAAAATACAGGATCAAATCCATTAACCTCATGCACTATAACAACATGGATTACCTATGGAGTGTTTTCATCAGTTAATTGGACAGGAAATTTAGGATTTCTTCAGGAAGAGATTGTCGAAATTCCTGTAAATGATTTAAATTTTTGGAGCGATTGGGACAGCTCTAAAACCTTTAGAGCATTTGTTCATAATGTGAATGGAACTGATGGAAACGACGAATACCATCAGAATAGTTTGAAAAAAGCACATTTTGAAGCACCAGAGAGAATTGATGGGCCTTTCTTCGTTTGGTTGTCTACGAATAATAAGGCAAGTGAAAACAATTACCGTCTGGTGGATCATGCTGGTAATGTAATTTTTGAACGTACGCAATTAACTAATCAAACACAGTACAAGGATACATTCGATCTGGCTCCAGGATGTTACAGCATTATAATTGAAGATACGGATCACGATGGTTTGTCTTTTTGGTACTCATCTCAAGTAGAGGGTGAAACAGCAGGCACTATGCGATTGAGACAAGTGGGAGGCTCATACATAGAGTTCTTCCCAGGAGATTTTGGTCATTATCATCGTTATGATTTCTCAGTTGGATTCACAATGGATATAACCGAAAATGAGTTAAAACATGAGATTAGCATATTTCCAAACCCAAGTTCAGGTAACACGACAATAGAAATTTCGGGTTTAGTTGATAATCATGCTGAATTGGAAATTGTGGATTTATCTGGACGCGTTATTCACCGAGAGGACATGAACGCCTCACAGTATTTTGCTGAGTCTTTTGTCGATGTTTCAATGTTTCGCTCAGGTTCCTATCTTATTCGCATTAAAACAGGTAAATCGGTATACACAAAATCATTTTCTAAAATGTAAACATGGTAACAAACCTAAGTGAAAAGCCTTCTATATTGTGTCAATTTATTGCTGAAATAAGAGACTTCAAAGTGCAGAAGGATTCAATGCGTTTTCGTAGAAATATGGAACGTATTGCTGAAGTTATGGGCTATGAACTATCCAAAAAGCTCCCCTTTCTAGTTAAGGAAGTCCAGACACCACTTGGTATTTCTCCAACGCATATTTTGAAAGAAAAACCCGTGTTAGCAACAATATTAAGGGCAGGGTTATCCATGCATAATGGTCTTCTGAACATTTTTGATGGATGTGAAAGCGCCTTCATATCTGCCTACAGGAAACATACAACACCTGAAGAATTTGACATTTTTGTTGAATACATGGCGGCACCGCAATTAGACAATAAAATTTGGATTATAAGTGACCCTATGTTGGCTACAGGAAATAGTATGGTTACGGTATACAAAGCCATGTTAAAAGTAGGAAAACCAAAAAAGATTTTTATTGTTTCTGCAATAGCAACGCCGGATGCATTAGAATTAATTAAACGAAACTTCCCTGAAAACACGGAGGTTATCGTTGGTGCGATTGACAAAGAGTTAACTGCGCAATCGTATATTGTTCCTGGATTAGGTGATGCAGGCGATTTGGCTTACGGAGAGAAATTGTAATATGAATTGGACAGGGTTTTGGAGTGTGTTTTTGTTAGCGACATTTAAATTTATGTTCGCTCCGTTTGGTGGTGTTCCTTTTGAACTCAAATTTTTAGAAACGTTTTTGTCAGCATTTCTCGGAGGATCAATAAGCTCATGTTTATTTTATTATTCGGCGAATTATTTTTTGAAAAAAACGAAGAAGGAAGGGGCTAAAACTCACACGAAAACGAACAAGTTGATTGTAAAATTGAAAAGAAACGCCGGAAAAATTGGTGTTTGCTTTTGGGCTCCATTTTTTTTATCAATTCCTGTTGGGAGTATTATCACCGCTAAATTTTATGGAAAATATAAAAGTACATTTCTATTGGTGTTAGTAGGAATGGCACTTAATGCGTTAATTATGACAACCTTGGCTTATGTCGTTTTCAGATAAGCACCTTTTTTTTGATCTCGATAGAACGATCTGGGATTTTGAAAAAAATTCAATTTCAGCACTAAAACAAATCATTGCAGCGGAGAATTTTGCTGAATTGTCTCATTCGTTTAGTTCGTTTCATTCCATTTACAAGGTGGAAAATGCAATGTTGTGGGAAGCATATGGTAAAGGCCTTATTTCGAAAGAAGAACTAAGATACGGACGTTTTAAAAATACGTTGGCAAAGTTCTCCATTCACGATACTGAAATTGTTAAGCGCTTCGGTGATGCATATGTTGAGCTTTCTCCACTTCAAAAACAGTTAATTCCTGGTGTTGAAGATGCTATTCGATCGCTGAATAAAATTGGTTTCCCAATGCATATAATTACTAACGGATTCAAAGAAGTTCAATATGTAAAATTGAATAACTGTGGATTAAGCTCTTATTTTAATGAGCTTATTTGTTCCGAAGATATTGGTATAAATAAACCTAATCAGGAGATTTTTTATCATGCACACAGAAAAACAAATACATTAGCTAAAAATTCAGTAATGATTGGTGATGACTACCATGCCGATATTCACGGTGCGATAAGTTCAGGAATGAAGGCAATATTTTTCAATCCAAGTGGGCGGAACAGCTATCAACACGAGCATGAAATCAAGCACATGGAAGAACTTGTTTCTAAAATTTTGTCGGTAATCTGAATTAGGTTAACTGCTGACGTAAACGTTCGTAAAGTATCATTCCTGTAGCAACACCAACATTTAAGGATGATACACCACCTTCCATAGGTATTTTAGTTCGAACATCAGCCAAGTTTAATAAATCTTGTGTGATTCCATTTTCTTCTGAACCCATTATAATCGCAACGTTCCCTCTAAGATTAACTTGATATAAAGGAACACTTGATTTTTCCGTACAAGCAATTAGACGTAAACCACTTTGCTGAAGGTAAAATAGCGAATTTTTTAATTGATCTGTTTTACAAACAGGAATACTATGTAATGCGCCAGCAGATGCTTTCATGGCGTCAGATGAAACTAGTGCAGAACCAGAGGAAGGAATTAGGATAGCATCAACCCCTTGACAAGCCGCTGTACGGGCAATAGCGCCAAAGTTTCGAACATCAGTTATTCTATCTAAAACAAGTATGCAGGGTTTCTTTCCTTCTTCTAATAATTTGTCGACCAATTCTTCAATTACATAATATGAAACGGGTGGAATAAACGCAACAATTCCTTGATGATTTCCTGAGGTTAGCGAATCTATTTTTTGGGCAGGGACAAATTGTAATTGATAATGTTTGCCATGAAGGGCTTCTTTTAAGGTTAAAAAAGTTTCTTTTTGTATTCCTTTTTGAATAAGAATTTTGTTAAGTTCTTTATCCGACTTTATTGCTTCAATTACGGCATGCAAACCGTAAATAATATCGGTTCGTTCTTTTCGTTGGTATTCTCTTTTTATTTCTTTCATCATTCAAATATAAATTCTATCGCCACATTACCTTCCAACGTTTTTGCCACTGGACAAGCTTTTCCAGCTTGAATTACTTTTTTTCGAGTCAATTCGTCCCAATTATTTCCTTCCAATGATATGCGAATTTCAATTTTATCAATTTTCCTTGGATTAGCTCCCATAATTTTCGTAACCCTTGCTTCAGCATAGTTGAAACTAATTTCGTTTTGCTGACAGTAGATGCCCATTATAGTAAACATGCAAGATGCCACGGAAGTCGCGACTAAATCAGTTGGAGAAAAAGCCTCTCCTTTTCCATGATTATCAACGGGGGCGTCGGTAATGATCGTTTTTCCCGAGGATAAATGTGTACAAGTGGTGCGAAGATTTCCGGAATAAGTCACTTTTGAGACATTCATTGTAACAAAGTTAATTCATTTATTGGAGAGAAAAGAATGTTTAATTAGAAAGGATTCTAAGAACCTTCTTTTACTTCATTTAAATTAGCTTGAACGATATTAAAATAATATACTAAATAAATCTGATGAGTGATTTTTACCTAAAGAGATCTTACAAGTTTAAATTTAAATGATGATAAAAATAAATTGATTATTTCTTTTGTATTAATGTAAATATGAAGGGAACTAGACATTTTAAGTTAAGTATTGATATTAAGTATTTACTTTTAAAAATCTTGTGAAATGGTTAGTTTGAAGTCAATAATATTCTATTTTATTGATTATTTTTAGCCTTCTAAATTTAGGTAATGAAATTAATATGTACTTTTCTGCTTGTTTTAGTCACCATATTTAACGCAGAATCTCAAAATAAAACAGATAAAAAAGAAGGTACTAAACTTCCTTATGATGCCTCCACGATTTCACCTTTGTCATTTCGAATGGTAGGTCCTGCATTGACTTCCGGAAGGGTTGCAGACATTGCTATTCACCCAAAAAATAAGGACAAATGGTTTGTGGCAGCAGCTTCAGGTGGTGTTTGGTATACAGAGAATCACGGCATTACCTTTTCACCAATTTTTGATAATTATGGCTCTTTTTCAATAGCTTGTGTTGAATTAGCTCCTTCTAATCCGAATACCGTTTGGGTTGGGACTGGTGAGAACAATAATCAGCGATCTGTTGCATACGGAGACGGTGTTTACAAATCTTTGGATGGTGGAAAATCATTCGTGAACATGGGATTAAAAACTTCTGAACACATAGGAAATATAATAATTCACCCGACCGATGAAAATACAGTTTGGGTGGCGGCTTATGGGCCACTTTGGAGCAGCGGTGGTGAACGAGGAGTATATAAAACTACAGACGGAGGAAAAACATGGGAAAGAACCTTATCCGTTTCTGAAGAAACAGGAATAGCGGAAATTGCAATTGACCCTGAAAACCCCTCGATATTATATGCTTCGGCTCATCAACGCAGAAGACACGAATGGACATACATCGGAGGTGGACCCGAATCAACTCTTTATAAGTCTACTGATGGAGGAAAGACATGGAGAGAAATTTCAGCTGGATTACCCAAGCAAGATATGGGACGTATTGGTTTAGCTGTTGCACCGTCCGATCCAAATTATGTATATGCAATTGTAGAAGCTCGTTATGGTAAAGCAGGTGTATACTTATCTACAAATAAAGGTGAGAGCTGGTCGAAGCAAGGGGATTTCAATACAAGCGGGAATTACTACCAAGAAATTATGATTGATCCCTTAAACAAAAAGAAAGTGTTTGCAATGGATACATATTTGCATCACAGTGAGGATGCTGGTAAAACTTTCGTAATGACAGGTGAATCAAATAAACATGTTGACAATCATGCCATTTGGATTGATCCTGATAATACTGACCATTGGATTGTAGGTTGCGATGGGGGAGTGTATGAAACCTATACGCATGCGAAAGAATGGAAGTATTTTAGCAATCTTCCGATAATCCAATTTTATAAGGTTACTACTGATAACGCAACACCGTTTTACAATATTTATGGCGGTACCCAAGATAACAACTCAATGGGAGGACCATCGGCAACCACAAACGTAGCTGGGTTGTTAAATTCTGATTGGTACATAACTAATGGTGGTGATGGATTTGAATCTGCTTGTGATTGGTCTAATCCATCGATTGCTTATGCTCAAGCTCAATATGGTTGGTTGGTTCGTTACGACAAGGTTTCAGGTGAAAAAATTCCCATTCAGCCTATGCCGGGAAAAGGTGAAGAAGCTTACCGATGGAATTGGGATGCTCCACTTATTGTTTCTTCTCATGACCCATCAGTACTTTATTTTGCTGCAAATAAACTGTTTAAATCGAATAACAGAGGTGATGATTGGTCTACGATATCTCCAGATTTAACACGTCAACTAGACAGAAATAAATTGAAAGTAATGGGGCAGGTATGGACGATTGATGCTGTAATGAAAAATGCCTCGACAACGATTTATGGGAACGTAGTGGCTTTGGATGAATCGCCTAAGAAAAAAGGACTTTTGTATGTGGGAACGGATGATGGCCTGATCCAAGTTTCTGAAAATGATGGAGCGACCTGGACGAAAGTCGAGCAATTCCCTGGGGTTCCTGTGCAAACGCGCGTCAATATGATAACGGCGTCATTACATGATGAGAATGTAGTTTTTGCTGCGTTTAACTCGCAACGAAATGGCGATTTCAAACCTTATTTATTGAAGTCAACGGATAAAGGGAAATCGTGGGTTTCGATAACTTCAAATTTACCGGAAAGAGGAAGTGTTTATTGTGTCAAACAAGACCATATCGACCCAAATCTTTTGTTCGTGGGAACTGAATTTGGTGCTTTTTTCTCCACAGATGGAGGCCAAAATTGGACAAAATTAGCTGGATTACCGACTATAGCTGTATATGATTTAGACATTCAAAAACGCGAGAATGATTTGGTTGCAGCAACTTTTGGACGAGGGTTTTATGTCTTAGATAATTATTCGATGTTACGAGAGCTTAAGAAGGAAACGTTGGATAAACGAGCACATTTATTCCCAACAAAAGAAGCTTTGTTGTATGTGCCAATGGATCCATTAGGGTTGGAAGGTACAGGTTTTCAAGGGCACAACATGTGGTCAGCGAAAAACCCTAGTTTTGGTGCAACTTTTTATTTGCATTTTAATGAATCTTGGAAGTCCCTTAAAGATAAGCGTCAAGAGAAAGAAAAGGAATTAGAAAAAGCAAAGAAAGATGTTTTTTATCCTACATTCAACGACTTGGCAAAAGAGGAACTTGAAACAAGTCCTTATTTGGTTTGGTCTATAGTAGAAGTGTCAGGAAAAGAAATTAAAAGAACAACGAGTTCTCCATCAAAAGGTGTCAACAAGTTTAATTGGAATTTAAGAACACAATCCACCAACCCAATTGGTAGTGGGGGAAGTGGATTACTCGTTACACCAGGAACCTATTATTTAAGCGTTTACTATGTTAACCCAAATGAGCAAAAATCAGAACTTTTAATTGAAAAGTCTTCCTTCCAAGTTAAAGGATTAAATAACCAAACTTTGCTTGCAAAAAATCCTGAGGAGTTATTTATTTTTAGAGAAGAAGTTCGTGAGTTGAACAGAAAAATCGGTATTTTGACAACTCAAATGGCTGAATCAAAGGATCAAATCAATCAATTGACTAAGGTGATTGTGGATGCGACAAATGTTCCATTGGAACTTTCAGGAAACATACAAAAGCTAAAAGAAGATTTTCATCGATTGAATACACTAGTATTTGGAGATAACATAAAGTCTTCTAGAGAATTTGAAACGGCTCCATCGCTTTCTTCTCGTTTTGGAATGTTGGAATATCAACTTTACGACAACACCACAGGTGTTACAAAAACTCACAGAGCAAATAAGTCAATAGTAGAGTTAGAGCTAGTTGAAGCGTCTCAACAGTATACGCGTATTAAAGATACGTTGAACGAAGTAATTAATAAATTACGAAACGCTGGTGTACCGTATATTAAAAATGCTGGAAGTTGGAAGAGTGAGTAGAGTTATTTCTTTCTATTAATTCCTTCTCTTACTAATGGTCCAAATCGGGCAGATTCAGGGTGTTTTTCGAATTCTTTGGCGATATCTTTTCTGATGTTTGCAGGCATCATAAAAAGATAGTCTTGAGCTTCTAAAGGGTCTGATTTCCAAAAGTACAATTCTTCCCTGTTCGGAACTATATTGGTCCGGTATAGGTAATGCCATTTCTGATTTAAAATGGAAATTCCAGTATTGAAATTGGCGTAAGTATTAGAATTAAAGGTGATTACATACCTGTTTTCAGGAACGGGTTGCAGTAAACTATAACCAGTGAAATTTTTACTATAAGGAGCAAATTTTTCATTTTGTTCTAAATCTAATAAATCAAAAATTGTAGGTGTTACATCTATGTTTGAGGTGAGATTACCTAGATTTTGTTTCAGTGAATTCAATTCCTCTTTTTTTAATGTGCCGTCTGGAACATATAGCATCAACGGAATATCAAGTGTTTCAATGTAATTTGTTTCTAAATGTCCAATATTTTTATGTTCTTCTATCGCTTCAGAATGATCACTTACAAAAAGAATAATCGTATTCGACATGAGATTCTCTTTTTCCATTTGACTTATAACTCTACTTAACAATTGGTCTTGGTAATACATGGCGTTAAAATACTCATCCATTATTGTCTCGTCTCCCCATTTCATGAATTCCTCAGGAACCGTATATGGGTAATGGGTCGTATTGTATTGAATTACACCAAAGAATTGCTCATCCTTATATTCACTTAGTTTTTTCGTGAGTTGCTCGGTAGCAAATTTGTCGTCCATTCCGAGTTCATTAAACAATGGATTTCCCGAATTTTCCTGATGATAATAGAAGTCAAGTGATGTTTTATCATAAAAGTCGTCAAAAGCAAACATGCTGAGTTGATGCGACGACATAAAAAATGTTTTGTAGTTTAAAGCCTTGGCGTATTCCCATATCAAAGGTTGGCTGAACATAACTGATTTATCCTGATATGGACCTATTCCATTCAGAATCGCAGGAACCGCTAACATGGTGGAAGTCGCAATTGTTTTTGGTTCCAAGAATTTATAAAAATTACTGGCGTATTTTTTTTCAAATTCATTTAAGAAAGGAGTAGTTGACAGCTCCTTATTATATAGTCCCATACTTCTCTTTCTTGCAGATTCAAAAATTACAACCAGAACATTGAAATTCTTTGGTTTAAGGGTTGACTCAATTTTTGGAATATCTCTTTCCTTTAGTCCACCACCAGGTCTTGAATAATCTGAGAAATCAAATACTGCACGTTGAATATTCATCGCGAAATTTACATCTGCTATGGCACACTGATCGAACTTTGGCTGAAAAATGCTAACTATTTCGAAAGCAATCAGCTGTATGATACTGTAGATTAGTAATTTTCGATTTGCGATTAATGGAATTGAATTTCTAATAAATTTCCGCAATAAAAATCCAATGCCAATTATTAGGGCTAAGATCAGCAGAGAAACTGATAAATTTAGGGTATAGGTTGCTAATGTCCATGCGCTATAAGGTTCTTCCCTAATAAATAAAAAGGTATGGTAATTTGGAAAAATCCCATTCATTGACTCAAATTGGAAAGAGCCAAAGAAAGAAAATAACCACAAAGGACCAATTAGAAAATAAAGTAGGTAAAACAACCACTTTTTATGAACAATACTTCGTAGTAACAGAAAAATAAAAATGAAGTAACTAAACGAAAGGCAAACAGAAATACAATAGAAAGTAAGTTGAGACGATTCAAATTCTTTCAATTGCTGAAATCGATAAATCAAATCAAGTAAAAAAAAGAAAAGTGGACTTATTAATAGTTTCCAATTCTCTTTTAATTTTTCTACAATTCTGTGAAATATCATCTATAACTTATTCGAACAGAAGAATAAAAAGTTACGAATAAGCGTTATTTCGTTCTTTTAGTTGAAGTTAGAGCCTTCTTTGCGTCTTGTTTCGGGAATTGTAAGGATAATGCTGGAAAATACACATCTCCTAAAATCAAATGGTTAAAAACGAAATACTGACATTTTACAATTTCTTGAGATGGAAGTACACACCAAAATTTATTCATATCCATATTCACTAATTCACCGAATTCATTTTCTTGGGGTTCACTAACGCGAATTCTATGCATCTTAAGTACGACTGGCGATTGTTTGCCTTTTTCGGTTAAAGTAAGTGTACAGAATGGTACCGCTTTTAATAAACTGTCACATTGTACTTTATTTAATTCGTAATTGGCAGATTCAAAATTCACTCTTTTATACTTTTGCAAATAACGAATTACATTGGAGGTGTCTACAGCACTTAAGGCTTTTCCATTCGATTTCACGCTGAAATTAGAACCGAAGTTCTCTACGGAAAAATTACGATAACTTTCTTGTGAAAAAGAAACATCTACTTTACTAATTTTTTCAGATTCTAAATTGAAAATGCCTGTGCACATCCATTTTCTTGAGTCTGCAAAAAACCGCGGTTCTATAATTCCAAAAATCCCACGGATGGACATAATTACTGGTTTCTTACTTTTCTCTTTATTAGGACCTTCAACCACCATAATTTGACCATTATGGTCTTGTGCATTAGGGCCAATATACCAGCGTTTTGAGAAATTACCGTTTTGATAAAAATCTACCTTGATGTGATTTGTCATCATTAAGTCGTAAAACTTTTTTTCCGCTTTTTCATTTAAATACGCTTTGAATTGAATTTTTGCTGCGGCCTCTAAAATATTGTGAACACCTTCCTTATTCACACATTGCCCATTTTTATCAACCCAACTATCGCCGGAGCGGTTCAACTCGAATGAACGAGAATAAGCGTCTGTGATTATGATTTTGTTAATGGAATTGGTGTCTTCAATTGCAAATGAAAGCGCGTCAAATGGTTGTTGCTCAGCTGGCTTCAATAAACGAAAAGTGAAATAACTTAAAACAGCCAAGATAACGAGGCCGATGAATAAATAAATAATTCTTTTGGTTCGTTTTGACATTTTAATTTCTTGTGTATTTCTTTCTTCGGTACCAAGTAACGATAATACCTAATAAACAGATTAACAGTACAGGTAATCCAATATTCAATAACGTGAAATAATTTTTAGATTCTGCAATTTTATCTCGATCTAGTTCTTTAATGGTCAACTTTCTACTTCTCAATTCAAAAATTGCGTTGTCATCTAGCATGTAATCTACTAAGTTTTGAAGAAAGGCAGCATTGTCAATAGGAACAAGCATATTGAAACTTGCCAAATGTCGATCTAAAATTAAATCATCCTTACCCAAAGGACGATAACGCGTAATACCGTCTGAATAACGAACAGAATCGATCGCATTGGCTAGGAAAGTCCCGTTTCCAACAGCTATAATCTTTCCTGGTTTAATGCTATTGGGAACAAATTTTGCTTCCGGGTTATTTGCGAAAGAAGGA
The DNA here is from genome assembly GCA_964559685.1 of uncultured Lishizhenia sp. GTDB lineage: Bacteria > Bacteroidota > Bacteroidia > Flavobacteriales_D > Crocinitomicaceae > UBA952. Next base: position 33,907 of record CAZLHR010000019.1, read on the forward strand.
TCCAATTTATCAATGAAATAACTTGTAAATGTTCCGGATACCTCAGCTGCAAGCGTAAGACGATTAGCCTCATTTTCTGGAGTATCATTTAACTTAAGTGGTTCACCATAATTCTTGTGGTCTATAAATGTGACTATTGGTGCTTGTCGAGAGGCAAGGGAATTGTTTGAACTGGTTAAAATATTTTTGAAATTGGTATTTGATTTACTTGAGGAGGATATTTCATTTACAAATTTTAGGGAAATTCTATTAAGATTTTTAACCGCCGGATGGTCGGAAGGCGTCGCCATAACATGTTGCAAAAAAGGAAATGTAGCTTTGTTTGTGGCTTGTCGCATTTTGGTCATTCGGTTATCGATGATGTGTTCAAAGCAATTTGCATCCATAACTAAATGTTCGTTTATTTTCAGCCCGTAATCAAATAACATGTTTTCAATTCCAACCTTTTTTCTTAGCGTATGTGTACCTAAATTAATTTCTAAAGAATCTGAAGGAATTTCCAACGTATTCATGAAAACCATTAATTTCCCTCCTTTCATCACGAATTGGTCAATGACGTACAAGTCTTTATCAGAGAAAGGTTTTTTAGGGTCAGCAATAATTATTGCGTCAAATTCATTTAATTTGTTTAAGGTGTCATTAATGGTCACCTCATTCATGTAATAGAAATTCTTGAGCAATAATTTAGCAGCTTTTGTTTCCTCTGGTCTTAATTCTCCATGTCCTTGAAGAAAACCAATGCGCTTTTTCTTCTTTAAAATAAGTTCATGAACCCCTGCAGCTAATAAATATTCAACATCGCTAAAAGAATTATCTACCGCGCCTCTGATCATTTCTAAGTTTGTTAATCCACCTGGTCTTGGCGGAATAAACTGTACATAGGCCTCTTTTGTAACGCCATTTTGGTTATAAGACATTTTTGCGCCTGGCCAAACGCGCAATACGTTTAATACACCTTTGTTGTCTTTGTAATTTACCTCGACTGGTTTAACACCTTTACCTTCATTGAAAATTTCTAACTCTAATTCATTAGGTTTTCCATTCCCATCACTTTTCGGATCAATGAATTTAAAATCAATTTTCCCATTTGAAAATTCCTTATAGTTCTCTAATTTTTCTTGAATCAGTTCTTTGAAGGAGCGCAATTCTGCGGGCAATTCACCATCTAGGTAGACCTCGACAAACACTTTTCCTTCGATGTCCTTTACTTTGTTGAGAAAATTTTTCGCTGGTTCAGACAAGGAATAACGCTTGTCTTCAGTCATGTCAATTTTTTCTGAAGAGAAATTAGCCAAAATATTGACCAATATCACACTAATAATGAGAATTATCAGTATTGAACTACCATACAACCATTTCAACGAGAAGGAGGGAAGCCTAAATTTCATGATTTACTTACTTTCAATGCGTGTAAAGAAGAATATAAAAATACAACGATTAGTGAAATGAAATATACAATATCACGCAGGTAGATCACTCCTTTTCCAATTCTTTCGTAGTGAGAGGTCATTCCTATGTATTTTATAACATAGTCAAATGACTTAAAGGTTCCCCATGTTCCAAGTCGTTCGAATCCGTCGTAGAAAAACCAACAGAGAAACATGGCCAAAATGAATGAGATAATTTGACTGCTCGTGAGTGTACTGGCAAAGATTCCAATAGCAACGAAAACTGAACCGATTAAAATAAGTCCTAAATAGGATGTAAAAGTAGCACCAGAATCTATAGATCCTACCGGTTTTCCCAATTGATAAATGGTATAGTAATAAACGATAGTTGGTAATATGGCAATGATTAACAAGGCAACACCAGCAAAATACTTGGAAAGTACTATTTTCAAATCCGAAATGGGCTTGGTGGCTAGTAGTTCGATAGTTCCCGTTCGCTTCTCTTCCGCAAAAGAGCGCATGGTGATAGCCGGTATCAGCATTAGGAAAATCCAAGGGGATAATCCAAAAAATGGAATAAGATCAGCCTCAAAATTATAAAACAGGTTAGTCTCACTGTCGAGTACAAAATGAAAAAGACCACAGCTCACTAAATAGATTACGATGAATACGTAGCCTATCAATGAATTGAGAAAACTGTTAATTTCTTTGAAAAATAATGCCCTCATGTTTTTATTAAACGTCCAAAATTAATCACTTTGGTGGTTTCTTGACTAAAAATTTATGAGCGCGAATGTGTTGATTAGTTACAAATAAAAAAAGGGCTCCACGTGTGAAGCCCTTTCAGTAAAGATTTAAACTAAATAATTATGCTTTTTTTACATTAACTGCATTCAAACCTCGACGACCTTCTTGAAGATCAAATTCGACTTCGTCTTCTTGACGGATTTTGTCGATTAATCCGGTAACGTGTACAAAGTACTCTTTACCAGTTCCTTCTTCAACAACGAAACCAAAACCTTTTGTCTCATTGAAGAATTTTACTGTTCCTTTACTCATTTTTAAATAATTATAATTTGTGTAAAGGTAGGCTAATTTTTAGGCTAATCAAGTTTTTTCATTATTTATTTCGAAAATCCATCAAAATAGGTAGAGACTGTCCATGCCTGGGCCTTCTCTTTAAACCAAGGTTTTATGGTTGGCCACAAGTTTTGAAATAACGCCGAATCTCGGTAATTGTTGAGATAAGCTTCGTTTTCCCAAAGGCTGTAGGTGAAAATAACATTCGGAAATCGTTGGTCTTGATGTAACCTCATTCCATGACAACCGGGAAACTCAGCAACTTTCCATTTTATTGTTTCAAAATGAGTGAAAAACTCACCAACCATTTCCTCTTGAAAAGTAAGTTTTACAATTCTCGTAATCATTTAAAATAAGGAATGAATGTCTTTTGCGGATCCGGGAGGATGAAATTCAACGGTAATCACATCGCCAACCCGCACGCCAAACAATTTATTAGCTCCTCCTGTACTGCCATTAGCACCTTTGTTAATGGCAATTTCAAGTAAATCGCTGCTGTTAAAAACAGCTACCTTTTCACCCATAGTCACATCGTTATAGGTCCTTGAAATCGTATCAATGAAATACGTTTTATTTACATAATAAATGGTAAATGGTGTATTGGTTCCAAACCTGTCAAAGTCGTTTTTAGTGATGTTAGTAATGACATTTCCATATGCATCAATGTGCACCACATTGCCAAGCATTCTGTTGTGTTCAATTGTTGGTTTTTGAATGAAAGCCTTTTTAAACGTAAATGATTCTACGCAAATTTCTTTCAAATCTTTTTTGTTACTGATCCACGAAGCAAGAGGAATAAAGGTGTTTTTTGTCGGAAACTTGTAAAATTCTTCATTGAAGGTAGGTTTTTCCAATTTGTAGAGCGCTTGCGGCACATCGTCTTCTAAGAAAGTCCCAAAAAAACCATTGTCATTCGATATAAAATATTGATCCTTGTAGCGCATCACTGCTGGAAAACTTGGATTCGTATCACTAAATACCGGTTCAGAATCAACACCAACAATATGAATCGTTCCGGGCGGAAACGTATGGTAACAGCATTTTAATTGAAAAACAGCCTCTGCCACATTGAATGGTCGAATAGAATGGGAAATATCAATGATATTCGCATTTGGAATTTGATGCAAAATAGCTCCTTTAGTTGCCGCAACATAATAATCCTGCAGTCCGAAATCTGTCGTTAGTGTAATGATTTGCATGTCAAATCAAGGCTTGAATAGCAATTAATTTATAATTTTACCAAAAGTAATGTAATTCGTGAATTTCAAGTGAAACATTACTTAAAAATTATTTGTGACGGGAACAAGAAATATCGAAATACAAGGAATCAATCCTGCAGAACTTTTTGGAGTGAACGATGCCAATTTTAAGCATTTAAAGTCCTTCTACCCCAAATTAAAAGTGACCGCAAGAGGTCATGTTGTCAGCATCAGTGGTGATGAAGAAGTTATGGATGAATTCGAGCGAAAATTTAACCTCATTATCCAACATTTTAATCAATTTAATTCCTTAACAGAAAATAATATTGATAACCTCATGTTAAGTGACGGAGGTACCTTATTGAGTAATGATGACGGATCCGAAACAATCGTTCACGGAAATGGAGGAACGAAAATCAAAGCTAGGACTGTAAATCAAAAGAAACTGGTGCAAGCAGTATATACCCACGATATGGTTTTTGCTGTAGGTCCCGCAGGTACAGGAAAGACATATACAGCAGTAGCCTTGGCAGTACGCGCATTAAAAGCCAAAGAAGTAAAACGTATAGTATTGACAAGACCAGCTGTTGAGGCAGGAGAAAACCTTGGTTTTTTACCCGGGGATTTAAAAGAAAAATTGGATCCTTACCTTATGCCTCTCTATGATGCCTTGCGCGACATGATACCCGCAGAAAAATTGGGCGATATGATTGAATTCGGTATTATTGAAATAGCCCCGTTGGCATTCATGCGTGGTCGTACACTAGACAAGGCGTTTGTAATTTTAGATGAGGCCCAAAATACCACCAGCATGCAAATGAAAATGTTTCTAACTCGAATGGGGATGACAGCAAAATTTGTAGTAACAGGTGACATGTCACAAGTGGATTTACCTCATCGGCAACGTTCTGGATTATCATACGCATTAGACGTTCTCAAGGATGTTGAAGGAATAGGTGTGGTTCGATTAGGTCAGAGTGACGTGATACGTCACAGCCTGGTGAAACGAATTGTTGCTGCCTTTGATGTTGCTGAAGCTGAAGAAAGAAAAAATGAATTAAAAAAATCGACGAAATAAATGAAAGCAATTACCAAGGCGAATTTTGAATTTCCCGGTCAAATCAAGGTTTACAATGGAAAAGTTCGCGATGTGTATACCTTAGAAAATGGATTGTTGGTTATGGTGGCATCGGATAGAATCTCTGCTTTTGACCACGTTTTACCAAAAGGAATTCCATTCAAAGGTCAAGTATTAAATCAAGTTGCGACGTACTTCTTGGAGGCAACGCGCGATATTTGTCCAAATTGGTTACAGGCAACTCCTGATCCTTCGGTGGCCGTTGGTGTGGCATGTGAGCCCATTCGTGTGGAAATGGTTATTCGCGGTTTTTTGGCAGGACATGCAGCCCGCGAATACCAAGCAGGAAAAAGAGTGCTTTGTGGTGTTACTATGCCGGAAGGAATGAAGGATAATGATAAATTCCCAGCGCCAATAATTACCCCTGCAACAAAAGCAGATGAAGGTCACGATGAGGACATTTCGCGTGAAGAAATTTTGGCAAAAGGAATTGTTCCTAAAGATATTTACGAAACCATGGAGAACTATACACGCGCCCTTTTTCAGCGAGGGAGTGAGATGGCTGCAGCACGTGGATTGATTTTAGTAGATACGAAATACGAATTTGGATTAAGAAACGGAGAAGTTATCCTAATCGATGAAATTCATACGCCGGATTCTTCACGATATTTTTATGCAGATGGTTACGCGGAACGACAACAAAATGGTGAACCCCAAAGGCAATTATCGAAGGAGTTTGTTCGACAATGGTTGATAGAAAATGGTTTTCAAGGAAAAGAGGGACAACAAATGCCTTTTATGCCTGATGAATTTGTGAACACGATTACGGAACGCTACATTGAACTTTATGAAAAAATAACCGGTAATGCCTTTGTAAAAAGTGATGTTGAGAATATTGAACAGCGCATTGACCGCAATGTACGTGCTTATCTGGAAGCTTAAAAAAATTAATTCATTCAATTATGTCGATACATAAGCAAGTTAAAAAAGTCACGACGCATACGCTGCACGAAATGAAACAAGCAGGCGAAAAAATCTCTATGCTTACGGGCTATGATTTTTCAATGGCTAAAATAATTGATGCTGCAGGTGTCGATGTTATTTTGGTAGGCGATTCTGCGTCAAATGTAATGGCAGGACACGAAACCACCTTACCCATTACGCTCGATCAAATGATATATCACGCTTCCTCAGTGGTGAGGGCTGTCGATCGAGCTTTGGTTGTGGTCGATATGCCGTTCGGTTCCTATCAGGGGAATTCCAAAGAAGCCTTATCCAGTGCTATTCGAATTATGAAAGAATCGGGTGGACACGCGGTGAAGATGGAAGGTGGCCAAGAGATTTTGGAATCCATTAAGCGTATTCTTACAGCAGGAATTCCAGTTATGGGGCATTTGGGATTAACGCCACAATCAATTTATAAGTTCGGTACGTATGTCGTGCGCGCTAAAGAGGAAGAAGAAGCAAATCGTTTACTGGAAGATGCCAAAGCGCTCGAAGAGGCAGGATGTTTTGCCATTGTTTTAGAGAAAATTCCAGCGCAACTGGCAACAAGAGTGGCGCAAGAAGTAAAAATCCCAATAATCGGGATAGGAGCAGGAAATGGGGTAGACGGTCAAGTACTTGTTGTTCACGATATGTTGGGTATCAATAATGATTTCAGTCCGCGTTTTTTGAGAAAGTATAATAATCTCTACGACCAGATGATGAAGTCTTTCCATCAATACATTCAAGATGTACGTTCAGGGGATTTCCCAAATTCTTCAGAGCAATATTGATGAGGCTTTGGTTTTTTGGTTTAATTTGGTTGTTTCTCCTTTCTGCGTGCTCGGAGCAACAGAAACTGACACCAATTGAAAACAAAGACAACATTTGCCGTTACAGTAAATGGCTAAGAATTGCTGAATTTTCAGGATATACGCAAATTGACATCTTAAGTCCTTCAACTAATCAATTGCTTCAAACTATAAAAATTGGCGATGGCGGAATTAATCCGGGCGCGTCTTTGGCTACTTTTTCGTCCACACACATTGGCATGTTAGCAGAATTAAACAGTCTGGATAGGGTGGTGGCTGTTCAAGATATTCAATATGTTTACAACGAAATTCTTCGAAATGCATTTGATGCAGGTAGAATCACATCTTTTGGAAACGAAGGATCTCCCGATGCCGAAAGAATTGTAAAAAGTGGTGCGAAAGTTATCATTCACAGCGCATATGCCGGGCCTTTTCCAAATGAAAAGAAACTAAATGAAATTGGAATCACATGCATTTCTAATTTCGATTGGAGTGAAACGCATCCGCTAGGTAAAGCTGAATGGTTATTGTTGTTTGGCTATTTAGCGGGTAAAAAAGAGCTCGCAAAAGAAAAATTTAAGGCCATTGAAACAGCTTATTTGGCAACACGTAAAAAATCAACTAAGGTTGATGGGCGCGTAATTTCTGGAAATGTATACGGAGATTTCTGGGATACACCGGCGGGTGAGAGTTACCATGCCCAATTAATTGCTGATGCCGGAGGAAGCTATGTCTATGCCCAAACGAAGGGCATCGGTAGTTTGTCTTTAGCCCTTGAGAAGGTGGTGAAAGATGCGGAAAATGCCACGATTTGGCTAAACCCAGGATTTTCAACAAAGGAAAGTCTTATTCGTGCTAATCCGAAAGCTAAATTTATCAAAGCTTTCACCGCTGGTAAAATTTATTGTTACACGCACGACGCCAATAAGTTTTGGGAAATGAACGCCGTTCAGCCGCACCTAATTCTTGAGGATTACCGTAGGATTTTTACTCAACAAGATTTGGAGAACTTGTATTTTTACAAAGAAGTACTATGAGCGTATCAAAGCAAATCGGTTGGTTGAGCATTGGAATTTTGGCATTACTTGGAGCCGCCTGTTTGCATGTGCTTTCCGGAGAAACAGCTGTTTCGTTAGGCGTGATGAAGGATGCAATTTTTCAATATGACCCCAGTGTGATGGATCATGTATTAGTCCGCGAATTTCGATTAAGCAGAACCCTAACGGCTATCTTGGCAGGATCCTCTCTCGCCTTAAGTGGAATGTTGATGCAAACCTTATTCAACAACCCTTTGGCAGGTCCGTACATTTTAGGAATTAATTCCGGTGCGAGCTTATTCGTTGGACTACTTTTGATGTCGGGGATTTCAATTGGTGGCGCTCAATTGGGAATAGTGGGTGCTGCACTAGTTGGAGCATTTGTTTCGTGTATTTTTATGATTGGTCTTTCCGGGTATTTGCGGAATCAAATATCTCTTTTGTTGGCAGGAATGATGTTTGGAAGTTTTACTTCGGCTATTGTGTCAATTTTACAGCAATTGAGTGGGGCAGAAGCCTTGAAAGCATTCACTATGTGGTCGATGGGGACGCTGCAACAAGTTAGTTTTGAAGAACTGTCCATTTTCGCAGGTTCGGTGAGTGTGGGAATTCTTTTGGCTTTTGCAATGGGGAAATTCCTAAATGTCTTAGTTTTAGGTGAAAAACCTGCGCGGTTATTAGGTGTTAACATTGTGCGAACAAGAATAATCATTTTGATAGCGGTGGCAATTTTAGCAGGAGTTACGACTGCTTTTTGTGGTCCGATTGCTTTTGTTGGTATGGCTGTTCCAAACCTCACGCGTTTGGTGTTTAAAACGCAGCAACATCATTTGTTAATAGGAATGAATCTCATAATTGGTGCATTATTTGTGCTGATTTGCGACGCTTTAATTTTGCATTGGGCGCCTGTTTTGCCGATTCCATTGAACGCATTTACTTCGTTAATCGGTGCTCCATTTGTTTTACTCATTTTAATGCGCCGCGTCAGATGATCGAAATAACACATGCCATCGTTGGTCACCAAAGGCCATTAATTGAAATTGAAGACCTCGTCTTGGAAAAAGGTAAAGTTTATGCGATTATCGGCCGGAATGGAGGGGGAAAATCAACATTATTGAATTCAATTTTAGGGCATGTTCCTATGATGTCCGGGAATATGAAGATAGACGGCTTGGATGTGCATTCCTTACGCAAGTCGATTTTGGCAAAGCATGTGGCTTTTGTGGCAAGTAAATTTGATGGAATTGAATACCTAAAAGTTCGAGATTATATTTCCTTGGGTAAATTTGGGAGTAGCTCAATCTTGGGTCAGCTACCAAAAGATGAAGCTGATCATGTGGAGCAACTGTTAGAAGAGTTGTCACTTCTGCATTTGGCAAATAAATTTACCGATCGAATTTCGGATGGAGAGCGTCAGTTAGCTGCCGTAGCCAGAGCACTAGCACAAGATACTCCTGTATTGCTCCTTGATGAACCAACGGCCTTCTTGGATTATAATAACAAGAAACGGATGATGGATAAGTTGGTAGAAATTGCCGAGCAAAAAAATAAATGCATTGTGCTATCGACCCACGATCTAGAATTAGCAATGGATAACTCCTTAATATTTTTAGCAATACACCGCGGTCGCTTGGAGGTGATTGAACGATTGGAAAAGGAAAGATTTTCGTATTACTTCGAGTGAAAAGTCCTTCTTACGAAAAATAAACTAAATCGAGGGAACTTATTTTTACCGAATTAGCAACACAAACATTTCAGGCTTTATTCAATTGATAAGGTAAATCTATTGTTTTTTATATAAAGGTTTATTAGTCTGTATCAATATTTGACTTATAAAAATTATAAATAATAAATTCTAAATTAATTTTTTTGTTTACAGTAAATAGTTTACTGTAAACTAATTATATTTGTATCGTGAAAACGAGAGACAAAATTCTAAAACTAATTAGAAAGCATCAACAATTGAGTATACATGATTTAAGTCAACTACTCAAAACATCCAGGCAATATGTCCATCGAATTATTTCCGAATTGGAAGAGCAAAAGGCAATCCAAAAATGGGGAAAGGCACCACATGTATTTTATGCATTGGCTGATGACAACAACATGACGACAAACGAATCAATTGATTTCGACAAAGAGTTGTTTTTGAAAACACATTTTTTATTGATTGACGCTCTAGGCAATCGTCTTGAAGGATTGAACGCAATGAAATATTGGTGTGACAAGCAAAAATTGGAACTTACGAAAACCATTCAAACCTATTATGAAACACGATCAAAATACCTGCTTTACTTAAATGGCAATGGAATGATAGACGGTAAATCAAAACTTGAAAATACCGAAGGAATTAATGAAATCGGGGTGGATGAATTGTTTTACCTCGACTTTTACGCCATCGAGCGATTTGGAAAAACTCGACTCGGAACACTTATGCATTATGCGAAACAAGGTCAAAATAAGGAGTTAATGAAACAAATTGTAGATGAGATCAAACAACGAATTTATAACTTCATTTATAGAGAGAATGTTGATGCTATTGTTTTTGTGCCACCTACTATTGCGCGAAAAATACAAATTATGTCAGTTTTGGAAAAGTTGCTTGAAATTCCCATACCAATTGTTAAAGTGAATAAAATTAAAACCCCAATCATTATTCCTCAAAAGGCACTTTCCAAAATATTTGAACGATTAGCAAATGCAAAAAATACGTTTGTCGTTCCAGCGCAAAATTGCTATAATCATCTTTTAATAATAGATGATGCTATTGGCAGTGGTGCAACAATCAACGAAATTGCATTAAAAATAAAGCACAAGAGAATCGCGTCCAAGATATCAGGATTGGCAATAACTGGAAGCTTTAAAGGATTTGATGTAATATCCGAGTTATAGTTCATTTACTTTGTTTATTGAATTACAAACTAGTTTTCTACTTGATTAGATAATATACGAACTTGTTATATTTAAATAAGTTCACTTTCCTTATTTATAAGTATATAAAAGAATAAGAGCATATTTCTGGTAACTTTATTAATCACAACAAACGACATAATTATGGATTTCTTATTGTCACTGTAAATATCATTAACTGTATTGGTTTCTTGTAATTATACTGAGAAAAAATACATTACAGTTTATTTACCATCTGAATTTTGTGGGGACTTATATATCGTTCCTGATAAAAATAGTTTAGCCTCATTGAATGAAAAATATGTAGATTCAATGGGGTTATACCTTATGAATTATGGGGCTGCGGCTAATTTTGATTCATACGAATTTAGAATATTACAAAACGGACAAGATATATCAGATGAATGTGCTTATTTTAGTTCGGTATACTCCACAAAGGCTGGTGAAGTCATTTATAAAAAAATTAACCTCCCATGTGAAAACCAGCATCTTGAAAATAATAACCAACGAGAATTTTCTTAATTAATAAAAGGGATTAATATAAAGCAATAAATTCTTTTGGTGTAACATTCTTAAAGAGGGCATAATCCAATGCACCTCTACAACGATTTTTTTTACGTTCTTCATTTTAATAATGAACTATGAAAAAACAATTCTTTCTTAAGGTTTTGACTTTATTACCTTTTGTTTTTCAATATTTTGGAATGAAAGCTCAAGTAATTCTCGATCACAATAATGTTTCCGCAACAATTTCGTCGAGCGGCACATTTTTCAATAATTTCAGTGGTGGTCAAGCCGGTTACGAAATACCAAAAGGTTCAGGTTTTACGTCAATTTTTGGTGCACAATTTGTTTTTGGAGCCAAAGACGTAAATGATTCTATCTACATTACCTCTGGTGGGTATCCAAATAATCCATCAGATATATTTTCCGGACCAATTTCAACAGCTTATGCCGATAGCGCATATATCAATCGTTGGAAAGACAGAGTTTGGAAAATCTGTAAAGGCGACTTAGACCAGTTCAGACTTTGGTGGCTTTGTAATAATGGACAATTGACTTCCGGTTGCGATACAGTTACTGCTCCAACCCCAGAAGCGCTAAATGTGATCTATGATTGGCCAGCGCATGGTGATGTTACCGCAGGTGAAAGTTATTGGCTTGCTCCTTTTTACGATTACAATTCGGATGGTCAGTACAACCCAAATGAAGGCGATTATCCGTTAATAAAAGGATGTTGTGCTACATACATGATTCAAAACGATGCAGCAGGTTCTCACACGTATTCCAATACACAAGATTCTATGGGAATTGAAGTGCATACGATGATTTACCAGTACAATACAGCCGATGAAATAAATGATGCTACTTTTGTAGATGTAACGGTTTACAATCGAGGCTTAGTGAATTACTATTTGTTCAAAATGGGACTCTTGGTTGATGCTGATCTTGGAGATTATGCAGATGATTATTTTGGTTGTGATTCCTCAAAAAACACGATGATTTTCTACAATGCGGATAATAATGATGACAACAAATACGGATTAAATCCTCCTGCATTAGGCATCATTTCGCTAGATCAACCCATGGAATCATTTCAAAATCCAGGAATCGTAAATGGAACTCCATCTGAACGAAAACAACAATATTGGAACTTGTTTAGTGGATTGAGGACAGACGGAACGCCTTATGTGCACCCGAATGGTTATCCAACCAATTATGTATTTTCGGGCGATCCAACAGTTCCTACCGACTGGACTGCAGCAGTAACAGGTTTTCCATCAGGTGATTGTCGAGGTTTGATGATGTCGCCATCCATCTATTTGGCTCACGGACGATCTGTTTCAAATTCGTATGCTATTGTTTACGAGCGTTCTGGAGGTAATCACCGAGAAAATGCGTCTGCTTTGCTCAATCGCGTTCCTTTTTATCTTAATGCGATTCAAGCGAATTTGGAAGACCAATGCCAAGATGCATTTTTAGGAATTGACGAAGCCTTTGTTGAAGAAAATGGTTTTATTCTTTTTCCCAATCCGGCAAGCGAATATTTGGAGTTTAGTGCTCCTTCGGGAGAATTGAATGGAAATCTAGAAATTGTTGATTTAGCTGGAAATGTGGTTCGAAAGGAATCTGTTGTACATCAAACTTCAGTTAATTTGAATATAAAAGATTTACATTCAGGGATCTATTTCATTCGTTATCAAGATAAAAACCGTAAATTTCAATCCAAATGGGTAAAACTGGATTAACATATTTGCTTTTTTCGGTAGTTCAAATTCTTGGATCGGTCGGATTTGGGCAGACTTGGCAATCTTTACCTTATTCTAATTTTTACAATACTAAACCTTGGGGTCAATTTGTAATTAATCAATACACTAATGATATATGGCTGGTAAATGATAATAAAGTCGCGGTTATTGAAAATACAGGATTCATCCAACCATTTGGTAGTGTTGATTTTGGTGAGTTATGGACCGGTGATCATTTACGATTTATTTTTACCTCGGATAGTGTATTCTACATGAAAAGAACTTTTGGGTTATTTAATTTTACAGATTACGTGAGTACTCCAAGTATAGTGGAATCAGAAATTCTTGATATTACTCCAAATGCTGATACTGTCTTTATTATTAAATCTGGAAGTATTTTAAAGTATTTTGATGGAAACGCAATAGATACCTATTTTAATGCAAGTGATATAATTTCTAAAAGTGAATTTTTATATTCTGATAACGGTGTAATTGGTCACAATGTAAATTACTCAAATGTCATGCTTTTGAATGACCCACACTATTTATTAGCTCCGATTCATGATAAAAAATTTCAACGCCATACAGATACACTATATGTCGCTGGGAAAAAAGGAATCAGTTATGCCTATAACTATGATTTTTTAGATACCATCACCCCAAACAACACCATCAACATGCCAAGTCCAAATGTGTTGGAAATAGAATTTGATCATAATGACAGTTTGTGGGCCGTTTTTGGTGATGTAAATGATACGCCATTTGCCCTTGCTAAATTAGAGGGTAACACATGGACCAATCGCTTTGATAATTCCAATTCCCCGATTGATTTTTCCAACTTTTATGGCTTAGAAATAGATACACTTGGTAACCTTTGGGTAGCAGATTTAAATTACTTGCATACTTTGTTAACTCCTAATAGTCCGACTTGGTTAGGACTACATGACAACGGAAAAACCAACCAATTCAACCTATTTCCAAATCCTGCAACTACTTCATTTTCTATCACAGGGTTTTCCGTAACTTCTTTTGGTGAAAAAGCAACACTCAAAGACCTAAGTGGAAAAAT
>CAZLHR010000020.1:0-46580 GCA_964559685.1 uncultured Lishizhenia sp.
TCTAAGGCAACTAAAAGAATGGCGATGAGGCAACGGTAATTCATGATTATTTTTTAGTGAAAATACTAAAAAGTTAATTCAAAAAGAATAAACTAAATAAAAATAGAATTCTAAAAAAAAAGTTATAACTGAATGATCTTCAATCTTTTTTGATTGTCGGGTAACAAAATTTCGAGTAAATAATTTCCCTTATTTAGTTCTGATAAATCGATATATGTATTTGGTTCGAATTCAAGTGATTTAACAACTTTACCAAACATATCCAATACATTAACTTGCACTTGTGAAGGAACATTTTGAATAGTAAAAGGGCCATTCGTTGGGTTTGGATATATTATAAGTTCTTTGCTTTCCTTGATTTCGGATAGAGAAAGGGAATTATCTTGCGTAACACTACCCGCATTGTTTATAATCCAATTATTGGGATCGATAATCGCAGTTGCACTCGTACTCAAGGTACCGAAATTTGGTAAAAGGAATGTTTCTTGATTTGAATTTATTGTAAATCGAACGATAGTATCCTGAAGTGGAGTGCGATTAAAGTTAATCTCAATTGGATTGGTAAATGTTGGCGTTATAGCAGGTTTAGATGTCGTATGATTAACTTGAACAATGACATCATTTCCTTCCTGTTTCCATTTTAAAGAATAAGTAGGATAACCTTCTCCAAAGTACCATTGCTCAAACATTTCTGTAAAATCCATGGAGGAAAACTCGTTTAATTTATCTCGAAAATCAATTCCATGTGCTACACTATCTTTAAATGATTGCTGAAAGTCTTTAAGAACCGCGAAAAATAAACTATCATTATTCATCATGAAACGCATTGTGTGAATAATTCCAGCGCCCTTATCATAAGTTAATCTTCCACTAAAAATGCGCGATTCGTTAAGGCTATCAAGGACCCAAACACTTCCTCCTGTTTGGGTTTTTACATTATCATGAACATCTAGCATGTGTTGATTTTTATCTGCTGGAAATAAATTTTCCAGCATGATGTATTCACTATAGGAGGCAAACCCCTCGTTTATCCAAATGTCAGCCCATGAGGCACATGTCACATTGTTTCCCCACCATTGATGCCCTAACTCATGTGCGGTAAGCGTATTATTGAAAAATCCTTGTGTGGTCATCGTTTGATGTTCCATACCACCAGAAATTGGTGCCATACAATGCCCGTATTTCTCATCTTCAAAAGGGTAGGGACCATATTTATCGTAATACAACTCGATAAAATCAGCCGTTTCATTTATGTCGGCAAGGAAATTGGGCAATGTATTTGGATTGTCGTAAATGTAATTTTGAATTAAAATAGGGTTAGGAGCGCCAACCGGATTAGCAAAAATGGAATAATCGACATACTTTGCAACTGATGCTGAAATGAGATAATAGTCAATAGGATGACGATGTTCCCAATTAAAACGCAAGAATCCGTTTCCTAAGGTGTCAATGCTTGCTAATTTACCATTTGATCCAGCTTTTAAAGTATCCGGAACTGTTATAGAAAAGAAGGAGCTATCTGCTTTATCTGATAAGCTTTGCTTGCAAGGAAACCACTCCATGGCTGAAAAAGGTTCAGAAAGTGTCCAAACAACTTTGTTCCCCCAACTAGGTGAAGATCCCGCGGTAATTCCACTACCACCTAAAGGATTGGTTTGTGCTGTTGGTGGATTTCCAGAATAATCAATTTCAAGAGAAAAGGTTTGACCTGTATTTGCTCCAACGAATGTTTTAACTGCTGTTCCCGATCTTGAAAATGAAGAAGGTGAACCGTTTAATCTAATTTCAGAGATGACAAGGGTTGGAAATAATTCAAATAAAGCAGAATCCAAGTTCAGTTTTGCTTTTGCATCAATTCTCACGGTTCCGGAAAGGAAGGTTGATGTGTTTGTCATTTCTAAATCCAATCCATAAAAAACAACATCGTATTTTTCCATTTCAGCAATTTGAGATACGGTTAAAGTATTGCTTTTTACATGTTGGTTTTTAAATCGATCTCGTTTAGAACAGGTTGGGCTGTTTTCTTGTGCAAATGTAAAGGCACATATAAATAGGATTAGGGGTAGTGCAAATTTCATTAAGTAAATTTTGATAAAAATAAGTATTATTGAGAATAATCCAATTTATAAATAGAGCTAGAAATCTTTTTAACTAGGATGTAAAAACACTACCTTTGTTTTGTGAGACATTTAATTCTAGTTTTAACCTCTTACATGTTCCTTGTTTCAATTGCACCAAATATGCAAGGAAGCCAATTGTTAAATATTCCTCGTTTGGTCTCGCATTACAATCAATTTCACAAAGCCGAAGGCATGTCTTTTCGTGAATTTCTTTTAGAACATTATGTGAAATGTAAAACTGATAATGATACGGAACATCGGAAACTTCCATTTAAATCTGTAATAC
Organism: uncultured Lishizhenia sp.; assembly: GCA_964559685.1. Taxonomy (GTDB): domain Bacteria; phylum Bacteroidota; class Bacteroidia; order Flavobacteriales_D; family Crocinitomicaceae; genus UBA952. The sequence goes on from CAZLHR010000020.1 coordinate 2,407, forward strand.
AAGTTGGTAGCATTTTCTATTTTAATCAACCAGAAAATATACACGCAAATTTCCAAATTACAGATAGAAAACCAATTGCGGAAAAGGTGTTTTTTTCCTACTGCAATGGTTATTTTTCCAAAAATTATTTTTCTATTTGGCATCCACCTCAATTGGTATAGTTAACAAAACCTATTAGTTAATTATATCCAATTTATTTATGTTAAATCGAATCATTTTATGGTCGATTCAGAACAAGTTAATCGTTGCTGTATTGACCTTTTTTATAATCGTCTGGGGAATTTTATCATTGCAAAACCTGCCAATTGATGCCGTTCCTGACATCACAAATAATCAAGTTCAAATTGTAACTTCCTCCCCCTCTAGTGGCGCTGAGGATATTGAACGCTTTGTCACTTTTCCCGTGGAACAATCCATGGCTACAATTCCCGGTATTGAAGAAATACGCTCATTCAGTCGCTTTGGATTAAGTGTTGTGACGATTGTATTTGATGAAGAAACGGATCCATATTGGGCAAGACAGCAGGTTTCCGAGAGATTAATTCAAGTCAAAGGTCAAATACCATCTGGATACGGAGAGCCTTCAATGGCCCCTATGAGTACCGGACTAGGAGAAATTTATCAATATGTGGTGCGAGCCAAAAAAGGATACGAGAAAAAATATTCAAAAGCCGAACTAAGAACGATTCAAGATTGGATTATTCGTCGTCAGCTTCTAGGAGTTCCTGGAGTTGCAGATGTTAGCGGTTTCGGTGGAGAAGTTAAGACTTATGAAATTGCTCTTGATCCGTTAAAACTTAAGTCGCTTGGTCTTTCAGTATCAGATGTATTTGATGCTGTCGAAAAAAACAGTGGGAATACTGGAGGAGCTTATATTGAAAAAAATAACCTTACTACCTATATAAAAACGGAAGGCTTGTTAAAATCAATTCAGGAAATAGAGCAAATTCGTATTAGTTCATCTAACGCTAAATTTCCAATTTTTATTCGAGATGTTGCAAAAGTTTCATTCGGAAGTTTACCAAGATTTGGCGCTTTAACATTTGATGACCAAGGAGAAGCTGTTGGAGGAATTGTCCTAATGCTGAAAGGAGCAAACAGTTCAGAGGTTATTAAATCCGTTAAAGAGCGCATGGAACAGATTAAAAAGACGCTACCTGAAGGAATCGAAATTGATGTTTATTTGGATAGAACTCATTTGGTGGATCGTGCCATATCGACCGTCACTACTAATCTCATTGAAGGTGCATTGATTGTAATCTTAATTTTAGTTTTAATCCTAGGAAATTTAAGAGCAGGACTTATTGTGGCTTCGGTAATTCCACTTTCAATGTTGATTGCCATATCGCTTATGAATATTTTTAATGTTAGTGGAAATTTGATGAGCCTTGGAGCGTTAGATTTCGGACTTATTATAGACGGCGCGGTAATTATTGTTGAGTCAACACTTCATTTTTTACACCTTAAGCAAAAGAAAAGTTTGATAAATAAAGAAATGGATGAAACCGTTTACATGTCGGCTTCTAAATTTAGTTCAAGTGCAATTTTTGGTCAATTAATAATTTTAGTCGTATACCTCCCAATTTTGGCTTTAGTCGGAATTGAAGGTAAAATGTTTATGCCAATGGCGCAGACGGTTATGTTTGCCATAATTGGGGCTTTGTTGCTGTCTTTCACCTATGTTCCAATGATGTCTTCTGTTTTTTTAAGTAAAAAGATAAGTCATAAAAAGACCTTTAGCGACCGAATGGTGGAGAAAATCAAAGCATTCTATTTACCTTTATTACTAACTGTAATAAAGAAAAAAAAGTTAGTGTTGGTATTTCTTGTGTCCTTTTTTATAGGCAGTATCGCACTTTTTTCAACGTTAGGATCTGAATTTATCCCGAATCTTGACGAAGGTGATTTTGCCGTAGAAATGAGGTTGATGACAGGCTCAAGTTTAACTAAAACGATTGAATCAACTCAGAAAGCATCAAAAATGTTGTTAGAGGAATTCCCAGAGGTAAAATCAGTAGTCGGTAAGATTGGAACAGCAGAAATTCCAACCGATCCAATGCCAATGGAGGCATGTGATTTAATGATCATTTTGAAACCGAAGGACGAATGGACAAGTGCAACAACAAAGGATGAGTTGGCAGAAAAAATGCAAAATAGATTAGAAACGATTCTTCCGGGAGTTTCTTTTGGATTTCAACAACCGATTCAAATGCGCTTTAATGAATTGATGACAGGGGCAAAGCAAGATGTTGTAGTGAAAATTTATGGTGAAGATTTCATCATGTTAGAAAAATATGCAAAACAAATAGGTGGAATTGCGGGGAAGATAAATGGAGTTCAAGACGTTTATGTTGAAGAAATGACCGGGCTTCCACAAATGACAATACGCTATCTTTGGGAACAACTTGCTAAATATCAAGTGAGTGTTGAAGAAATAAATCGAGCGGTAAACATAAGTTTGGCAGGTCAGCCTACGGGACTTGTTTTTGAAGGAGAGAAAAGATTTGATTTGGTAATAAAATTAGATGAAGCCTCTAGACATAATATTCAAATGATAGAACAAATTCATATTGTAAACGAGGAAGGCACAGAGATTCCTATAAGCGAATTAGCTGAAATTTCAGTTCAGGAAGGACCAAATCAAATTCAACGCGATGATGCTAAAAGAAGAATTATTGTTGGGTTTAATGTGCGTGGACGAGATGTCGCGTCAATAGTAGAAGAATTGAAAACTGAAATTTCGCGTCAAGTTGAATTTGCGCCTGGTTATTATCCAACCTATGGTGGGACATTTAAAAATCTAGAAAATGCACAAAAAAGATTATTGATAGCTGTTCCTGCTTCTTTACTTCTTATTTTCTTTTTGTTGTTTCTCGCTTTCAGGTCCGTAAAACAAGCAACTTTAATTTTTTCGGCAATTCCATTGGCGGCAATCGGAGGAATAGTTGCACTCTGGATTAGAGATATGCCCTTTTCCATTTCGGCTGGAGTAGGATTTATTGCACTTTTTGGAGTGGCAGTTCTTAATGGTATTGTGTTAATTAGTGAGTTTAATTCACTTAAATCGAAGGGTTCATCTCTCTCATTTACAATAGTTCGGGGTACGCTAAATCGATTAAGACCTGTTTTATTGACTGCTTCAGTAGCTTCATTGGGATTTGTTCCAATGGCCTTCTCAATGGGAAGCGGTGCAGAAGTTCAAAAACCCTTAGCTACAGTGGTGATAGGAGGACTTATTAGCGCTACCATTCTCACCCTTTTTATTTTACCCATCTTATACGCCATGTTTGAAAAAATCTCTTTTAAAAATAGAAAGCCTGCTGCGCTTTCAGTACTTGTAATTATTTTCTTCAATTCATTTCAAGGTTTTAGCCAATATGATCAACAACAATTGATTGATTATATGAAGAAAAATAGTTCTGAAATCGAATCGATTAGACTCAATAGCGAAATTGCAAGACAATCAAAATTGGGCCTAATGGAAGTGCCTAAAACAAGTTTAAACGGAATGTTTGGTCAATATAATTCGTATTCAATTAATGACAACAACATCACCATCAATCAGACGATTCCATTTCCATCGGTTTTTCAATCGTTTATTAAAATGTCTAACAATGAGCAAGCGATTGAAAATGAAAATCTTTATTGGAAAATTAGGGAAAGAGAATTAGCGATTTATACACTTTTTGATGCTTTTCGGGCATGCGAGGCTAAAAAAAGAGAAGTGATAAATTATTCTAAAAGTCTAGATACCTTATCTCAACTCTATGAATTGAAGAAGAAAGCTGGAGAAATTTCAACCATTGATATCTCAGCAATTACGATAAAAAAAATGCGACAAGAAGCAGTGTTGAATTCTATTGAAAATGACTTGTTGAACTTGAAAAGCCAATTAAAATCAGTAGTTGGAATGAGGGTAGATGAAAATTTTGAACTAATTATTAATGATGACTACGAGGTAATTATTGTTGATAAAATGAAAGATTCTCTCGCTCAAAGGCATTGGAAAGAAAAGAATGTAAACTTGATTCAACAGAAATTATTACTCGAGAAAAGATATATTTTGTATCAGCAACTTCCAGAATTTAATTTAGGTTATTTCAATCAAACATTGATAGGATCCTTACCACCAAATTCAGGTCCTGCTGCTGGGGCAGATAAGCGATTTCAAGGAGTCATGTTTGGAGTAAATGTTCCATTTTTTTGGAATGGTTTTCATCACAAACAAAAAGAATTAACACTTCAGATGGAAAAGAACCAATTAGACTTTGAGACTTCTACAAAGTCATTTCAAATCAATTATAAAAACCTTTATGATTCATACAATAATCAATTTTTACTCGTGGAAAATAGAAGACTACTTCTTTCAAACGAAATGAAGAACTTGAAGTCTCAACTAGAATTGAAAAAATCAAATGGTGATATTTCAAATTTTGAACTTTTACAGTTGAACGAAGAACTACTAGAAATTGAATTAAATTTCATTGAGACCAAACAAAAGACAAATGAAATTGGAATAATGATAAACTGGATTAATAAAATACTAGAAAATGAAAACAATAAGTAAAATAGCTTTCACATTTTTGCTCTTGACTGCATGTGGAAGCAAAGAGGAGATCCAAAGTGAAACAAAAACATCTTCTTCAAATTCAATGGTTAAAGTTGATTCCGAGCAATTAAAGAATTTGGGAATACAGTTTAAAACAATAAGTAAAGAACAAATGTCGTCAAATTTAAATTTGAATGGAGTGGTTGAAGTTCCGCCGCAAAATAAGCTATTTATTACGATGCCATTTGGAGGATTTATAAAGAAAATTAATGTGCTTGATGGAATGAAGGTCAAGAAAGGTCAGGTGATATTAGCAGTTGAACATCCAGAAATTATTCAACTTCAACAAGAATATCTTGAAAATAAGGCACAACTAGAATTAAATGAACAGGAATTAGTTCGACAAAAATTTTTAGTAGAAAATGATGCTTCTGCGCTAAAAATATGGCAACAAGCCAAGGCAAATTTGGCAATCACTCAGGCAAAAAAGGAAGGTTTAAGAATAAAATTGGAAATGGCAAACGTCGATTTTAATAGTTTAAATAAAGGGAAGATTCAACGTCAACAGTCAATTCTGGCACCATTTGATGGTGTAATTACGAAAGTAAATTGCGAAGTGGGATCATTTGCTGAGTCAAAAATGAATTTATTGGAAATAATAGATTTAAAGCATGTACATGCAGAATTAACTGTTTTTGAAAAACACCTTTCTTCTCTAAAAGAAGGACAAAAATTAAAGTTGGAGATATCAGGAGTTGCTGGAACTATTAATGGTGAAATTTACCTTATTGGAAAGGAATTAGCAAGTGACAGAACAGCAAAAGTTCATTGTCATTTTGATGAATTTGACCCTAAAATTCAACCTGGGGCCTACATTAAGGCTCTAGTAGACATAAATTCATCCGATTACTTTGTTTTGCCCATTGAAGCAGTTGTAGATGTCAACAATAAGCCTTCAATATTTTTAACCACCGATGGTATATCATTTTGGTCCGAACCAATTCAAATATTAATGTCGAATGAAAAGTTGCATGCTGTAGAATTAAGTTCAAAACAACAAAATTTAAAGATAGTGCACAAAGGAGCATATGAATTATTAACTTTAATATCGAAAAACAAAGAGAATGAATAAATTGAATATTATACTTCTGGCTATTTTTTCTTCAGCAATGGTGCTATTGCCTTTAAATTCATGTGAAAAAGAAGATGATGAAGGCTGTGGAGAGACAAATATTAGTTATTCTGGAGAATCCGAAAGTCACAATAAAGGTCAAAATTGCATGAATTGCCATCGCGATGGAGGAGGAGGAGAGGGTTGTTTTAATGCAGCAGGAACTGTTTATGACACGACGATGTTGAATTCTGTAGGTTCAGGTAAGGTAGAATTTTTCACGCTTCCGGATGGTCAAGGCGAACTAAAACATACGATACAAATTGATGCTAAAGGAAATTTCTTCACCACAGAGAATGTTGTTTTTGAAGGTTTATATCCTGTTGTAACAGGACCTTCGGGTGTGAAAAATTACATGGTTAGTCCATTGACATCTGGAGCTTGTAATTCTTGTCATGGTGTTTCAACAGATAGAATAAAAGCTTATTGACCTTGTTCTTTTAAGACAAGATCAATAGTCAAAGCTGCGGATAATACCAACATGCGCATTTTCTCATCTTGTACACTTGGTTCAATGTTAACAATGTATTTATCGGCTGTGGTAAATAACTCTTTAGTGATTCCAGCCCATTTTTTAGAAACATGTCCAAGTTCAATTCCTTTATCACTTGTGATATCAAATTGCCAATGCGACCAATTTCCTTTGATAGCCCCAATGAGTTGATTATTATTGTCGTAAATATCAAATTTGGGTTTGATAAGTTTAAATCTTTGGTGAATTACTCCAATTACAGCACCGTTCATCACCAACTGAATTTTTGGAAGCCAAAAAGTCCATCCTTTTTTGATTTCGGCAATAACTTCTCCTTGAGCATTTCTAATTTCGTATTGAAATGGCGTAAGTTTTTGACTCACCAACAATTTTCGGATTTTTTCCCAAGTGCTCAATAGTTGATGAATAGATCCTATAACTTCTCCGGATTCGTTGTAAAGTGAATATTCGTTTTTAAATTTAAAAGCATTGACTTTTTCGTCAACAAAAACTTGCGTTTCAAGGTGTGGATTTGACATGAATTGTTGGGTTTAATTTAAGAAGTGTTTTTATAAATTCTAACTCTTCAGCAGGTGAAATTAGAAGTTCGTCGTATGTATTGTATTTCACTACTAAACATTTCCAAGCGGTGTTCATTTTCCATCCCATATATAGACCATTTGAATCTTCAATGGATTTTATTGTGGAAATGAAGATAGTTTTCTTCAAGAAAAGCATTTTACAGATTAAATTATTTTCACTGTCGATACGATAGGATGTTGTTTTTTGTATGACCCAAAATAAAAGCATTAATAAGAAGAAAACCAATCCTAACCCATAGATGGATGTTTGATCCTCTTCCTCAATCAAAACATAAACTGCCACAGCGCTGTAAACAACACCTACGAAAAGAAGTACTACAGGGAAAAACCAATCTTTTTTTGGTTTGAAAACCATTTACCAAGTAAATAAAGGCCTGTGAGACATCAGCTCATTTACCTTTTTTCTTATACTCGTGATGGCTTCAGTATTCTCGCGACTCATTAAAGCTTCATCGATCAATCCAACTATTGTAGGGATTTCGGACTCATTAATTCCACGTGAGGTTATTGCGGGAGTACCAACTCTTATTCCGGAAGTAACAAAAGGAGATTCAGTGTCGTAAGGCACCATGTTTTTATTTACCGTAATATCCGCCAATACAAGAGCATTTTCTGCATCTTTACCAGTAATTCCTTTAGACCTAAGGTCTATCAACATGCTGTGGTTTTCAGTGCCACCGGAAATTATGTGATATCCCAATTTAACAAATTCGTCAGCCATTAAGGAAGCATTTCGTTTAACTTGAGTCATGTATGCTTTGTATTCTGTTGTCAGTGCTTCACCGAAAGCTACGGCTTTTGCCGCAATCACGTGCTCTAATGGACCACCTTGAATTCCTGGAAACACGGCAGCATCTAAAAGTGCTGCCATTGATTTTAAATTTCCATTGTTCCATTTTAATCCGAAGGGATTGTCAAAATTATGACGCATCATAATTACACCGCCTCTAGGTCCTCTCAACGTTTTGTGGGTTGTGGTTGTAACGATATGACTATGCTCCAAAGGATCATTCAATAATTTCGCTGCAATCAAACCTGCTGGGTGAGAAATATCTGCTAAAACTAATGCGCCAATTTCATCCGCAACCTTTCGAATTCTTGCGTAATCCCAATCACGTGAATAGGCTGATGCACCACAAATAATCATTTTCGGACGTTCGCGTTTTGCCGTTTCCTCCATAAGGTCATAATCAATTAATCCAGACTCCTTGGATACGCCATAGAAAAAAGGAACATATAGCTTTCCTGAAAAATTTACGGGAGAACCATGTGTAAGGTGACCTCCATGTGATAAATCGAAACCAAGTATTTTATCACCAGGATTTAAGCAAGCTAGAAAAACTGCAGCATTCGCTTGTGCTCCAGAATGTGGTTGAACATTCGCCCATGTTGCGCCAAATAATTCACAAAGTCGATCTATCGCCAGTTGTTCTACTTTGTCAACAACCTGACAACCACCGTAATATCTTTTTCCTGGCAAGCCTTCAGCATATTTGTTTGTGAGCACGCTACCCATGGGTTCCATTACTTGCTCACTCACGAAATTTTCCGAAGCGATAAGTTCTATTCCGTGTAATTGTCTATTTTTTTCTTCTTGGATTAATTGAAAAATGGCTTGATCTCTCATTTTAAGCGTTGATTTTTTCTGCGTAATTAATTTGATAAATTTGTTCTAATCCTGATTTCAAATTCGTTAAAGGTTTGTAATTGGTTAATTCATACAATTTCTCGGAACTCCCCACACGGCGCTCAACTTCGTAGTCGTAACGTTTTTTAGGAGCTTCAATATAAGTAAGTTTCGAATTTGAACCAGTTACAAATTTAATTTCATTTGCTAAATCGGTAATACACCATTCAGCTTCGTTTGCTATGTTTACAATGTGACAACCTTCGATACCCATCAAACGAAAACATGCTTCAACAGTATCATCAATGTAAGTAAAATCTCTCGTTTGGTTCCCCGTACCAAAAACCGTAATGTCTTCATTTTCCAAGGCTTGTTCGAAAAATCTTGGCACTACCATTCGATTGTCTTGATTCCAACCGTAAACATTGAAAAAGCGAAGTGAAATTACATTTAAGTTTCTTTCTTCATGATGAGATGCTAAGTAAATTTCATTGTATCTTTTCGCCATTGCATAGGAAGTGCGCGGATCAACGAGAACTTCTTCAGTTAGTGCGTTTTTAACGATAGCTGAGTGACTATAAATCCCACTGGTTGAAGCGTATAAAACAAATTTAACGTTGTTTTTTTCGGCAGCTCCGACAACATTTCTGGTTCCAACCACTTCGACATCCATTGTTTCAACAGGATTGTCTGCAACGATATCTACTCCTAAAACTGCAGCGAAATGGAAAATGACATCACAACCTTCGGAACATTCATCTACCAATTTCCTGCTTCGAACGTCACCTTTAACAAATTTAATTTTTGAAAAAGTCCATTTATCAAGTTTATTTCCTCTAAGTAATGAATCGAGAACAACTACTGAATGACCTTCTTGTACTAGTCTTTTGGCGAGATTACTTCCAATAAAACCAGCTCCTCCTGTTATTAAAACTTTCATGTACTAAGATAAGTGATTAATCAATTATACTAAGTTACGATAATTCATTCATAAAAGTTCAAAAAATCGGGTTTTTCATTCCTATTTTTAAAGATAAATAATCGAAAATTAATATTAACGATTATTAATTTCATTTTGTATTAGCACAATTTTCTTGGTTAAATTTTACTCATTTGAATCGTTTTATACTCTTTAGAGAATGTGAAAGTTTTTGGTAATCGTCATTCCATATTCCTTCCAATGTAAGTTTATCTATCCGAACACGACCGGAAGCGTGAATAATTGATAAGTTATCGTTTAAAATTCCAACGTGAATAATTTTTCCTTTTTTATTAGAAAAGAATGCAACGTCGTCCTTTTGAATATCGTTAAAATCAATTTCAGTACCGATTTCTTCCTGTTGATAGGCATCACGAGGAAGGTTTAGTCCAAGTATTCTAAAGACAGATTGTACTAATCCAGAACAATCAATTCCGGAACTTGCCTTTCCTCCCCATAAGTAAGGAGTGTTGAGAAACTTTAACGCCAATTCAAAAGCGTTTGTTTTTTCTTGAGCTATTTCTTTTGGTAAAACAAATGAATATGGTCCAATCGAAAAATTTTGTTCTCCAATAAAACTGGCAGGGTATAAGCATTGTTGGCCCCAGGGTGTACTTATCTCTGATGCAGAAATTGGTGCAAAACGAAGTTCATCCAACCAAATACGCATTTCTTTTTCGGAAATCGCTAATACATGTTTAACATCCATCCAACCGTTGTAACCGTCAAAATAAGTTTCAATTTGAATCCAGTTTTCTTTAATTTCAAGTACGTTGAGCGGCTCTCCAAATAAAACCTGAGAAACCATTTCTGAACTGTCATCTGCTTCCTTACGAAGAGGAGAACAACTCACCAAGCAAAAAGCAAATTTCTGCCGCAATGAAATCAATTTAAGATTGTTCATATTATGAGGACAAAGCTAAGCATTCCAATGCATTAATTTACGTAAATTTGGCACAAATGGAACAACAAAAATTGATTCTAATTACGAACGACGATAGCATTCATGCTAAGGGACTTCATACCTTGGTTACGGTAGCCAAAAAAATAGGTCAAGTAGTTGTTGTTGCGCCTGATAAACCGCAATCGGGAATGGGACATGCCATCACGATTCATTATCCTCTCAGGTTAAAGCGATCGTTTTTATTTGGAGAGGTTGAGGCTTATTCTTGTTCAGGAACACCCGTGGACTGTGTGAAATTAGGCATTTATGAGATCTTAAAAAAACGTCCAAATTTAATTTTATCTGGAATAAATCATGGAGAGAATTCATCAACCAATGTGTTGTATTCTGGTACAATGTCGGCAGCAATAGAAGGGGCAATGGAGGACATACCATCTATCGGATTTTCTCTTTGTGATTTCAATCCTGATGCTGATTTTTCCTCAGCAGAAATGTATGCCGAAAAACTAATTAATTATGCTCTCCGTATAGATTTTCCTAGAAGATTATGTTTGAATGTTAACTTTCCGAAATTGCCGATTGAACAAATAAATGGAATTAGAATTTGCTCGCAGGCCCATGCTTATTGGGCAGATCGATTTGAAAAAAGAACAGATCAATTTGGTGAAGCTTATTATTGGCTGACTGGAGAATTTACAGATCAAGATCAACGAGAAGAAACAGATTTATTTGCTCTAAAAAACGGATACGTGAGCGTGGTTCCAACACATTTTGATTTAACATCATATTCTTCCATTTCTACTTTAAAATCGATTGAAGATGTCTAGTTTTTTTACCAAACAAACTCTGATAGGAGTGCTTATAGGCTTTTTTTCTCCCGTAGTATTTTTACCCTTAGTTTGGTTTATTCTCGGACAAGCACAAAACTCATCTTTAGAATACATGAAATTGCAATTCGAAATGAGTGATATTATTAAAAGTAAACATTTATCATTGGCTTTGATTTCAAACCTAATTTGGTTTTATTATTTTCTCAATAAGGAAAAGTATCTCATTACTAGAGGTTTAATTTTGGGAATGTTAGTTTACGCTCCGTTTATGTTGTATATTTTCATCTCTAACTACGATTTTCAGTAGGATGACACCAAAACGTTTATTTATTTTAGCCGGCGAGGCCTCAGGAGATTTACATGCTTCAAATCTTGTCAAAGAAATGAAAAAAATAAATTCTGAATTAACTCTTTTGGGCTGGGGTGGGGATAAAATGAAAAATGCAGGTGTACAGATTCTTAAGGAACTTAAAGATTTGTCATTCATGGGTTTTTTAGAAGTTTTGATGAATTTTTCTAAAATCAGTAAAAACTTCAAAGATTGTAAGTATCAACTCCTATCTCATGAAATTGATACGGTAATTTTAGTAGACTATCCCGGCTTCAATTTAAGAATGGCAAAATGGTGTAAATCAAGAGGTATTCGCGTAATTTATTATATTTCCCCTCAAGTTTGGGCTTGGAAAAAGAATCGGGTATTTACTATTCGTGAAAATGTTGATGCCCTTTATTGTATTTTGCCATTTGAAGTAGACTTTTACAAGAAATACGATTATAATTCTTTTTATTTTGGTCACCCACTTCTAGATGAAATAAAGAATTTTAAAGAAACATACATAGACGATTACTTTTCAACAGAACTTCCAATTGTAGCCATTTTACCAGGAAGTAGAAAACAAGAAATTGAGCGTAAACTTCCTATTATGTTGGAAGCCGCTAAAAGGCTCACTGGATATTCAATATATGTAGCATGTGCTCCAAACCTTCCAAAGTATTTTTATTTGCAATACAAAAGTGAGGGAGTTAACTTTGTACAGCATCGCACCTATGATCTATTAAATGCTGCTTCAGTGGCGATCGTAACCTCCGGAACAGCAACGTTAGAGGCAGCGCTTTTCAAGGTTCCTCAAGTAGTTTGTTATAAAAGTTCCACAATCTCATATGCAATTGCCAAACAACTTATCAAGGTAAAGTACATTTCATTGGTAAATTTAATTTTAGAAAAACCAGTTGTCAAAGAGTTGATTCAAAACGAATGCACAAGTGATCAAATTTATCTTGAGTTGCAAAAAATTCTTCCAGGTGAGACCGAAACAAAAAGGGTGGTGGAAGAGTATACAAAATTGGTTCAATTGTTGGGTGAATCCGGAGCAAGTAGAAGGATTGCAGCTCATATATTGAATTAATTATCACATGAAAACAATGCTTTTAATTATTCTGGTAAATACATTCGTTGGTTTTTCACAAAAAATCACGGTTGGATTATTTAATGAGTACGTGGTTAAAAGTATAGACATAACAATACAGAAAGGTAACTATTTTTTTTTCGCCGATTCAATTCTTAAAGGCACCATTAGTTCAACGAGTGTTCCACTGCATGTAGAGGCCACCGATAACGGGTTATCAATTAGTTGTAATAACCAATCCTATTTTTGTTCATCGTTCAAAATTATTCCAGATAAATTGTCTGATTTTTTTCAGATTAAACCCTCTAAACCCGAGTTGAAACCAAGGTCATACGAAGGTGAGTTGCGCGTAGAATTGACAAAGAAAAATAACCTCATTATTAAGAATATCCTCGAACTTGAAGATTACCTTGAAGGCGTAGTAGAAAGCGAAGCGGGAAGTGGACAGTTGTACGAATATTACAAGGTTCAATCGATCATTTCAAGAACATTTGCATTGAAAAATTGGAATAAACATGAAAAAGAGGGTTTTAATTTGTGTGATCAAGTGCATTGTCAAGCCTATTTACATAAACGAAATGCCCTTAAAAACACTATTGATTCTGCAGTAAATGCAACGAGTAAAATAGTTCTTTTATATCAAGATACTAGTTATGCTCCAACATTTTTTCATGCCAATTGTGGTGGGCAAATTTCGGATCCAGAATGGGTATGGAATACTTCAATTGGAGGATTGTATACCTTTGAAGATCCCTACTGTAGACATACAAAACAGGCCACATGGACTAAATCCATTCCTTTAACAAAATGGAATGAATTTTTCAAAAAGACGTATAATTTTCCTATTGAAGACACAGCTTATGTCGGTCTTTTGACCAACTTTTCGCAAGGTCAGCGCATGTCATTTTTTATTCACCCTCAATTTGGAATCCCTTTGCGTGATATTCGTGAAGAATTTCGTTTAAAGTCAACCTATTTTTCAGTTAAATTGGTTGAAAATAATGTGATTTTATCTGGAAAGGGATTTGGGCATGGCGTAGGATTATGTCAGGAAGGGGCAATGCAAATGGCTAAACTTGGATTCACATCGGAAGAAATATTAAATTTTTATTATCCTAACACAACACTGCAAAAGAAATAAGTTATTCGTTGGTAATCACAAAGATTTCTTCGTCATCCTTTTTAAAAAACTTGACAGATCGCGCGTAATGCTCTACATTTTCCATACCCTCTAATTTGGATAATGTTTCCTTTGTCTGATAAAGATTTTGATCAACTTCTTTCTTTTTATTTTCAATAGCAGTTAATCTGTTTTTTTGAGTAATCAAGGTGAAAATATCATAGTCGTCCAAGAAAAGTGCATATAAACAAAAAAGAGCAGAAGCAATTATATATTTGTTTTTCAAGTAGGAAATTAACTTATTATTCATGATGCTTCAAAGGTGAGCATAAAAAAAAGAGAGCTAAAAGGCTCTCTTTATAAGTTTTCACTAATGAACTGTTGATTTTACTCCTTACAGTTGTTGTAAACCTTTTCGTAAAACTGAGAAAAGTCTTTATGTTCACTAAACCAAGAATTGGCTTTAGTTAATACTTCACATGCTTTAGTGTTGTTTTTATCTCTAACTGTTAACGTTTGTGCAGATAACATGATTCCTGTTTTTAGAACTTTTTTATCAGTTTCTGTTAACTTGTCAAGATTATCCATTTTTAATAGTTTAGGAATCTCTTCCGTGTAAATGGCATTCGCTGTTTTAAAGTCTCTCGCATTGTATTTAATAGCTGCCTCAATCCATCTGGCAACAAATGGGTGTTTTGAAATTGTGGTGTAAATTTCAATTCCTGAATTCATTTCATCATTCATCTGATTTTTCTTCTCTACATCTTTACCTGTGTAAAAAGCAGGAAAACCTTCAGCATCCTCTAGATTTATAAAGATAGCATTTGTACTTACCTCTTTTTGAAATTGGTCGAGCCAAGCTTTGTGAACGTGTACATTGAAGATCCCATTTTGATCCATTTCAATGGCCGCTGCGGTTGCTGAAATAGCCTCTTCGTATGGCTCAGCAATCTGAGGGTCTTTCAATCCTTTCAGATACATCCCATAATAACCTTTGGCAAGAAAAATGTTCGGGGTAGGATCGTTGGAATATTTAGGTTTTACTTTAGTATCTTCTGCTTTTTTCACCAATTTAACAAAAGTTTGATCAGCAAATAATTGTTGTAAATCATCAAGGTTGTTAGAAACGGTAATAAATGCTTCTTTTTCCTCAGATACTTCGTCTTCTTGCTCTTCGCCCTTTTTGTCTTTAAAAGAATAACCAATTGTTACACTTACATCAAAAGTTCCAATACGGTTAAATTTTACTTGTACAGAGCGATCTGTTTCTTTGCCACTTACAAATTCCCAATCTTTACCTTTTGTTCCGCTTATTGACCATAATATTGACTTTTCTTTAGTTCCAGCAGCAACAAATGCGAAGTCTAATTTCACCACTTTGGCAGAAGCTCCTTCTTTTTCGTCATCTAAAATGAGTATGTTTTTATTAGCCTTAATGCTTACGGATGGTTTTTGTGCAACAACACTGAATGTCGCTAACATCAAAAGAAATAAACTACCAATTATTTTCATTTTCATTAAATTTAGTTGACCCCGTTTTCAATTATTGTGCCGAATTTACGTAAATTTTATTGATGACTTTTAATTAATAGATGCAAAATTTCCTGCGCAGCTTTTGCTATCTTGGTTCCAGGGCCATAAATACCGAAAACCCCGGTTTCAAAAAGAAAGTCATAATCTTGTTGTGGAATGACGCCACCAGCGATAACCATGATGTCCTCGCGATTTATTGACTTCAAGGCGTCCAACACTTGCGGAACTAGTGTTTTATGTCCTGCAGCCAAAGAGGATACGCCAAGAATGTGAACATCATTTTCTGCCGCTTGTCGTGCTGCTTCCGATGGAGTTTGGAAGAGAGGTCCCATATCAACATCGAATCCGACATCAGCAAATGAAGTTGCAATTACCTTGGCTCCTCTGTCGTGACCATCTTGACCCAATTTCGCAATCATAATTCTTGGGCGCCTTCCTTCAAGTTTTGTAAATGTCTCCACCAATTTTTTGGCTTCAACAAAATCAGCATCTTGCATAACTTCCTTTGAATAAACTCCACTAATCGTTTTTATTGTTGCGGTATACCTCCCGTAAACTTTTTCTAGGGCACTAGAAATTTCCCCTAAGGTACATCTTTCTTTTGCACATTTCACTGCGATTTCTAATAAATTGCCTGTTTTAGTTCTAGCAGCTATTTCAAGTTCGTTGAGGTAATTTTTTACATTTTCATTATTTCGAGAATCTTTAATTTGTTTCAATCGCTTTAATTGACTCTCCCTTACTTTCGTATTGTCAACTTCCAAAATGTCAATTTTTGTTTCCTCATCTGATTGGTAGCGATTAACTCCAACAATAATATCCAAACCCGCGTCGATTCTTGCTTGTTTTCTTGCTGCCGCCTCTTCAATTTTTAATTTTGGCAATCCTGTTTCAATTGCTTTTGCCATACCACCAAGCGATTCAATTTCTTCAATTAAATTCATGGCTTCAGTAGCAATTTGGTCTGTTAGTTTTTCAATAAAAAAGCTGCCCGCATATGGGTCAATGAAAGAAGTTATTTCTGTTTCTTTTTGAATGTATAATTGTGTATTTCTTGCAATGCGTGCAGAAAAATCTGTTGGCAGTGCAATTGCTTCATCTAATGCGTTTGTATGTAATGATTGTGTACCGCCCAGTGCTGCGGCCATTGCTTCTATGCATGTTCGTGCTACATTGTTGTAAGGGTCTTGTTCGGTTAAGGACCATCCTGAGGTTTGGCAATGCGTACGTAAGGCCAGTGATTTTGGATTTTTAGGTCCAAACTGTTGAATCAATTTCGACCAAATTAAACGTGCAGCTCGCATTTTTGCAATTTCCATGTGATAATTCATTCCAATTGCCCAAAAGAAACTTAATCGAGGAGCAAAATCGTCAATGGACAAACCAGCTTTAATACCTGTTCTTACATATTCTAAACCGTCCGCTAATGTGTAAGCTAATTCAATCACTGCAGTCGCTCCGGCTTCTTGCATGTGATATCCCGAAATACTTATAGAATTGAATTTCGGCATGTGCTCTGAGGTATAAGCAAAAATGGAAGAAATTATTTCCATCGAAGGCGCGGGAGGATATATATACGTATTCCTCACCATAAATTCCTTTAAAATATCATTTTGAATGGTTCCCGATAATGAAGATTTTTGGACTCCATTTTCTTCTGCAGCGGCAATGTAAAAAGCTAATATTGGGAGAACTGCTCCATTCATGGTCATAGAAACAGACATCTCTTCCAACGGAATTTGATCGAATAAAATTTTCATATCTTCAATCGAATCGATGGCAACACCCGCTTTCCCAACATCGCCTACCACTCGCTCGTGATCTGAATCATAACCTCTATGTGTTGCTAAATCAAAAGCTACAGATAATCCTTTCTGGCCTGCAGCTAAGTTTCGTCTGTAAAAGGCATTGGATTCTTCAGCAGTAGAAAAACCAGCATATTGCCTAATCGTCCAAGGTTTTGAAGTATACATAGATGCATAAGGACCTCCGAGATAGGGTGGGAAACCTGAAACCGCTGTACTATGTTTGACTTGTTCTAAGTCGTCGTTTGAATATAATTTTTTCCATGGTATCCCTTCTGCAGTTATGTATTCCTCAGGATTCTCAATTACTGACTTTTTGGAATCGTTCGGTAATTTACTAAAAATAATTTTCTCCATCTTACAATTCCTTTTCAAATATTAAATAAGGCTTTCCATCAAACATAGGTACTTCTACCCATTCAAATTCAGTTAAATTTTCTTGAGATGTGTAAGCATTAATTCCAATCTTGATAATTGTTTTATTTGAAAACATTTTCAATTTTTCAGTTCTCGCGAAAGTTGTTTTTTCATGAAGTATTTGGTTGAAATCTACTAAACTAAGTTCTTGATGGCTCGTGAAGAGTTCCCAAGAAGATTCAATGACTTGATCTACCAATTGTATGAAAATAAAGGATCCATCCATGGGATTCGTAACGCGACTAAAATAACTTTCCTCGGTTAAAAGATTTAAAATATTCAATGACAATCTCCAATCCGTTAAAGAAGTACCTTTATTACTATACTTTTTACTTGGATTATTGAAAATAGCATCGACGTTACTTGAATATGCAGCCATTACTTCGGTGGTTTGACGTAGTAAATTAGAGTCTGCGTCTTTGAGTGATTTATTTGACCATCCAACGTGTGCGTGAAATTCAAGTCGACCAGGTTTAACTTGATACGCTTGTAGCAATTCATTGACCAAATATTTTGCTGCGCGAATTTTTGCCATATCCAGGAAATAATTCCCATCTAATCCAAGCGTAAATACTAAACTAGATTGTTCGATTTCACTTTTTTTTCGATTGATAAGATGATGGTTTAATTCGTTTAAAATGTAACTTATTTCTACATATGCCGGAGCACCTATTTGTTGAAAGTGAAAACTGTTTATATTGGTATTATTTAAGTTATCTATTGGGCCGAAAATCGTAATATTTGGTATTTCATTTAGATTAACTGAAGATAAAAGAGTCTCGTATTGTAATTTTGAATCAACTTGTATCCAAGAATGAATATATGCTAATTCAATGTCTTTGAGTAATTTAACCCAATTTACATCTTTCTTTCTGACCGATAAAAATAGAGCATTCGCACCATAGTTTAAGCAATAAAGTGCGATAGTGTTGGCTTCTTCTTCATTAAAAACGTCAATGTAAACCGAGTTTTTGGTTATAGTTGGAAAGTTATTAGTGGAAGTCGTATTGTATTTCGCTTTATATGTTTTTGTAGCAATATCAATTTTGATATTTTCCACGTTGTTTGAGTAAAGTAACTCATGATTAGATGCCCCAAGTTCTTTGCTAATTTTATCTCTCCAAGTTGAACTTTCAATTGGATGAAATCCCCAATTTTCCATTGTTTGTATTTCTTTCTGTCAAATATACAGAACTTGTGAGTGTTATGAAGATGTAATTTGAAAATTAAAATTTCTTGATACAACGAACTCTCGATTAATTTTAATTAAATTCGGAGCAAATAGAATAATGAAGTTAGTATTTTTTATCAGTCTTTTTTTTATTAGCAATTTAATGTTGTCTCAAGGAGTTTATACAACTGGAGCAAGAAATTTAGCTTTATCTACTGCAACGGTTGCTCATTCAGACGAATGGTTTTATTTTAATAATCCGGGTGCAATTCAAGACATAAAAAAGTTTTCTGTAGGAGTGAGTTATGAAAATAGATTCCTACTTCGAGAGATGCAAAGCCAGTCAGTAGTGGCTGTTATACCTTTGAAAAAAGGTGTTGTGTCTGTTGGAAGTCAACTTTATGGATACACACAATTTAGGTCTTTTAAAACAGGTGTTGGGTATGCGCTTCCTCTAGCTGAATTTCTAAGTGCAGGAGTTCAATTGAATTATCAAGGTGTACGCTTAAACCAAAATTATGGAAATGCGAATGCAATGACCGCAGAATTTGGAGTACTTTCCAAACTAAATAAAAAAGTTTCCATTGGGTTTAGTATTTTCAATATTGGAAGTGCTATTCTTGATGATTATGAATACGATCGATATACAAACGAAATGAGGTTAGGAGTGAGGTATCAGCTTTCTAATAAAGTTTTGTTTTTGACGGAAATTGAAAAAAATAGTGAATACCCCTTGAATGTGAAGTTTTCAACTGAATATTTGCCTACATACAATGTTTATCTTCGGGGTGGATTTTCTTTGCAACCTATTTCGTACTCTTTTGGATTCGGTTATGTGTTTGCTAAATCGGTGATGTTAGATTTCGGGACGAGTTATCATCAATTCCTTGGATGGTCACCAGCAGTTTCTTGTTCGTATAAATTTCACTAAATGCGTTGGATAAATTTTGTTTGGATTTTTTTCATTTTTCAGAAGTTCCATGCACAGCAAGAACAAAAGGGTGAATTGATACAACAGCGTATTGAATTTATTTCAGAACAACTTCAAAGCGAGAATTTAGATTTAACCAACATTATTGAGCAGTTAAATTTTTATTTTGACAATCCTATAAACTTGAATCAAACCAGCGCTGAAGAACTAAATGAATTAAATCTATTAACACCTGTTCAGATTCAAGATTTACTGATTCATCGTCAGTCTTTTGGTAAATTTATTTCTATCTATGAACTGCAAAGTTTGACTTATTGGGACTTAGCTACAATTCAACTTGTTCTCCCCTTCGTTAGTATTGACGATAGACTCGATAATTTGCATGTCACTTTTAAAGAAGCATTAAAAGAAGGAAAGATTGAGTTATTTCTACGTTATCAGCCTACAATGCAAAGAAAGGCGGGATATGACGACATGATTGATTCTTCCATTGTGAATTCTTCTAAGTATCTAGGAAATTCCGATCGCTACTACTCTCGATTTAGATACACTTATAAAAATAATATAAGTATCGGGTTTACTGCGGAAAAAGATCCCGGTGAAGAATTCTTTAAAGGAACTCAAAAAAATGGTTTTGATTTTTATTCGGGTCATATTTTCTTTCGAGGTGGTAAGTATTTGAAGTCTTTTGTAATTGGAGATTATCAAATTCAAATTGGTCAAGGCATAGGTATGTGGTCGAGTTACGCATTTGGAAAAACTGCTGACATTTCAACCATGAAACGCAATCCAATTCCAATTAGGCCCTACACGTCTGTGGATGAATCCAGATTTTTACGCGGAGCAGCGGTTCAATTTGGCTTAAAATATATTACCGGTTTACTTTTTGCATCCTCAAAAATGGTCGATGGAAGCATGAATTTAGATTCTACCTACGACGACTTAGAGTTTATTTCCACAATTGATTTATCAGGTTTACATAGAACGGAAAAAGAGGTTGCCCGTAAAAATGGATTCAGAGAAAATCAAGCAGGAGTGAATATTAATTATGGATTAGGAGCTTTTCGAATTGGTGGGGCATTTGTTTATCAAGGATATGATAAAGCATTACTGAAAGATATTCGTCCCTACAATAAATTTGATTTTCAGGGTCAACATAATTTTGTTACCTCAATGGATTATTCTTTTACATACAAAAACTGGAATTTATTTGGTGAATATGCTAAGAATTTAAATCCTTTTCAAGATTCTATTCGAGGTGGACAGGCACATGTTCACGGTTTGTTCTTATCCATAGATCCAAATGCGAGTATTGGATTGTTATATAGAAATTATGGCAAGGATTATTTTTCTTTTTACAATGCGGGATTTTCCGAAGGAAGTAACACACAAAATGAAAAAGGATTATATGCAGGACTAAAACTTCGTTTAAATAAACAATGGTCGTTAAACTCATATTTAGACGTTTTCACATTTCCGTGGATGAAATACCTTGTGGATGCTCCCTCTAGGGGCCATGAATTTTTATCTCAACTTACTTACAAACCATCGAAAACGTTAGAGGTTTATGGTCGATATAGACTTCAATTAAGACAAAAAAACAGTAGAAATTCTGATAATACTGTGACAGAAATTGAGAATGTCTTTCAACAGAATGTTCGTTTTAACTTAGCATATATGTTAAGCGAGTTTTACACATTAAAAAGTCGTATTGAATTCGTGCAAATTGATCGGCCAAGCAACACACGTGAAAGGGGAATGATTTTTACTCAAGATTTGATATACAAGCCAAAAAGTTTTCCAGTTGATTTAGCACTTAGATATGCACTTTTCGATACGGATAGCTACGACACACGCTTATACTCTTTTGAAAACAATGCATTGTATGTTTTTGCTGTCCCAGCATATTATTATCAAGGCTCAAGAGCCTATTTTTTAGTTCGATATTCTTTTAAAAAAGCCGATCTTTGGTTTAGATATGGCGTATTTTTATACAATAACAGAAGCACCATCAGCTCTGGTTTAGAGGAGATTAATGGGCCGATAAAATCTGACTTAACCATTCAAATTAGATTCTCACTTTAAATATTTTTTAAAAATAAGTGTTACTTAATTGATATACCTGCGTTATTGGTTTTTGAATTGAGACTGCAAGCTCGATTTTCTCCATTATCAAACTAAATAAAACCAAAAGCTATGGCAATTAATGCATTGTATCACCAGAGTCCTATTCGTCTTGAAGAAGAACTAAGAATTATTGAAAAAGCAAAGGTAAATCCTGCGCATTTCGGACCTCTTTACTCACGTTACCACGAATCTATTTTTAGGTACATTTTTCGTAGAGTAGAGGACATTGAAGCAGCTTATGACATTACTTCGCAAGTATTTGTTAAAGCGATAGGTGCTTTGCCAAAATTTGAATATCGAGGAGTTCCTTTCTCATCTTGGTTATTTCGAATTGCAAAAAGCGAATTATATCAGTTTTTTCGCGACAACAAAGCGAACAGAATGGTGAGCATTGATTCTGTTAGAGTTGGCCAAGTTATGGACGAATTATTAGAAGATCATTCGGAAGAGGATAGAGAAAGACTATTGAAAGTGCTACCGTTACTTAAAGAAGATCAACTTCAACTAATTGAGATGAGATTTTTTGAAAAACGATCTTTCAGAGAAATAGGTGAGATTGTTGGTCTAACAGAAAACAATGCAAAAGTCAAAACATTTAGAGCATTGATAAAATTGAAACAACTTTTTAATAAAAAATAAATATGATTAAAATTCTAGTTGACCGTGCAGAACCAGATACCCTAAGTATTAAAAAACGTCAAGATTTTGATAAGGTTTTGAGAAGTTATGAAAAGCAACGACGAGTATTCCACAATCCCTGGTTTTTTGGGGTTGTGGGATTTTCGTCTTTTGTGATGTTTCTTTTTATTTCATTCTTTGTTTATACTTGAAGTTGTTTTTTTTAATATAGGTTTCTTTGAAAGGATAACTTGAATAAATTATCAAAACGAAAGATAGTAAATAGTGACACAGTTTCAATTTTCAAGATTATTTGTTTTAATTAGTTTTTTAGGAAAATTTTTGAAAATTAAATTAGAAGTTAATAATCTTCTAAATCAGCGTCATTTTCCAAGTTTAAGAATTACAAATTATTTATTATCTTTACTTATTTTTGTGGTAATTTTTAATATTGTATAGTGAAATACAGGATTTTCATATTAAGTTACTTTGCTTCAACAGTTTTCCTATTTGGACAATATAAATTTTTATCTAAACGCGACAATTGGGCCTTGAACAAATTAGAAGGTCTTGTTTCGGTTGGGGCTACTCAATTTAATGGAGATTTGGGTGGGTTGCAATTTAACGGCATTGATTACAGTTTTTTAGATATAGATTTTCCTTCCACGCGATGGTTTACTAAAATTGGTTTCCGATATAGATTTGCGCCTCATTTTAGCACCAGTACTATGGTTACATTTCTTCAATTGTTTGGGAGTGATAAATACACAAAAAATATTGTTAGACAATCAAGAAATTTAGAGTTTAAATCTAATTGTTTTGAATTCGTACAGAGATTGGAGTGGATTATTTGGGCAGATGAAAGATATGGCGCTAGATTTTTAATTCCTGGTACAAAATATGAACCAGGTCAAAACAAACAATTGTATTTATTTTCAGGTATTGGAGCATTAAAATTTAATCCAAAAGGATCATTCAATGGAAAATGGTATGATTTACAACCAATAGGAACTGAAGGTCAAGGTAGAATTCAAAATAAACATCCTTACTTTTTATGGACTGCAACCATACCTTTGGGTATTGGCTATAAATTTGGAATTTCTAGACTTTGGCGATTTGGTTTCGAACTCACTTACTATAAAACTTTTTCGGATTATATAGATGATGTGAGTACAGTTTATCAAAATACCTCAGAACTGGATCAAATTACAACTTTTCTCTCAAACCCCTCTATAACTAATCAAAATTGGTTTAAGCCAGGGGACCAAAGAGGAGATCCAAGAACTAAAGATGCATATTACACAATTGGATTTACTCTCACAAAAAATTTAATAAATAAGAAAATAAGACATCAAAAAATTAATGGACAAATGATTAAGATTCGCAAGGAAAAAAAATCTCAGTTTTAATGAAGTTCTTTCAGCTAATAAATTGTATTTTTGGAAAAAAATTAAGTAAAATGAAAATTTTTATAATAATATTTATTTCGGGGTTTACTGTTTTTTCACAACATGCAAATTATAATTCTCAAAAAAATTGGTCATTAAATAAAACTGAAATTCTTTGCACATTTGGGGCAACCCAGTTTAATGGAGATTTAGGAGGTGGATTTGGTGACGGAAAAGATTACAGTATGAAAGACATAAATTGGTTGTCTACTGGATATCAATTGGGAATAGGGTTTCGGAAAAGATTCCATCCTCTATTTGCTACAACTTCTAGTGTTAAAGGTTTTACCTTAAAAGGTAATGATGCACTGTCAAATAACTTAATTAGAAATGCTAGAAACTTAAATTTTAGAAGTTTTAATATTCAAATTGAGCAAAAAATAGAATTTATTGTTGCTGCCAAAGAAAAATTCAGTCCATCTAATTTGCTATTAGGAACTTACCCAAGTCCTAACAGAAGTCAACAATTATATGTTTTCTCTGGTTTAGGTCTAATGTATTTTTCTAATCAAGGATATTACAATAAACTGGGAGAAAATGCGCGATGGGTGAATTTAAGAAATTTACAAACTGAAGGTATTAATTATAGTCCTATAACGTTGACTATACCCATAGGTGTTGGTTTTCGTATTGGAATTAATCGTACTTGGAGGCTTGGAATTGAGCTTTCTTATAATAAAACCTTCTCAGATTACATTGACGACGTAAGTACGGTTTATAAAAATCCTTCAAGTTTTAGTGATCCTGTAGCTGCCTATCTTTCAAACCCATCTGATTTAACAGTAACGCAAGGAAATGGATTCAATTGGTTTGGAGAAGGGTATCAACGAGGAGATAGTAAGCAAAAAGATGCTTATTATCATGCGAATTTTGTGTTGTCAAAAAATATTACCTATAAAGACTATGGACTACGAAGAAAAAAATTACTTCGCAATTAATATATAATAAATAATCAATACTGTTTTAAAGCGAGACCAAAATCTCGCTTTTCTTTTTTAATTAATTTTGACTATGTATAAATTAATACGTTCTATTTTTTTCTTATTTGACGCTGAAAATGTACATTATAAAGCGATGTCTTTGTTAGGAATAACCTTGAAAATCCCTTTGGCATCCTATTTATTTAAGAAATCATTCGTAATTGAGAATCCCAAATTAGAAAAAGAATTATTTGGTTTAACTTTCAAGAATCCAGTTGGATTAGCTGCTGGTTTCGATAAAAATGCTACTTTTTTTAATAATTTATTCTATTGTGGTTTTGGTTTTATTGAAGTAGGTACCCTCACTCCCGTTGGACAACCGGGTAATGACAAACCTAGATTATTTCGATTAAAAAAAGACAATGCAATCATTAACCGAATGGGATTTAATAATGATGGAGTAGAAATTGCTGTTGCACAGCTGAAGAAAAGAAAACATAAAGGACTTATTATTGGTGGTAATATCGGAAAAAACAAGCTAACGCCAAATGAGAGTGCAGTTGAGGACTACCTTAAAGCATTTAATTCACTTTTTGATTATGTAGATTATTTCGTTGTAAATGTATCTTCGCCTAATACTCCGAATTTAAGGGATTTACAGGAAAAGGAACCGTTAACGAACTTGTTACTTAAACTACAAGAACGAAATAATTCATTACCGAAACGTAAACCAATTTTATTAAAAATTGCTCCAGATTTAACAGATAGTCAATTAGATGATATTATCGACATCGTAGCGATTACTAAAATTGATGGGGTTATTGCTACGAATACAACTATTGATAGATCGAATCTTATTACACCAATTGAAGAATTGGAACAAGTTGGAGCTGGCGGATTGTCCGGTATACCTTTGAAGAACCGGTCAACCGAGGTAATTCGTTACTTATCAGTTAAATCTAATAAAGCATTTCCAATAATTGGCGTTGGAGGAATTCATAGTGAAGCAGACGCTTTAGAAAAACTCGAAGCGGGAGCAGATTTATTGCAGTTGTATACAGGATTTATTTATGAAGGTCCGGGCTTAGTGAAACGAATAAACAAAGCGGTATTATCAAAATTATGAATGAATTACAGTTAGTCGAATGTCCTAGAGATGCGATGCAAGGAATGCACGAATGGATTCCTACAGGATTAAAAATTTCATACATTAATCACTTATTAAAATGTGGCTTTCATACAATTGATTTTGGAAGCTTTGTTTCTCCAAAAGCGATTCCTCAAATGAAAGATACAGCAGAGGTTTTGAAAGGACTTGAATTAAATAGCGCTACAAAGTTACTTGCTATAGTAGCGAATTTAAGAGGTGCGCAGGATGCTCTTTCTTTTTCAGAAATTGATTTTTTAGGATTTCCTTTTTCTATTTCAGAAGAGTTTCAAAAGCGAAATACGAATTCTACCATTTCTGATTCACTTAAAAATGTGGAGGAAATTCAGAATTTATGTATGGCAAAAAATAAACAATTAGTCGTTTATCTTTCTATGGGATTTGGCAATCCATACGGCGAAGAATGGACTCCTGAACTAGTAGTTTATTGGAGTAAGCGCTTACATTTGGAATTAGGAGTTAAAGTTCTTGCTTTGTCGGATACAATTGGTTGCGCCAAAGAAAAGGATGTTACTCAATTGTTTTCTTTGTTGGCTGATGAATTAACGAGTGCCACAATTGGTGCTCATTTTCATACAAGACCTACTAATTCGTTACCATTGATTAAAGCGGCCTATGAAGCTGGTTGTAGACGATTTGATAGCGCCATTAAGGGATTTGGTGGCTGCCCAATGGCTAAAGACGATTTAACCGGAAATTTACCAACAGAAGATTTACTACATTTTTTTGATTCGAATCAAATCAATTACCCAATCGATCTTGAATTATTTAATAATGCCTATTCTTTTTCGTCTAAAATTTTTAAATCATGAAGAAAGTTCTCCAACTTTTAGTTCTGCTATCGTTTGTTTATGCTTGTGGTGATACTGATAAAAATAATCAACAAGAACAAGATCAGGAAACAAAAAAAGAAACTGTTCAGAATAAGCTTGTTTCGATTGATTTTCACAACAATAAATTTAACAGTATTGAAAAAAAAATACTAAACGAATTAGATTCATTGCGATTTTTTAATTCTATTCCTCAGAGAATATTTATTGAAATACCCAAGGATCAACGAGATAAGCTGTTGTCTGAAAAGTATTTTAATTTCATGCCTCTATACCCAAATAAATCACTTAATGAGGGATTTATAATGACGGTAAGTGGGGAATTGTTTATGGATAGAAAATTTGCAACTATGACCAACCGTTCGTTTATTTTTGAACGTGTAAATAACTCACTCATTTTAGTTAATTCGTTTAAAGGCTTTATTAAAGAGTTAAAAGCGGTTAATTCAAGTACACCTTCTGATTTGGTTTTGGAGTTTAATTCAGAAAAAGAAAATGCTTATTTCTATTGTTTATACAGCTGGAATAGTGGGAAATTCGAATTTAACAAGTGCATAGGCTTTAGTGAAGATAAAGGGAATACACAAATTAAGTACACAGAGGAGCAAAGCAATGAATTTAGCCCTGAAATAAAGGAAATAGTACAAAAAGAAAGTTTTGCGTTTTAGTATATTGATATTGACTCTTTTCTTTGTATCGTCATGTTTTCATGGAAACCGCTTGGACGAGGTCAAATATGACAAGCTCTTTCATGGGGGGCAAACTCGCATCTGGATGCTAAGTTCAGTCGCACCAAGTGATAATTTAGATAATTCGCAAAAGTTTAAGAATGAAATACTTCTATTCTCATCGAATGGTAATGTTTTACTTTCTGATTTTTCAAGATTGTTTCAAGGCGAAGGAAAAAGAGGAACTTTTTCTGTGTACTCGACTAACAAAGAATTGGATATTCAATTTGAAGGGGAACGTTGGTTCTTTACATTTGAAGTTAAGGATGAGCACCACATCATCTTAAAGCCAAATGAAGGAAGTAGCACTTCTGAAATTCTGCAATTAGTTTCAATACCTGAAATTTAAAATTTCTCGAATGCTCCTAATCCAAAAAGTGCAAAGTCAAAACGTGCAGGATCTAAGGGGTCAATTTTAAGAAAAACATTTCTCAATTCTTCATTCGTTTTCCAATCATTTTGCTTTCGATGTAAGATTCCAAATTTTCGAGCAATATTTCCTGTATGGACATCTAGTGGGATATATAATTCAGAGGGTGAAATGGATTTCCATATGCCAAAGTCAACACCTTTTGCATCTGAACGTACCATCCATCTTAAAAACATTACTAATCTTTTTGCTGCTGATCCTGCCTCTGGGTTGGAAACATGCTTAAGGGTTCTAGCTTCTCCATTCAAGGAAAGAAATGTCGTTCTAAAAGCATTTATTCGATTTTTAACATTCCCCTCTGATGAATGAAATTGTTTTTCTAAGCCACCATTTTGATAACAATGGTTCAATGCCTTAAAAAAGTAAGCTAAGTCTTTTGAGTTGAATGTCCTGTGAACAAAATCATATTCATTATCGGGATTATAATTCATAATAAAGTCATAAGGAGAGTTTCCCATTATCCGCATTAATTTTTCACCACTTTTTATGATCGATTGACGATTTCCCCAAGCAATAGTGGCGACTAGAAATGCGGCAATTTCTATATCTTCTTTCGTTGAAAATTTCTTAGGGATTTGTATTGGATCGGAATTTATAAAGTCAGGGTTTTCGTAAAAATCGCTTTTAAAAATTAAAAACTCCTGTAACTCTTTTTGCATATTAAACGAATAGCCCGTCTTTCATCGTTAATTTTCTATCGGCCATACTGGCAAGGTCTTCGTTATGGGTAACGATTACGAAGGTTTGATGGAATTCTTCACGCAATTTAAAAAAAAGCTCGTGTAATTCTAATGCATTTTTCGTGTCGAGATTTCCAGAAGGCTCGTCTGCTAGTACAATACTGGGTTCATTAATTAACGCCCGACAAACTGCTATTCGTTGTTGTTCTCCACCTGAAAGCTCACTTGGTTTGTGATTTTTTCGATGGTCAATCGAGAGTTTAGAAAGTAACATTTCGGCTCTTTCCTGAAGCTGTTTTTTATTTGTGCCAGCAATCATTCCTGGAATCATTACGTTTTCAATTGCAGTAAATTCAGGAAGTAATTGATGAAATTGAAAGATAAATCCAATGTGTTTATTTCTGAAAGCGGCAATTTCGGATTGATTTAAAGCAAAAGGAGATATTCCATTCAGAATTATTTCGCCTCCGTCCGGTTTATCTAAAGTACCTAAGATTTGTAATAAAGTTGTTTTTCCTGCACCAGAAGAACCAACAATTGAAACTATTTCACTTTTTTCAACGCGCAAATTTACGCCTTTTAAAATGGCTAATTCTCCGTAGGATTTTGTTATATTTTGGGCTATGAGCATTAAGGGTTTAATTTCAAATTATGACCAAATCTATCTCTTTTAACCTTTAAATAATGAGCATTGTGTTCATTGCTTTCGACTTCAAGTGGCACATTTTCAACAATTTCAAGACCATATCCAATTAGCCCAGTTCTTTTCTTTGGATTATTTGACATTAACCGCATTTTTCGAACGCCTAGATCCCTTAACATTTGTGCGCCAACACCATAGTCTCGCTCGTCAGGTTTAAATCCTAATTTAACATTGGCATCAAACGTGTCGAAACCCTCTTCTTGTAGTTTATATGCTTTTAGTTTATTAACTAATCCAATTCCACGACCCTCTTGGTTCATATACACGATAACACCTTTTCCTTCCTTTTCAATCATTTCCATGGCTTTGTGAAGTTGCGGTCCACAATCACATCGACACGAACCAAAAATATCACCTGTAAGACAAGATGAATGCACGCGTACTAAAATTGGTTCATCCTCTTTCCATTCTCCTTTAACAAGCACGAGGTGATCCATATCTGAATTTCGATCTTTATATGCATACAATTGAAAATCTCCTAGTGCGGTAGGTAAGTTAACATCCACAACACGTTCAATGTGCGTTTCATTTGTAATCCTATATTTGATTAGCTCTTCAATTGAAATAATCTTTAAATCAAATTTCTTTGCAATTTCAATTAATTGAGGCAAACGTGCCATGGAACCATCCTCATTTAATATTTCAACGATGATTCCTGCTTCCTCGAATCCTGACATCCGTGAAAGGTCCACAGCAGCTTCGGTATGACCTGCTCGCCTCAAAACTCCACCTTTACGTGCACGGAGTGGAAAAATATGTCCCGGTTTTCCTAGTTCCTCTGGTCTTGTCTCAGGATTGATCAAAGCTAAAATAGTTTTAGAACGATCGCTAGCGCTTATTCCTGTGGTGCAACCGTGACCAATTAAATCAATACTCACAGTAAAGGGAGTTTCGTATGCAGCGGAGTTATTTCTCACCATCATTTCTAATCCTAATTGATCACAACGCTCTTCACTGAGTGGAGCGCAAATGAGTCCCCTACCATGTGTTGCCATGAAATTTATAATTTCTGGAGTAGCGTTTCTGGCGGCAGTTAAAAAATCGCCTTCGTTTTCGCGGTCTTCATCATCCACTACGATAATAACTTTACCGTTCTTTAGTTCTTCAATCGCTTCCTCTATTGTATTTAATTTAAATTCCATCCTCAAAAGTAGTATAAATTAACGCTGTAAGTTAGTTAGTGGGTATTCTGGATAAGGTTTCTAAGTAATAGGTCCAAAATTTCTGAACCGAACTGATTTGTACTTTTTCGTCTGGTGAATGTGCCGCTCTAATATTAGGACCGAATGAAATCATATCTACATTCGGCAAATGTTTCCCAAGAATTCCACATTCCAGTCCTGCATGGCATGCTTTGACTTTAGGTTCTTCTCCGAACATTTCTTTATAAAGAGATTCCATTAACCTTAAAATTTCTGAATCAGGATTTGGTTTCCATCCGGGATAATCACCTCCTTGAACTACTTCACATCCAATGTTTTCAAAAGCACATCTGATGGCCATTGCAACCTCATTTTTCGTAGATTCTACGCTACTTCGTTGTAAAGATTGAGTGGTAAATTGACCATCTTTTATGATTACCCTAGCAAGACTAGAGGAAGCTTCTACCAAACCTTCGATGTCTGGACTCATTCTGAAAACTCCGTTGTGCAACGAACAAAGTAAGTTACATATTTTATTGAAATCGCTTTCCGACATTGCTTTTCCGTAAGAAGTTACTTCTTTCACTTCGATAGTTAAAGCATGTTCAATGCTTTTGTATTCTTCTTGGAATGTAGAAACAAGCTCATGAAACAGACTAGCAAAATCTTTTGAGTTGATTGATTCAATAGCAATAACGGCTGTTGCTTCTCGCGGAATAGCATTTCTCAAGCTGCCTCCGTCAAAAGATATCAATTGTACAGCGATTTTTCGATTGATTTCCCATAATATTCGGGACATCCACTTGTTGGCATTTCCTCGACCTTTATCTATATCCATACCAGAATGTCCACCTAATAAACCACGAATAGAAATTTCAAGAAACGCACTATTTGCTTTTATTGATTCTTCAGAGTAGGTATAGGAGGTATTTGTATCAATCCCTCCGGCGCAACCTATTGAAAGCTCATCGTCATCTTCTGTATCAATATTCAACAATATTTCACCTTTAAATAGCGATCCATCCATTTTCATTGCGCCCGTCATCCCTGTTTCCTCGTCAATAGTAAAAAATGCTTCAATTGGTGGATGAGGAATTGATGAAGAAGATAGAATTGCCATAGTTGCTGCTACTCCAATTCCGTTATCCGCCCCAAGTGTAGTTCCTTTAGCTTTAACCCAATCTCCCTCAACTATCATTTCTATTCCTTGATTGTCAAAGTCAAAAGTGGTATTTGAATTTTTTTGATGAACCATGTCTAAATGCGCTTGGAGAATAATCGTTTTCCTGTTTTCCATACCTACAGTCGCATTCTTCTTGATGATCACGTTTCCAATGGCATCGACAATTGTTTCTAATTGTAGATTTTTTCCAAATTCAACCATAAAAGCGCGCACACGCTCTTCCTTTTTTGATGGTCTTGGCACCGCATTTAAATCAGCAAAATGAGACCAAAGTGCGGTTGGTTGTAGTTCTTTTACATTCATAACTTAAGGGAATTTCGGATATTTTTGAAAATTTGGGTCTCTTTTTTCAAGAAAGGCATGTTTTCCTTCTTGCGCTTCTTCCGTAAGGTAGTAGAGTAGGGTAGCATCACCCGCTAGTTCCATCAGGCCGTGCTGACCATCGAGTTCAGCGTTCATAGCACGTTTTATCATCCTAACCGCAAGTGGACTTCTTTTCATAATGATCTTACTCCATTCTACCACGGTGTCTTCTAACTGTGCTAATGGCACAACTTTGTTAACCATTCCCATTTTTTCTGCTTCTTCGGCTGTGTATTGATTACACAAGAACCAAATTTCACGTGCTTTTTTCTGTCCAACATGTCTTGCTAAGAACGAACTACCAAATCCACCGTCAAAACTACCTACTTTTGGTCCAGTTTGTCCGAAGCGTGCATTATCCGAAGCTATCGTCAAATCACAAACCACATGCAAAACATGTCCGCCTCCAATTGCATAACCGTTTACCATCGCAATTACAGGTTTAGGCAGCGATCGAATTGCTTTGTGTAAATCGAGCACGTTCAACCTCGGAACGCCATTTTCAGAAATATAACCACCAATACCTTTTACGTTTTGGTCTCCACCGGAGCAAAAGGCTTTATCTCCTTCGCCTGTGAAAACTACCACATTAATATCTTGTCGCTCACGACAAATAACCATCGCATCGAGCATTTCAAAATTCGTTTCCGGACGAAATGCGTTGTATACGTGAGGTCTATTGATCGTGATCTTTGCTATCCCCTCGAAGAATTCAAATTTAATGTCTTGATAGTTCTTTATTGTTTCCCACTTTCTCATACCTTGAAAATTGTTTGCAAAAATAACAAGAATGCAGCTAGAAAGGTTTAAAAATGTCAAATGCACCCCCTCTTCATTTTTTTTACGTTATATTTAATAGTTCATGATGGAATTAGAACATTCATTAGTTGAAGCGTTGCTCAAAGAGGATCGGAAAGCTCAATTTGCTTTTTACACGAAGTGTTTTCCTATTTTAATTGGAATTGTGCGTAGGTTTCACCATAATCATGAAGACCAAGTTACAATCGTGAACAATGCCTTCATGAAAATTCTAAATCACTTGCATACATTCGATGGTCGATATTTTGAATCGTGGATAAGAAGAATTGTAACGAATGAAATCATTGATGACTACAGAAGAAATAAAAAGTATAAAGACGCATTTCTTTGTGTTGAGAATTTTACCTCGGAAGAGACTTCTGATTCTGAAATAAACGAGCAAATCACAAAAGAGTATCTCCAGTCGCTATTATACGCTTTATCAGTTCCTTGTAGAGCAGTTTTTAACTTACATGTATTGGAAGGTTATGCGCACAAAGAAATAGGAGAGATGCTCGGTATTTCAGAGCAAACGTCAAAATGGCATGTCAAAATGGCCAGGAGAAAATTAAAAGAATTATTAAAAAAAGAAAATGAATATGAGGACCGATAACGATTTGGATTCACTTTTTAAGGAAAAGTTCGGTGAGTTTTCTTCTGAAATCCCAACTGAATCTTTTTTGGAAGATTTGGATCGAAGATTAATGAGTAAAAACTCAAAAAAGAGATTAGGATATTGGAAATGGTATCTTTCTTCACTATTGCTTTTCTTTTCGTTGGTTGGATGGGCAACCTGGTATTATTATTCGTCAGGACAAGTTAAAACTGAACCTAATTACCAACAATTGCAGCATACAAATGAAAAATTACAAAGCCTTGATATTAAAACAGATAATTCATCGACTAGAGAAATTAAGTGCAAAAATAGTTCAAAACTAAAACATGTTGCAGTAAGCAAATCTAATTCATACAACAATAGGAGTGATGCTGAAGCGTCTTTAATTTATGAGAAGGGTTCTCTAATGGTTGATACTAATATTTCTGAAACCAATAGCGAACAAATCATCAGTGAAATACCAATTATAAATGAGACGAAAGTGGACACTCTATCGTTAGTATTAGCTAAAGAGTTGTTCGATTCATCTGCAAATGAAGAAAAAAGGACGACTATCGAAAGTTCTAAAAATGATATTCAACAAAAGAAGAAATGGAATTTTTCTGCTGCTCTATTCAATGGAGTTAGTCAAATTTATTCGTCCAAAGGAACACCGAGTGTTTCTGCAGCACAACAAGAAGTGTTTACTTCAAACTATACAGAAGATGATCTTAAAAATGTTATCAGAAACAGGAAAGCAATAGAATCATCTTTAACGTCTTGGGATTTATCCATTCGATTAGAGGCTAATAGAGCAAACATGGTATTGTCAAGTGGTTTGGATTTTATTCGTTTTGGCGAGCGCATCACGTTTAACGATACGGCAGGGTTGCAGCAATTGAATTCTTTTTCCTATGTTAATTTACCACTAAACTTGGGGTTGAAAATGGCGTTTAATAAATTTAGCATACAACCATTTGTAGGTGCGGCACTAGGATTATCTGTAGGCAAGTCAATGGGAAATTATGTAGTATCCAATAACCTTTCATCTAATTACATGGTAAGTAACAACCGATCTGAATCCTTTGTTGCAATGGGTCAATTGGGCTGCATGCTAGAGTACGTATCCATTTCTGGATTTAAAGTTATGTTTTCTCCATTATTGAGGACTTCTTTGTCAAATGTTGTTAACGATGGCCTGATTACGACTCGCTATACGTCTATTGGTTTGCAGATGGGTGTGGGATATCAATGGTAATGCGTATACTTGTAATATGAAATTACTCGTTATCTCACTTATATTTTTAACCTCTTGTGCTGCCGATGAACAGGATTTTGATAATATGGCTATTGATATTTGCCATTGTATGACAGATTCAACAGTTAATGATCCTCCACAATGCATGAACGAATTTCAGCAAAAGTATGACGAGTTGAATAGCTATGATTCTGATTCGGAGTTTCAGGAGAAACTTGTGGCCTCAATGAAAAAGGTTAAAGGATGTGAGGAATACGCTGAGTTTTACGAAAGTTCATTGGGTAAATAAAGGTTACTTAAAATTCCAACATACATTTCCGTTTCCAAGTTTTATGGTGAGGCATGCACCAGCATAAACATACCAATCTTTTGTCGCTTCATTTCCCCTTCTTTCCGTGCGAGAACCATCAAGGGATCTATTGGACAGTGAATAGCTCAGTTCGGGTTCGTCGTGATTGATAAAATCTGCTTCGCTTGCGTAGGAATTAGATCCTACATCGTCGATATAATCCGTAAACGTCTTTCGAATGGATATATCAAAGTTCACGGCCATTATTTTTCCAATAGAAAATTTGTATCCCATTCCTAAAGGAACACAAAGTTGGTAGTTGTTGTATCTTTTTTTACCCATTTGACCTTCTGTACCTAGAGGTTGTAAGGCAATCCACGCTCCGTTTATTTCAGTTTTTGGGTTCATGTAAAACACACCCAATTGAGCTAGAAAATAAAAGGTTTCAGGATAACGTGGATTTCCAAGTTGATAGGATTTGAAATAAAATTCGAGTCCACCTACTACCTCATGAATTGCCGTTTTAAAGTTCAGGTTTCGATTGACATTTTGTGGAATTTTCGAATCGGAGTCGAAAGCTGCTAAATTTCCATACATGTAATTGAATCTGTATGCCATTCGTGCGTTCCTATTCAAACGATACATTAAGCCATAGGCATTTTGACTTTTGTAAAATGGTACGTATGGATTCAGCTCTCCAATGTAATACATTTGACCAAGATTTAAACCTAACTCAGAACGAGACCAAAAGTTGGCCTGTTGAGAATATCCCACGGAATAAATAAATGAAAAAAGAAGTAGAATCCGATTCTTCACACCCAAAAAACGAATAAAAAAAAGAATTATTACAAAATTATGATTTGCCTGCTCTTTTTCTATCAGTTTCTTTCAATAAAATTTTACGAATTCTTAAATTCTTAGGAGTCACCTCAACGTATTCGTCATCTTGAATGTATTCCAAACACTCTTCTAAACTGAATACTTTAGGCGGAGCTAATCTAACTTTGTCGTCGGATCCTGAAGCACGCATATTCGTTAATTTTTTTGTTTTTGTAACGTTTACGCACAAATCTCCAGCTCGAGAATTTTCTCCAATTACTTGACCTTCGTAAATATCTTCATTTGGTGCAATAAAAAATTTCCCTCTTTCTTGTAGGTTATTCAATGAGAATGGAATAGAGGTTCCTTGTTCCAAAGAAATTAAGGATCCATTTTGACGTCCAGGAATTTCACCTTTGTAAGCTTGATAATCTAGAAATCTATGGTTCATTATCGCTTCACCTGCCGTTTGCGTTAATAGATAATTTCGTAAGCCAATGATTCCGCGTGAAGGAATATCAAACGTAATAATCATACGGTCTCCTTTAGGAACCATATTTTTCATTTCACCTTTTCTTTTTGTTACGGCTTCAACGGCAGTTCCACTAAATTCTTCTGGTAAATCAATTGTTAATTCTTCAATGGGTTCGCATTTTACGCCATTTACTTCTTTTATTATGACTTGAGGTTGCCCAACTTGCATCTCATATCCTTCTCTACGCATAGTTTCAATGAGCACCGATAAGTGTAATACTCCTCGGCCAAAAACCATCCATTTATCTGCCTTATCTGTTTCATGAACACGCATGGCAAGATTTTTTTCTAATTCTTTTTGAAGTCGATCAAAAATATGTCGGGAAGTTACAAACTTTCCTTCTTTTCCGAAGAAAGGAGAATCGTTGATAGAAAACAACATGCTCATTGTCGGTTCATCCAATTTAATGGTAGGAAGTGGTTCTGGGTTTTCTGCATCGCAAATGGAATCGCCAATTTCGAAACCTTCAATTCCCGTAATCGCACAAATATCTCCTGCTTGAACGGAACTTACTTTCTTGCGTTCAATCCCATCAAAAACAAACACTTCTTTTATTCGGTGTTTCTCTTGTTTTCCGTCTGATTTTGAAATTATTATGGGTTGATTTTCATTAATTTCACCTCTTGTTAATCTACCGATTGCAATTCTTCCAACGTATGAAGAATAATCTAATGAAGTAATTAACATTTGTGTATTCCCTTCTTCAATTTTTCTTGGTGGAAAATATTCAAGGATTTTATCAAGAAGTGGAGAGATTGAATCCGTAGGTTGCTTCCAATCTTCAGACATCCAACCATTCTTTGCTGACCCATAAATGGTAGGAAAATCAAGTTGTTCCTCGTTTGCATCTAACTCGAACATAAGGTCAAACACTTTTTCATGAACTTCGTCTGGTGTGCAATTTTCTTTATCTACTTTGTTAATAACCAAAAGAGGTTTAATTCCCATTGAAAGCGCTTTACCCAATACAAACCTTGTCTGAGGCATTGGTCCTTCAAAAGCATCTACCAATAAGCAAACTCCGTCTGCCATGTTCAATACGCGTTCCACTTCACCACCAAAATCGGCGTGACCTGGGGTATCAATGATGTTAATTTTTGTTCCTTTGTAGGTTACGGATACATTTTTTGAGACGATCGTAATACCGCGTTCTCTTTCAAGGTCATTGTTATCCATGATGAGTTCTCCTGTGGGGCGATCTCGTTCGTTTAAAAAGTTTCCTGCTTCTATCATTTTATCTACCAAGGTGGTTTTTCCGTGATCGACGTGTGCAATGATTGCGATGTTTCTAATTTCCATGTTGTGAATGTTCTATCGTCTATTTCGTTTGTTGCTAAAATCTTCTTTTCTACGGTTATTTCCGCCCGCGTTGCTTTTACGTGAATCGCCACCAAAACGGCCTCTTCCACGAGGTGATTCAAATTTTCTTCCTCCTCTTGAAGAGCCTCCTGACTTTCCTTGGGCAGAAGAGGATACTTCGATTGAAACATCATGCCCTTCAAAATTTTGGCCATTGACATTTCGTAAAATTCGCTCTGTATATTCCTCGTCAGCTTCAAAAAATGAGAAAGAAGCATTAAGGTCTATTCTTCCAATTTTATCGGATTTCAAACCAGTAGCATCGCAAACAACTCTAAGTAGTGCGCCTGGATTTAGCCCATCGCGCTTACCAATGTTTACAAAGAATCTAGTTTTTCCTTCTTCTCTTTCTCGTCTGCCTTTGTCTCTGTCTCTATCTCTCTCACCACGCCCTTCTCTATTGTCGTCTTTTCCTGCTTTTGCATTTAAATCACCAGCACGATGGTAATAATCGATGAATCGATTAAATTCTGCCGAGACAAATTTCTTTATAACTTCCTCTTTACTTAAAGACTCAAATTCAGACAGGATTTTCGGCATGAATTTCTGAATATCACGCTCTTTTACCTCTGTTGTTATTGTCTTTTCAATCAAACGAAGTAATTGGATTTCACATATTTCTTCTGCATTAGGTATTGTACCGACAGTAAAGCTCGTTCGCATTTGTTTTTCAATGGCTTTGATTTTAAATAATTCTTTACCATTCACCAATACCAACGATTCACCTTTCTTACCAGCACGAGCTGTTCTTCCACTTCTGTGTGTGTAGTTTTCTATATCATCCGGCAGATTGTAATTGTCGATATCCAAACCTCTTGCTGCGACATCTGTGGCAACGAGAATTTGTAATTCTTTACTTCTAAAACGCTCCATAACCTTGTCGCGCATAGTTTGTGTCAAGTCGCCGTGCAGCGGTTCTGCGTTGTAACCTTCTTTAGCAAGTTTTGCAGCTACAGTGGCGGTTTCATTTTTAGTTCGACAAAATATCAGACCATAAATGCTCGGATTAAAATCGATTAAGCGCTTAACGGCTTCATAACGATCTCTTTCTTTAACTAGGTAATAGATGTGGTCAATGTTTTCATTACTTTGATTTTTATGACCAATTGATACCTCAAGAGGATCTGTCATGTAAGTTCTGGCAATTCTTGCCACTTCATTCGGCATGGTTGCAGAAAATAACCAAACGTTTTTATCAATTGGAGTGGTGTCCAAAATGGCATCAATATCTTCTTTGAATCCCATGTTAAGCATTTCATCTGCTTCATCTAATATTACGTAGCGAACTTGGCTTAATTGAACGACTTTTCGATTAATTAAATCCACAAGTCTTCCTGGTGTAGCAACGATAATAGACGTTCCTTTTTTGATATCGGTAATTTGCCTTCTGATGTCAGTTCCACCGTATACGGCTGTTATTGAACAATCGACAAATTTTGCAAACGTTTCAAGATCTTTAGAGATTTGTAAACACAATTCTCTTGTCGGACAAATAATTAGTCCTTGAGGTAATCTAGATTTAGTTTCAATGTTATTAATTAAAGGCAAGCCAAAGGCGGCTGTCTTTCCTGTTCCGGTCTGCGCCAGACCGACAAAATCGCAATCTTCCTGCAAGAGGTAAGGAATTGCTTGTTCCTGGATGGGGGTCGGTGCTTCAAAACCCAATTCTTTTAACGACTTCAGCACCTCTCGCCTCAATCCCAGCTCTTCAAATGTCATGTACTATTTTTAAAATTAGCTGCAAAGGTACGGATAATAAAAGGATTTCTAAGAATTCCTTGAATTAGCGTTTTGTTAAGATAAAAAACATGTACTATCTTCGGATGAAAATAAAAGTTACTTTTTCATAACAAAGGAGTTGAAACTGTTACCATTCTCTCACTAATTCTTTATATCTGACAATGAATAAATTGAGAAAAATTTTAAGTCGAGAAAATTACAAACGTGTGAAAAGTATCTACCTAAGAATTCTAAGCTTACCGTTTGGTAATAATTTGAATAAATTGGCTCAAATTTATAAATCAGATAAATATGGTAAACACTTTTATACCATTCATTACCAGCATCATTTTAGAAAGTTTAAATTTAAACGCGTGAATCTTCTTGAAATCGGAGTTGGCGGGTACCATTTTCCTGATATCGGGGGGAATTCACTTCGAATGTGGAAAAGGTATTTCCCATTTGGCAGAATTTCCTCAATTGATATTTATGATAAAACATTTTTTCAAGAACGTCGGATTAAAATTTTTCAAGGAAGTCAAACGGATACTGTGTTTTTGAAGAAAGTCATAAATCAAATTGGTTCACCGGATATTATAATTGATGATGGTAGTCATATAAATAGTCACGTGATTGAGACTTTTCAGTTTTTATTTCCCTTTTTGAAGGAGGGAGGAATTTATGTAATCGAGGATACAGAAACATCTTATTGGCCAGATTATGGCGGCGATAGTGAGAACTTGAACAATCCTAGCACCTCGGTGAATTATTTCAAAAAGTTAGTAGATTGTTTAAATCACAAAGAGTTCCTATTGCACGATTACGAACCGTCATATTATGATTTGAATATAATTTCAATTCAGTTTTATCATAATTTGATCTTTATTTTTAAAGGAATAAATAACGAACCGTCAGGAATAGATCCGAATAACGAAAAAAGTACGCAAGTTGATGAATTGTATTTTTAATATCCTTATAAATTGAAATTTTAATCTACCATATGTCGAAAACTATTATTTACACTAGTCTTTTTTTAACAATTCTGTATTTGGTCGGAAGTGTTCACTATGTAAATATTTGTGAAGTTGAACATTCAAAAGTGAAGAGCGCTCTCGAAGAAAGAGCTAAAATTCTCGATTACAGTGACAGATTACTCAATTTACAAGAATGGTTAACTGAGGTTGAATACAAGAAGAAAAAGGAACAGACGGCAAAATTGGAATTAGAGGCAGAGATGCATCAAAGTGTGGCCAATGAAAACTTGATAGTTTTTCTAATCATCAGCATTCTCTATGCAATTATTTTGCTCTTTCTATTTGGAAGGAAACATCGAATTTTCGCTCTTTTTCTTTCAACTGCATTTATCGGGATAACTTTTTTACTTCAAGGAATTTTTAATCCCATGATGCAATTAGAAGCATACAAAACAGACCTTACTGTTAAGGCTCACATTACCCCCATCAATACACCGGAATATGACCGAGGAAAGGAGCTTTTAGATTCAATGAATCAAAGTGTCACCAATAAAATTGATTCAATTTTGACCTCTTTAACGAATGGAGTTGAGAATTTGGATGGCAAAATAAATAGTTTAAAAGATAATCTGAATTCGTCTGCTGAATTGGTGAAAAATATTCCAATGGTAGGGGAGTCGTCTGCGGAGAAATTAAAAAGTTTATCTTCAGCATTGCCTATTGCTAAACCTATGCTTGTTCCTTATTTGAGTGTTTTAAGAGAACAAATGGTGAGTATCAAAAAAATATTTAGAGATTCCTTAGTTGCCATGGGTGATCGCTATGCCGCAGAAACTTATGGAATAAATAAGGTATTTCCTGAGAAAACATATTTTTATTTTCAACAGAAAAGTCTTGTTGACGTGATAAAAAATCTATGGACTGAAGATAATTTCATAGTTGCGGTAGCTTTAGCACTTTTCAGTATAATTATTCCTTTCACTAAGTTGCTAATTAGTCTATCATTGTTAGTCGTGAAAAAGGTAGACCGTTATTTTCCACAAAAGTTTTTAGCCGGTATTTCTAAATGGAGTATGGCGGATGTTTTTGTTGCCTCCTCGTTTTTAACTTACATGAGTTTTTCTAATCTTCAAGTGGGAGTTGAAATTGAAGCTAGTATTTGCTCTGGCTTATTTTTTTTCTTGGCTTACGCAGTATTATCAATACTTTTAAGTTTATTGTTGAAAAAGGCAATTGCGCACAGAGAAAAGATGTGGAATTCAAGTGTAATAAACTAATTCTTCATTCCTGATAAACTAAGAGAAACTTTTTCTATTTTTGGCGAAATAAAAATCATATATGAGTTTAAAAGGTATAATTGCAATTTCGGGGAGACCGGGTATTTTTAAAGTAGTAGCTCAAGGAAAGAATAATGTGATCGTTGAGTCAATGTTGGATAAGAAGAGATTTCCGGCTTATGCGTCAGAGCGAATTTCAACACTTGAGGATATTAGTGTCTTTACCTACGATGAAGATGTTAAACTTACCGATGTTTTTAAAACAATGCAAGACAAATACCAGGGGGCGAAAGCTATCACACACAAAGAAGATATGCCAGTTTTAGAAAAAGAACTTCGTTCCTTTCTTCCTAACTATGATGAAAATCGAGTATATGCCTCTGATATTAGAAAATTATTTCAATGGTTTAATTTGCTACATGATGCCAATCTTCTTGTAAACGAGGATCAAGAGGCTGAAGAAAAAGATAAGAAGGAAACGAAGGAGGTAAAAGCTCCAAAAGCCGAGAAAAAGAAAGCTCCAGCAGCAGTTAAAGATACTGTTTCAAAAGCGCCCAAGGCGGCATCAGTGAAAAAAGCTGCCCCTGTTAAAACAGGAAGCTCTAGAGGAAAATAACTAGCATATGCATATCGAAAAACCAAAACGCACGTTTGTTGCGCAGGATTGTAATATCCATAATTGGGATTCAATCAAAGAATATTTTGAATCACTAGAAAATAGAGTGATTGACGATGAAACAAGCGCAGAAAAATGGTTGGCCGATAGGAGTGAACTAGATGCTTTTTTAGAAGAAGACCTAGCTTGGCGTTACATTCGTATGTCAATTGATACAAACGATAAGGTACGAGTAGATGCCTACACTTTTTTTGTTTCGGAAATTCAACCTAAAATAGCTCCTTTTGAAGATTTGTTAAATAGAAAAATGGTGGCCAATGCTCATGTGATGAGGTTGTCTCAAGATCCTTCATATGCTATCTATTTTCGATCTGTAGAATCGGCACTATCTATTTTTAGAGAGAATAATATTTCCATTGAAGCTTACCTAAACGAAAAAGCACAAGAATTTGGTTCAATCAATGCAGCCCAAACAATTGAACATGAAGGTAAAACATTGACCATGCAACAAGCGAGTCAATTTTTGA
The DNA here is from genome assembly GCA_964559685.1 of uncultured Lishizhenia sp. Classification (GTDB taxonomy): domain Bacteria; phylum Bacteroidota; class Bacteroidia; order Flavobacteriales_D; family Crocinitomicaceae; genus UBA952. Next base: position 45,030 of record CAZLHR010000020.1, read on the forward strand.
AGGATCCTAAGGAAGAAATTCGACAAGCTGTATATGAAAAAATGGTGGAGCGTAGACGACAGGACATTGATGCATTAAATAACTTGTACTCTGATTTGATTGAAAAACGCAATCAATTAGCGTTGAATGCAGGATTTGAAAACTTCAGAGATTACAAGTTTGTTGCGTTGGGGCGTTTCGATTATGCAAAGGAAGATTGCTTTGCTTTTCATGAAGCTATTAAAAAAGAGGTTGTTCCTCTTGTGAAAGAAATTCAGCAAAGAAAGTTGAATCAATTAGGTAAAACCAAATTTAAGCCTTGGGATTTGGAGGTAGATCCCTTCGGTCGTATGCCTTTAAAACCTTTTCAAACAGGTGAAGAAATGCTTTTGGGAACAATAAATATGTTCAAAAAATTAGACGTTTATTTCGCCGATTGCCTGGAGACTATGAAAGAAATGGGGCACTTAGACTTGGATTCTAAACAAGGTAAGGCACCAGGTGGCTACAATTATCCATTGTACGAAATTGGAGTGCCATTTATATTTATGAATGCAGTAGGTGCTCATCGAGATTTGGTTACCATGGTTCATGAAGCAGGGCATGCTGTTCACTCATTTTTAAGTAGGGATCTTAAACTTACGGCTTTCAAGAATTTTCCTTCTGAGGTGGCTGAATTGGCTTCGATGTCTATGGAATTGCTTTCAATGGATTTATGGGATGAGTTTTATCCTAATTCTGAAGATTTAAATCGTGCAAAAAGGGAGCATTTAGAGGATATTTTGAAAATTTTACCATGGATTGCTCAAATCGATGCTTTCCAACATTGGGTATATGCACATCCTTCTCATTCTGTTGCGGAGCGTTCCCAAAAATGGTTGGAATTATCTTCTGATTTTGGAACGGGCTTAGTTGACTGGGCAGGGTATGAAGATATTCAAGGTGCTTCTTGGCAACGTCAACTTCATTTGTTTGAAGTTCCGTTTTATTATATTGAATATGGTATCGCACAATTAGGTGCGCTCGGAGTTTGGATGAATAGTAAATTGAACCAGCATACCGCTTTGGAAAATTACAAAAAAGCACTTTCCACTGGTTATACGATGACGATGCCAGAAATTTATGAAGCGGCAGGAGTTCCGTTTGATTTTTCTGAAAAAAGGCTTAAAATTTTAGTCTCAGAGATTAAGGGATATTTAGAAAAATTAAATTAGTTAAAAGATAAGTTCTAAAAACTCTTTATATTTGCACCCTACATAATCGAAAGGAAGCTCACTTTCTTTGCTTACTTAGATAGAATAAATGGCGAGATAGCTCAGTTGGTTAGAGCGTTGGATTCATAACCCAAAGGTCCCGAGTTCAACTCTCGGTCTCGCTACGAAAAACCCCAGCTTTGTTGGGGTTTTATTTTTTAGAGATGTTTTATACCTATATTTTGTATTCCAAGAAACTCAATTCATTTTACAAAGGTGAGACTGGAGATATTATGGATCGGTTAAATCGTCATAATAGCGGATATGAAAAAGCAACGCAATTAGGTGTTCCGTGGACGCTTGTCTGGAAAGTTGAGAA
>CAZLHR010000021.1:0-45219 GCA_964559685.1 uncultured Lishizhenia sp.
TAAATTTAGCAACAAAAATATCAGTTCCTACAGTGCCGAAATTAGTTCCATTAAAAGCAATGCTTAGATTAGATCCCCCATTGTGAACCGTTTGAAATCCTCCTTGAACTGGGAAATCAAGAGAGGACGTAACGCCATACATATATACATTATTACTTTGATCGCATATTAGGGAATGAACAGTTTCCGTTCCTTGCGTGTTATTTCCACCACCTATAAATGTTGTCCAAAGCATAGTTGATCCGTCAGCTGAATATTTGGAAATAAAAGCATCGGTTGTAGCTACATTTGTATTTGGTATTGTAATGTTTGAATTGACGTCCCAAGCTAAGGGATCAGGTGTTGGATATTGATTTCCATATATTGTCCCTGCGGAATAGGCTGTTCCGTCATAACCGTACGTAGCTGTCATACCAAAATTATCCGTTACTGAACCGCTGTATGTTGCAAAGATTAATACTGGATCTATAATTAGTATCTTGGAAGTATCGTAGTTTCCAATTTTAAAAGATATTGTATTACCTTTGAGCAGAAATGAACTCTTAATTTTTTTTAATTTACCTTCTATAATTTGATATGAAAAGGGTTTTTGTTCAATAATTTCTCCAATTTCGGTTTCAATTAATAAATTACCATTTTTGGTTAAATTAATTGATTTAATTCCTTCGTAATTATAATAGATAAGGTTGGGATTAATTTCAGGCTTGACATGAAATTCATATTTAAAATTACTTTGAGTAGAACTTAATTTTAAATCTACTCCATAGTAAAAGTCTTTCAAAACAACCTCTTCATATCCATGAACATCACTCAACCATTTCGACTTATCATTGCCGATAAAAAAATTGTAGTAAGTTTCGGATTTATTGAATTTTTCGGTTCTAGAAAATTGATTAGAAGACGGGAAATTTAAATTTACCAATAATTGTTTACACAATATTGTTTCTTCTACATCTTCTGGAGATTTATGTAAATTAATAAATTTTGAATTATCTTTAAGGTGAAACATAAGTTTACGTTGATGTACCCATAAGTTACCTGAATTTAGTTTACACTTGTAAAGTACTTGATCAGGCCATTGACCTTTATTTTCGATAAACCATAGATTTCCTTCCTTTTTGTTGTCATGGAAATCAAATTTTTCCTGAGCATGGAACATGACTGAATTTATCATAAATATTGTTCCAATGACAAACGTAAAATTCATTTTTATTAATTTGGCTCTAATTTATGAAATTTCATCACCAATTCATAATCTGTGACCAGTATTTATTCGTTTAATGGGAATTCCTAAAATGAAAAAACTAATCAATTATTTAACATGAAACAAAATAAAATTTGTAATTTATTTGAAATAAAGTTTCCAATTGTTCAAGCAGGAATGATTTGGTGTTCAGGTTGGGAGTTGGCATCTGCAGTTTCAAATGCAGGAGGATTGGGAATAATTGGTTCTGGATCTATGTATCCAAATATTTTGGAAGAACACATAGTTAAGTGCAAAAATGCTACAAATAAACCTTTTGCAGTAAACCTACCCATGCTTTACCCAGATATCGACAAGCATATTGAAACTATAATCAAATATAATGTTCCTATTGTTTTTACTTCGGCGGGAAATCCAAAATCTTGGACATCAATTCTTAAAAAAGAGGGTATTACAGTGGTTCACGTTGTCTCGAGCGTAAAATTTGCGCTAAAGGCACAAGAAGCGGGAGTAGATGCTGTCGTTGCAGAAGGATTTGAAGCTGGTGGTCATAACGGAAGAGACGAAACCACAACTATGTGTTTAATCCCGAATGTAGCAAAAGAAATCTCTTTACCTTTGATTGCTGCAGGTGGTATTGGTACTGGCCGTGGAATGCTCGCTGCCATGAACTTAGGGGCAGACGGCGTTCAAATTGGTAGTCGTTTCGTAGCCACACCGGAATCTAGTGCACATCAAAATTTCAAAGAATACGTTGTCAAAGCAAATGAAGGAGACACCCTGCTAACCCTCAAAGAAATAACACCCGTTCGGCTTTTGAAAAATGAGTTTTTTGAAAAAGTTCAAGAGGCATACAAAAATGACGCTTCCATCGAAGAATTGCAAAATTTGTTAGGACGAGGAAGAGCAAAAAAAGGTATGTTTGAAGGAAACCTTGTTGATGGTGAACTTGAAATTGGACAAGTTTCAAGCCTTATAGATGGTATAAAACCAGCTGCAGAAGTACTTGGAGAAATTCTTTCCGAATTTGAAAATGCCCGACGAGAACAAAATAGCGTTAAATTTACCTTTGTATGATTCAGTTTGAACGCTTCCAATTACCGAATGGTCTAAAAGTTATTTTTCACCCGGATTTAACTACTCCGATGGCGGTCGTTAATGTACTTTACGACGTGGGAGCAAGAGATGAAGAAGAAACAAAAACTGGTTTCGCTCATCTTTTTGAACACCTAATGTTTGGAGGTTCTGTAAATATTTCGGATTTTGATACAGAATTGCAAAAATCTGGAGGTGAAAATAATGCCTTTACAAGTAATGATATTACGAATTATTACGATGTCTTACCCGCTCAAAACATTGATACAGCATTATGGCTTGAAAGTGACAGAATGTTATCTTTGGCTTTCACTCCCAAAAGTTTAGAGGTACAAAGAAGTGTGGTCATTGAAGAGTTTAAACAAAGATATTTGAACCAACCATTTGGAGATGTTTGGCTAGAACTTCGACCATTAGCGTATACTGTACACCCATACAAATGGGCAACCATAGGGAAAAACATTGAGCATATTGAACAGGCAACTATGAATGATGTTAAAGCTTTTTTTAAAGCCCATTATTGCCCTTCAAACGCCATTTTATGCATTGCGGGAAATTTTAGTCTTGAAGAAATTAAGAATAAAGTTACGTATTGGTTTGGCTCCATTCCTTCAGGAAAAAAAACACTTAGAATTCTCAAAGCGGAGCCAAAACAAACAGCTTTCAGAGAAAAAACTATAACACGTAATGTTCCTGCGAATGCTTTTTATTTTGCGTTTAAAATGCCTGAACGTAAAAATCCAGATTATTATTTAGCCGACATTCTTAGCGATATTCTCGGTAGAGAAAAATCATCTTTACTTTATATTAGACTGCAGCAAGAGCTTCAATTGGTAAATGAAATTTCATGTTATATTCTCGGTTCAATGGATGCCGGATTATTTGTAATATCTGGTAAACTTTCAGATGGAACATCTTTTGAAAAATTTGAACGCAATTTTTGGTCAACAGTATCGGAATTTCTCGAAATTGGAATAACTCAAAACGAATTGATATCTGTAAAAAATAAATTAAAAACGTCAAAAGCATTTCAAGAACAGAGTTTATTGAATAGAGCAATGAACTTGAGCTATTTTGAACTTCTTGGGGATGCAAACGGAATTAACGAGGAATTCGGAATTTACGACCAAATTCAAATCAAACATATTCTTTCCTTTGCAAAAAAATGTTTAAAGAAGACAAATTGTTCCCTTTTGAGAATAAACAAATCTTACGACAATGTTAGTGAAAAATAGTGTTTTAGCGCACGTAAAAGATCGGAAAATCCCCCCTAAGATAAGTGAGAATTATCACATTAAATTTGAATCCCCAAATGAGGTAAAATTAAGTGAATTTTGCACTGCTTATTGGCTCAATAAGGTTCCAAATGAAACTTCCAGAATTGACTTATACTTCGATGCGGGGAGCGTTTATACTCAACCAGTTATTGCTTCCATTACTGCCGCTATGCTTCTCACAGGAAATGAAGAGTTTTCCTCACAAAAAATTCATGAAAAATTTGATTATTATGGTGCTTATTTTGACGTTGAAGTAACACATTTTCATTGCATTGTTCATTTATATGCCTTAAGGGAAAATCTAGAAAACGTTCTTGCAACTTTTGTTGAGGCATTAACGAATATGGGTTGTCTAGAAAGAGAATTGAAGCTAGTTTTAGAAGAAAAAAAACAAAAATTTGCGATTAATCTTCAACGTGTTGGTGTGCTCGCACAACGGAACTTTCAACAACTCGTTTTCGATGGTACAAGATTGAGCAGATTAACTAAAATGCAAGATTTCAATAAGATTTCAAGTGAAAAAATTAACCACTTCTTTTCTTCTAATTTCCTACAAGGATTGTCTAGAATTCATATAATCAGCGCAATTAATGAATCGCAATTTAACCAAATTTTGTCTAGCGTTAAACCTTTCTGTTCCATTCGGAGAAAAACGTTTCATAACAAATTCAATAATAAAAAAAATAGACTTCACGTACCAAGAAAAAATGCTCTTCAATCTGCCATTCGAATAGGTAAAATTTGCATGAATAAACATCATCCAGATTTTATTGGTTTTTCAATTTTGTGCACCATTTTAGGCGATTATTTTGGAAGTAGATTAATGAAAAACATACGTGAAGATAAAGGATATACCTATGGTATTGGAAGTATGATTCAAGAACTTAAAGAAACAGGTGTTTTTATCATTGCTACCGAGGTTGGTGTTGATCAACGAGAACTCGCCATTAAAGAAATCGAAAAGGAAATACGTATTTTACAAAGTATACTAATTCCCAAAAAAGAACTAGATCTTGTAAAAAATTACCTGTTAGGTCAAGCCTTAAAAGCTGCAGATGGTCCTTATGCACAATTCGACTTATTTCTTGGAGTGAGCATTTTCGATTTAGGTTTGGATTACTACACAAAATACCTAGAAAAATTAAAAAATATTACTTCAAAAGAACTCCGAGAACTTGCAATAAAACACCTTAACTGGGAAGATCTTACCGTAGTTACAGTGGGATAGCAACTTAATTTTTATTGTTCCGTTATAATACTACGTATTATGATGCGTTACTAAACTAATGTTGAGAAGAATTCTAATTATTGTTTTTCTATTTATTTCGCTTTCGGATTTACGCGCGAGTCACGTGATGGGAGGCGAAATTACATACACTTGCCTTGGTGGAAATACATTTGTTTTTGATCTTATTTTTTATAGAGATTGTAACGGAGCTGAAATCAATATGATTTCTGAGAATATTAAAGTTTGGAATCACCCGAGCATCTCTTCAATCAATTTACCTTTTATCTCAAGAGTTGACATTTCTCCCCTTTGCACTCAAGTCGTTGGTGGGCCTTCTCCGTTCGATTGCGGATCTGGAAGTGCTGGAGGAAATGGAATTGGCGCAATTGAAAAAATAACTTATCGAAGTTTACCGATTACTATGAATGGAATCCCCCCTTCTCAGGGTTGGATATTTACCTATGAGAATTTTTCTAGAAGCGGGGCCATTACAAACATGGTTTCCCCATCATCCTACGGAATAACGATAGCTGCTAAAATGTATGCAATACCAGGGTTTAACGGATCAGGATGTAGTGATTCTTCTCCTCGTTTTCTACAAGAGCCCAATTTTGTGAGTTGCGCAGGTTCTCCTTATGTATACAACATGAATGCTGTAGATCCAGATTTAGATTCTTTATCCTTTTCCTTTGGGATTCCTTACAATTATTTCCCGGGTGCAACGGCCTACAACCCTCCTACTGCACCAACGCCTGTTCCATTTGAATCAGGATTTTCATACACAAATCCAACACCAAGTAATACCATAAACCCATCGAATATATCATCTTCGGTTGATTCAAATAATGGTGAATTGTCTTTTACAAGCTATACAACTGGTACTTATGTGGTAAAAATTAGCGTTAAATCTTTCCGATCTGGAGTATTAATTTCTGAGGTAGAACGCGAAATGCAGCTGATAGTTAACGGTTGTACGCAAGCCAATAATGCTCCGGTAATCAATCCTCCATTTGCTGGAGGATCCTATGAAACTACGGTTATTGCAGGAAATGTTGTTAATTTTAGTTTGAACGCAGTGGATACCGATTTACTGCAAAACGGAACTCCACAAAGCCTTACATTAATTGCAAGTGGTCCGATGTTCGGTAACGGTTTTAATACAAATGCTGGATGTGATATCGAACCATGTGCGCAGTTGAACTCAACCTTACCAATAGTTTCACCACAAAACGTAACGGCCAACTTTAATTGGCAAACAGACTGTAATCATTTGGTTAATCAATATGGAATTGTCGCTGATGTAGTTCCTTACACTTTTGTATTTCGCGTACAAGATGATTTTTGTCAAGTTCCTAAGGTGAGTTATACCACTGTAACAATTAATGTAGTAAACCCTGGGGTGCTCCCTCCTACCTCCATAACATGTATTCAAACTGCTTCAAATGGAGATATTACGGTCAATTGGAATCCATCCGTTAATCCTACCAGTTCTTTCGTATCATACCACCTAAGGTCTCTTCAAGGTTTGGATATTACCATTCCTGATATTACAACAACCTCTTACACCATACCAGCAGTAAATGCCGCTCATGATTTCTACATCGGGGTGCAGTCCGGATGTAATGGAAATATTACTAAATATTCTGATACCCTGAAAAACATTCATTTGTTAGTGACGAATCCAGGTAATGGAACGGCAATTCTTCAATGGAATACACCCAGTAATCCACAAGGACCAACGATGAATAATTTTACACATATTTATCGAGAATATCCAACAAATAATTTTACTTTAATTGACAGTGTTCCTTATACTACTTTACAATATAAAGACACTATTGATATTTGTTCAGACGTTATAGGTTATCATATCGTATTACCAAATTATCCATGTAATTACACTTCAAATTATGCTTATGATTTATTTGAAGATATGATTACACCGGATATTCCAATTATTTTAGGAGCAGGTAGTGATACTACACAAGATGGAAATGTTTTAATTACATGGAATCAAAATGGACAAGAAGATACGTATGGGTATGTAATTTACACTTTTGACGAAAATGGATTTCTCTTCGAGCTTGATACCGTTTGGGGATGGCAAAATACTAGTTACACGTATCCAGATGATTTAACAAATGGTCCGCTATCATATTCTGTAGCGGCTTTCGATTCTTGCTTCACTTCATCTTTCCCAATAACATACCAGACTTCGGCTAAGGCGTACATTAATAAAACCATGGTGCTAAATGGGGAAATTCAAATGTGCGAAAAAAAAGCAACTTTTTCTTGGACTCCTTATGTTGGAAGGACAGTTACTTCATACAAAATTTGGAAAAAACAGAACGGAATTTGGGAAAATGTTTTGTCGACAAATAATACTATGGCAATAATTAATGTCGAAAATGGAGAAAGTTATTGTTTTTATGTCGAGGCGATTTTCAGTGATGGTTTTGGTGCATTCTCGTCACCTTTATTTTTTGTAGTGCCATCACCAGGACAACCAAGTTTTCATTATTTCGAATTGGCAACTATTCATACTGATGAAGTTCAATTAATAGATTATGTGGATGCTTCAGTTGGTATTCAAGCAATTCAATTTGAAAGAAGACGTGCGGTTGACGGTGCATTTGAAATTATTGCGACGGTTCCCGTAACGAATAATTTCACTTCATTTATAGACGAAAATGCAAATGTTAACGAATATTCGCTCGAGTACAGAACTAAGTTCATTGATAGTTGTGGAGGTTTAGCATCCAATTATGCAAACATAAACAGGACAATCTTTGTCTCAGGAAACGCGGATGAATACGATTTAATTAACTCTATCGAGTGGAATCGATATGAAGGATTCAATGCAGGAGTTTCGCATTACCTCATTTATCGTTCTTTAAATGGCAGTTTTATAGAAGCACCCATTGCAACGATAACGAATATAGATGAAAATCAAGAAATGTACACCTATACCGATGAGGTGGATAGTCTAATTTCCAATGTAGAATCCACTGGTATTTCCGATTATAGCAATGGGGCTATGTGTTACAGAATAATTGCAGTGGAAAAAACAGGTAACATTTACGGTTTTCAAGATTCAAGTCAATCGAATGATTTCTGTTTAAATTACAAACCTTTGTTTTTTGTTCCTAATGCATTTACACCAAATGGATTGAATCCTATTTTCATTCCAGTTATTATAAATGTTTCCGAAAAGAACTTTTCATTCAAGATTTTTAATAGAACAGGGACATTAATTTTTAGCACAAAAGACATATTACAAGGATGGGATGGAAAAATTGCCACAATCGGAAATGATGCGGCGAACGATATTTATATATACCGCATCGAATTTGAAGATCAAAATGGAAAATTTCATACAAAAACTGGTATGGTAAGTCTTTTAAGATAATGAAAAAGGCACTAATCATTCAAACAGCCTACATTGGAGACGTAATTCTGGCAACTCCTATAATTGAAACACTTCATCTTAATTTTCCTGAATGTAAGATTGATTTCATGTTAAAAAAAGGCAATGAAGTACTTTTGACAGACCATCCAAAACTTCAAAAAATTTATGTTTTTGATAAATCAAATAAACGATCATCCCTACTATATAATATTCGCGAAATACGAAAAAACAAGTACGATTTAGTTATTAATTTGCACCGTTATGCCTCCTCGGGAATAATTGCAGGGTTTTCGGGAGCTAAACACATCATAGGATTTAAGAAAAATCCATTTTCATGGATGTATACACAAAGGTTTAGACATGACAATGAAAATGGACAGCATGAAGTTGACCGCAATCTTTCATTAGTAAAATTTCTTTGCAAGGATATTGTTCGAAGACCAAAATTATATCCTTCTAATGAACACCTAGAAAAAATAAGTCCTTATTCGAACGGTTCATTTATTTGCATTGCTCCTGCATCAGTATGGAAAACAAAAGAGGCTCCAATCGAAAAATGGAAAGACATTATTAACATCTACAAAGAAAAAACAACCATATACTTGGTTGGAGCACCAACCGATTTCGATCTTTGCGCTTCAATAATTAAAATGACTGATGCGTTATCAATTGAAAATTTGTGTGGAAAATTATCACTTGTGGAGACTGCAGCCCTTTTTTCAAAGGCAAAAAGGGTTTTTGTCAACGATTCTGGACCACTTCATATTGCAAGTGCAATGAATACACCCGTAACAGCATTGTTTTGCTCCACTGTTCCAGGTTTTGGTTTTGGACCTTTATCCGAAGATTCCGAGGTTATAGAGGTGAAAAATTTAGCCTGTAGACCATGTGGACTTCATGGTAAGCTACAATGTCCGGAAGGCCATTTTAAATGCGGAAAAGATTTAATCATTCGTTAAATAATAGATAATCACCTAATTCATTTGATTTAAATGAAAAGGCTTTCTTTGATTTATAAAATGAATCGTATCCAATCTTCAGTGAATGCCAAAAATTACTCCATTGCCTAAATTCTTTTTTTTGAAGATGTGAATTCAAATTTGCTTCTGACATTTCAAACGGAAAAATATAAACCGGAATTTTAGATTGGCCATTATCTCGGGCTTTAACTGCCAACCAATATATTTCCTTTATTTTATCTTCCATTGGTAAGCAACCAATTGTTACGCAATCCCCATGAATAAATATATCTCCACCCAAATTAGAAGCATCACTCCGATTCCGATCAGCAGTATTCGGATAATTAATACCTAATGAAAGGTGAAATGCACTTGTTGGATTGAATACGTTGATATAATAAAATCCTTCTGGGACTTGTTCGTCTCCCTGATGCAATTTTGGCCCAAGAATTCCTGATTTAGAGCAAATCGAATACGTTTCAAATAATGTATATGATTTGTCCGATTTGTTTTTGACATAACATTCTAGCTTTCCTTCTTCCTTGAAAGCGGTTAATAAGATTTGAACTTCCTCACTTTCAATCCCATGATTTTTGAGGGAGGATTCTAGAGAAGCTGACATTTCCCGATGTATGGATTCAAAACGCGAATAACGTAATTGCTGGGAATAAAAAGATACTTGGCCTAGACAAAATGATGTAATTAAACAACAACAAAGCACAGATAGGATTCTATTCATGCCACAACCTTAGCAAAAACAATACCTTTTGATAGAAAATGATACTAGAAGTGAAAGATTTGTACTAAGCCAATACTTCTTTTACCTTGTCTGCTGCTTCCTGTAATAATACAGCGGAATGCACATTCAATCCTGATTCATCAATTAATCTTTTCGCTTCGACTGCATTCGTACCTTGCAATCTGACAATAATCGGAACAGGTATATTTCCAATATTTTTATAAGCGTCCACAACTCCTTGGGCTACCCTGTCACAACGAACAATTCCACCAAAAATATTTATGAGTATAGCCTTAACGTTTGGATCTTTCAAAATGATATGAAATGCTTTTTCAACACGTTCAGCGTTTGCTGTCCCACCGACATCCAAGAAGTTGGCAGGGTTACCTCCAGAAAGTTTGATAATGTCCATTGTAGCCATCGCTAGACCAGCTCCATTTACCATACACCCGACATTTCCGTCAAGCTTTACGAAATTCAAACCAGCTTCTCCAGCTTCAACTTCCGTAGGATCTTCCTCCGTTATATCGCGCAATGCAGCATAATCTGGATGTCTAAAAAGACCATTACCGTCTAATGTAACTTTGGCATCTACCGCAATAATTTTATCATCAGAAGTTTTAAAAAGCGGATTAATTTCGAACATCGAAGCATCAATACCTTCATAGGCCTTATACAACGAAGAAACAAATTTCACCATTTGCTTGAAAGCTTCTCCAGATAGACCTAGATTAAAGGCAATTTTACGCGATTGAAATCCTTGCAATCCAACTCTTGGATCAATAAATTCTTTAAATATTTTCTCCGGAGTATGTTCGGCAACATGTTCAATATCCATACCTCCTTCTGTTGAATAAACAATGACATTACGACCTTTTTCTCTGTCTAACAATACTGACATATAGAATTCTTTAACTTCTGTAGGGCCAGGATAATAAACATCTTGAGCAATTAATACTTTGTTTACTTTTTTTCCCTTTCCATTGGTCTGTAAGGTAACTAAGTGTCCGCCGAGTATTCCTTTTACTTTATCTTCAATTTCATGGATACCTTTTGCGAGAACAACACCATTCGAACCAGTCTCTTCTACCTTTCCTTTCCCTCTACCACCAGCATGGATCTGGGCTTTAACCACATACCAACTTGTACCTGTCTCTTGCGTAAGTTTTTCAGCAGCAGCAACTGCATCTTCAACCTTATCCACCACTACTCCTTCCTGAATGGCAACTCCGTAACTTTTTAATATTGCCTTACCTTGATATTCATGTAAATTCATTGTCTATTTTTTTACGTAGTAAATGTACTTATTTCAATTATTACTCAATCATGTTAACTAAAATTTTTATTCCATCTTATTTTTCCAAGAAGACGAGATTGACCTAGATTTGTAAGCTTCATTTTTTCTAAATTGAATATCTCTCCAAATTTTATCAACGGCATGTCTCAATGCTGATTCCTCTTCAGCCATTGCAGAATTTACAATCGTAGGATCCTTAAAATAATGATTTATGAAATTAGTGTCAAAATTCCCACTTCTGAATGCTTCATGCTTAAGAACAAATTTACCGAAGTCCAAGGTTGTTTTGACCCCTGAAATTTGATAATTTTCAATTGCCTCAATTGTTCTGTCCATTGCTTCTTCCCTTGTAGCTCCCCAAACAACCAATTTTGCAATCATTGGGTCATAATAAATTGGAATTTCCATTCCTTCTAAAAATGCATCATCCACACGAATATTTTTCCCGCTAGGAATTTTATAGCGCTCAAGTTTACCGATATCAGGAATAAAACCATTGATTGTATCTTCTGCATACACTCTTACCTCAACCGCATGTCCATTTATCGTTAACTCGTCTTGAAGCATTGGTAAGCGCTCACCTCTTGCCACTTTTACTTGCCACTCTACTAAATCCTGACCCGTAATTTCTTCAGTAACAGGATGTTCCACTTGAAGCCTTGTATTCATTTCTAAGAAATAAAAATTCATGTGAGCATCAATCAGAAATTCTACCGTTCCCGCACCTTCGTAATTACAAGCACGACAAACAGCCACGGCAGCTTCGCCCATTTTCTTTCTTAATTCTGGTGTAATTACTGCACTTGGCGCTTCCTCGACCACTTTTTGATGTCTGCGTTGAACGGAGCATTCTCGTTCAAACAAATAAACCACATTGCCCAGTTGATCTGCAAAAACTTGAATTTCGATATGACGCGGTTTTTCAACAAACTTCTCGATAAATACAGCATCGTCTCCAAAAGAGGATCTTGCCTCATTTTGTGCCATGTTCATTTGTTCTTCAAATTCTTCCTCTTTGTGAACGAGCCTCATGCCTTTTCCACCTCCACCTGCTGAAGCCTTTATAAGTATAGGATATCCTACTTCTTTCGCTATTTTCTTTGTCTCAGTTAGGTCAGAAATCGCAGAATCTACTCCAGGAACCAATGGAACACCAAAAGCCTTAACTGCTTGTTTAGCACTTAACTTATCTCCCATTACCTCCATAGACTCCGGAGAAGGTCCAATTAACTTAATTCCAGCCTCTTTTACCTTTCTTGCAAAGGATGCGTTTTCAGATAAAAAACCATATCCAGGATGAATTCCATCTACCCCAAGTTCTTTACAACAATTCAGGATAAAATCTTGCCTTAAATAGCTCTCAGAGGACGGACTTTTTCCAATGTATACAGATTCATCAGCCTCGAAGACGTGAGGTGCATCTTTATCAGCATCAGAATAAACTGCGACACTATTAATGTTCATCTTTCTCAGTGTTCTTATAACTCTTCGGGCAATTTCGCCTCTATTGGCGACTAATACTTTCTTCATATTAAAATTAATTCTACTAAATTGTATTCTTTTTGTCCTGAATAATCTCTTTTGGTTTATTTTTCCCGGAGTTTACAGGAACTTTTTTGTTTGTCTTATTCTCTTTCTTTTTCCAATATTTTTTTTCTTTTCTGAATAAATCTAGGCTATATTGCAATAACATAAAATCTTTCCAATTGTGAAAATCCTCATGATAAGAAATCCCTATTCCTTGAGTATAAAGACCAGAGGTATTATTTGCACTATTTGCATTTGTTGCATTATTTGAAGACTCATTGAATGCGTTAACTCGAAAGGTTCCTCTCTCATTAATCAAATATTCAATATTAACATCTCCAATTGGAATACTACTACCTGAACTTGAAGACAAACCTCCAACACCGAATGTTCCGGAAACAATTAATCGATCTTCCAAGAACTGAGTTTTCATTCCAAAACCAATACTTGTTTCATTAAGCGTCTCGTCTTTTCCGTAATCCACATTTAATTTATACTTACCACTCAACTTACCGAGAATTTCATTCATTTGAGTTTCTAACATATCAATTGCTGCCGATCCACCCGCTGTTGGTGATCCTTTGAGTGGTTGAAATTTCTTTACAAGTAATAAGGAGAAAAACTGTTTATTTAATTCGTCCTTATCCTCCGTCACTTTTCTTACTAATGCTTTTCCTGTCTCTGATGCCTTTGGTGCTTCAATATTAAAACTGATAGCAGGTTGTAATAACTTATCGTTTAAGTTTAAATAACAAATTACATCTTGAGAGGCCAAGGTTTTATCAGTAATCTCTGGAGACAACTCCAAGAGTGAAACGCGTTTCATGGTAATTGAGGTGCCTATGTTTAATTCGGCATCCAATAAATCCCCATTCCATTTCAACGTTGATCCAGGAACAATGTCAAATGGCTGCTTAAAACTTCCCATGGCAAAATTATATTTACTGCCTTCAGTAATTTCATATTTACCATTAAGACTGACGTTATAGTATGGGTCTATTTTCATGTTTAATTCTCCAAATCCTTTAGCTTCAATTTGGTCACCTGTGTTGTTATCAAAAATCAGCTTCATTTCAGCATCATTGTTAACAATAAAATTCATATCGACATTCACTCCAGAATAAACATCTAGGTCTTCTTTTATTAGTTGAGTACCGCCCTTTTTAACAAATGTTATAAAGTCTTCATCTTCTTCATATTCTTCAGCTCCGTACATTGGAAAATTAATTGAAGTACCTTTTCTAGTTTCTACATTGACAGAAATATCCACAATATCATCTGACCCCGAAATATTCAAGGTGCCATTTCCATAAGCCTTACCAAAATAATATTCACCATCCTTATATTGCGTATTTAGCACCATAAATCGATTATAGTTGTTCTTTCCACGCAGGTCGCTTTCAAAATCAAATTGCACATCGTAATTGAACTTTTCGAAATTTGTATGGTTTATTGAAGCTGTCAAACGAGCTTCATTTCCTTCTTCGTCATAAACAGGAATGTAGTTAATTTCAAAAACATCTTTTTTCACGCCAATTGCACCGTTCAACTTATAACGAACACCCGTGAGTCCAATCAAAGCACTACCACCGGATAAATTCAACCTACCCGCAAGTTGTGGTTCTGTAATATTTCCAGTGACATATACAATCCCATTCAATTTTCCATTTATGTCAGAAACAATCTCGGGATCTAAAAATGCATTCGCAAAACGAATATCAGTCTTATCAAAATTTAGATACAAATTCAACTTTTCTGTTGGTAACGAATAATTTCCTCCAAAATTGAAGGTTTTCGAACCTTTGTACATGAGTGCGCCTGAGAGGTCAATCTTGTCTTGTGAAGCCAGCCATTTTGGACTTAAATATACTCTACCTACCTCTTCTCCTTCTAAGTATAAACTATCGATGACCGCATCGCTCTCGACATTGAGATTTTTATAGGGATTTGAGATTGTAGTTAGACCAGAGAAGGCTCCTTCTATTTTTGTTTCTGTCTGAAAAAGTTGAGATATTTCAAAAAGATCCAAGTTATCAACTTCAACTTTAAGCTTATCGTAATCGTTGTTGGAAATACATCCAAAAACCATAACATTCTGTTTACCCCTCTTTAAATTAAGGGTATCTAAACTTAAGTTATTTGACCCGAGCGCAATCTGCGACTCTTCTGTAATTTCCCAACGATAGTTTTCAACCGAGAAAAAAGAAGGTTTGATGGTAAATCTTAAATCACTTTGATCAATTACCATAGTTGTCCATGCAAGTTCAGAATTATCCTTACCTTTCAATTCCCAGGTTAATCTTGATTCTAATAATCCATTTTTTCCTAGATTATCAAACTTAAGATGATCAAATTCAATTGAATCATATGCGAATTTTTTTACTTTGCAGAATCCCGTTATCCCAGCATTTGAAATATCTTGTTTAAGCGAAATAGAATCAAAAAGAATATTATCGTAAGCAATTAAACTAGATGATAAATTCAATTTAATTTCCTTTGTTTTTGAATGATAAGAACCAGATAGCTCAGTCCCCTTGTTTATAGTAAGTTCAGGAATAAATAGGTCAAATATGGATTCAGCGTTCCCTAATTTAACATCAAATTCTACATCACTCGCTTTGAATCGTTTTGCTTTTTTATTACTCAAAACTAATGAGGGAAATACAATTGAAATATCTTCAACAAATTGAGAGGCAACTGACTCATAATCAATTTTCCCTTTTATTGAAGCTGTTGCTATATCACTATTGAAATTAAAGTCGTCTATCCCTTTATTTCTTTTAATTTCAAGTTCAAATTTTGGTAATTCTAAATTAGTTACACCTTGACTAACTTGCGACTTTGAAGAGGATATTAAACCTTTCAAATTTTGAAAGTCTTGACCTGAAACATCCACATTTAATTTCGCTGCCACAGTGATACTATCATCGGAAACAAACCCCAATTTGCTTATGTCTGCGTGAGTAATGTCTAATTGGAAATTGTAATGCTGTTTTCCTTTGTAGTGAGCATCGCCATTGAGAACTAATTTTAAATTTGGGTCTACAATTTCAACTTTTCCGATGAATTCTTTTTCATCAATGGTTGGAGCGTCTATTCTAATATTTCTATACGTATAGCCTTGCAGTTGCAAATTGGATATATTTCCTTTAAAATTGCGAACTAAAAACGATCCATCCTCAAAAATTTCTGATTCAGAAAAAGTTAGATTACCATCAAGAATTCCTACATTATTATCTCCAGCTAATTTGCCTAAATTTATCGCAGTTAAATCCAAAGACATTGCGTTATTAGATGAGATTTTGTATGAATTGCCTAACGATAAAATTTCAATTTGATCATTCAATGCAATTTTTCCATTAGCCGTATTTACATGCTTAGCTTGGAACAAAAGACGCTTGATTGATCCCTCAAAATTTATGTCTTTAAGGTCTAAAAAGCCAAGTTTATCTTTAATCTCACTGAAATTGAATTTTGTATTTCCTTTAGGTAGTTGAATTTTCTCCAATTCATAAAAGTCTACAAAAGCAGATGAAACATTTGCCTTAAATGACGAGAGTTCCTCTTTACGAAAATCAGGAAGGACAAAGTCACCTCTCAAATAGGTGTTTTTTTGAAGGCGAACATCTAAATTATTTAATTTAAGTTTTGAGACACAATCAGAAATATCACCTTTAAACTTCAATTTTTCATTCATTCCTTCAAGCGATGGAACCCAAAACGATACGTCTAAAAATGAGACTACACTGGCATCAAATTTGGCATCAAATGACACTGAATCCTCAAAATAATCAAAGGAAGACCAGTCGTTGTAACTCAATCTAAAATGCGGAGCCGACACTTTTGATGCCGGTAGAGAAATAAAAAGTTTTTCAAGTGAAATTCCTTTAGGTCCAATTTGAACATGCGACGTAATTTCATTCAATTTAAATCCACTTTTTTCTTGACAAACTAATTTATCTATCTGTAATGAAATTTTATCCTCATTTAAATCAAAACCTGAAAGCAAAACACTTAAGTTGTTAAATCTTAAATGATTGAAGTCCAAACCAAAGTCAATAGGCTTAGCAGACAAATCATCATATTCAAAAATAATCGATTCCAAATTGATTCTAGAAATTGTCAATTTTAATGGCGGAGATGTAGACGGTTCGTCAGAAGAAAAATAATCAACTAAAAATTGGTAGTTCATTATCCCCTCGATATTTTTCCGAATCTTAACAGTTCCTTGATTTAACTTGATTTCACTGAGTCGAAACGCATTTTCGTCTATGTCAAAATCCTCTATTGTCACCATCAATTCAGGTGTGCAAACTAAGGTGTCATTTTGTTGATCCAACAATGTAAATCCTTCTATTGAGGCTCTATCAAAAAATACAATATCAACTTTGTCAATACTGATTGTGGTATTTAATTCCGAAGACAAATAAGAAGCTAGTTGTTTTGCAATAAAGGTTTGAAAAGGTGAGGTTCTAATTGCGAATGCCACAACGACGAAAAGCACAAATACCCATTCCATTGTAATGCCGACGGAATTTCCCACATATTTCAGTATTTTTGTCATCCTACGCACAAATTTAAGAATCTTTTGACTGCTGATACAACAATCATACTAGGAATTGAAAGCTCTTGCGACGATACTTCTATCGCTGTGTTGAGAGGGAATAAAATTTTAGCCAATGTAGTAGCTTCTCAACTTATTCATGCCAATTATGGTGGCGTAGTGCCTGAGATTGCGTCTCGCAAACATCAAGAAATGATTTGGAATACACTTCAGGAGGCGCTTTCGATAGCTAAAGTTGAAATTAATCAGCTAGATGGAATTGCTGTAACTAAAGGCCCTGGTTTATTGGGATCACTTCTGGTTGGCGTATCATTTGCAAAAGGACTAAGCCTTGTTACCAATAAACCACTGCTTGGAGTTCATCACATGAAGGCCCATATTCTTGCTCATTTTATATCAGACGCCAACCAATGTCCTCCTTCTTTTCCATTTTTATGTTTGACTGTATCCGGAGGGCACACTCAAATTGTTTTGGTAAAATCTGCCCAGGAAATGGAAATAATTGGCAAGACAATCGATGATGCAGCAGGCGAAGCGTTCGACAAAGCAGCAAAAATGTTAGGTCTTCCTTATCCAGGTGGGCCTTTAATTGACAAACACGGAAAATTGGGTGATGAAAAAAAATATACCTTCTCGAAACCAAAGATTCAAAATTTAGATTTTAGTTTTAGTGGTGTTAAGACTTCTATAAAATATCAACTTGAAAAATGGAAAAATGAAGACGCTAATTTTGTAGAAAACAACCTTCCTGATCTTTGCGCTTGTATTCAAAAAACCATCGTTGACATATTGATAGAAAAGTGTATTTCCGCTACTAAACAAACAGGAATTAAACACTTTGCATTAGCCGGAGGAGTTTCCGCAAATTCTAAACTGCGCGCCGAATTCACGAACAAACTGGAATCACTTCAAGTAAAGACTTACATTCCAAAATTTGAATATTGCACAGATAATGGCGCAATGATTGCAATGGCTGGAAAGTTCTTGTACGACCATAAAATTTTTGAAAATCAAGAATTATGTGCTCAAGCAAGACTTAATTTTTAAAATAAATTTGAAAATGCAATTCAATTTGTTATATTCGTAAATCAACTAATCTGAACTATTATGGAAGCCACATTAATTCTAAAAGAAGAAATTCCTAACTTGACTTTTTTCGATAAAACAAAAGTGGAACAACATCCTGATATTCTTCGTCAAATTGAACAAGCTACCATCCTTGGAAATGCTCACAGGACAAAAGTTTCGATTTATTTTAAAGACGATGAAAACGTAAAGAAAGTGGAGACTACAATATGGGCTGCTGGAACTAAATTTATTTGTCTGAAAGGTGGTATTTGGATTCCTATATCTCGATTGATTGAAATTAAGTTCTAAATGAATAAGCTTTTCTTATTTCTATTTCTTTCTCTAATTTGTCATTTTGGTATTTCACAAAATCACGTTACATGGGATGCATTTTTAAGCGAAAATAAAAGAGAAATAGTCCTGACAGGTACAATTGAAAAAGGTTGGCATCTTTATTCGGTTTTAACACCTGAAAATGCCGGACCTGTACCTGTGGAAATTATGTTAAAGAAAAATAAAAAATACAAACAAATTGGCAAGGCAAAAGAAATTTCTGCTTCTAAATTTATTTATGATGCTAACTTTGGAAGCAATGTGGCTATTATCGAAAATGAATATGTCGCTTCGATACCTTTGAAGGTGAAAGGTAATTGTACTGTTTTAGGAGAAGTTTATTACATGATTTGCGATGATTCCATGTGTCTACCTCCGATTTCAGTTGATTTTAATGTAATAATAAAATAATGAAACACGTATTTTCAATTCTTTTGATTTTTTTCGTTAACTCTTTTCTATTTGCTCAGGGAAGACCATGGCAGGAAAATGTGAAATGGTCGTTCAAAGTAGAAAAAGTTCCGGGGTCTGAAACGGAAGCATATATTGTTGGAACAGCCACCTTGGCCGAAGGTTATCATATTTTTTCTGTTAGCCACGACCCAAGCAAAGCTGATATGACGGGAAGTCCAACTAAATTCAAATTCAAAAAATCAAATTTCTATAAAGTTGTAGGTTCTCTTCAAGATGTAGGCAAGGCACATGTATTCAAGGATGAATATGGAACCCAGTTGTATTTTGAGAAGAAAGCTTCATTCAAGCAGAAAATTGAAGTTTTAACCGATCAGAAATTTGATTTATCGTTCACATACGAATTTCAAATTTGTAATGCCGATGGTTGTCAATTTCCTCCTACTCAAGACAAAAAATTAACGTTAAGCGGTTTCAAACCTGAAAAACCGGTAACAGAAGAAGTACTTGAACCACAGGTTGCTACCAATGAAGCAAGTTCCACCAATGCGAGCAAAACGGGAACTGAAAAAATTAGTGTTGAGCAAGCCGAACAAGAAAAAGGCTCAAGTCTCATGATATTTATAGCAGGATTTCTAGCTGGATTAATTGCTTTATTTACGCCTTGTATGTTTCCGATGATTCCTATGACCGTAACATTTTTTACAAAGCAGTCAAAAACAAGAAGAGAAGGAATAATGAAAGCGCTAATTTATGGTGCCTCAATCATTATTATATATGTAACATTTGGGTTGATCTTTACAGCGGCGACCGGACCAATTGGATTAAATGACTTGTCCACAAACATATGGATGAATTTAATTTTCTTTGCCGTATTCATGTTGTTTGCTTTTTCATTTTTAGGTGCTTTTGAAATTCAGCTTCCGAACTCATGGGTTAATAAAATGGATAAACAAGCAGATCGTGGCGGGCTAATCGGTATTTTCTTCATGGCATTTACTCTTGGATTGGTATCTTTTTCTTGTACAGGTCCAATTATAGGGAGCTTATTAGTGGAAGCTGCGACAAGCGGATCTTATTTTACCCCTGCTATTGGAATGACAGGTTTCTCTCTTGCACTAGCCATCCCTTTTACTTTGTTTGCAATTTTCCCAGGTTGGTTAAATTCACTTCCACAATCGGGAGGTTGGTTGAATAGCGTTAAGGTTTGCTTAGGGTTATTAGAAATTGCTTTTGCATTAAAATTCCTTTCAGCGGTAGATTTGGCCTACCATTGGGGAATCTTGACTCGTGAATGGTTCATTGGTACTTGGTTTGTGATTTTTGCGGTAATGGGACTTTACTTACTCGGAAAAATCAGGTTTTCACACGATTCTCCGATTGAAAAAATTTCTGTTACACGATTTATGTTTGCTTTCCTTTCGCTGACATTTGCCATTTATTTACTCCCAGGAATGTTTGGTGCCCCTATTAAATTATTGAGTGGTATAGCTCCTCCGACTACCTATTCAGAAGATAAATTCTTGTTTAATCACGGTGGTCTCGACAATGGTTTAGTAAAGGATGAAATAACGGCAAAATATCGTGAACACATGCACGAATCGGGAGATGGCTCTGTTATGGTATTTCACGATTTGGAAATTGCAAAGGCCTACGCTAAAGAACGTAATTTACCAATTATGCTTGATTTTACAGGATATGCATGTCAGAATTGCCGTAAGATGGAAACTACGGTTTGGGCCGACGAGCGCATAAAATCAACCTTACAAACACGCTTGGTTATTGCTTCACTTTATGTAGACGATCACGAACCTCTTCCTGAAAGTGAGCACCGCTATTCTGAGGCGATAGGTGGAAATGTGAAAGAGGTCGGAAATATTTGGGCAGAACTACAAATTACGCGCTACAAAAGTTTTCAACAACCGTTGTATGCGATTATTGACCATGATGGAAATGATCTAGTACAATCTGTTGGTTATACGCCTGATATTAATGAATTCAAACAATTCCTCGAAACTGGGATAGAGAATTTCAATAAAAACAAAAAGAAATAAGTGTTGAGGTTGTGAAGCTTTGTATTGCTGAAAAACCAAGTGTTGCAAGAGATTTAGCCCAAATTTTAGGCGCCACAACCCGAAGAGATGGTTATTTGGAAGGTCCTGAATATTGTGTCACCTGGGTATTTGGTCATTTGTGTTCATTAAAAGATCCAGAAGATTATCTTCCCAATTGGAAATATTGGAAATTAGAGGATTTACCAATCATACCGGCTCAATTTGGTATTAAATTACGAGAAGACGAAGGAGCGAAAAAACAATTCCATGTAATTGAAAAACTAATCAGTTCCGCCTCAGAAGTTATAAATTGTGGTGATGCCGGTCAAGAAGGAGAACTCATTCAACGGTGGGTATTATTAAAGGCAAAATGTTCGGTACCGGTGAAAAGACTTTGGATTTCTTCTTTAACAGAAGAAGCAATAAAGCAAGGATTTTCCAAATTAAGAGATGCGAGTGAATTTGACACGCTCTTTGCTGCGGGAAATGCCCGTGCAGTAGGAGATTGGATGTTGGGAATTAACGGCACACGTCTTTACACCAAAAAATATGGTAAAGAGAAAATGACGCTTTCGGTTGGCAGGGTACAAACACCAACTCTTGCCATGATTGTGCAACGTCAAAAGGAAATAGACGCCTTCAAATCTGAAGAATATTGGGAATTAAAAACGCTCTATAGAAATACCGAATTTACCTGTCAAATTGATCGCTTAAAATCAGAAACCAAGGCGTTAAAAGGATTAGAGTATTTGCAAAATAAGCTGTTTGAGGTTATCGATTTCGAACAAAAAGAAGGTAAAGAAGGAAATCCTCGACTTTATGATTTAACAGGCCTGCAAGTAGATGCAAATAAACGATTTGGCAAAAGTGCTGAAGAAACTTTGAATCTCGTTCAAAGTCTCTATGAAAAAAAATTGGTTACCTATCCAAGAGTAGACACAACCTACCTTTCTGAGGATATTCATCCTAAAGTACCTGAAATTCTCAGAGGATTAAAGGATTATACTCGCTTTACAGAATCGATTCTTGCAAGTCCTATTCCGATATCCAAAAATATTTTCGACAATGAAAAAATTACCGATCATCATGCGATTATACCCACCGGAATTTATCCAAATGGTCTCAGCGAAGAAGAACGAAAAATTTATGACCTCATCGCACGAAGATTTATTTCAGCTTTTTACCCTGAATGCAGAATTTCTACCACTTCCGTACTTGGAAAGGTTGATGAATTAAATTTTAAAGCAAGCGGAAAACAACTCGTTTATTTAGGTTGGAAGTTTGTTTACGAGGAGTTGAAAGATGAATCGTCCTCAAAAAAAACAGATGAAGAGGATAAAATCATTCCTCTTTTTGCCGTTGGAGAAACAGGGCCACATGAACCTTTTATTCATAAAGGAAAAACTTCTCCTCCGAAATACTACACGGAAGCCACATTGCTCCGAGCAATGGAAAGCGCTGGAAAACTGGTGGAAAATGAAGAAATGAGGGAACTTATGAAAGAAAATGGTATCGGAAGACCCTCCACTAGAGCTAGTATTATAGAAACACTTTTCAAACGAAAATATATTGAAAAGAAAAAAAAGAACATTATTGCCACCGAAACAGGAATACATTTAATTGATACCATTCAGAGTGATTTATTAAAAAGTCCTGAACTAACGGGACAATGGGAGTATAAACTTAGACAAATTGAAAAAGGTAAATTTACTGGACTTCAATTTAAAGATGAATTGTCGGCAATGGTGCGTACCATCGTAGATGAAGTAATATTTGGAAAACAGAAAATATGATAGAAGTTAAAACTGAAATTAGGAAATCAATAAGGGAAAGTTGGGAGCTTTGGACGAAACCTGAACACGTTATACATTGGAATTTTGCGATTGAGGACTGGGAATGCCCCAAAGCTGAAACCAATTTTATCGATGGAGGAGAATTTCATTACCTCATGAGGGCAAAGGACAAATCCATGGAATTTGACTTTTGGGGAACGTTTACAGAAATAAAAGAGTACAGTTTTATCCGTATTGTACTTGGCGATGGTCGAAAAATGGAAGTTCATTTCTTACAAATCCAAGAAAATGAAACCGAGATAATGGAAAGATTCGAGCCTGAAAATCAGAATCCTTTAGATTTACAACAACAAGGTTGGCAGGCCATATTAACTAATTTTGCAACGTATGCCAACCAATACTAATATTTATCCATGCTTGTGGTTTGATGGAAATGCGCACGAAGCTGCGGATTTTTACCTTTCAATTTTTCCAAATTCGAAATTATTGAATAAAACGCCTTTTGTCGCTGTGATGGAATTAAATGGGCAACGCTTTATGACCTTGAACGGTGGTCCGGAATATGAGTTTTCACCTGCCACTTCATTTGTTGTTTCGGTTGAGAATCAGGAAGAGGTTGATTTTTACTGGGAAAAATTGACAGCAAATGGCAAAGAAGGAAAATGTGGTTGGTTGACAGATCAATTTGGTGTTTCTTGGCAAATTGTGCCAACTGTTTTATCCGAACTCATGCGGGATTCCGAAAAAGCACCTCGTGTCATGTTTGCCTTTATGCAAATGAAAAAGTTAATAATCGAAGATTTGATGAATGCCTGATTACATGCGGGTTGGTGCGATATCAAGGTTTGGTTACGCTTCTTTAAACTGCTTTCCAAAAGAAAATTTTTCCCCTCCGCAACAGCGAAGGGGAAAAACAAACACTAAACTTTACCGTATCGCGCCTAAAGAACGCTTGGCTAAATAGTACAATTACTCGCTACGCATCGTGAAACCGTTTCGCGGTAATTATCAAATAATCAAATTGTCAAACCTGCCTTCGGCAGGTAAATAAATCAATTTACCCTTCGTCAAGCTCAGGGTAACAAATAATCAAATCACCCTTCGGCTTCGTTTCACTACGCTCAGGGTTAAATTCAGCCCCATTTTTAATCCCTGAGACACCGAACTGACAACCCCAGGTTTCCCTTAGCGTCGTAGTTTCTGCTTAGATTCCTGTAGTAGGAGTCCAAACTGCGGCTGTAGGCAAAGAAGGTACTGCCCTCTGAAGCACTCCACCAGTAACCGTAGTAACCTACGTAGCTGAAATTTCCATAGTAGTCGCGGAAGCCCCCAGGAAGACCTGAAAAGCCACTGCTATTGGTACCGTTGCCACTATTTGGTTCAGAACTGTTTGATTGAGTTCCTTTGCATGCCGAACAAATTTTCTTAAATTCCGAACTTCCTCCATCACACTTTTTACATCCATAGCCATTCCATCCGCTGGCACTTTTCATTTTTTTTCCTGCATCATCGCCCAAGTGGTTCTCAAGGGTTGTCCATTCCGCATCGGTGGGTATGTGCCATCCAGCAGGCGCTAGGCCACGAGGGTCGTTCACCGCATACCAATTGTATAACTTTCCGTATTTGTTTCCATTTTTTGGGTCGTTTTCATAATAACACCATGCAGGCTGTTTGTTTTCCCCTGCTTGTTTCCATTCTTCGTTGGATTTTACTTGAGGAATTGGATCGCCGTTTCTAAAGGTGGAAACATTTAAGTTCTCAGTCATCCACGTTTGGGTGCCAATTTTTACGGATTTGTAGGAACCCGTTTGTGTCACTTGATTTGTACTATTTGTAACTACTGGTTTTGGAGCAGGTTTTAGTTTTTCTAATTCAGCTCTTACTATTTCCAAACTGTCGGTTTTTGATTGCAACTGGGCATTGAGCGTATTCAGCTCTTGTTGTTTGATATTCAGCTCTTGTTGTTTGGATGCCGTTTCAGTTTTACTTGATTGCAAATCAGCACTTAGCCTGCTCACTTGGGTGTTTAGGGAGGCAATCTGTGTTTCAAATCCTGTTATTTTCTGGTTGAGCTGTGAGATGGTATTTTCCAACCCCGAAATTTTCTGAGCGTTTGTATTTCTTTCACTACTCAACAAATTTTTCAAACTATCCACGCGATTGGTTAAAATCTCAATTTGTTCTTTTTTGGATTGGGAAAAAACAAAGCTTACACTCGTTAAAATAGCGAAGAAAATAATTTTTTTCATTGGAAATATTTTGTGTTCGATGTGTAAATATATGGAAAAGATGGGATTAGATAAAACCATTATTGGGCGTCCAAAATTGTTTTTTTGATTTCGGTCCACGTGATATTATCAAACATAAAAGGCATTTCTTCTAATTCAGCATCTTCAAAATACGTTAAACTTTTTCGGGCTAAAAATTCAGAACCATCGTTGTATTTTTGCAGATATAAATCAATCATTTCATCGAGCGTGAAATACCGCAAGAGATAATAAATATCTATAAAATCCTTTTTACTTCCTCTTCCTGCTATGGCATTGATTTTCATTGCTGCAATATCTTTCATTCCCGCCATTCGAATATGATTATTCTCCAACGGTTTTTCCAATAAAGGATACTTATAATTCACAAAATCAACCTTTACTCCATGTACAGAAGAAACTAATATATTCTTGCTTTTCTTTAAAACTTGGACATTGCCATTTTCCTTTAAGTTTTCTAAAAAAACAGACTCATCTATTTCGCAAGAACCAAACAAATCTATGTCAACAGAAATACGATGTCCTAATTGAAGTGCTAAGGCTGTGCCTCCAACCAAGATAAAATCTTTGAATTCTTCTTGGCGCATCAACCGAGTTAAGAGTTCCAAAAGCTCTGTGCTGACTGACTTGATGTGTAACATCTAAATTTGGTTTTATCAATCTTAAAAAAATGAGCCAAATAGGAAAGCGTAACTTTATCCAGCGACCGCAAATTCAAAACAACTGTTTTTATTTCCTCTAGCGGATAAATCTTCTGAACTAATAACCAATCGGACATTAATCCATATTCAACGACATGATAAATGATTTGAGATTTAGATTTTTCAAAATCAAGTTTACTTTTATCCATGTCCCAAAACAAATGGGTAGAAAAGTTTTCGATATTGCAGAATTCTCTATTCATCAATGTTAAACAAATTTAGGAATAATCCTTAAAATCTATGTTAAAACGAATGATCTAATTTGAGCATTGAAGTTACTAAAATTCGCATACATGCAAATGAAAAAGTTAATAATCGAAGATTTGATGAATGCCTGATTACATACGGGTTGGTGCATGAATTCCCATAAGATGAAGAGCATCTTTTAATACCTTACCAACAGATTCAGCCAACACCAATCTAAACTCTTTTGTTTTCACATTTTCTTCAGACAGTATTTTTACGGATTGATAAAAATGGTTGAATGATTTTACCAATTCATAGGTATAATTCGCCAATAGCGCCGGTGAATATGAAGCCGCAGCTTCTTGAACAATTACAGGAAATTGTATTAAATTTTTAACCACTTCTTTTTCTTCATCCAACAATTTAATTCCTTGAAATTGAACCTTTTGGCGATTCGCTTCTGCTTTCTTAAGCAACGAACAAATCCGCGCATGAGTATATTGTAGAAATGGCCCGGTGTTTCCGTTTAACTCGATTGATTCTTCTGGATTAAAGAGCATTCTCTTCTTGGGATCTACTTTAATCAAATAGTATTTTAGCCCGCCAAGTCCGATTTGTTCGTATAGATTTAATTTTTCCTTTTCATCCAAACCTTCTAAATGACCGCGTTCTTTTGTCATTTCAGTCGCTTTTTCGACTACTTCTTGCATTAAATCATCCGCATCTACCACTGTGCCTTCTCTCGATTTCATCTTACCTGAAGGAAGATCTACCATTCCATAAGATAAATGATAACAATTTTTTGCCCAAGAAAAACCTAATTTTTCGAGAATTAAAAACAATACCTTAAAATGATAATCTTGCTCATTGCCAACAGTATAGACTATGCCGGATAACTTTGGAAAATCTTCAAATCTTTCGATGGCTGTACCAATATCTTGTGTCATATATACAGCAGTTCCATCTGAACGCAATACCAATTTTTCGTCTAAACCCTCATTTGTCAAATCGATCCAAACGGAACCGTCGTCTTTCTTAAAAAAGATTCCCGAATTCAAACCCTTCAATACCTGATCTTTGCCCAATAAGAATGTATCAGATTCATAATACAATTTATCGAATTCAACACCCATTCGCTTGTAGGTGCTATCAAATCCTTCGTACACCCAACCGTTCATTGTTGTCCAAAGCAAGTATGTTTGTGGGTCGCGCGCTTCCCATTTCAGCAACATCTCTTTGGCCTCTCGCATTAATGTCGATTGACTTTTCGCTAAATCTTTTATTTTATCATCTATTGCCGAAAGTGCTTTTTCGTCTTTATCAACCTTAGCATTGGACAATTCAAGAAATTTTAATTTAATCTCTTGGTGATCGTGTTCGAATTGTCCGTTTTCCCAATTACCAATTATGTTTTTAACTTCTGCGTTCAGTTGTTTGTCAAACTCAACATAATATTTTCCAACGAGTTTATCACCTTTCAGCCCAGTATTTTGAGGGGTTTCGCGCTCACCAATTGAATTTAAAGGTGAAAATTTTTCCCAAGCTAACATACTTTTACAAATATGAATACCTCGGTCATTGATAACCTGAGTTTTAATTACTTCATGTCCTGCAAACTCAAGAATTCGCGATACAGAATGACCTAGAAAAATATTTCTAAGATGTCCTAAATGCAGTGGTTTATTAGTGTTTGGAGAAGAATATTCCACCATTACAGTTGGTTTAGAATTACTTTCTCCTTTGCCGAAATACTGAACAGTTGAAATGCTATTCAATTCGTTTACCCAATAATCATCACTCAAAATAAGGTTTAAAAAACCATTGATGACCTCAAAAGAGGCTATTTCGCTAAATTCATTACTTAGAGCTTCGCCAATTTTTTGACCAGCTGCAATTGGCGAGGTTTTCAATATTTTAACAAAAGGAAATACCACGAGTGTGATGTCTCCCGTTTGATCTTTTTTTGTTGGAGATAACTGAATTTGACTTGGTGAAATTTGTTCTCCAAAAATTGTATCTGCATGTTCGATTAAGAAATTGGATATGCGCTCGTACATTACTGGAATCTATTTAATGAACTTATTTTTTTTATCAAGGAGAATGAAATTTCTGCCATTCGATTTACTTTATTGTCTAAACATGGGTTAATTTCAACCATCTCAAATACTGTAGTTTTAGGCAATTTTAACAACCCTATCAATAAGTCCTCTGCATCTTTAACTTGTAAACCATTTTTCACAGGGGTACCAGTACCATATGATGATTCGTCAGGATCCATAGAGTCAACATCAAATGAAACATATATCAAGTCGCAATGAATCAACTTCTCCTTAATTTCAGAAAGTATTTGATTAACTCCTTTGTTAAAAACTTCGTCGACTTTATAGTTTTTAATGTTAAATTTTGAAATGAGAAAATCTTCTTCTTCTTCAGTATCCCTAACGCCGACAAAAACAAGATTTTCTGGTAAAAGGTAATTCGATTTCAATGAATCCCAGTATTCTTTGGTTTCATGGTCGACATCGTTTCTTACCATTTCGATATTTTCAACACCAAGAGCGGTTGCCAATGGCATTCCGTGTAAATTACCCGAAGGTGTCGTGTATGGAGTATGTAAATCGGCATGCGCATCAATCCAAACAACTCCCAATTTGGCATCAGGAAAAGCTCGTTGAATACCTTTAATTGTTCCACCAGCAGAGCAATGATCACCAGCTAGCACAAATGGAAACTCGCCTCTGTCCAACGATGACTTTAGTTCATTTGATACAGTATCATAGACAACTTTCATCCCATCAATGTATTTTGCAAACTCATGAGTTGAGGGTTGATCTAACAAATCATTCAAATGTGGTAATACGGTTGTAGGGTAAGTAGCAAATAAATTAGATTTCTGCTGTCGTGCTACTACTTGAATTGCTTCAGGACCTAAAGAAGCTCCGCGTGTACCAGCTCCAAGTTCTGATTTATTGATGATAAAAGATAAATTGCTTGACATAAATTGCTTGAAAAAAGCCTTACAAAGGTAATTCTTTAATTCGGCACTTTAACATAAATTCATTAATTAGTTCTTTTCCGTATACTTGTAGCATGAAATTAATTTTTACCATATTGCTTTTTACAATAGTAACTATTCCATCACTATTTTCTCAAAAAAACAGATCATTTTCTGGTATTTTAACGTACACTATTGAAAGTGTAAATTCATCAGATAGTGTGCGCGCCAATATGATAATTTATGCAAAAGATAGTTTGATAAGGGTGGTGAATTTCAACTCAGAAACAGGTAAGCAAGAACTGATTAAGCACCTATCCTACAATAAATCTTATCTATTAATCGAAACACCCTTGCAAAATTTCGCCATTCGAACAAATGAACATTTGATAAAAGACAGCGTCACCTACACTTACCAAAAGAAAAGTGGATCTATGAAAATTGGTGGTATTAAATCAAAAAAACTTTTGGTAAAATATCAAGAAAATAAATTACCCCTAACTTGTTATTACTACAAGAAAATACCAAGTAAGTATGCAAACAGTATGAAATCGTTTCCTGGACTTGCAACGTTATTTTATACTTTTTCTGAAAGTGGAATTATGAGATATCGCCTTGAAAAAATCGAAATCAATAACCCTCCTCTTGCTCTTTTTCAAATCCCCAAAAATTTCAAAATAGTAACAATGGAAGAATTTTCGATTGAGTTTGACAAATTGTACAAGAAAGAGTAATAGAACTACTAACATTTTAGTGTTTAAACTAATCTATTTTTTCACAATCTCCGTTGCTTCTAACTTGTAAATTCGTGAGAATACCCTTTTATGGAAGAGAACGAATTTATACCTCATCAAGAAAATTCTGAACAAGAATCGAAACCGAAGCAACCAAAAAGCTCAAAATCTACTACTCAAAAATCAGATAAATCAACTAAGAAAAGTTCGGGGATTTTATCATCAATTAAAGAGTTTGATTGGAGAAAAGTTAGGGTCGTGACCGGAACTTTATTGATGGTTTATGGTATTTTTTTAATGCTTTCCTGTATATCTTATTTTCTAACCTGGCATTTAGATCAAGATAAAATTATTGGTCGTGGTTTCTTTGAATTTATGTTTCAAAACTCGGGCGAACCAATGGCTAACTGGCTAGGAAGATTTGGAGCATGGAACGCCCATTTCTTTATTTACTCACTATTTGGTATATCATCTATTGGATTTTCTTTCGTTTTCTTTCTTCTAGGTTTCAAGGTGCTATTTGACAAAGCCCTTTTGCCGCTTTGGAGAACTTCTTCAACCACTTTCCTTTTTGTCGTGTGGGGATCCTATTTTTTTGGTTATTTCTCTGATAAAGTAAATTATTTGGGAGGTAAATTTGGCTTTTCTTTGAATGAATGGTCAGTTATGGCGTTTGGCACAATTCCGACAATGGTGCTTATAATGAGTTTGTTTTATATTGTACTTACAGTCACGCTAAACCCTAATTACACAGCAATCTTCAACTTCTTATTTAGTCGAGAGCCTAAAAGTAAGCAAACAGTTAACGATGGTACTTTGTCGATGGAAGATAACACGAGCTATGCAGATGCTTTCGATGATATTTTGATTGTTAACCCCATTAAAGAAGAAGATATTCAGCAAGACATAGTATCGGAGACTGTTCATTTCTCTGACGATGAAGATGATTTTATAGAAGATTCTGAAAGTGAAATAGAGGTAGTATATAAAGATCCGAATACTACCTTCCCAAAAAATGATGACGAGTTTGAAATTGAAATGCCTGTTGAGGAAGATGTTTTTATTCCCGGTCCAATCGATCCGCAACCGAGCACATTATCTGATGACGAAGAACTTGCCAATAATTTAGTTGCCGTTCATGGTGAATATGATCCCACAAAAGACTTAGAAGGGTATATGCTCCCTCCTATTGATTTAATGAAAGAATATGGGTCAGGTGGAGTTTCTGTAAACAAAGAAGAACTAGAAACAAATAAAGACCGAATCGTTCAAACTTTATCTCATTATAAAATTGATATTGCAAAAATTAAAGCAACGGTAGGTCCTACCGTAACACTATACGAAATTGTGCCCGCTCCTGGTGTTAGAATTTCGAAAATAAAAAATTTAGAAGATGACATCGCACTTAGTTTAAGTGCGCTAGGAATTCGAATCATTGCGCCAATACCAGGTAAAGGAACCATAGGAATTGAGGTGCCGAATTCAAATCCTGAAATGGTTTCCATGCGCTCATTAATTGCATCGGAGAAATTTCAAAACTTTGATGGAGAATTGCCCATTGTGATGGGTAAAACAATTACAAACGAGACGTATGTCTTTGATTTGACCAAAATGCCACACCTACTCGTTGCAGGAGCAACCGGTCAAGGTAAATCTGTTGGTTTAAATGCGATATTAATTTCAATTTTATACAAAAAACATCCAGCGCAGGTTAAGTTTGTTTTAGTCGATCCTAAAAAAGTAGAACTCACACTTTATAATAAAATTGAACGCCATTTTCTAGCAAAACTACCTGGCGAGGAAGATGCTATTATTACGGACACGTCAAAAGTAGTGAATACACTTAATTCACTTTGTATCGAAATGGATGAACGATATGAATTGCTTAAAGACGCTGGTGTTAGAACTATTAAAGAATACAACGCGAAATTTATTGGCAGAAGATTAAATCCAGAGAAAGGACATCGTTACTTGCCGTACATTGTTGTACTTATTGATGAATTTGCAGATTTAATTATGACCGCAGGCAAAGAAGTTGAACATCCTATTGCACGTATTGCTCAGTTGGCACGTGCCATTGGAATACACCTAATCGTGGCAACTCAGAGACCGTCGGTTAATGTAATTACGGGTATGATTAAGGCAAATTTCCCAGCGCGAATTGCCTTTAGAGTTTTATCAAAAATTGATTCCCGTACTATTCTTGATGCATCAGGTGCAGACCAATTAATCGGTAGAGGTGATATGCTTATCAGTACAGGATCAGACATGAAGCGTTTACAATGCGGTTTCGTCGATACTCCGGAAGTAGAGGATATTTGTAGTTTTATTGGTGATCAACGCGCTTATCCGGAAGCACTATTATTGCCGGAATATATTCCTGAAGGCGGGGAAGGTGGTGCTGATTTCGATATGAATGAAATAGACCCAATGTTCGTTGAATCCGCTAGAATTGTAGTAATTAATCAGCAAGGTTCTGCTAGTTTACTGCAGCGAAAACTTAAATTAGGTTACAATAGGGCGGGAAGAATCGTGGACCAACTTGAGGGAATGGGTATTATCGGTTCATTCCAAGGAAGTAAAGCAAGAGAAGTCTTGTATTCAGATATTGAGTCCCTTGACGAATTATTACGGACTAAAGGTTTGATTTAACGAATAGCACGTTCATTAAAAAGAATATAACCATAACTTAATTGAAAAGAAAAGGGTGTTAATTGTTTTGGGAAATAATTAAGCGTAGCTCGCAAAGGACCAATAGGAGAATGATAAATAAAAGAACTTGAGGCCACATAGGACTGTCCTTCAAATGCTTCTATAAATTGCAAACTACCGTCATCATTCTTAGATAACTGTAAAAAAGGTTGGTAATAATAATAATCAAGCCTAATATCAATATTTTTAAACGGTGAATAGATAAAATTTAATCCTCCTCCAATATGTTGATGTGACCTAAATTCTGGTAAGAAAAAAGTTTCCATATCTGGTAGGATAGAAAATGAAGGTAAGGAAAGTAAACTCGCAGTATAATTGGCAAATAAAGATTGTGAATTAAATTGGCCTTTTAGGTGATATCCTAAATGCCACTTTTTGGTTGATAAAGGAAAGTTTTGATAATCTATCTCTAACCCGATCCAAGAGTGATACTTACGAAAAGTTTCTTCAAAGAAAGAGGTAGACCCAGGCTTTGTGTTTTCTCTACCTTCAATAATTCTCGTTTTGAATAAAAAATAAGAACCTTCACTTGCGAACTGTTTTCTATTTAAAGTGCTTCTTTTAAATTCCCACGATAATGAACTTCCATAAAAGGTGCTAACATCTGCCGTATCCTTACTTGTAAAAGAAGAAGTTTGGTAATATTCATCGTTTAATTCAAAATACCTGAAATCGAAGGTGGATTTTGCTTTATTTCCGGCAGGTAAAACAAAATTTACACCCGCATACAATTCATTCTGAATTAAAAAAGATGGTTTAACGTCTTCAAAAAACGTCGCAAAACTTCTGTAATAATCCCATCGATTTAAAACAAAAAAACCATTCATTGAAATCGGATAAATAGAAGGTATCTCCAACTTAAATCCTGCTTTAGCTGAACCATAAAACTTACCAAAATAGGATTCAGCATGTAAATTGGTTGAAACCTTACCTAACGTTCTGTAAGTCAAACCTACATACGCTGTATTTACAGGACGAGATGAGAAATGACCACCAACATCCACTTTAAAATCATTAGCCTTTGTGAGTTTCAAGTTGACATTAAATGTACTGTCGGTCTTAAGCTGAAGGGTAGGATATAAATAATCAATTTCGTCTGCAGCATAAATTCTGAAGTATCGCTTTTCAAATTTTTCAACAGTTATTTCTTTATTGGATCTAGTTATGAACGACTTATTCAAAAAGGCGCCACTACCTTTTGATTGATCTTTGTTTACTGAACTTATAATCAAGGAAGGTAAAGAATTTCTAAATTCTTTTCTTTTTTGAAGTAACTCGCTTTGATTTAATTTGGGCTCGACTAACATCTTTAAAGAATCTATGTATAGTAAAGTGGCTTCGTATCCATCTTTAATTGCTTCATCCACATTATCAAAATCAAATGTGCTTACAGATGTTTTAGGATTGATAATTATTCCTTCGTTACATGGTAAATTATAATTTGTTGGGGTAGTCATCATTGTAGCAATTAAGCCCATGAAATCTCGTTCGTCAACGGCTTTTGGATTCTCAGACACATTACTTCCAATAATGAAATCAGGCTGAAATTCCTTATACATTACATCAACAGGAAAATTATTGTACAGCCCCCCATCGAATAATACTTTTCCGTTAACACTAATTGGATTTACGTACAGCGGATAGGTCATCGAACTACGAACGGCTTCGTTTAAGTTTCCTTTAGAGAAAATTACACTGCTTTTTGATTGAATATCCGAGGCTACACATCTAAAAGGAACAAAAAGAGAATCAAAATTGGAAGATTTACTTGCAGATGTATGACCAAAAATACGCAACATTTCAAAATCTAACAATGACGGCGTAACAAGATTCATCGGAATAGACTTTCGAAGAATGCTGTCTCTAGAAAACGAAAATTCAACAGTTCCGGCATGATCATATTCTTGACGAAAAAAATAATTTCGATCAGCATCTAATTTGCCTGAAGTCATTAATTGAAATTTGTCACTTTTTACGTAGGCAATAATTTCATCAGGCGAATAGCCACAAGCATATAACGCGCCCACTAGGGAGCCTGCCGAAGTACCTGAAATGAAATGTATAGGAATATTATGCTCTTCCAAGGCTTTTAAAACACCAACATGCGCAATACCAGCAGCTCCTCCACCACTCAAAACCAAACCCACACGTTGTTGAGCACTTGTTAAAAAGGGAATAAGGAAAACTATTAAAATTAAGTATCGCATGTAATAAGTTAATGTCTTTCTTTACACAAATTTAGACCAATAAAATCAAAAGTTAAGTCAAAAGAAGTGTTAAATAAGAAAGAACTCACCATTACTGCAAAATGTTTTTTTGGATTTGAAGAAACGTTAGCTGATGAATTAACAGAATTTGGCTTTCATCAACTGGAAATATTAAATCGAGCAATTAGGTTCAAGGGTACTTGGAAGGATATTTATTTTTTAAACTTACATTGTCGCTGTGCGATTTCAATTTTAGTTGAATTGGATAATTTTGAAATACGTACAGAAAAAGACCTTTACGATAACTGCATGAAAATCGATTGGACGAGTATTTTCGACTCAAAAAAGAGCTTTGCAGTGAAAGGTGCCATCTTTTCTACAATTTTCAAAAATACGCACTACCCCTTTTTGCTTGTCAAAGACGCTATAGTTGATAGTTTTAGAAATCTAGAGTTAGAACGGCCAAATATCGATATCAAAAAACCGCAAGTGTCTTTTGATTTATATATCAAGGACACCAAAGTCACATTATCTATAAATACAAGTGGACTCCCATTATTTCAGCGTGGATACAGGCAATCAACGGGTGAAGCTCCCTTGAACGAAGTAGTAGCAGCCTGCCTCATTCGATTAAGCGGGTGGGATAAAAAAACTCCATTTCTAGATCCTTTTTGTGGATCAGGTACAATACTTATTGAAGCAGCTCTTTTTGCAAGTGGTATTCCGTCGAATATCGAACGACAACATTATTCATTTAAGAATCTAAAAAATTACCAACCCAACTTATGGCAAGGAATTTACGATGATGCCAAGCGAATTGTGCGCGAATTACCTGCACCCATAATGGGAGGAGATATTTCAGATGAGATGGTATTAAAATCAAAACGCAATTTACGAACCTTTAGCTTTGGGCGTTTCGTATCAATTAATTCTAAAGACTTTAAAGATTTTCAATCAGATCAACCCGTTTTTATATTAACTAACCCACCATATGGCGAGCGTTTAGAAGCGGAAATTGAACTACTTTATGGAGAGTTTGGAACGTGGCTTAAACATACCATGACAGGCTCTGAAGCTTGGGTGATAACTTCAAGTAACGAAGGATTAAACGCCATTGGTTTGAAACCTGAAAAAAAATACAAGGTTTTTAACGGAGATTTAGAATGTAGTTTTAGGCAGTTTAAAACTTATACAGGATCACTGAAATAGGTCAAAAAAAGCTGTTTTCACAGCTTTTAAAAATTTATCTTTTTTCAATTTCGACGTAATCCCTTGCCGTTTTTCCAACATAGATTTGACGAGGGCGTCCAATAGGCTCTTTGTTTTCGGTCATTTCTTTCCATTGAGCTATCCAACCTGGAAGCCTACCAAGGGCGAACATCACAGTAAACATTTCCGTTGGGATACCAATAGCCTTATAGATAATTCCCGAATAGAAATCGACATTAGGATACAGATTTCTCGATTTGAAATAATCATCCTCCAATGCCACTTTTTCAAGTTTCTTAGCAATATCTAAGAGCGGATCGTTTACTCCTAGTTTTTCTAAAACATCGTCGCAAGCTTTTTTAATTATTCTCGCTCGTGGATCGAAATTCTTATAAACTCTGTGGCCAAATCCCATCAACCTAAATGGATCATTTTTATCTTTTGCTTTGGCAACCCATTTGTCGACATTTCCTCCATCGTTGTGGATGGCTTCCAACATCTCAATCACTTCTTGATTAGCACCACCATGGAGAGGACCCCAAAGCGCCGAAATTCCTGCAGAAACTGTAGAATATAAGTTTGCTTGAGAAGAACCTACAATGCGAACAGTAGATGTAGAACAATTTTGCTCGTGATCTGCGTGAAGTATTAATAATTTATTTAATGCGTCAACAACAACAGGATCAACCTCATAATCCTCTGTTGGCATTGCAAACATCATGTACAAGAAATTCTTACAATAATCGTATTCATTTCGAGGATACATAAAAGGATGCCTCATTGAATTCTTGTATGCCCAAGCTGCCAATGTAGGTAACTTAGCAATTAAGCGATGTTTTGTTAAATTTTTCTTCTCGTCGCTTCTATTTGGATCCAACGACTCAGGATAGAAAGTGGATAACGAGGAAATCATTGAGGATAGAACACCCATCGGGTGCGCCTGGGCAGGATAAGCCTCAAAAAACTGCTTCATGTCTTCATGAACTAGTGTATGTTTTTTGATGTTTTGCTCAAAATCCTTCAATTCTTTAACTGTGGGCAATTCACCATAAATAAGCAAATATGCAACTTCCAAGAAAGTAGCTTTCTCTGCTAATTGTTCAATTGAATAACCCCTGTAATGTAAAATTCCTTCTTCACCATCTAAGAAGGTGATGGCACTCTTGGTTGCACCGGTATTTTTATAACCTGTATCAAGCGTGACATACCCCGTTAGATCGCGAAGTTTTGAAATATCTATTGCCTTTTCGTTTTCAGTACCGACAACTACAGGTAGTTCATACACTTTACCGTCCAATTCTATTTTTGCTATTTCACTCATATTGAATTTGTAAATTACATAATTTGTTCGAGCCTAAAATTACAAAAGAAAAAAAGAAATGCTTAGTCTTTCAACTAAAATATTTTTATTTCAATATTCGGTTTAAACAATTTACACTCACAAATTCTTTACAACATAATCCAACATCATCTGAAACAAATGATTACGTGTGTTACCTCCATAAATGCCATGATTTCGATTAGGATAAATGAACATATCAAATTGTTTGTTTGCCTTTACCAAGGCGTTTACCATTTCAAGCGCATTTTG
Source organism: uncultured Lishizhenia sp. (assembly GCA_964559685.1). Taxonomy (GTDB): domain Bacteria; phylum Bacteroidota; class Bacteroidia; order Flavobacteriales_D; family Crocinitomicaceae; genus UBA952. The sequence goes on from CAZLHR010000021.1 coordinate 37,561, forward strand.
ATAATGCACGTTGTCGTCAGCTGACCCATGAATGAGCAAATATTTACCCTTCATTTGCTGAACATAATTAATTGGAGAATTTAAATCATAACCATTCTCATTTTCTTTAGGGGTGCGCATGAAGCGTTCTGTATATATGTTATCGTAATAGCGCCAATTAGTTACTGGAGCAACAGCAATCGCCATTTTGAAGACATCAGCCCCTTTTGTAATTCCAAGAGTGGCCATATAACCTCCATAACTCCATCCCATAATACCGAATCGATTGGCATCAACATAAGGAAGTTTTTGCAATTCTTTGCATGAGTTTATTACATCTTCAATTTCGAATTTACCGAGTTGTAGATAGGTGCATTTCTTGAATTCTGCACCTCTGTACATGGTGCCTCTAGGGTCCACAGAAAAAACAATATAACCTTTCTGAGCTAAGAGCTGATGATACATATAATCATTGCCATCCCATGCATTTTTCACCTCATTACTTCCTGGACCTCCATAAACAGTAACATATACTGGATATTTTTTCGATGGATCAAAATTGTGCGGTTTTATAATTGATGCATTCAATTCTACGCCATTAGCGTTAATCTTGATAAATTCTTTTGGTGATAATTTATATGCAGTTATCTTTTCTTTTAGCTCCTGGTTGGTCTCTAATTCTGCAACGATTTCGCCTTTTGAGTTTTTAAGAAAATGAGTTGTTGGAGAATTTGCTGTGGAATAGGAATGAACAAAATACTTAAATCCATTGGTAAATTCTGCTTCACTCCATCCTGATTCTTCCGTCAAGCGATCTGCGGCTCCTGTATTTAAATTCAGTTTATAAATAATTTTATTCAATGGGCCATTTGATGCTGCACTGTAAAAAATGTTTCCCGTCGCTTCATCTAAACCCAAAAACTCCATTACATCCCATTTTCCGGATGTAAGTTGCTGTGATTTTCCATCAAAATCAACTTTGTAAATGTGATTATACCCTGAAGACTCACTTGTTCGAACCAGCGATTTTCCATCCTTTAATAGAATTAAATTGTCATCTATCTCCACATATGTGGTTGACTTTTCCTCAAAGAAAACTGAAATGCTTGGCTTTTTCGTCGAGAAATCAACTAAATGATACTTTAAGTGATTTTGATGCCTGTTTAAAGTTTGTAGGATTAACTTATTTTCAGTTGAAGACCAATTAATTCTTGGAATGTACTCGTACTTACCTAAATCTAAACTCGCAATTTTTCCACTTTTTACATTTACATAATGGGCAGTAACCACACTATTTGCTTCGCCTGCTTTTGGATATTTATATTTGTAATTTTCAGGATACAAACTTCCGTAAAACGAAAGATTAAATTCCTTTACGTCTTTCTCATTAAATTTTAAAAATGCAATTGTTTTACTATCGGGAGACCAACCATATGCCTTGGTAATTGCAAATTCCTCTTCATAAACCCAATCTGTAGTTCCATTTATGATTTTGTTTTTCTTTCCGTCTTGTGTCAACTTATTAATTTCTCCAGTCGCTACATTTTTAACGAATAAATCATTTCCATGAATATATGACACCTGTTTACCATCCGGAGAATATTCAGCCAAGGTTTGCGGTGCGTGCTCTTCATCTAGTGCTGTAAGCTTTTTACTCACAATATCAAATAAGTAATAATTTGCAGCATAACTCCTCCTGTAAATTGATTCAACATCACACATGAATAGGATTTTAGTTTCGTCACTGTTAAACTCATAATCATCGTATCGAAGTTGTTTTCCTTTGTAGTGAAGTAAGGTTCCGTCAACCAATACACTGCCTTTATCTTTAGGATCGCTGATTTTGTATTTTCGAATTGATAAATCTTCTGATGATTTAGTATAATATTCACCATCTTTCATAGATTTAAAACCATCCACGCCTTTCGCGTAGAATTCATAATTTTTCCAAATTTTTTCAATTGTTATTTCTTGACTTGATACGGAAAAGGAAATAAAAATTAAAATTAAAATTCTAGCATAAGTTGTATTTTTCATTCTTTCTTTTTTTTTTCGAATTTACAATTGTTTTTTTGTCGGAGAAACTGAAAGTTTGTAATGGTTAAAAAAAAGATAAATCATGTTAACAAAAAGGTAACCTGTAATTTTTAAAATTAGTGTAATTTTGCAGAGTTACTTGAGTTGAAATCCTAGAGGAAAGATTCCGAAACCAATTCAAGTTTTAACCGAAATAAAAGTAAACACATGTCTTCTGCATTGACGCAACGTGTTTTTGGTGACATCTATTCTTAAACTTTTAAACAATAATCCTATGAAGAAAATTTTATTCTCAGTTTTATCACTTATTGCCGGATATAGTTCTGCGCAGGACTGTGCCAAAATATTTATTTCAGAATATGTTGAAGGATGGTCAAACAACAAAGCTTTGGAGATTTATAACCCCACTTCAAGTACTATCAATCTTGGGGAGTATTTTGTCGCTCGTTATTCAAATGGTTCAACAACAGCTACTGTTGCTAATTCAGTCCAATTATCAGGAACAATTGCACCTTGGGATGTGTATGTTGCAGTCTTAGACAAAAGAGATCCGAACGGAACAGGACAAGAAGCACCAATTTGGGATTCTTTGAACGTACGTGGCGATGGATTTTACAGCCCCGTTTACAATACGAGTAATGCATTTTATTGGAATGGTAATGATGCCGTGATGTTAGCTAAAGGAACGCTTCCGGCAGATCCTGCCCTATTAATTAACGCAACCAACGTAACCAATTTCTCAATCGTTGACATTTTTGGAAAAATTGGAGAAAATCCAGCAAACGAAACAGGTTCTTCCGCAGGAAATGACGGAGCTTGGTCAACACAATTTCCATATAGCACTGGACTTGGTGTTTTGGTAACTAAAGACCATAGTATGTTGAGAAAAGCATCAATTAAAAAAGGAGTTACCACACCAGTTTCTTTCTTCGATCCACTATTGGAATGGGACACTATTCCTGCTGTAGTTGTTCGATTAGATGCAAATGGAGACACCTTATTTGGTACTTCTGGAAATCCAATATTAGACGGAAATTGGTTTTCATTAGGTGAACACGACTGTGCATGTAACCCTGCAAGCGTTTTTGAAAATGATAACGTTTCTGTTTCAGTTTTTCCAAATCCAACTTCAGAATGGCTTAACGTACAAATGAACGGAAAGGTAAATAGCGGTGTATTGGTGGATGCCTTTGGTAAAACCATTGGTACTTATCGTAATCTAACAGCAAAAACTCAATTGCAGGTGAATGTTGAGCAATTAACCGGAATTTATTTTTTACGCCTACAAACAATTGATGGAAAAACGATTACGAAAAAAATAATCATTAAATAAAGACTGTTTTCGTAGGTCGTAAGTTATGAAATATATTTTCATTGTTGTTTTAACGTGTTTAACATGTTCGCTTTATGGTCAATCCACCATATTGGGTACCGTTACAGATGATGTTACCAGGCAATCGGTTGTAGGTGCTAGAGTTTCCTTAATTTCTTCAGATGGATCCGTTAAAAAATCGGGAACTGACACAGAGGGTAAATTCACCTTTAACGGGCTTTCGAAAGGTAAATACACTGTTCAAATAACCATGATTTCGTTCGATACGATTCGGGAAAACGTTATTGTAGACAAACCCTTAATTAAGATGTCTTTTGTCTTGGGCGGTAGTAAAGAGCTAGATGAAATTCGATTAATCAGTAATCTCGTAAAGGAAAATCAAAACGTACCCGTTGCATTGACAAAAATTTCCTTACAAAAAATAACTGAGGAGCTAGCATCAAGAGATCTTCCTATGCTTTTAAATGGTACCGCAGGAGTATACGCAACCCAAACAGGAGGAGGCGACGGAGACGCTAGAATTAACGTAAGAGGATTCGACCAACGCAATGTTGGCGTTATGATTGACGGTGTACCGGTGAATGACATGGAAAATGGTGCTGTTTATTGGTCAAATTGGTTCGGTCTGGACGCGATTACTTCCCAAATGCAAGTGCAAAGAGGTTTGGGCGCGACAAAAATTGCAATGCCCTCAATTGGTGGGACTATAAATATCATCACTCAAGGAATAGGAAATAAAAAAGGTGGGATGGTAAAACAGGAATATGGAACTGGAGACTTTTTCAGAACGGTAGCATCGTACAATACGGGAATGACCAAATCAGGATGGGGTCTTACTTTATCTGGTTCCTACAAGCAAAGTAATGGTTGGGTATTTGGTACACCTAGTCAAGGATATTTTGGTTACGGTAAAATTTCTAAAAGCATCAAATCACATTTGATTACACTTTCTGCCTTCGCTGCACCACAATGGCATGGACAACGATCGTTTAATCAGGCTATTCAATATTTTGACACAGACCTTGCTCGAAAATTAAACGTCCCCATTGATTCGAATCAGCAATTTTTCGATATGGGTATTCGTTTTAATCAACATTGGGGTTATCGAACAGATATAAATGGCAATAAGTATGTTTTTAATGAAAGAAAAAATTTCTATTCAAAACCACAAATCACATTAAAAGACTTTTGGAAGGTTAACAAGAAATTATCCATTTCAAATATGGGTTACATGTCTATTGGAAGAGGTGGAGGTACAAGTATTTTTAATTCTGGAGCCTTGTTAAGAGATAGCACCGGCCTAATCGATTGGGACCAAATTGAGCAAGAAAATAAAATTAATTCACTCTTCGGAACACCTAATATTGACCCTATATATTCAGCTACCGAAATAAAATCCTCCCAAGTTTTATTAGCGAGTATTAACAATCATTTTTGGGTAGGATACCTAGGGCAATTTAACTATTCCTATTCTAAAAAAATAGAATTTTCGGGAGGGATAGATTTTAGGTATTACGAAGGACGACATTACCAACGTATTCAAGATTTACTTGGCGGAGACTACTTTGTAGATAAATTGGATAAAAATGCTGATTCTCCAATGAAACGCGTTGGTGACAAGGTTGCTAAAAATACGTTTAATTCAGATCGAGACGGAAATGTACAATGGTCTGGTGCTTTTGGTCAGATGGAATATACCGGTGATAAATGGTCTTATTTTATTAATGTTTCAGGGATTGTAAACGGTTACCAAGGTGTTGACTATTTTAAAAAGAAAAAACTTGTTTTGCCGGATACGATTCTTTATATTGGTTATGGCGATCAAGGATTAAACTGGGAGGCAGATTCCATAACATATGATGGTCAGACCTATACTGTTGATAGTCCAGGATTAGAGTACCAAAAAACAGAATGGAAATATTTACCTGGATTTACATTTAAAGGTGGTGCAAGTTACGCTTTCGATAAAGGCACAAATGCCTATTTAAATTTAGGAATCTTAAACCGAACACCTCAGTTTTCGAATGTAATTGATAACAATACAAATACCTTTTTTGGTGAAATCGTTAATGAGAAAATCTATGCTGTAGAAGGTGGATTAAACTTTGCCTTAAAGAACTTTGGAATTAACTTCAATGCTTATTTAACAAATTGGAAAAATAAACCTTTTCCATATGGAGTTCAAGTCCCAGACCCTCAGGATCCAACAGAGTTTATACGCGTGAACATAAATGGTATGGATGCAGTACACATGGGTGGAGAAGTGGATATTGCCTATAATTTTTCAAAGAAATTGAGTGCTGAATTAATGTTTTCACTAGGGAATTGGTATTGGAATTCATCTAAAACGATTTTTATTCCACAATACGATTCACTAGAATTTAGTTTTGATGCAAAAGGTGTACATGTAGGCGATGCAGCGCAAACAGCACTAGCAGCGAGTTTGAGATATGAGCCATTTAAAAATTTATATGTTAAGATTCAGGCTCAATACTTTGATCGTTATTATGCCAATTTTGATCCGTTTACCCTACAAGGCACAAATGGAGGTAGAGAATCGTGGGAGATGCCAAGTTATTACCTCATCAATCTTTTCGCTGGTTATCGTCATCCGCTTAAAAATATGACACTTGTGACTGGAGGTACAATTACCAATGTTTTGAACAGCACATTTATTTCTGACGCAACAAACAACGCGAATGATATTTACGATAATTTTGATGCACAATCCGCAACAGTAATGTTTGGACAAGGTTTTCGATTTAATTTATCTCTCGCTTTACAATTTTAAACTATGAAAATGAAAAAAATAATTTTATCAGGTTTTCTTGCAGTTAGTTCACTCGTAACTTTCGGACAAACCATTTCTGATGCTCGTAACATGGGTATTGGTCAAACAGTTACCATTCGAGGTGTTGTTACGAACGGTTCTGAATTAGGAAGTATCCGCTACGTTCAAGATGCAACGGGAGCATTACCAATTTACGGAACAGGACTTAATAGTCTATTGAGAGGTGATTCTGTTACTGCTACAGGTCCTTTATTGGACTTTAGTGGATTATTAGAAATTTCACCTGTTTCGAATTTTATAGATCATGGACCTGCGTTAGGAGGATTACCAACGCCTCAATTAGTTCCACTTTCTGTTATAAACGAATCTATTGAAGCTCAATTGGTTCGAGTTGACAATGTAACCTTTGTTCAAACCGGAAATTTTGCTACCGGAAATAGCACCGTTCAAATAACCGATGGAAGTACGACTTTAGATGTGCGAATTAACGGATCTACGAACATTGATGGTACAGCCATTCCAACAGGTCCCGTTTCAATTGTTGCTCTTGTGGGTCAATTTAATGCCAACTACCAACTTGTACCAAGGGATTTAAATGACATATTTCCATACGTTGCTCCAGCTCGTGAGATAAATGTAAAAATGGGTGGATTAACCGTCTTAAATAATGGCACATATGTTATCGGAAACGTTGCTTCTACGAATGTTACGATTGAAAATTCAGGGTCTCAAAATTTGACAGTGACAGCGACAACATATAGTGGTACAAATGCTGCAGACTTTACAGGAACTTTCAGTGGTACAGTTGGTCCAACAAGTAGCCAATCATTTACCTTGAATTTTACTCCAACAGGAACAGGAACACGCACGGCTACGTTGAGTATTGCAAATGACGATAGCGATGAAAACCCCTACGTGATTACGCTATCAGCAGTTGGAACAGATAATTTAGCAACAGAACCAACTTCAAACCCATCCAATTTAACCTTCCCATTGGTGAAAGCATACACGATTGGAGGTCAATATGCTGCTGGCGTAAATGCTGAAAAATACATCGTACTTTGGAAAAATGGTTCGGCAGTTACTGGTATTCCAACAGATGGCACAACCTATAAAAGGGGTGATGTAATTGGCGACGCAAAAGTAGCATACATCGGAAGTGGAATGAGTTTTACTCCACGTCACGTTATTGCTAACCAAAATTATCATTTTGCAGTTTATGCATTCAATGGTCCGGATGGATTTGAAAACTACAAAACAACTGCTCCAGCAACAGGAAACGTAACGAGTCAAGGAGCGCAAATTGGAAATTACTACAATGGGATTAATTCAACTTCTCCAACTTTCGTTACAAACTTATCTGCATTGATTAATCCACACAATTTTGTTTCGTATTTCAACTACAAAACAACAATGATGAATCAATTTGAGATTCGTGATACAACTGCAGGTCAGTCTTATGTGGTTTGTGTTTATTCAGGTGAAAGAAAAGTGTTTAACGATCCTTTTGATTGGACAG
>CAZLHR010000022.1:0-9893 GCA_964559685.1 uncultured Lishizhenia sp.
GATCCATAATTAATAATTATCGTCGTAAAACAACTTGTATTCGTCAAATTTCGAGTTTTCTATCAACTTTTTCAAATTTTCTTGTGTAATAATGTAAATTTTATTGTCTTGAAAATCACCTAAATCTTCAAACCCGGCCTTGTAAGCATTTATAAAATCTTCTGCATCCTTTATTTTACTGAATTCCTGAATCAGCACCATGTGTTTTTCAGTCAATGTCAGTTTTGGAGAAATTTTCATTTTGGTTAACTTCAGTTTCCGAGTGGCGAAATCTGAAATAACACCCTTTGCATCGTCAACATCATCTTCCTCGTCCATTAGGACAATGACATATTGTGGAACGTCGGGATTGTAAGTGAATGAGTAAGTTTTATTGAAATTTACAGGATCGTTTTTAGAATAACCATTTTTAATTATGTCTAACATTTCTTTTGCTCGAAGGGCTTGTGGAGTCCCTGGTTTTTCCTCAATAATTCTTTTTAATCTAGGTACTAATTCTTGTTTATTCTCATTTAGTTGTCCAAATGCAAGCGCATTGAGTAATAAGTACTCTGCTCGGAGCGCATTAGCAGGTTCCGTTAGAATAATTTTATCTGATGCTTCCAATACTTCTTGATATTTACCATTTTCATATAGTACGATTAGCGAGAGATAATTCACTTGTGCCTGTTGCTGAGATGCTTTTTGTTTTATGTAAAAATCAGGGTCTTCAAAATACTTAGCAGCATCCGAATTTGGATAATTAACAATAATATGGTTTCGGTATTTAAATGCGGCACCTCCTTGCTCGTTTAGTTTGTATAGTTGAAATGCCGAAGATAGATCCGTTAAATTTATTTCTTTAACCGCTAATGCTGATTCAAATTGTTCTCCCGCCAAAGAAGTTTCATTTAATACTTCCTTGTACAAAACTCCTGCTTGATAATACGCTTCTTGCATTTTTAATCGAGAAGATTGAAACGCACTATCGGAAAGAGGAATATTAGCTAACAACTGTTCTATGGTCAAGCTATCTTTTACTTCGTTTTGATTTTCGTTATTCACAAGCGTAGTGTCCTCTTCCGTATTGTTATTAAATACAATTTTATTACTTCTTCTCCAATCATCTTCATTTTCTCGTGGCCCCCATTGTTTTTGGAATTCTTTAAAGCCAGTTTCTCTGAGTTTTGGATTATTGAAAACAAATTTATTTGCGTTATTTCCACCGTCATTATTTTGTTGAGATTGCAGCGCGAGTAATTTTTGAGCTTCAAGTTCTTTTTTACGCTGTATATCCTCCTTCATCTTTTTTAAGGTTTCCCTCAAAAATTCGTTTCTCTCTTTTTCGGACATTTTCGCTATGCGTTGCACACTGTCTTCAAAAGCAGCAGTTTCAACAGCTTTTACGAGATCTGCAAGTTTAATCGCTTTGTTTTTAACTTCATCACCATTTGGGTAATCTTCCGTCACAAATCGGCTACACGAATCGTAGTATTTTTGTGCCGAAATATAATCTCTGTCATTGTAACAAAGATCTCCTAAAGTTTCGTAGGAAATTGCTCGTTGACGCTTATTGTTGTTAGAATAAAACGCAGATTGTGTCAAATAAATTTTTGCTTGTTTTTTATCGTTCTGATTGAGTTCTACTCGGGCTAAAGCAAAATAAATTTGATCTTTATATGTCGCATTTTTTGCATCCCGAAGCATTATTTTTAATTTCCTATCCATGCCTTTACCTGAACCACAAATGGCTTCGTTTAGTCGGCCATTAAAAGAAATGTCAAATGGAGCTGACGGGCGAACGGATTTTCCATAGAAAAATGCAGCAGAATCTAATTGCTTTTCTTGCTGATAAAGTTGTGCAAGTATGTAGCTTAATCTCGTCTTTTCTTTGACATTGGGAGATTTTTTAATGGCTAAATTCAGCATGTTAATGGCCAATTCGTTATCTTTTCTTCGAATAGCAAGGTCAGCGTTGGCCTTATAAATATCGAATTGTAAACTTCTTTTTAATCGAACCTGTTTTTCTTTTTCCTCTGTTTTTTTAGTAAAAGCTTTAGGAAGGTATTCTTTTAACTTTCGTTTCTTTTGAGCTTGTGAGACTTCTGATAAGCCGTCAAGACTTAATTTTGCTTCTGCATATTTTTCTTGTTCAATCAGTATTTTTGCCGACCACAATTCCGCAAAATAAGATGAAGGGTCTTTTAAAAAGAATTTTTTTACAAATTGAAAATTTTGAAAAGCCTTTTCGTAATCTCTTTTGTAAAACATGGATTTCCCAATAGTAATCCAATTTTCATCAATCCAACGATTGTATTCGACTTCTTTGTAAAACATGTTTTCTGCACTTGGCATACTATGATTTCGAATCACTTTTGTACATTTCGAAATGGCTGTATCGAGCGCTGGCAACATCCCTTTCACTTCTGATTCGTTAGGTAGTGGATGTACGGGTAAAATAAAATAGAAATCCTCTTTTCGAGAAGAATAATATGTTTTAAGAGTCGACTTTAATAATTCGTTTGCGTTAAAAAGACCATTGTAACGTGCAGTAGTTCCGTGGTACTTTCTATTCAAAAATCCAGCATTTTCAGTTGAGCAGGCCACCAAAATAACTATCAATGCGATAAAAACAATTATCTTTTTCAACAAATTGAATTTACATATTAACTTTAAAATTGTTGATTTAGTATAGTTTTTAGTCAATTTTATGCTATGTTAGTGAATACTTGTTGAATGTCGTCGTCGTCCTCGATTTTATCAAGCATTTTTTCTATGTCTACTAATTGTTCTTCCGAAAATTCTACTGGGGAAGTTGGAATTCTCTTCAAACTTGACTTTTGCACTTCAATTTGCATATCTTCAAGTGCTTTTGCTATGGTACCAAAAGAGGTGTAATCTCCGTAAACAATCAATTGATCATCAGTAAGTTCTATTTCTTCACATCCTGCATCAATCAATTCCAATTCTAACATTTCTACATCTACCTCGTTAGACTTGTTGATTTCAAAAACACTTTTTCTAGCGAACATGAATTCCATAGAACCATTTGGCACAACTTGCCCTCCTGCTTTATTAAAATAAGATTTTACGTTTGCTACGGTACGCGTAGGATTGTCGGTTGCACATTCTACATAAACCAAGACTCCATGAGGCCCTTTTCCTTCGTAGTTTATTTCTGAAAATGAAGCAACGTCTTTCTGTGCTGCTCGTTTAATTGCTGCTTCAATATTGTCTTTCGGCATGTTTTCAGCCTTGGCGTTTTGAATGGCTGTTCGCAATTTAGCATTAGTAGTTGGATCCATTCCACCTTCTTTAGCTGCCATAGTGATTGCCTTGCCGAGTTTAGGAAACATTTTAGACATTTTGTCCCACCGTTTCTCTTTTGCTGCTCGTCGGTATTCAAACGCTCTTCCCATTGTTTTTAATTTTGCTAAATTTAAAAATATAAATACTTATTCCAAAAACACATTATCATTGAAAATCGTATATCAGAAATTAATTCTTCGAAGCTATGTATGAATGTGCCTTCTCAATCATTTGTCTAGATCCAACGTAATAAGGAATTCTTTGATGCAATGATTTAGGTTGAATTTCTAAAATTCTTTCTCTTCCCGTAGTAGCTAATCCTCCTGCTTGCTCAGCAATAAAAGCCAACGGATTGCATTCGTATAAAAGCCTTAACTTTCCTTCTGGAGCATTTAATACATCTGGATAAATGTAAATCCCTCCTTTTATTAGGTTTCGATGGAAATCTGCAACAAGTGATCCAATATATCTTCCTGAATATGGCATGCCTGTTTGATTTTCCCTGCTTTGGCAATATAAAATATAATTCTTAAGACCCTCTTCACATTCGTTAATATTGCCTTCATTCATTGCGTACAGCCTGCCTGTTTCTGGCATTATCATATTTGGGTGCGAGAGAAAAAATTCACCGCTAGAAGGGTCCATGGTGAACCCATTTACTCCGTTACCCGTTGTATAAACTAACATAGTTGATGACCCATAAAGGACATATCCTGCGACTAATTGTTTGGTACCACATTGTAACATATCTTCCAATGTTGCTTCGCTACCAATTGGAGAAATTCTTCTATAAATGGAAAAAATCGTTCCGACTGATACATTTACATCTATATTGCTCGAGCCATCTAACGGATCAAATAACACTACATAATTTCCTAACTTTCCCTTTTCAGAATTAAATGCAATGAAATCATCATTTTCCTCAGATGCAATTCCACACACCTCTTCGCTTAATTCAATTTCTAGTTTAAAGGTCTGATCTGCAAAAACATCTAACTTCTGTTGATCTTCTCCTTGTACATTGATTGTTCCTTTACTCCCAATTATGTGATTAACCAACCCTGCTCTACGTAAGTCAGAACTTACAATTTTAGATGCATTAGAAATTTTATTTATTATGTTTAAAAGAGAATTTGAAGAACCTTTGAAATCATCGGAATGATTTTGCACGAATTCACTGAGAGATAATCGATGGTTCATGGTTTAAAGATTAAATCTAAAAAAATCAAATTTAGGTTGTAAACATAAATACGGATTCGTTGCTAATTTGAATGGGGTTCACTATTAATGTTGGAATAAGTGCATCATTTGTAATAATATTTTGCTCATAGTTTGCCGTAATTGCACTTAAAAAACTATTTTTATATAAATTCATAATCGCAATTAAATCAGCCTCTACCGAAACAGCATATTTAATTACCTCCCTGTCAAAAGAACTACTTGAAACAATTGCAGACGTCATTTCAATTGATCGGTCCTTAAAAAATCTTTCTGCAAACACTATATTTGATTCAACTTGGTGTCGAAGAAATTCGTCATTTTCGTCAGGTGTCACTACATGTACTTTAGAATTGAAGTACTTGGCTAAATTTGCTACAATAGACAGTTTTTGTTTTGTTTCTTTATGTAAATCCATTGGTACCACAATCGAATCATAACCTGACGGTTTCACCGCCCTTTCTTGCACAATAATAAATGGAACAGAAGAATTTGTCACCACTTTTAAAGCATTACTTCCAACAACATGCTGCCAGCCATGAGCACCATGGGTACCCATGAAAATAAGTTCTGCTTGTTTTTCTGCTGCAAATAAACCAATGTCGTTAAATATATTACCAACTCGAATATTTGAAATTAATTCAACGCCATCTTTTTTGTATTTTGCAATAACATTATCAAGATTTTTTGAAGCTTCTGTAATCAAGTTTTCTGACTTAACAATATTTAATATGTTAATAATGGAACCTAATTGTTTAGCAGTGGCAATAGCATGTTCTAATGCAATGTCGGCAACAACCGTAAAATCATATGGTACGATGAAGTTCTTTTTCATGTAGTGTGTTTTTTGCGAAGATAATGATTTTATAATGAAGTAGGAGTTATCTAATCTAGGTATTCCTTTAAAATTTGAGCGTTCTATTTTTGGTTAGTTGATAGGCAAGCTGAAGTTCAAATGAATGTCTATATGATCCTCTTGTTACGTTTCTAAGATTAACGTCATATGAGAATGAAGCCCTCAAAGCACCTAAATCAATTGAAAAATAAGGGCAAATGTCTAGTGTAGATCTGAAGTAACTTCCAAATGTAAAATATTGGGCAGATATTAAGGAAGTGAAATGTGAGGATTCTTTAATTTTTGTTTTAATAAAACTACCAATAATAGTCTCACGATGAGGCCCTTGAAAAAATTGGGCGAAAGAAAGTTCAATTGAGCTTGCATTAGAAATACTAATATTAAAAAGAGAGTGAACTAATAATTTCACTTTCATGTTATCTCTTTCAAGAGAAGAAAAATTAATTTTTGGTTTATTTAAATGTTGTAATGAAATTCCCGCTTGCATTTTCAGGTCTTTTCCATTAAATGCATCATCATTATCATTTTTATAATTAAATGCTAATCCTGCACCGGCGTCGGGAAATAGACCGCCTGAATTTGATGTGTTTTCGCCAGAAGAAATCGAAGGATCTATTATAGTTCCATTCCATTGACTTAAAAATGTAATTTTAGATAAATCAATAACTTGTTGGTTCATTGATACGTTAATCCCTCCAGAAAACCAATAATTTCTTGAAAATGGAATATTTCCACTTGCCGCTATTCCAAAAGTTCTAATACCATAGTTTGAAGTCCCGCCGATATCATTTAAAAAATAAGTTCCTAATCCTGTGTATGGATTCAAGTTTCTTTTTTTCTTCCCTATTGTTAATTCACCCATACAAAAAGCAGTTGAAAAAGAGGTGCCTGAATTTATCCATTGATTTCTATTTTGTAATGTTATTTTACCAAACCCTTCAAAATTGCCTACCATAGAAGGATTTAAAAAAGATATCGTTTTATCTATTTGAGTGAAATGAGAATCTTGTGAATGTAACCACTGCAATGCAGAGAATAAAAAAAATAAAACATTAATCGCCTTCATATATTATCTGAGTAATGTGATGTTTCCATTTAATATCTCTTCCGTTGCTTTATCTGAATATTTAACAACTGCGCGATACGGATAGATTCCCGTTGAACATTCTTTTCCTCTATATGACCCATCCCAACCAAATACCTTTGTCTGCGCTTCAAAAATAATATTACCCCAACGATCGAATATAGTAAAGTGCAGGGTTTCCACATTTTTTCCAGCAATCACGCTATACACATTATTTTCCTCAGGACCATTATTTGAATTAGGACTAAATGCTGTTGGAATATGTAAACCATTAATACAATTTACTCCAATATTATTCGGATTACAAGGGTCACATGGGTCTGATCCAAGTACTACTTCATTACCATCACTAATGCCGTCTCCATCAGTATCTGAAACATTAGGTAAAGTACAAAGTACAGTCTCCTGCGCATCTGTTAAACCGTCGTTATCTGAATCAATTTGACAATCAGGGCTTGAATCATCAGGGTCACAAGGATTTAAAGGGTCTGATCCATTGGCTACTTCAACACCATCAGAGATTCCATCACCATCGGTGTCTGGATTATTATAACTGGTCCCATTTGAAATTTCTTCGGAATATGTGAGTCCATCCCCGTCAAAATCACAATTAGGGGCAGTATTATTAGGGATACATGGATCGGTATTTGCGGGATCTGATTCATCATTAACACCATCTCCGTCTGTATCTGTAATGGACGATTCAAGAGCATCAATGATTCCATCTCCATCACCATCTAATGGATTTGCTGAATCCGGTCCAATTTCAACACAATCATTCTGCCCATCCCCATCAGTATCTGGATTATTAGTTAATGTCCCAGCAGTAATTTCATCTACATTCAAGCAACCGTCTCCATCTAAATCTGGATTATCAGCGATAAAAACGGCAACGATATTCTCAATTCCTGATATGTTGATAAAATTGGTATCTTCAGTGATAGCTAATCCCATTGGACCAATGGTATACTCCCAATGATCGAAAATAAAACCAGGCAAAGGCTTAGCTACTAAATTTGTTTGAATTCCACCGAAGTAGGAAGTAGCCCAAGGATAAGTGGGAGCCCATTGAGAGTTAACTTTAATTTCTCCAGATAATGGAGGAGAAACGTTAAATGTCACATTATATGGACCTGAAAGCTGATAACAATCAATCATTCCGCCGGTAATTGCAGTACAACGAGAATTAATAAAGTTTCTTAGTTGAGTGACTCTACTTTGCCAACCTGTGTAAGATCCTCCCCATTTTTGACATTGAGCAGTCATTTCAGGTGCAATTTCATTTACCATACTATCAAGTAAAGGAATCAGATAATCACATGAAAAATAAGTATTTGCTAAATCAGCATATCGTGTAATGTAGTATTGTTCAACAATAGGATTTTCGTTAATTAACTTCTCCAAAATCTCTGTATGGCCTTGCCCACCTGGGTTTGGAAGATTTTCTACGTTACATGGATCTGCATTTGCCGTATTATCAGGAATCCCTGTATAGTTTACATAATGACCAAAGGTAGCGTCCATATCCCACAAAGTGTATCTCCATTTCTTTTTATCACCAAGCGGATCAGTCCCACGCCACCAAGCTGTATTCCAATTCAACCAGTCTTGATTTACCACAAAGGAATTAAACATGAAATAATCGCACAAAGACTCCCAATTCAATAGACTATCTACATAGGCGAAGTTGGTTGGATTGCCCATGTTATTAGTTGCAATATAATTCTTTAGCGCATTCCAATTGTTCAGCGCATTTGGTGCACCATATTCTTGCCAAGTACCCCCCCATGTTTTTAAGTATTCTAAATGGAATTTATCTTGATTATAATAATAGTCTGTATAGTCATGATCATCTGCTTTTTCTCTAATCTCATATACTCCCCAGTAATTTCCATTTAGGTAGACTACACATGGCCTCCATGTTCGCTCGTCCAATTTCATGTCTGCGCGAATACTCAACGTGTGAATGAAGGCATCTCTAATATGGGCACCATTTTCAAAAGAATAATTATCGCTTGCAGCAGGCTTAAGAATGACTCGTTGAAAATTATCTCTTGTTTTTTCTGGAAAAATTTGATGTTCTAGATCTCCATTGTATCCATATTGGTCTCGCATAATGAAATCAAATCCTCGCTGACCATAAGCCCAAGAATCATTACCATGTTTATTAAAGTCCCCTTCACCTTCATCTATAAAAAGGCCATTATCTTCAAATAATTCAAATCCACCCACAGGAGTAATTTGATTTCCATTAGCAATAAGGGTGTTTACTCCAGTTCCAGAAACGGATACAACGGGAATCGTATGGGAAACATTTATAAAATAGGTGTTAGTCGCTGTGAACGAAGGTTGATCTGTACTGAATGCCATTGCACGCAGTACTTTCGTGGTATTGATGGTAATCGGACCAGTATATTGCGTTGAAGTAGTAGTTGGTGTACTGCCATCCAATGTATACCGAATTGTCGCAGCAGGGTTGGCACATGTAATTGTAACAGTTTGAGGAGCAGTGTAAAAACCAGCCTGTACACTTATTATTGGTGTTGGCGTGTAAAAATTAATGGCTCCCGTATTCGCTGCATTTGGCGTCGGGGTCGTAAACAATTTAAAATCAGGCGCAGCATTGGTTGAACGTCCAACGGAATGGTTGGCTTTAGTCATGTGAACAATTTTAAATGAATCGACCACATTGCCAAAAGTGTTACTTAATATTATCCAATCACCTTCAGTTTGAGAGAGGTTAAAATTAGGATGATATTGATTACCATTAACCGTATTTCGCTTGGAACAAAAAACCATCTTATATCCATTGGCGTTAATTGAACCGCTTGGGATTATCCATTTTGTTAAATTGGTGGCTTTGTCTGATAAGTACCATCCAGTAAGGTCGACAGCGGCAGCTGTAGGATTGAATAGTTCAATCCAATCTTCACGTTCACCAAACGCATCTGTTATGCCACTTACATTTGAACAGGAATATTCGTTTATTATTACTTGACTTTGGTAAGAAGAAAATATACCTAGTGTAAAGAAGAAAATGAAGAAATGAGCTTTCATAGTGAGTTTAAGTTCCAATATTACAAATAAAAATTCATATTAACAAGACTTAGAACTTCGTCAAATAGTTGTATTTTTGAATATAAATTTAACCTAATATGAAGTCAATATTAATTTTTTCAGCGTTAATTGTAATTTTCTCTTCTTGTTCAAAATATGAAGGGCAAGGTGGTGCTGCTACAATCAAGGGTATGGTGATTGAACAGCGTTACAATAGCCTAGGCAATGTAATTGCGAGTTATCCTGCTCCGGATCAAGACATTTTTATTATTTATGGCGCAGATAATTCTTTTTATGATGATGATATCAAAACTAGTTTTGATGGCTCCTTTGAATTCAGATACTTGAGAAAAGGAACATATCGGATTTTTACCTATGAAGATTGTAATA
>CAZLHR010000022.1:9993-44968 GCA_964559685.1 uncultured Lishizhenia sp.
TTCAACTATGGACTGAAACTGGTGCTAAATTCAAAATAAACAACAAGTTCGATTTTACTGGTGATTGGACCAACAGAATTGACGGATATGGATTAAACACTTCGTTTCCTCAAGCATCAGTCCGCTATAAGTTAAATAATTGGTTAAAAACTTCACTTGACTACCGTTGGATCTTGTCTAAACAGGAAAATGGGTATTTTAACAGCGGGAATAGAATTAATTTGAATGTTCAAGGGAATCATGAAGTTAAAAGATTAACGATTGGTTTGCGTGCGAGATACCAGTATTCATTCGTTCGGTTGGTTGTTGCCAATTATGACCCAGAATTTGACATAGCATATCGCGTAAAATCTTTTATTTCTTACGACATTGAGAAAAGTATCATTACACCAAACGCAAGCGTAGAGTATTTTTATTCACCGGAAAATGCACCTCTAGGAAATCAATTTACACGAATCCGCTACCAAATGGGCCTTGATTTTGAAACGAAGTTACCATTGGATATGGGAATTACGTATTTGTATGATGATAAAATTAATCTACCAAATGGAATTGACCGTCACGTTTTATATTTATCAGCGATCTATTTGGTAAAGAATAATAAATCAACGAAGAAAAAAAAAGGAAGAGTGATTAACGCACGAGATCTTTAATCTAAGTATTTATTTTCTTCCAATCGTTGCATAACTTTTTGAATATTTGAATCTTTTTTCTCTTGTCTTAATTCTTTGGCTGTTTGTGTAAAATATTGATGTTGATTCAGGAATTTCACTTGAATTTCATCCCACTGACGATCACTCTGAATTTTTCCCATTTCGCGAAGTTCTCGTCTTAATCGATCGGAAATTTCATCAAAATCATCGCGACCAAGGTAATCCAAATCTGCATCGCAAATTATTTCCTGAATTTTATTTAGTGGTTTGTGTGGAATTTCTGTTACGTGTATTAGCTCAACAATTGTTTTAATGTGTTGTTCTGTGTAACCATATTTCGGGAGAATTTCCGCTGCCATTTGAGCTCCAATTTCCTCGTTGTTATCGTAGCGTTCTATAAATCCTGCGTCGTGAAGTATTGCAGCAGTTTTAAGCAAGAATAAACTTTCATCGGTAACTCCCTCCAAAAGGGCTATTCGTTCTACAGCATTGACAACATCTTTCGTATGGTTTATGGAGTGATAATAGTAGTTTGAAGAAAGTCCTTTCTCTAGAATTTTCATTACGTGATGTTCCGTCTTGTAGTATTTAATATTTGAGTAGTGGTGGAGTTTTTTGATTTCATCAAATCGAGTGTTTGGTTGTAATCCTTCTCCATTAACAGATAATTCGGGTTTAATGCGTTTCACCACATACATATCTACCCATTTACGAGCTTTGGATTGTACCTTTCCTTTGTACTCGCATTCAAAGTAAGGCTCAATATGATTGAATGTCGCTCCTGTAATGGTGACTTTTCCTGGCTCTCCCAACATCTCCATGCGTTGCGCAAGATTCACTGTCGGGCCCCAAATGTCATAGGCAAGGCGCAAATTTCCGATAATCCCGGCGGTTAGAGGCCCTGTATTAATTCCCAATCGAATTTCCCAATAATCTTCATGATTTGCTATTGCATCATATTTGAGTTTAGACATGTATGCCTGAATTTGAAGTGCCGCACAACAAGCATCGATTGGATTGGTCGAATTTTCTGAAGGCACCCCCCCCGCACACATGTACGCGTCTCCAATAGTTTTAATTTTTTCGAGTTTGTTAGCCTCAATAATTTCATCAAATTTTCGAAACAAAACATCTAATTTGGTAACCAATCGGCTTGGCGTCATGGTTTCAGAAATTCTACTGAATCCCACCACATCAGTGAACAGAACGCTTACTGTATCGAAGGCTTGTGCGGGTACTTTTCCCTTCCTTTTGAGTGTAATTACAGCTTCCGATGGCAGGGTGTTATTGAGCCATTGTTCCGTTTTATCTTTTTCAATTTGTAAGAGACGTTGTTGCTCTACAACCTTGTTTTTCTCATCTTCAATAAGTTTATTCTGATCTTCAATTTGTGATTTTTGTAATCGAATTTCTTTTGTTCTCTCTGAAATTTTAATTTCTAATTTCACCTGTTCACGCCTTGCAAGTTCGATGCGTCGTCTGAAAATAACAAATGTAATTAGGGCAAGAGCCAGGGCCATCAGCGACCAAAACCACCAGGTTAACCAGTAGGGAGATTTTATCAAAATTTTAAGAACAGTCGGTTCTGACCAAGGTCCATCTCCAATCCTAGCATATACTTTTAACACATAATCACCGGGCGATAGGGCGTTAAATGATAATTCGTTATCAGAGCCGATAAATTTCTCTCCCTCATCGGACCCTTCTAAAATATATTTGTAGTTTATTAATTGTGGATTATTGAGGTCATTTGTATGAAATTTAACTGTAAACGAGCGTTGATTGTAGTCTAGTTCTAAAACCTCGGTATTGGAAAGTACAGTTTTGAGGGGTGAATCACCACCGGGAATTACCCAATTTTCACCTAATTTAAGTTTACTTAAAATTACGTTGATATTCTCACTTGGTTTTAGCAAGTTTGCAGGTAGGAAATGATTGAATCCATTTATTCCTCCAAAAAACAACTCACCATTTTTTGCCTTGAAATAGGCATTCGAATTAAATTCATTACTCACTAATCCATTTATTTCTTTAAAAATCGTAACATTTTTTGATTCTGGGTTGAATAATGCTAAACCTCGGTTCGTACTCAGCCAAAGCTTATTTTTATCGTCTTGAAGCAATCCATAGATGACATTATTTGGAAGTCCGTTTTTGTTATTATAAATCGAAATTTCGCCTGTCTTTAATTTCAGATGAACAAGACCAGACCCAAAGGTGCCGAGCCACAATTCATCTTTTTTAAAAGACACGATGGTGGAAACATAGTCCTTTATTTTTGAAATGAATTTTGAATTTATGGGATGAGGTTTAATTTTTAACTCCCCATTTTCTTCTTTCAATAAATTCAATCCACCACCACTGCTTGTAAACCAAAAATTACCCTCTGGATCTTTATACGCTACGCGGCAAATTCCAATTCCAATTGTCTCAGTTGGAAGTTGAGGGTTATGTTCAAATAGCCTTGATTTTTTTGTTTTTAGGTTGTAAAGAATGACTCCCCCTTTCGTAGCTAAAAAATACTCCTGATTTCTATAGGGGACAATCGCATAAATACGTTCGTGTTTTCGTTGATTTTCTTTGTCCACATAGGTTAATTTAGAATAGCGAAAGGTATTGCCAGAAACAGTTAATTCGTACAAGCCATCTAAACAACCTACGAGCGCCTTATCTTTATTGATGCTGTAAATGCTCAGAACTACCTCCTTACCATTTTCTCCATCTTCGTTACTATTGTTTAAGCGAAGGAACTGATCGAACACGGCGGTTCTACGATCATATCTCGATACACCAACATCGGTTCCTACAAAAATGAAATTACCACTCGGATCCTCGCTAAAACTCCAAACATTTGGAGAAGGTAATCCCTTTTTTAAATTTCCTGATGGTCCTACGCTTAGGAAGCCGGAGCGCAAAGGGTCAAAACTTGATATTCCTCTTTCTGAGCCAATCCAAATTTTTTGGTTGTTATCTACATATAAATCAGTAAGTGCGTTGAATAAAAGCGCATTTTTTTGAAAGAGGTCTTTGGTACTGTTGTAAATTACGTTTCCTTTAATATTAAATAAACCATTTCCAGCAGTTGCTATAAATAACTGATCCTTAAAAGAGAGAATGTCTGTTACGCCAAGCCAACCAAATTTATCCAATTCAGAGTAGGATGGTAACACTGTTTTTTTTTGAACATTTAATGTGAACATCCCTTGATTTGTTCCGAGTAGCACTTCATTTTTAGTTCGTTCCATCAGTTTTAAAATAGAAACTACGCTACCATTTTTACTTTTTATGGGAAGTAGAACAGCTTTTTTTGTCGATTTTTGAATAAGAAATAATCCTCTATCCTCAGTATCGACGAGTAAGTCACCATTACGTAATCCAAGAACTAAATGAATTTTTGATACAGGTAGTGAACGGTAGGGAAAATCAAAGTTTCCAGATTGTATATTAAAACGAATTATCCCGAATTCTACCGTACCGAGAATCAAATTACCGTCATCGTCTTTGGTCATGCTTTCAACTTGCATAACCTTTTGTTTGTTTACACTGAAGGATTGGAATTTATCGCTTTTAGGATTGAAAGAGACTAGACCTGCAGAAGTTCCAAACCATAATCTGCCGTCTTCAGTTTTTTCAGCGCATTTAAAAAAGTTACTTTCGATTCCATCGGTTTCACCGGCATAGAAAATTTCAAAGTCCTTACCATCGAAACGATTTAACCCGTCTTGGGTACCTATCCACAAAGCACTGGTTTCATCTTGTATTATACAATTTACAAAGCTCTGTGAAAGCCCATTTGTAATAGTGAAATTATTGAATTTGAAATCTCCTTGAGAGCTCACTCTTAGGGAGAGCAATAAAATCAACCAAAGGAGTAAAATGCGCACTTACATAATTTAATTTCCCGCTTGCGCTTGGTTCGCAGGTTGAATAACAGCATTTTCTAAATCGCGATCAAACATATACATTCCACTATTGTCGCTGCCAATTAATTTGAGTTTATCTAAAATTGTTCTGGCAAGTGCTTCTTCTTCAAGTTGCTCCGATACATACCATTGAACAAAATTATGGGTAGTATAATCTTTTTCTTGTAAACAAATATCAACTAGGTTGTTGATGCTAGCAGTAACCCCTATCTCATGCTCCAAGAGGAGCTCAAATACATTTTTCAGGTCGTTGAACTTAACGGGTGGCTGATCGATTGATGGTATGATGGCTGTACCACCACGCTCATTAACGAACTTAACTAATTTTAGCATATGAAAACGTTCTTCGTCTGAATGGGTATACATAAATTTTGCTGTTCCATTCAAACCATTATTTTCAGCCCAAGAGGCCATCGCTAAATAATACTGTGAGGACGATGCTTCTTTTTTAATTTGATCATTTATTGCCGCTTCAACTCTTTTGTTCATGATGTGTGAATTTAAACAAAAATACAAAGAAAAAAAGGAATTATTTGGTTAAACAGGTGAATATTAGTCCTTGTCATAAATAAATTCTAACAAATCATACCGAACGTAATAAGACAAATTAGAAAAGAAAAAATGGCGAGAACTAGCAAGATTCCGGCAATAAAAAATATGACCTGAGAAATGATAAAAAACAATGCACTTTGTACTATAGCTGCAATCAAAAGCACGATCAACCCGATGATACCTGTAATGATGAATGCCGACCATAGTGCTGAAGAGCCCTCAAAATAGGTAGGTTGTTTCAAATCTGCGATGGCATTACTATATTTGTTTGTCTTTCTGAAATTCGTTAAGCTTTCACTTTCTTTACTCAAAAAACTTCGTTTCAAGTTCAACTTCTTTTTTTTGGGTGCGATAAAATGAATCAAAGAATCCGCAGCGCCTGTTCCTGCAATCAATTGAGCGATGTCTTTTTCATTTTCTTTAAAGACATTTTTCGTAAGATGAATTACGTCTTTTTTTTCAGAAGAGATAGTATCCAGAAAATTGCTCGTTATTGTTTTATTCTCCGAAAATTCAGGTGTTGAATTCTTTGATTTTTTTATTTTCAAAGAGGTGTTAATGGCATGGTATTGAAAATTCCAACCCACTCTGTGATAGCGCTTTTCTACTGAACAAGAGAAAATAAGGAAAATTAAAATGATTGGGAGAAACTTCATGTTGTAAAAAGCCTTTTAGCTAAGGTACTAGAAATACTACTCCTAATGCGAGAAAAACAGGTACGAGAATTAATAAAAGTTTTAACCATCCTTGACCTATTCGTTTGTATCTTGCCGCCTTAATTGCAGAAGGGGCGTTTGGTGCTAATTTAATGCTTTGGTTGGCTAAAAGGATGCCAAGTAAAACTATCATAATACCAAATCCAAATATAGTATATAAGATTCCTACAATTACATAAGCTTGGCTCCCATCTGCTTTCTGTTTTGCAATCCATTCATTCTTTGCAACTTGTTTTAAATCTAGGTCCAATTGATTGGAATATGTAGTATCCGAAACAATTGAATTTTTCCTTTTTGAATTGTGATAACTTAGTGCACGTTTAATTCGCCAGGACAACAAAGCACTTCCTACTAAATAGCTAGCTTTCCAGGTTGTTTGATAATTCGCATATTCGGGTGTGCTAATTACATTGGGATTAATTTTTTCATTCGAATAATTTATATATTGAGCCAATGCCCCAACACTAACTGCAGCAAGAGATGCAAGAATCACGTTACTGTTAATGAGTTTTCGTTTCCGTTCTTTTTCAATAGAGTCCGTTAGTTCTGTGAACTTTTCTTTAGTAATTTCTTGTTCTTGTGGCGATTCAACGACGTGTATTTCTTTCTTCGTCAGTTGAATTTCATCGTTATTGGTTGCTATATCCTGTTGAACAGCGACCTGATTTGATTTTTTTTGAACTGATTTCTTGACGCTTATAGTGTTCCATTCTGTCGTAAATCCTCTCCTATGATAACGTTCCTGCACAGAACAAGAAAACAAAAACAAGAACGATAATAGCGCAAGGAATTTCATACCAGTAAGTTTAGAAAGACATAAATGCAATGACTATCAAAGCTAAAATAATTCCTAGTAATATCCCAAGAAATTTAAGCCATCCCAGTGCAATTCGTCTACCAGTTAAGGCTGTTCTTGTTGAAGGGGCATTCGGGGCTAACTTTATACTACTATTGGCTTGAATGACGGCTGCAACACAAAGAATTAAACCCAGTCCAAACAAAGCCGTGGTTAGAATTCCTAGAACCGCTAGTAATACACTTGCATTTGCCTGAGATTCGGCTAATTTGAGATTTTCACTCGTTCGATTGATTGTATTTTGATTTTGCTGTATTACGACATTTTCTTGAACTTTTGTCGTATCATAAACAATGTTATTTTGCTGGTTTTCTATTATAACTTCTCGGTTATCTCGCGAGTCTTCTACGCCTCGTTTTATCAGCCAGGAGAAGAGTCCTATTCCTCCTGCAGTGTAACTTACTTGAGATGCAATACGATAGTTTTTATAGTCATTGGACGATTCATAAGTTGGATCTAGTTGACTATTCGTAAAATTGAGATAGTCTAATAAACCTCCAAGTCCAATTGCTCCAATGGATGCGATCACTAAATTCCGATTAAAGCGTCTTCGTTTTTGAACTTTTTCAATCGAATCTGTTGGTTCTGCAAAATTTGGTTTGATAGTTTCAATTTCTTGTGGCGATTCCACGATGTGTATTTCTTTCTTCGTCTGTTGAAATTCATCGTTATTCGTTGCTATATCTTGATAAACAGCTTCTTGATTTGATGTTTTTTGAGTTTGTTTCTTGACGCCAATGGCATTCCAATCTATCGTCAATCCTCTCCTATGATACCGCTCCTGCACTGTGCAGGAAAGCAGCATCATAAGAAACGAAAGAAACCAAATGAACTTTTTCATGGTTCAGTTCTGTTGAGGATTAATTAAATTCCTGGATTTAAAACTTTTTTACTTTTTACAACGTTAAACCCAACGTTTATACCCGCAAAACCACCACCTCGTTGAGAAGAGTAAAATAAGTTTACCGGAATATTAAGCGCCCCTGCTTGAAAAGTACGACCGAATGCAAATACAAATGATGTATTAATCGCTGTAATTCCACGAATATCACCGTGTTTCTCACTAAAATCATATCCAGGCTTATATCCTAACAGTGCCTCTGCTAGTGCGTCCGGATCAGCACTCATTCCGTATGTATTCTTGAAATCTGCTTCCGACCAATATGCATCTTTTTCACCAAATACTTCTTTATCATCAAAGAATCCATTCGTTGTTCTCTTCAAGCCAAATCCAGGACCAAAAGCGAACTCCCAATTTCCTTTTCCAAAACGGAAGCCGTTCATTAATGTAAAAGAAGGGATAAATTGACCTTGTTCTAAACCTGATACGTTTACAATACCTTCTACAAGTGCTGAAAAGTTTTCAGTTCCAACATATTGACCTTCTAATTGATAACCAATCATACTGATAGCAGGAAAGATATCAAGTCCTCCACGGCTAGCATCGCGTGTAGCAAATTCATACAAAGAACCAACCATTCCCGCTATTCCGATTCTTGGACCAGAATTATTCACTTTTCCAACATTGTTTGATGTAATGATATCGTTTTTAAAAGCTAAACGGTCTTGTAATACTTTGTCTACTTCAACACCATGCATTTCTTTTAACACGATTTCAATCATACGCTGTACTTCGTTTGGTTGATTTGCAAATTCTTTAATTGCAGATTTTTCAATGCTTTTATTTTTTATGTTTACAATTTTAAGTGTAACCGCAATTTTATTCGAAAGTCCATCGATACTTCCACAAATAACGAAATCTGTTTTTAGGGCTTCACCTAATTTTACCAAGCAAGTTTGGCCGTAGCAGTTTGCTTGAAATTCTGGATTGGCTTTCACCACATCTGCCATATCAAATTCATCGTAAACTTTGTATTTTCCTAATCGAATGAGCTCTAATCGTATCATTTTTGCTCCACTCTCACCAGAAATTGCTACACCATTCACATTTGGATTAGCCGCCGCAATGGTAAATGCATTTTGTGCTTGTGATAAAAATACAGTGCTAAAAGTAAAGAAAGCACCTACTAACATTTTTTTCATGATCTTTCGTTTTTAAAATTATAATACAAATGTAGGCCCTAAATTTCATGTGATTAAATTGAATACCGAAAGTTAGGAATAGGCAGTTGTGAATATCACAACTTTAGATAAATGCATTTAAATCGTCTTCAATTTTTCGTTTGAAGTAATTGACCATCTTTTGAATCTCGCTAAAATAGTGGTTACGTTCTTTTTCGTTTACAGTCGAAATTAAACTGGAATTGGCCAACTGTTTGTCAAGAACTTGCTTGGTATCAGAAACATAAGCAAGATCTGCAGTATGAAGGTAATTCATTACGTTGTGATTGATAAAAATTCCTGTTGCCTCTTTGCTCGTATAGTAGAAAGTAGTGTCGGTATTTATGGTTTCGTTTAGGTAAAAGGACAGTTCGTTTCCAAAAGCCGGAGCAATTGTGCCATAGATGAATTTCTTGCCCTCAGCGGCCTGAGCCTTCAAGTGTTCGATGAACGCCGAAACGCGATCGCATAAAAACACAGCGTAACTAGGATCCTCAAACAATTGAGCTCGGTAGTAATAATGTATTTGACGCATGAATCCACGCATAAACTCTAGGTCATAAATCTCAATTGATGGAAGTGAATTATAGCTTTGAAGAATTTGTTTACCTAAATCAAATGCCCTTTGCGTGGGTTTATCGTGTTTAAATTTTAAGGTTTGATATTCTGGTATTTGAAGATGCGATTTTGCCCAAAAAAATAAACGAAAACGAACCAATTGAGGAAAATTCATCAATTGAAAAATATTGCTATTGTTGATAGAAAAGATAAATTCACCTTGATTCAATTGTTTCATTTGTTGCAATGAAGCTAAAATATCCTCCAAATAGGACTCCAAACTGAAATCGTAATTTTTGAATGGAGGAAAGCTAAACATCACTTGCCCCTCACCCGTTTCAATAAGGCGATCAAAGGAAATATTAAAATGTTTACAAAGACGTTGGGTTTCTTGTACTGTTAAGCTAGTTTCACCACGATATCGTCGGTAAACGGCATCGGTAGAAAGATGTAAAATCTCACTCAAGACATTTCCAATAGAATCTGTTGCCCCAATTTTCTGTTTGACCAGTTGAAAAAGTACTTGCTGGATGTCTAGTTTCATTCAGTTAAAACTTATAAAACCAGCTGAAAGATGGAAGAGGGAAGGTGAGATTTCCGTTAAAAAAAGCATCGGGATTTGAAAAGCGAAGCGAAACACCCGAAAGATTGAATTGAAAGGCAGAATTTTCTTTTCCTTGTATCCTAATTCCGGGCATTGCCACGATTATATGTGTTGCGTAAGATTGATTTTCGTTTTTTGTGACATCCACAGACTCCGAATATGCATTTCCAAATTGATCATAAATATATGTACTGCTGAAAACAAGATTATTTTCAATCGTTTTATTTGTCATATTTAGGTATAAAAAATCCATGACAAAACCTGTTTTCTTTCCAATTTTTGCAAATCCGCCTGCTGAAAATGCCAAGCCTCCAGTCTTTCCAGTCCTCACATTTTCGTATTTATAATCATATATATTCGGATTATTTAAATCTGCATAGTACGTTCCACTTTTAATTAGTTCTTTTCCTCCTAAACTTGAAAAATGAGAATAACCCAAGCCAATGGACGCATTCAATTTGCGCGTACCGAACGTTCCAATTCCGAAACCTAGTGCGCCATATCCTTTGAAGCTATTCAAGAATCCTGAACTTCCCGCTATTCCGCCGATTGAAAAATTTAATAATTTATTATTAGTGGGGAATGTATATTTTCCTGCCAATGCAAATGGACTTCCATACCAAGTCGTCATAACCCCTAAATTCAATCTGTCTGTTACCGCAAAATGAATTTCGGGACCATAGAGATTAATCATGGCATAATTTTCTCCTTGCTTTACCGGAAAAGCATTGGTGGTAAAAGAATAGCGTGTGGTAAAAGGTCCTTCCTCAATGTATTCACCATTCACCACATCTCCTTCCTCAATTAATTTCATGGATATTATATCAGACTTAGAAATGTAAACTTTTCCCATTTTGTCAGTTAAAAGTAGAACTTCACGACCATCATCACTTATGAGCTTTCCGATCAGCTCTACTCCATTTGCTTTTTTGACAACATAAATGGAATCTTTTGAATTTGTTTGTGCCAGAAATGAAAAGGTCATCAAACACATTATTACTATTACAACTATATTTTTCATATTTTTTATTTTTTAATATATACGCTAATCTTCAAAATAGGTTCTATAAACTCGTTTAGAAAGACTTGTTAGCACTTCGTAAGGAATTGTCTCCATTGCTTGAGCTAATTGTTCAATTTTCTGATGTTCTCCGATAATTTCTACTTCGTCTCCTTCTTTTACGTCTAATCCGGTGGTATCAACCATTATCATATCCATACAAACGCGGCCAACGGTTTCACAACGCTGCCCCTTTATGTAGACCGCTCCTCTTCCATCGCTTAAGTTACGGCGAAATCCATCTGCATAACCTACCGGAACAATGGAAATAATCGTGTTTTTTTCGGCCAAATAACTTCTGCCATAACCAACGGAGTCTCCTTCTGGTATTTCTTTTACCTGAGAAACAATACTTTTCCATTCCAGTACAGGTTTCAATTGAGCAGAAATAACTGGATCGTTGCTTATCCCATATAACCCAATTCCGACTCGAATCATATCAAAATGAGCAGATGGTAAATGCAGGGCGCCTTCTGAATTACATAAATGAAAAATAACATCGCTGTTGTGCAATTGGATTTGGTTAATGCAAGACTTAAACAATTCGATTTGCTGCATTGTAAAAGATGCATTGGAAGGATAATCTGCCGCAGCTAAATGAGAATATACGCCCTTTAATTGTACTTCGGGTTGCGCTTGAATCACTTCTAAAACTTCTGACAACTCCTTGGGTTGGATTCCTAGTCTGTGCATACCGGTATCGATTTTAAGGTGAATCGGCATACGTTCTGCGCCAAGGTAAATGAGTTCCGAGATTAATTCTTCCAATTGTTCTTGAGAATAGACGGCAGGCTCTAGGTTGTAGACCACACAGTTTTCGTAACCGTCTTCTTCAGGATTCATTACCAAAATAGGTAATTTTATTCCTGCTTTTCTCAGTTCTACGCCCTCGTCTGAATAAGCCACTCCAAGATAAGCAACACCACATTTTTCTAAAAAACTTCCCATTTTTTCAAGTCCAACACCGTATGATTGAGCCTTAACCATACATAGGATCTTTGTTGATGGCAATAACTTACTTTTAAATACACTCAGATTGTGACGCACGGCACTCATGTTAAATGCCAACTGCGTCTTGTGGTGTTTCAATTTTAGTTTTTGCGCGAGTTTTTCCATGTGTTTAACACGCTGACCTTTAAGCAAAACCACTGAATCTTTCAATTGTATCGTAGAGAGGTTGATTTCTCCGCTATACACATAGGCATCGATCGGTTGAAATTGATTGATTACCTCTTTGATACGATGTATTACATCTTGATCATCTGATTGTAAACCAACTAATGCCACCCTTTTTCTTCCTTGCGAAATACTTAATTGGTATTCCAACGCAATTTTAAGCGAATCAAGATCTAGATTGTAGGAGTCGTTAATAATTAGTGAATTCTCTATTCCTTCGAAAGTTTCCAATCGTAAAGCCAATCGAGGTAAAGATTTAATTTTTTCGACATCTAGTCGGTAATGATGTTCAACAAAACCCATAGCTAGTATTGCAGATCGTGTACTTGCCTTATCTTGGAAGGGAAGAAGTTCAATTTTCGCTTCCATGCTTTTTTCAGTAATGACCTCTAGGTTTTTGTTCGGTGAATTATGTTCACTGTAATCTTCCAAACTATAAAGTGTTTTGACATTGGAAAACAATGCAAATTTCTCCGAAACATGTTGCGCGTGATTTTCGAAATTCTCTGAATGAGCCGAACCAATATTAGTAAGTATTCCAATTGTAGGTTGAATCATATCTGCTAAAGCATACATCTCTCCGGGTTCTGATATTCCCGCTTCAATAAGTGCTAATTCGGTTTCTTCGTTTATCATGAGTAGGGATAACGCAACTCCCAATTGAGAATTATAACTTTTCGGGCTTCGCGTAACATGCACTTGACCCTTCACTAAATGATAAATCCACTCTTTGACGGTCGCTTTCCCGGTGCTTCCGGTTATGGCAACAACGGGAATATTGAATGTTGCACGATGTATTTTTGCTAAATGTTGAAGGGATTTTAAGCAATCGTCAACAAGTACATAGCACGCATCACTTTTTGTTTCTACTTGTTTTTCAATCACGAATAAACGTACACCTTGGTCGTAGGCCTTCTCAACATACTCGTGCCCATCTCGAAAATCTCCTTTCAATGCAAAAAATACTTGATTGGTAGCACTTGAGATTTTGCGGGAATCGTAAACAACTTCATCCACAATTGAGGAAGATGAACCCACAACCTTAAGCCCCTTGACGCGGCTGAAAAACTCCGTAAAAGTTAAATTTAATTTCAACGTGTTGCTTTACAATAGCACGAACGGCACAAAGGTCTGTATTTATCGACTGCTCCTACCAAAACTTGTCCAGAATCCTCTACTGTTCGATGCGAAAACTGAGCTAAGTTACCACAAGAAACGCAAATGGCGTGAACTTTTGATACATATTCTGCAGCAGCTAAAAGTTTTGGCATTGGTCCAAAAGGTACGCCTTGAAAATCCATATCCAATCCGGCAAGAATTACGCGCACACCTTGATTAGCCAATTGATTACAAACCTCAATGAGTTGATCGTCAAAAAATTGCGCTTCGTCAATGGCAACGACGAGTTCTTTGTTCCAACGCTCCAAAATCTCACTTGATTTTTTAACAAGGATTGCTTGGTAGGCGCTTCCTTGGTGACTGACGACTTTATCTTTACTATACCGATTATCAATTTCCGGCTTGAACATAATCAGCGACTGATTTGCAAATTCCGCTCTGCGGATACGGCGGATCAATTCTTCTGTTTTCCCAGAAAACATAGAGCCACAAATCACTTCAATCCACCCATTTTGACGAACCTCACTTGGAAATTGTTCAAGAAACATATCTAATTAGGTTGTTAACATTCATTATGAAGAAAAAAAAGAAAAACTTGTTTGCACTGTTCTCTAGTTTTCTAAATTTGAATTCGAAAATCGGTAGTTTATTTGGTAATTCAAACTACTAGTTAACATCTTACTAACTTTTGTTGAAAAAATTACGGTATGAAATCCTTAGTGAACAAGCTTGAACAAGGCATAACAAAAATCGAAAATGGAGCTGTTTCAAGTATAGAAATGGACGAATTAGTACAAACCGCACGAGAGCTGCACGAAAGACTTTTAGTGATGCGTTATAAATTGTACGAACAACAGGTTTTTCCTGAGCGAATTCATACTCCAATTGATTTAGTGCTAGATTCATTTTCCAATGAAAATAATACGGAGATTGAAAAACCAATTGATTTTGATTTAGATCAATCGGAAGAAGAAGTTATTATAGAAGATAGTTCAGCTGAGGATATGGCTGCAGAAGCACCAATCGTAGATTACACACCTAATCCTCGTGAACTTGTGATAGATACCGTTATAGAAAAACCTATTGAATCAGACTCAATGTTTGAATTGCCACTTGAGCACGATGAATCGAATGCTACAGAAGCTGAATTAGAACTTGTAGAAATCACCTCAATTGAATTAGAAACTAGTTCAAATGAGCAAGAGGAATTGGAAGAATCGGCATCAGAATTTACTGTGGAGACTCCTACGGAAGAACCTCCGACAGAGCCGGAATTACCACTTTCATCAACTGAATTTAACCTTAGTAAAGTTGATACGGAAACAAATGAATCGCTTAATTTATCAGGAAAGTTAATGGAGTTCAAAAACTTGGAAACCACAATAGCAGCTAAGTCACAAATTGATAAATTAGAAACGCTTATTGGGTCTTTTACACTGAACGATAAACTATTATTTATAAATTCTCTGTTTGATGGATCAAGTGATGCATTTGCAAAAGCTGTTAAATCTTTGGATTTAACAACCACAATGTCTGAGGCGAGAATCATGCTTTCTAACTTTTCCGATGAATTTCATTGGGAAATGGACAATGACGTTGTTGAGGATTTTGTACACCGCATTTGTCAGCGTCATGCAGACACGCTGGATCAGTAGTTTATTTATTCTTTTTAGCTGTTTTGGCCTAGACGCTCAGCGAAAGGAAGTGTTGCTTTTCGCTGATTCCATGTGTGCGCCGGGTTTACATGGCAGAGGTTATGTAAACGGAGGTGATACTAAGGCGGCTTCATTCATTGAAACAACTTTTAGAACTATTGGACTTAGTCCGATTAACGGAACGTATAATCAAGACTTTAAATTTTCGGTTAATACATTTCCCGATTCTTGTCGCTTAACGATAGGCACTTCAAATATTCAACCAGGGAAAGGTTTTTTAGTTCACCCATCTTCGGGTTCAACTTTCGGTGAATTTATGACTAAAGAACTTTCAAGAGAAGATATTTTCCAAGATTATCTCAAACTAACGAGGCATATTGAATCGCTTCCTTCGCAATGTATAGTAGTGGTAAATTCAACAAAGTATAAAGGAGATTCCTTGAAAATAGTTAGAAAGCAGCTTCAACAAATTGCAAATTATCGTCCATTAATAGAATTGGTAAATGAGAAGTTCACGTGGTCTGTTAGCCAAAACCAACAGAAATACGCTTACTTACAACTTCAAGATACGCTGTATGACAATCCAAGTGCAGTGAATTTAGCTGTAAATAATCTTTTTATTCAGCATCACCAAACTCGCAACGTGATGGGTTATCTTCCAGCAACTAAGCCAACAAAAAAGACTCTTTTAGTTAGTGCGCATTACGACCACTTGGGTAGAATGGGGTCAGCATGTTATTTTCCTGGTGCGAATGACAATGCCAGCGGTACCGCTATGTTAGTAGAACTCGCCTTGCGATTGAAGGAAAAAAAGAAAAGGAAATGTAACATATTATTTGTGGCTTTTGCGGGAGAAGAAGTTGGTTTGTTAGGTTCCGCATACATGGTGAAACATCCGCCGGTCCCCTTAACGGATATTCGATTTCAATTGAACTTAGATATAATGGGAAGTGGGGAAGAAGGTATCACTGCGGTTAATGCTACGCTTTTCCCAAAAGAATTCAAGCGACTTGTAAAACTAAACAAGAAATTGAATACCGTTTCTACTGTAAAGCCAAGAGGACCAGCGGCAAATTCGGATCATTATTTTTTTACTGAGGCAGGAGTTCCTGCGTTTTTCATATATACAATGGGACCAAATAAACATTACCACGACATTTTTGACACGTACGATGAATTAAGTTTTAAAGCCTTTGAATCACTGGCAATATTATTTGAATCCTTTCTGCTTGGATTTTAAGTGTACAGTATGTCTTGAATGATCTCTCTTGTTGCTTTTACTTGAAAACCAGGTACATGTACCACACAGTAATCAATCAATAACTCTAAGTTTTGCCTAACGGTCAATTTATCTTCGAGAAAATCTTCTACACCACCATTAAATAAAAACGCTAGTTGTGATACTTGTGAGGAAGAAAGTTTGAGGGTCCTATTCGAAGCAAGCGCTACCATAGCTCCTGTTTGAAGATCAAAAAAATCCCCTTTTTCTTTCGCTATCTGCGGCATATATCCGCATAGCACAATGAATTTTGCTAAAAATTGAAGTGGAAAAGAGTATAGATTTTGACATACTTCAAGGGCAATTATTTCTTCCTTCAAGAATTGAAACATGGAGTTGTCTTGGTGGCTCTGCTTTAAACTTGATTTCAATATCTCCGCAATAAAAAAAGCAAGTAAAGATTTTTGTGGATGAGTGTAAAGTTCATTTAATCCAGATACACGTGATATTTCTTGAATAATTCCCAATTCACTTTCCGGTCGTTTGGCATAAGTCATTTCATAAATACCAAGGGGAAATAGAGGTTTATTTTTCTTCTTCGCGCCTTTAAAAATGAAGTGTTGTCTTCCGAGACTTTTCGTGTAAAAATGAAGAATTACGCTACTTTCAGCGTAATTCTTCTTGTCAATTAATATTCCAATATCCGAAAGTTTCACTCTTTTTTACCCGCAAGCTTAAAGTCTATTTTGTAGTAGAAGATAGGTAATCTTCCCAATTGTTGCTTCTCTGCTAATGGTTTAGACGTATCATTTGGATCCAATCTTGGTGCATAGGCAATGCCTAATAGATTTTTTGTATTTAGGAGATTTACCAAGTCTAAACCAAATTCATGTGTTAATTTCTTGGTATTCATTCTCCAATTTATTTTTAAATCAACCCTGAAATAATCGGCAAATACATTTTCATTAAATGCACTATCCATAAATATTATTTCTTTAGCATCCATTGTTTGTGCGATATCTACTTCACCATAACGTCTTCCTCCCGCACGCGTGATTTTAGTACCAACGCCAATTACATGTTTTTTTCCAATATTGAATTCTTTACCTGCTAATACATTCCAAACATAAGATAAGTCAATTCCATCTGCAATGTTTGCTCCTTTGTATGAAGTATTGCGCCATTTGCCATCACTCGCTAAGTATTTTGAATCGTAAATACTTGCAGAGAACATGAAGAAGAAACTTTTACTAAAGTACTTTTGAAGAGTAAATTCTAAACCGTAGTTTACGCCTTTGCCTTCATTAACAAGCGTGTCATTTGGAAAAACACGAGAAAAACCTCCTCCGGCATTTACGAGTGAAAATGAATTGCTGTTTTGACTAATTGGTAGGTTGTATAGATATTGGTAGTAGGCTTCTGTTTTGAAATTTAATCCAGGACCAAAAGATTTCTCATATCCAAGTCCACTATGAAGACTACGAGAAAAATCCATTTTCAAATTATGAGCATCGCCATTATTATCAGGATCATATGCATACGTGTAATAAGGTTGAGTTTGACTATGTAAACCAGCCCCAGCAAAGACGGCTTGATTTCCGGCCATTCTGTATTTCCATCCCACTCTTGGCTCAGCAGGGCTGATACTGTTACTCAACGTAAAATATTGTGAATGTAGACCGGCAGTTACATCCATATTATCGTTTACTTTCCATTTCCATTGTACAAAAGGTTGAATCAACAAGGCAGTGCCTTTATAGTTCCATCTGGTTTGCCAACTGTTAGGTACATCAAGGTCGGTTAAAACGGAATCAATAAAATTAAAATTTATTTGTTCAGCATTAATACCCGCCTTTACAAGGTGACGCTTATTAATTTTGTGATTTACAGCGGCATACCCTGAAAATTTCAAAGTGGTAAAATTGAATCCTAACATATTATAAGATGTGTCAACACGAATTAATGTATCTGAATTACTTATGTCAAGTGAGCGCTGTAAATAAACATGTCGTGCTTGTTGTGATTCACGAGATGCCGCAAGAGTAGCCGAAAGGTATGTTTTTTTGTTTAGAGTCTTTTTATAATTTAAACCACTTACGTACATGTTCGTGCCAAAAAACTGATCGCGATCCCCTTCACCGTAAAACTCTGTTGAATAGTTCGTTTGTTCAGAAATTAATATATCAATATTACTTTTTCCTCCCATTCCCCACCATGAAAGTTGACCACCATTTTTTAATTTCCAATTGAATTTAAATGCCCCATCTCCATAAATAGGAACAGCATCAGTACCAATAGTAACTCCCATTTTTTGAAACAATGCAAGACTAGAATAACGCCCCATAACAAGGTAACTTGAATTTCCATTTTTCCCCATGGGCCCCTCAGCCAATGCTTCTAATCCAAATAGTCCAAATTGACCGGTAAATTCGTGTTGGTTGTTATTACCATTGCGCAATTTCAAATCAAAAACGCCAGAAGTACTATTTCCGTATTCAGCAGGAAATGCACTCATAAAAAAGTCAGAATTACCTAAAATTTTATTATTGAGAATGGAAACCGGCCCACCTGTGCTTCCGGAAACGGCGAAGTGCGAAGGGTTGGGAATATCAATTCCCTCAACACGATATACCACACCTAGAGGCGAATTTCCTCGTACCACTATGTCATTTCGGGAATCATCTGATCCCTGAACACCAGCAAAATTTGAAGCCATACGCGCAGGATCCATTCGAGAACCAGGATATCGGTTCGTTTCTTCCACGCTAAACTGTTGGGCTGAGAGAACAGCCATTTCATTGATAACTTCACCTCTCTTTTTTCCGGTTAAGGTGACCTCATTCTTTTGAGTAATCCGCTCTGACATTGGAATATTTACAACGAGCTCCTTTCCTGAAGTAACCTCGACAGTAATTGTTTTGGATTCGTAACCTATGAACGAAGCGATAAGCTCATGCCTACCTACCGGTACTTGTTTGATCACTGCGTTTCCTTCTACATCTGATCCCGCTCGAATTGGCGTAGGAAGAATAACCTCTAATCTGACTCCAATGAGCGGTAAATTAGTTTCGCTATCAAATACTTTTACGCGAATGGTTTGCGTAGGAACTTGTGCTTGAACATAGTGCGTTACAAACAAAAAACAAAGAAATGAAAGTAAATATTTAATCATAATGAATAATTTAGGTTTTACTAACTTAGTGCAAAATCGTTAATTGATTCCATTGATGACAAATTAATTAAAACAGTCGCTTGTTTATAAGTGTATTTTTTTTGGCTTAGTTTTTGAATGTCTCGACGAAAATTGATAATTTTAAACAAAAAATCATGAAACTATTTATCCTATCGTCACTTCTTATTCTCGTAAACTCTTTGTCTATTGCACAAAAATCAGAAGGAGAATTAAATTGGTATACAGATGTTGAAGCTGCACAAAAAGAATCCCAACGCACTAAAAAACCAATGATGTTGTTTTTTACCGGTAGCGATTGGTGTGGTTGGTGCATACGTTTGCAAAAAGAAGTTTTCTTGAAAGAAGATTTCAAGAAATGGGCATTAGATAATGTAATATTAGTCGAACTTGATTTCCCAAGAGCTAAAGCACAATCTGATGCTACGAAGAAACAAAATCAACAATTACAACAACAATTCAATGTTATGGGTTATCCAACTGTACACTTCGTACGACCTGAAAAATCTAAGGATGGAACAAGTTTGGTTAACTTAGGAAAAACCGGTTATATGGCAGGTGGACCAGGTCCTTGGATTGCAAACGCATCAACACTAATTCAGTCGAAATAAATACTTATTTCATCGTAAGAATAGCCCTTTGATAGCAAATATCGAAGGGTTTTTTGTTTTCGTTTAAATGGGTCAGATTCATTCGAAAGTGATAACCATTTTTTTTCATAAAGTAATTTAAGTGTACCCGTGATCTCTTCTGAAGAAATGGAAGATATGGCTTTTTCAATATTTTCCTTAGAGATGCCCTTTTGAAATAAATGTGCTGAAATTTTTTTTAATCCCCATTTTTTCTGGTTGAATTTACTTTCGGCAAAAGAAAAGGCAAAGCGTTCATCATCAAGAAAAGAGCTGTTTTTTAACTCATTCACAAGTTTATTAATATCGCTTTCTAATGCACCTAATTTTTTAAGTTTTGTTACAACTTCAGTAGTACATCGCTCCTGGTATGCACAATAACGCTGAATTTTAATTAGAATATTTTGAGTATCCACTTATTTAAAAGGGAATTTCTTCATTTTCTTTCGTTACAAAACTATACTGCAATAATTGATGTGCAGTAATTCCTCTCACCGGAATCCATTTTTTATACTTTAGGAACCATTTCATCTGCCTTGAAATGAGTCCTTTTTTAAAGTAAGCCTCAAGATAAGGGTGCACAAGTAAAACCACGTCTTTAATTCCTTTGTCTTCGATCAGAAAATTAAGATTTGATTCTATTTCTTCGGCAAAAAGAATACTAGCCTGCACCTCTCCGCTTCCATTACATGTTGGACAGGTTTCAGAAGTTTCAATATCCGTCTCTGGGCGAACGCGTTGCCTTGTTATTTCAACTACACCAAATTTTGAAGGAGGAATTATGTTGTGTTTTGCGCGGTCTTGCTTCATAAACTCTTTGAGTTTATCAAAAAGAATCTTGTTGTTCTCTCTATCGTGCATGTCGATGAAGTCTACACAAATAATTCCACCCATATCACGAAGTTGGAGTACCCGTGCAATCTCCTCTGCTGCTTCGACATTTGTGGCAAGTGCGTTAGATTCTTGACCATTGGCATCTTTTCTGTTTCCGCTGTTAACATCAATGACGTGCATGGCCTCAGTATGTTCAATAATCAAGTAACCTCCACTTGGAAGTGGAACTTTTTTACCGAATAAGGTTTTTATTTGTTTATTTATTCCAAATCGTTCAAATGGCTCAAGCTTACCGTCGTAATGTTTAACAATTCTTTCGTTTCCTGGAGAAATTGAAGAAATATACTCTTTCATTTCGCCAAGCAATTTGGAATCGTTAACATGAATATTGGTAAAGTCTGAATTCAATAAATCCCTTAAGATGGAAGAAGTTGTGTTGATTTCACCAAGAACTCTTTTTGGCGGAAGGCTTGTTTTTAAATTTTGATAAATAGCCTTCCATTTATCAAGTAAGTTGACTAAATCACCCTCTAAATCAGCAGTGGACTTGTTTTCGGCAACTGTTCGAATGATCACTCCAAAATTTTTGGGTTTGATACGATCCATTAATTCTTTGAGTCGATCGCGTTCTTCAATATCCTTAATTTTTTGACTGATTGAGATTTTTTCAGAAAAAGGAACCAAAACCAGGTATCTTCCTGCAACCGTAACTTCAGCAGATAATCTCGGGCCTTTTGTGGATATAGGTTCTTTTGCTACCTGTATTAAAATGGATTGAGAAGAGGACAAAACATCAGAGATTTTCCCCTCTTTTTCGATATCTTTTTCTAATTTAAAATACTGTAAACTCGGCACATTTTGTTTCCCATTTAGTGTTTCTTTGACAAACTTAGAAAATGATTTGAATTGTGCACCAAGGTCAAAATAGTGCAGAAAAGCATCTTTTTCGTAACCTACATCAACGAAAGCTGCGTTTAAGCTAGGTGATAAGCGTCTAACTTTGGCAACATAAATATCTCCTACAACGAATTCAGCATTTTCTCGCTCTTCGTGTAATTCGATTAGTTTTCCATTCCGTAATAAGGCAATCCATATTCCGTTAACTCTAACGTCAACAACTAATTCTAAACTCACATTGATAATTTAAAGAAACATAATAGGTCGGATGCAAAGTGCACCGCAATTACTTCTTCTTCTTGTGACGATTTTTTCGAAGACGTTTTTTACGCTTATGAGTCGCCATTTTATGTCTCTTTCTTTTTTTACCGCTTGGCATATGTGTATCTTTTAACTGTTAATTTTTAAATAAAAAAGCACCCCCTAATGGGAGTGCAAAGATATTCATTTTTTCGTGAATTCAAAAAATTACTTCACTACAACTTTATTTTTCACTTCTTCAACAAATGTTTTTGATGGCTTAAATGAAGGAATGTTGTGAGCAGGAATAATAATGATGGTGTTTTTCGAGATATTTCTACCCGTTTTCTCAGCTCTTTCTTTTACAATAAAACTTCCAAACCCTCGTAGGTATACGTTTTTTCCTTTTGCTAAAGATGTTTTGATACTCGCCATGAATGCCTCTACTGCTCTTAAGGCTTCCGCCTTTTCTAATCCCGTTTCTGCGGCGATGTCCGCTACGATATCTGCTTTAGTCATGTTTTTCTAATTTAGAGTTAATTAATTTTTGTGTGATACAAAAGTAGTTATTGGTAATTAGAATCTTTAACTTTCACTCAAAATTTATTTATTTTAAAATTTAAATGACTGAAATACAATTAGTAATAGTTGATTGGTATAAATTACACAAGCGAGACTTACCTTGGAGAAACACAAACAATCCCTATTTTATATGGTTGAGTGAAATAATTCTTCAACAAACACGTGTGGAACAGGGCTTACCTTATTTTGAGCGATTCATATCTAATTACCCAACAGTTTTTGATTTGGCATTGGCATCTGAAAATGAAGTTTTAACAATCTGGCAAGGGTTAGGATATTACAGCCGAGCGAGAAATTTACATTTTACTGCGAAGAAAATCGTTCAAGAATATGAAGGGGTTTTTCCAAACACATTTGATAAATTATTGAAATTAAAAGGAGTAGGTAGTTATACTGCTGCGGCAATAGCATCATTCTGTTTTAATGAACCAGTTGCTGTATTGGACGGAAATGTTTACCGTGTTTTAAGTAGACTTTTCGACGTTGATTTAGCAATAAATATTCCTAGAAATAAGCGTGAATTTGAGATTATTGCGAATGATTTTCTGGATAAGAAAAACCCTGCCCTATTCAATCAAGCAATAATGGAATTTGGCGCCCTTCAATGCAAACCGGTTTCACCAAGTTGTGAATCTTGTCCCTTGAGAGTAAATTGTTTTTCGTTCGCGAACAATACAGTTCAAAATCGACCAGTAAAATTAAAAAATCAAAAAATAAGAGAACGATTTTTTGTCTATTTGGTAATAGAAAATGACGAAAAGATTTTAATACGTCAGCGCAAACAAGAAGACATATGGAAAAACATGTTTGAATTCCCTTCACTTGAATTTAAATCCAAAGAGGACAAGGAGATCTACTTGATGGGAAATAGGCAATTTGTGCAAAAATCTCTAAAACATGTTTTATCTCATCAGCATATTTACGCAACTTTTATCGAAGTTTATAATTTAAAAAACGATTTGTTTGATGATGCCGAATGGATTGAATTGAGCGCTCTTTCAGAAGTTCCATTACATCGGTTAATTACAAAGTTTCTAGAAACGAGGAGCTAAAAAAAATGTGTAGCGTTGGTTTTACTATCTTTGTTAAAAAAAACGATGACACAGATTCGAAAGTCAACACAATCAGATACAGCCAAAGTTCAAGTTTGGATAATTGGAAAGTCAAAGAATAAAAATCTTCCTGAAGGGATATCGAATTTAGTAGCAAAACTTCAAGAAAAAAAAGATGGATCTTGGGACTACCTTAAAGGCGTCGATTCTTATTCAATAGTCATTCGCAATACAGATGACGATGAGGAATTAAGAATTATTGGTGCAGAACTCGTCAATTTGGTGGCAAAGGAGTTTTCGGAAATTCAAATTCACGCTAAAGAGCAAAGAGCATCAGTATTAGCCGAAGGTATTGCATTGGCAAATTATCAATTTTTGCAACATTTTAGTAAACCTACTAAAAACAGTCTTTCGACTATTCTTCTTAACGAGGAAATTGATGACCAGAAAATAAATGAGCTTAATAATACCATTAAAGCAGTTTATTGGGCGAGAAATGTTGTTAACACGCCTGTTTCTCATCTAAATGCTTCTCAACTTGCCGATGAGGTTGTGAAATTAGGAGAAGAGGCCAAATTTTCTGTACAAGTGCTTCAAAAGGCTCAAATAGAATCGCTAAAAATGGGAGGATTACTTGCAGTTAATAGAGGTTCAATAGACCCACCAACGTTTACAATTGCTGAGTATAAACCGAAAAAACCGATAAACAAGCAACCATTAGTGCTAGTAGGTAAAGGTGTTGTGTACGATACCGGCGGCTTAAGTTTAAAACCTACTCCTGGTTCAATGGACACGATGAAAAGCGACATGGCAGGAGCAGCTGCAGTAATTGGGGCTATATATTTAGCAGCTTTACAGCAATTAAATGTACACATGATTGTCTTAGTTCCCGCAACAGATAATCGTCCTGGAATGAACGCATACACCCCAGGAGATGTAATTACCATGTTCAATGGTACTACTGTCGAAGTACTCAATACGGATGCGGAAGGAAGGATGATTCTTGCCGATGCACTAAGCTATGCTGATAAATATGATCCCGAACTAGTTATTGACGCAGCAACATTAACTGGTGCAGCTGTGCGAGCAATTGGCACCGAAGCTAGTATTATTATGGGTAATGCGAAAGACAAGTATTTTGATAGTTTAGAAAAGTCAGGAAGAATTGTACACGAACGTGTGGTAAGATTTCCGTTTTGGGATGACTATAAAAAGCACATGCTTTCAAAAATTGCCGATTTAAAGAATATTGGGACAGCAAATGCAGGAATGATTTCTGCTGGTAAATTTTTAGAAACATTTGTTAAGGCACCTTATATTCACATGGATGTAGCAGGACCTACATGGTTAGATTCTAAAGAAAACTATAAAGGTATTGGCGGAACGGGTAGTGGTGTGAGATTACTCTATCACTTTATTAAATTACACTATAAAAAATGACAGATAAAACTGACAAAATCCCTGTAGTTGGAATTACCATTGGTGAAATTAACGGGATTGGTCCTGAGGTGATTGTCAAGGCATTGCGCGATAACAGAATCCTTGCATCGTTTACCCCAATTATTTACGGAACGAATAAGGCCATTTCATTCTATAAGAAGTTGTTGAATCTTCATGAATTTAACTTTCAAACAATTAAGACTGCAAATGAGGTTCAGGCTAAAAAAATTAATTTAATTAATATTTCTACTGACGACTTCGAGATTACACCGGGAATACCCACGGAGCATTCAGGAAAGATTAGTTACAAAGCATTGGAATGTGCAACACAAGATTTATCTGAAGGAAAAATCGACGTATTGGTGACCGCTCCAATTTCCAAAGAAAATATTCAAAAGGCTGGGTTTCAATTTCCTGGTCATACGGAATTTCTTGCGGAAATGTCTGGTGTAAAAGATGCCCTAATGATACTTACATCAGGGGATTTGCGGGTGGCATTAGTAACCACTCATATTCCCGTTGCTGAGGTCAGTAAACACTTAACGAAGGAAAATCTTACAGACAAGATAAGGTCACTTGAGGCATCCTTAAAGAAGGATTTTAATATTGTAAAACCAAAGATTGCCGTTTTTGGACTTAATCCGCATGCGGGTGAGAATGGAAAAATTGGTTCAGAAGAACAGCAAGTAATTATTCCTGCAATTCAGCACCTGAAAAATGAGGGAATACTTGTATTTGGGCCATTTTCAGCAGATGGTTTTTTTGGTAGTCAAGCTAGAAGTCAATACGACGGGATACTTGCAATGTACCACGATCAAGGACTCACAGCATTTAAAGCCTTGGCCTTTGAAGATGGGGTAAACTACACGGCAGGATTACCAATTATTAGAACATCCCCTGATCACGGAACTGCTTTTGATATTTCAGGTAAAGGTACTGCTTCGGAAGAAAGCATGCGTTCTGCGATTTTTCAAGCGATTGATATATGGAAAAACAGACGATTCCAAAAAGAAATTAACCGGAATCCATTGGTAATTAAGACCTCTGAAAATAAAAAAGATGAGGACCTGTAACAAGGTTTTTTTGTTTAAAAATATTTACATAACTTTGCCCTCCGTTTTTTGTCAGAAACAGTTAAATGAAAAGCGCTTTTGAAATACCATTTGTTGGATTGAAATTAGGCTCTCATGAATTTGAATTTGACGTGAACGACACGTTCTTTGCTTCTCTTCCTTATTCACCTATTGAGAAAGGCTCAATAAAAGTATGGTTGGATTTAGAAAAAAAAGAAACTATGTTAATTGCCAACTTCGAGTGCTTTGGTCATGTGGAACAAATTTGTTCTAGGTGTAACGAAAGTGCCTTGGTTGAAATAGATTCTGATTTGGCTGTGATTTATAAATTTGGTCACGAAGAGGAGGATACGAACGACGATAATTTGTTAATTGTCAATTATGACGCATACGAATTAGATGTATCGCAGCAGGTGTATGAAATGATTTCATTAGCACTACCGATTCGGCCAATGCACGAAGAAGGGGAATGTGATGAGGAAATGGTAAAATTGATTGAGAAATACCAGGTTAAGGAACAAAAAAAAGACGAAGATGACATTGATCCAAGGTGGTCAGTTTTAAAAGGTTTAAATTAATACAGATATAAAAGATGGCACATCCTAAACGACGCGTTTCAACCACTAGAAGAGACAAAAGAAGAACCCATAAAAATGCTGTGGCAGATAATGTGGCAACATGTCCAACAACTGGTCAACCTCATTTATTCCACCATGCACACTGGCACGAAGGAAAGCTATACTACAAAGGAAAAGTGGTAGCTGAGAAGCTTCAAGAAGAAACTACAGAATAATCAGTACTACCTCTTCAATGAAAGTAGGAATTGATATTTCCGGAGGCGATTTTGCACCGGTGGTCAACATTGAAGGCGCAATCATGGCATCACAACTATTACCTGAAGATGCTATTGTTGTTTTAATTGGTGACAGTGAAGTTATTGACAAAGAACTTACTTTAAGAGGTGAAAAAACTAACGCTAAATTCGAAATAGTTCATGCGCCTGATGTGATAACGTTTAACGACCATCCGACCAGAGCAATCCCTCAAAAACCGAATAGTTCCATTGCCGTAGGTTTTGATTTACTGTCGAAAAGAGAAATT
Organism: uncultured Lishizhenia sp.; assembly: GCA_964559685.1. Classification (GTDB taxonomy): domain Bacteria; phylum Bacteroidota; class Bacteroidia; order Flavobacteriales_D; family Crocinitomicaceae; genus UBA952. Next base: position 37,184 of record CAZLHR010000022.1, read on the forward strand.
CAGGCTTTTGCGAGTACCGGTAATACGGGTGCTATGCTTGTAGGATCCATTTATAAATTAAATACGATTCCAGGCGTTATTCGTCCTTGTATTACGTCTACCTTACCGGCTGTAGATGGCTCAAAGACAATATTATTAGACGTTGGTTCAAATGCTGATTGTAAGGCAGATGTATTATATCAGTTTGCTGTTTTAGGGAATTTATATGCGAAGCACGTTCACGGAATAGATTCGCCAAGAGTGGCTCTATTGAATATTGGCGAAGAAGAATCTAAAGGAAATTTATTGACAATTGCTACATACAAATTAATGGCTGAATCTGATGAAATTAACTTTACTGGAAATATTGAAGGTAGAGATTTGTTTACCGGTCAAGCAGATGTTATTGTTTGTGACGGGTTCACTGGAAACGTAGCTTTAAAACAGGCCGAAGGAATTTATACCTTGATGCGAAAAAGAGGATTAAGAGACGAATATTTCGACCGTTTCAATTACGAAAATTATGGTGGAACGCCTATTCTAGGAGTGAAAGGTAACGTTATCATCGGTCATGGAATATCAAATAATATTGCTGTCAAAAATATGATTTTGCACTCGTTTGAAGTTGCAAATTCTGGTTTGGCAACCAAAGTTAATGAAGCATTCAATTAATTATGAATAAAATCACAGCCGCAATTACAGGAGTTCAAGGTTATGTTCCCGAAGATGTGCTTTCAAATGCAGATCTTGCTAAGATTGTTGACACTTCTGACGAGTGGATTACCACTAGAACGGGTATAAAAGAAAGAAGAATCCTTAAAAATGGAGCTTCTTCAGATATGGCTCTTAAAGCGGTGGAAGGATTATTAAAAAAAACCAAAACAAATTCATTGGACATAGATTTAGTTGTTTTGGCAACTGTAACTCCAGATTATCCATTCCCGAGTACAGCGAATGTGTTGTGTGATAAGGCAGGAATGACTAATGCATGGGGGTTTGATCTAATTGCAGCTTGTTCAGGATTTATTTACGCATTATCGACAGGGGCTCAATTTATAGAAACTGGAAAGTATAAAAAGGTAATTGTGGTAGGCGTTGATAAAATGACGTCAATATTAGATTACCAAGATCGAACTACATGTGTCATTTTTGGAGATGGAGCAGGGGCAGTTTTATTGGAACCGAATAGCGAAGGGTATGGGGTTCAGGATTTTATTCTTCGAAGTGATGGTTCAGGACGAGAGTATTTAGTCCAACCGGCAGGCGGTTCTGCCAACCCGCCTAGTTTTCAAACGGTTGAACAACGCCTTCATTTTGTAAAACAAGAAGGTAAACAAGTTTTTAAATTTGCGGTTATCAATATGGCCGAAGTTTCTGCTGAAATAATGGAAAAAAATAATTTGTCTAGTGAAGATGTAGATTGGTTGGTACCGCATCAAGCGAATCTTCGAATTATTGATGCTACTGCAAATCGAATGGGACTACCAAAAGAAAAGGTTATGATTAACATAGAAAAATATGGTAACACTACGGCTGCTACCCTACCATTGTGTCTATGGGACTATGAAAATCAATTGAAAAAAGGAGACAACCTTGTATTATCTGCGTTTGGAGGAGGATTTACTTGGGGTGCTGTTTATTTAAAATGGGCTTACAATTCATAAAAAGAATTACTTTTACAAAAAAAATAGTATGAACTTAGAGGAAATAAAAGACTTAATCAGACTTGTTTCTAAAACGGGAATAAGAAAGGTAGATATCGAGCGTGAAGGGTTCAAAATTACGATTAGCGGAGGCATTTCACATTCCACAGAGCAACCTATTTACGTACAAGCCCCACAACAAATGGTTCAGAGCGCACCAATGGCCATGACAGCAGCCCCAATTGTATCTGCCACACCCGCGCCTGCATCCAGCTCTGAAAATATAGCTAGCGCTGATGATTCAAAATTCGTAATTGTAAAGTCTCCAATGATTGGAACCTTTTATCGAACCCCAGGACCAGATAAAGATCCATTTGTAAATGTAGGCTCCGTAATTCAAAAAGGAGACAAACTTTGCATTATTGAAGCAATGAAAACTTTTAATGAAATTGAATCTGAAGTTTCAGGAAAAATAGTGAAGGTTTTAGTTGACAATTCGTCACCTGTGGATTACGATCAACCTTTATTTTTAGTAGATCCGTCATAAGTCTTAAATCGGTTACCTTATGTTTAAGAAAATTCTAGTAGCGAATCGTGGCGAAATCGCCTTGAGAGTCATTCGTACATGCAAAGAAATGGGAATTAAAACAGTTGCTGTTTATTCCACTGCAGATAAAGACAGTTTACCTGTTCGTTTCGCTGATGAGGCCGTGTGCATAGGCCCTCCCATTAGTAAGCAATCTTATTTGTCAATACCTAATATCATGGCGGCGGCTGAAATTACAAATGCGGATGCAATTCACCCTGGTTATGGATTTCTATCTGAGAACGAAGAATTTTCGCGTGTATGCCAAAAGCATGGAATTAAATTCATAGGTGCTTTACCGGAGCAAATTGCTGGTATGGGAGATAAGGCAACAGCAAAAGCAACTATGTTAGCAGCCGGTGTACCTTGTATTCCAGGTTCTGAAGGTTTATTAAAAGATTTGAGCGATGCTAGGAAAACTGCCAAAGAAATAAAATATCCAATTATTCTCAAGGCAACTGCTGGTGGTGGTGGGAAAGGAATGCGTATCGTTTGGAAAGAAGAAGATATAGAAGCTGCATGGGATTCAGCTCGCCAAGAGGCAGGAGCTGCCTTTGGAAACGATGGTATTTACATGGAAAAGTTTATCGAAGAGCCTCGTCACATTGAAATTCAAATAGCAGGAGATCAGTATGGTAATGCCTGTCACCTTTCTGAAAGAGATTGTTCCATTCAACGGCGTCATCAAAAATTAGTAGAAGAAACGCCTTCTCCATTCATGACAGATGAATTGCGTGAGAAAATGGGTGAGGCGGCTATTAAAGCGGCAAAGGCAGTAAAATACGAAGGCGTAGGTACCGTTGAATTTTTAGTAGATAAAAATCGCGACTTCTACTTTATGGAAATGAATACACGAATCCAAGTAGAACATACCATTACAGAAGAGGTAATTGATTACGATTTAATAAAAGAACAGATCTTAATTGCTGCAGGAACACGAATATCTGGAAAAAATTATTACCCTAAAATGCACGCCATTCAATGTCGAATAAACGCAGAAGATCCATATGCAGAATTTAGACCATCGCCAGGTAGAATTACAGATTATCATTGCCCTGGGGGGCATGGAGTTCGAATAGATTCTCATGTTTATTCAGGATACTCCATTCCTCCTAATTATGATTCCATGATTTCTAAATTAATTGTTGTAGCTAAATCTCGTGATGAAGCAATTTTAAAGATGAAGAGAGCCCTTGATGAGTATATAATTCAAGGAGTAAAAACTACTATACCTTTTCATCAGAAATTAATGACCAATGAAGATTTTCGAAAAGGCTTCTTTACTACAAAGTTTATGGATGATTTTCAGTTTTAACAAACTTGTGAATTAAAATAGTCGAACAAAATATATCGGGGGCAACCTTTTTCGTTTCTTTTCGTTTTTGTTAAAATTTTCTATCTGAACTTTGTATGATTTCGCTATAGCGATTCATCGCTATGGGAAAAAGATAACGATTATTTTGCTATATTTGTTTTACTATGCATGACTTACTATGAAATTAATAATCTTACTTTTCTGCACAGGAACGATTGTCTTATCAACCTTTATTTCTAGATCGCAAAGTGTTACATTCAATCATACTGGTGCAATGCAAACATGGATTGTTCCTCCATGCGTTACCAGCATAGATGTAATTGTTGCAGGAGCAAAAGGTGGGGGGTCAAATGGAGGCTCTGGCGCAAGAATTACGGGAACATTTACAGTTACACCTGGTCAAACCTTATTCATTTTCTGCGGGGGCATGGGTATCTCGGGAAATAATTCTGGAGGTTTTAATGGCGGTGGAACTGGACATTCATCAACAGATGGAAATACCTCTTATGATTCATGGGGTGGAGGTGGAGCATCAGATATACGGTTTGGAGGAACTGCTCTAACTAACAGAGTAATTGTTGCAGGAGGCGGAGGAGGAAGAAGTGGTGGGTCTGCTCCAGTATGTGGTGGTCCCGCTAATTGCACGGATGGTGCTGATGGATGCAGTACTTTTGGAGCCGGTGGTTTGGGAGGAACAGCCGTTTCAGGGGGTAATGGTGGAACTCCATGGAATGCAACTCCTCCAGGAGGCAGTCCAGGTGCTCTTGGACTTGGGGGTGCTGCTGGTGTATGGCAAACAGCTTCTGGTGGTGGTGGCGGTGGAGGATATTATGGCGGCGGCGGCGGCGGAAATGATGGTTGTTGTACAGGAGCTAACGGCGGTGGCGGCGGAGGTGGCGGATCTTCTCTCGTTCCACCGGGTGGATCTTGTTTACCTGCCAACAATAATGGCCATGGATTTGTTACAATTAATTACATTCCTGCAAGTGAATTATTCATTAATACATCTGTTGTTCAACCTACTTGTTTTGGAGATAGTGATGGAAGCTTAGATATAGATGTTAGTGGAGGAGTATTAGATTATAATATAAGTTGGACTGGTCCAAGTGTAGGAAATCCTGCAGGTCCAGAAATTACTGTAAGCGGAGGACATTTCCTCATTCCTGATTTAGCAGCTGGAAATTATGGACTTACCATCTCCGATGCCGGAGGCTGCGTAGAGAACTTGACCGTAACAATCAATCAACCCACACAGGTTATTGTTGATTTGGTTAGTTCTCCAGTACTATGTAATGGAGATGCTACCGGTTCATTGGCTGTTCAAGTGAGCAACGGCTCTCCGGGTTATTCTTTGCAATGGAGCGGGGTATCATCTGGTGATCCTTTAGGGACGGAAATTCCAACAAGCGGAGGAATTTATCCAATTTTAAATTTAACGGCAGGAAGTATTACTGTGGTTGCTACCGACGTAAATAATTGTTCATCTAGCGCTACAGCAATTATATCGGAACCTGCTTTGCTCGTAGCTTCTAATTCAACAGTTAGTACGGTTTGCTATGGTTCATCGGATGGATCAGCAACGATTGCTGTAAATGGCGGTGTTAATGGTTATAATCTTAGTTGGGTTGGCCCTTCTTCAGGTAATCCTGCGGGGTTGGAAATTTCAAATAATGGGGGTAACTTCACTATTTCAAATATTTCTGCTGGCTCATATAATGTAGTTGTTACGGATGTTAATAATTGCGTTACAAATACTACCGCGATAATTTCGCAGCCACCTTTAATTACAAATGATGCATTCCAAACTGTATGCTATTTAGACCTTCCATACACATGGAATAATGTAGTATTCAATTCTGCAGGAAACCAAACCACAACCCTTCAGTCTATTCAGGGGTGCGACAGTATTTTAACAATGTTTTTAACTGTTGATAGTCCTACAGTTACTGTAAGTGCTACTTCAACTTTAATCGATAGTGAGCAAGAGACTACGTTGATTGCAGTAGGCTCTCCTCCAGGAGGTAACTTTTCATGGTCACCAGTAAACTCTTTAGAAAATGCCCTATCTGATATAACAATAGCCACACCAACAAATACCACTGTATATACCGTTACATATTCTATTAACGATTGTCCTATAGAAAACAATTTAACAATAATCGTAAATCCCGATAAAGTAATTTATTACATACCTAATACCTTTACACCTGATGGCGATGGTTTTAATCAATTATTTCAGCCAATTTTTTTCAGTGGAATAAGTAAGGACGATTTTTCCTTGTGTATTTACAACCGATGGGGTGAGTTAATATTTAAATCCCTAGATCCAGAATGGGGTTGGGATGGTTCTTTCGGCACCAACGGTAAAAAAGTTCAAGAAGGCACCTATAGTTATAAAATTAAATATAAACTACCAGATGTAGATGAATATCGTGAAATAAGCGGTCATGTAAATTTGATTAGGTAAATTTTGAATAATTAGCAGTGGCGGGAATAAAACTAAATTCTTTTACAATCTTGTCTTTTCGACTGTTGTTAGTGTTTTTATTTATTACACACAGCAAATTTTATGCACAAACTCAGTCTCAAACTTTTTACTACAATGGATCAACAGATAATGGAAACCCACAGACAGGGAATCCGATTGCAGGTACTTTACCTACTGTTCAAACATGGATAGTCCCTCCTTGTGTTACAAGTGTCTCAATTGAAGCTTATGGCGCTCAAGGTGGAGGTCCTAATTCAGGAACAGTTAATGGGGGAGGAAAAGGCGCCAAAGTAACAGGTTCAATATCTGTAACACCCGGTCAAACACTATACATTTATTGTGGTGGACAGGGAATTAAACACACAGTGAATGGTCAACCGTCCTCAACTACTTGGAGTATCCCTTCATATAGTGGTGGTTGGAATGGAGGTGGAAATGGAGGCCACACAAGTGCGGACGCTCCAGCTGCAGGGTTTAATGGTTCATTTAAATCGTACGGAGGTGGAGGTGCTTCACATGTCTCAACAAGCATCGGACTATTGAATACATTTACTGCCACTAGCGCAGCAACACCAGTTAAAATCGTTGCGGGAGGAGGAGGAGGTGCAGCGGGTTGGATCACTAATAGCTGTAACCCTACACAGGGAGGTGCTGGTGGAATTGCCGGCCTCAATGGTGCAAATGGCTCCAATAATAGTGCTGCTCCTGTTTTTGGAGGAAGTGGAGGACAAGGTGCCCAACAAACTTCTGCAGGTATAGGTGGTCAAGGTAATACTGGTGGCACTTCTCAACCGAATGGATATCCAGGTGCATTTGGGCAAGGCGGAACAGGTGGGGTTATTTTATTAGGTTTGGGAACGCAAAATAATAATAGTTCTTGTTCGGGTTGTGGGGCTAATTGTGGAGCAACAGGTGGTGGAGGCGGCGGTGGATGGTTTGGTGGTGGCGGTGGCGGTGCCGATTACAAAGGCTTCGCATGTACATCTGCTTATATAAGAAGAGGAGGAGGAGGAGGAGGAGGATCGTCTAAACAACCTAGTGGTGGAACAAATTCGGCTGGTAACAATAGTGGAAATGGTTGGGTTAAAATAACTTGGAATGTTCCTTCAGTAACAATTAGTTATAGTACACCAAATTGTCAGACAGGGACTGCGTCTGTAACCTTTGCGGGAACTCCTGGCACCACCGGAGGTACGTATTCATCAACTTTAGGTTTAGTAATTAATTCTACAACTGGTGAAATTGATTTAGCATCAAGTAATCCAGGTAATTACGTTGTAACTTATTCATACACCGTTAACGGTTGTGTAAATACTGCAACAGCAACAATCGTAATAAACCCTTCGCCGACGGCATCAATCACTGGAACATTAGCGATTTGTTCAGGTCAAACAACTACCTTGACCGCAAGTGGAGGCACGAGTTACGCATGGTCAGATGGATTAGGAAACAGTGCAACGACGTCATCAATTAGTACAGCGGGGACTTATACAGTAACTGTTACTGATGGAAATGGATGTACGGATACAGAGTCAGCAACAATCGTAATAAACCCTTCGCCGACGGCATCAATCACTGGAACATTAGCGATTTGTTCAGGTCAAACAACTACCTTGACCGCAAGTGGAGGCACGAGTTACGCATGGTCAGATGGATTAGGAAACAGTGCAACGACGTCATCAATTAGTACAGCGGGGACTTATACAGTAACTGTTACCGATGGAAATGGATGTACGGATACAGAGTCGGCAACAATCGTAATAAACCCTTCGCC
>CAZLHR010000023.1:0-19329 GCA_964559685.1 uncultured Lishizhenia sp.
TGCTACGTTCCCGTCCTGGAGGATTAAGAGGGAGCTGGTCGTAAAAGACTTACCCTGTGCAAAGATAAGAGATTTGTTTTACCTTGAAAATAATAACGAGATAATATTTGATTTTACTTGTTGTAAATGAAAATTGCCCTATCTTTGCGTAAAATTTGGCCTTGTGGCGCATCCCGATAGCTATCGGGAGAATAGCGCACCAAGCAAACCAAAAGAATACTCATAGCGATTGGGTATTATAAAATAAAATTTTGGCCTTGTGGCGCAACTGAATAGCGCACCTGATTACGGCTCAGGAGGTTTTAGGTTTGAATCCTAACAAGGTCACAAAAGGAAACCCTGATGTTCACATCAGGGTTTTTGTTTTTAATGTGTCACCAATTTCTTTTTTCACAAATTCTGTAACTTTTCGGTAATAAAACAACAAGTACGGAAAAATAAACTTTCATGTGCTAATGTAGCTTTTTTTTAGGGAAAATTTTTATTTATTCAATAGCGACATGTCAATTTGGAGACTTTTTTAATATGATTTTCAAAATGAAAAATAGTACATAAACAAAAAAAAGCCTTTCAAGAAATCTTCTGAAAGGCTTTTCTGTATTGATGTGGGGGTTGACGGGTTCGAACCGCCGACCCTCTGCTTGTAAGGCAGATGCTCTGAACCAGCTGAGCTAAACCCCCTTTGTTTTTGAGAGTGCAAATATAGCGATTAATTCTATATTCGAAAAAAAATTATTGATTTTTTATTTCTTCAATTTTTGATAGAACATCATCTAGGCCCTCTCTAAATTTTTCAAAGTCTTCCTTGTACAAGAAAATTTTGTGCTTTTGATAGTTCCCATCTCCGTCTTCACCAAAAGTTTTTTTACTTTCCGTTAAGGTGATGTACAAATCATTACTTTTTGTTGATTTAATGTCAAAAAAGTATGTTCTCTTTCCTGCTCTTACAACTTTTGAATAAATTTCGTTTTGATCACTGTTCATATGCTCCACAATATCTTTTCAAATATGCTGTTTTTTTTTTAATTGGACAAATAATTAACGAGAAACTTTTTTTACGTTTTCACGTATATTTTTAATTTTTTAAAATGTTGATATTGAGGTCTTTTGTCATATGTTTTTTTCTAATTTCTCTGCATTCTTGCAGCTATATTCCCGATGAAAATGAAAAGACAATAGATCTTAAAGAGATTAAAAGAAGAGGTAAGTTAATTGTACTTACCGAGAATAGCTCGCTATCATACTATGAATACCGTGATAAAAAACTTGGTTTTGAATATGAAATCTTGGATTCATTTGCAAAAAAAATTAACTTGCCATTAGAAATTAAGGTGGTTAATGAAAGTGATAAGTTAGTTGAATTCTTAAAAGATGGAGAAGGTGATGTAATTGCAGCAAATCTCTGTGTATCTCTTTCAAATGTTCAAGATATTAACTTTACTAGTTCACATTATTCTTCGCCACAAGTATTGATTCAGCGGAAAGGAAAAAAAATAAATTCAGTTCAAGAGCTTGATAAAAAAACGATTTATGTTCGCAAAAACTCCAGCTTTTTAAAACGATTAGAATATTTGGAAGATGAAATTGGGATTGATATAAATATTAAGGTTTATGAAGAAGATCCCTTAACGGAAGACTTAATTGAATTAGTAGATCAGGGAAAAATAGATTTGACTGTAGCTCATGAAAATTTAGCTAGAATTTCAAAAGATCTGTATGATAATATTGATGTATCGCTTGTCATTTCATTTCCTCAAAAGCTTGCCTTTGGATTAAGAAATTCTAGTGAAGAGTTGAAAAGTGAATTAGATGAATTTCTTATAGGTTATATCAAGTCTGATGCATTTACACAACTAAAAAAACGATATTTTGACTATGCAACCTCAGAATTGCCAGTTACTTTTATTCCTAAAAAAGGAAAACTAACACCTTTTGATAAATCTTTTCAAGATGCTGTTAAAAATAGTGGATGGGACTGGAAGCTTTTAGCGGCAATAGCTCAAAAAGAATCAAATTTTAATCCTCAAGCAAGGGGAATGGGGGGGGCGTTTGGAATTATACAGTTCATGCCTGCCACAGGAAGGAAATATGGGATTTCTCCTTCTTCATCTGTTGAACAACAATTGGTTGCAGGAATGAAGCTTTTAGGTTCCTCTATGGAAGCGTGGAGTAAAATTCCTGACATGATGCAACGGGTAAAATTTACATTGGCTTCGTACAACGCGGGCAAATGCCATATAGAGGATGCTCAGCGACTTGCTAAAAAGTTAAATTTAAACCCTCTAATTTGGGATGGAAACGTAGAAAAAGCAGTATTAAAACTTCGTAATTCCAATTATTACCGCCTACCAATTGTAAAATGCGGAGCATATAGAGGACATGCCACATTTTATGTGCGTAGAATTTTCGAAATTTACAACGAATATAAGGCGATGTATTGAAAAAAATGATAATTGTGGTGCAAGGTGCCACTGCTTCTGGGAAAACAGGTTTATCCATTGATCTTGCTAAATTCTTTGGTACTGAAATTATTTCTGCCGATTCTAGACAAATTTTTAAAGAATTAAATATCGGTGTCGCTCGTCCTGCTGCACATGAATTATCAGAAGTAAAGCATCATTTTATTGCCTCTCATTCTATTTTAGACGATGTTACAGCAGCCAGTTTTGCTAATGAGGCTAGGAAATTTATTCAGAATTATTTTATCCGAAAAGATGTACTCGTGCTAGTGGGTGGATCGGGATTGTATGTAGATGTACTTTTGAATGGTATTGATAACCTGCCGAGAGATGCGAAGATAAAAGCCGAAATTAGTAATCAGTTCAACGAAAAAGGAATCTCATTTTTAAAAGAAGAAATTATAAAATTAGATAGTAAAGCTCTTGATCAAGTTGACGTGAATAACTCTAGAAGACTGCTACGCATATTAGAAATCTTGAAAATTACAGGTGATACGTTGGAAAATTTAAGAACCGGTGAATTAAATCCTATTTCTATTCCATACCACAGGTTTTGTATTGAATGGAAAAGAGAAGATCTTTACTCAAGAATAAATGCGCGCGTGGACGAAATGGTTCAATTTGGTTTGGAAAAGGAAGTTTTTGAGTTGAAGAAATATTCAGAATTAACTCCTTTAAAAACAGTTGGTTACCAAGAATGGTATGAATCAAATTTGGACAAGTTTCACGTAATAGAAAAGATAAAGCAACACACTAGGAATTATGCAAAACGACAATTGACTTGGCTCAAGAGGTATGAAAACCTGATTTATTTGGATCCATACAGTGAAAAAGCTTTGTTTGAACAAGTAATTTTCGAATTGAAAAATAATGGAATGATTCTTGAAAAACTCACCTCCGAATGAAAATTGTATTTGATAATATCCTACCTGATCCTTTAAAGGAATATCCTCATGCTGCAGACAGCCTATGGAATAATTACCACGTCATTGAAAGCTGTCAAAAAGTACTAATTAATGCAGCGAGCGGAAAAGGAAAAACAACATTTACACATCTTCTTGCAGGACTTCGACATGATTACTCAGGAAAATTAATTTTTGATTCGAATTTAGTACATACTTTTTCGGTTTCTGATTGGTTGAGAATTAGGCAAAACAAATTTTCTTTTGTTTTCCAAGATTTGCAATTGTTTTCCAACTTAACCTCTGAGGAGAATATATTAATCAATACGAGATTAAAAGGAGGTATGCCAATTGAGAAACTTAAAGAATGGGCAGCTTATTTAGGAATAGAAACAAAATGGAATACACCTGCGGGTATCATGTCGATGGGGCAGCAGCAAAGACTTGCTATTCTGCGTGCGTTGTCTCAACCTTTCGAAACAATAGTAATGGATGAACCATTTTCACATTTGGACGAACACAATACTAAACTTGCAATTGCTCTAATTAAAGAAAGGTGCAAAGAGCTTAATGCTGGAATGATTTTAACGACGCTAGATCCTACTGATAAAATTAGTGTTGATAAAGAAATAAAACTATAGCCGTGTTAAAGAAATTGTTATTTAGAAATCAAGATAAAAAGCAATTAGCACTTGCTGCGATTGGCGCATTACTTGGAATGACTTTTCTTATTACGTCGGCACATTTTTTATACCGAATTAACGAGTTTGGTGAAGGAAGTGAGGTTCTTGGGGCGAATATTTTAATTGTTCAGCGAAAAGTGACCTCAGCTAGTACGTTCAATTTATCGAACAATGATTTTACAGTTGAAGAAATTTTAGAAATTCAACAGCAACCTTTTGTGGAAAAAGTTCAAGCTGTTAAATCAAATAACTTTCGCGTTTGGTTGGAAACGAATAGTGATTTAGTACCGCCTTTTAAGACGGATGCTTTCATACAATCAATAGATAAAGAGTTTTTGGATGCCAACGCATCCAATTGGACTTGGAGTCCTGAATCGAAAGAACTACCTATAATTATGCCGAGAGACTTTGTGGTTATGTTGAATACTTTCATGAGTTCGGCAGGTATTCCTCAGATTTCCGACGAAGTGGCAACTTCGATCCCTTTCAAATTAAGAATTTCTGGTCCAAAAGGAGAGGAATGGCTCAACGCAAGAATAATTGGTTTTACTAATGAAATTTCAGCCTTACTTGTCCCAATGGAATTTATGAATTACGCGAATTCAAAGTATGGGGAAAATCAAGAAGGTAAAATTACTCAGGTGATAATAAAAGGTAAAGAAGGGCAATTTGGAAGTTTAGAAAAATACTTGAATGATAAAGGATTAGAACCTAAGAAAGCACAAATGATTGTAGGGAGATTAAAAAGCATTATATCTACACTTATTTTCATTGTGCTCATCGTTTCAATTGTTGCCGTTATTAGTTCGGTGCTTGTTTTACTGCAGTACATGCATTTGCTACTATCTCAAAACAGATACGAAGTGAAAACACTTTTAAGAATTGGATATTCGCCGTATTCTATCGCTCGACTTTTTATTCAATATTTTTCAATAGTTTTTGCCGTTTCCATTATGTCTGCTTTTGGACTGTTTTTTATTCTAAAATGGTGGATCAACAAAACGCTACAAATTGGTGGTATATATTTGAATGAAGAACTCAGTTTATTGGCAGTTGTATTAATTCCTATAAGTTTTCTTCTATTCGTTGGAGTTGGAACAATTTCAGCCAGGAAAAATGTTATGCAGTTGTTCAATAAATAGGTTAAAGAAATGTTAATAATAAGTAAGTAATTTAAATTAAATCGATATTCGTAATTGTAAATTTGCACCATGAAAAGAATACAAGCCTTGTTATTGTTTATTTGTTTAGTGAACCTAGCAAATGCACAGAAAATTAGAATCAAAGTGCTCGGTCAAAAAGACACCACCGTTCATTTAATTAAATATTACGGCCAAAAGTTATATTACGCTGATACTGCGGAGATGAAAAACGGAGAAGTGATTTTTGATGGGAAAAAGCAGGTTCCGGGAATTGTCGGTCTATTACTTCCTGGACAAAAGTATTTCGAGTTCATATACAACAACGAGGAAGTTCAATTAGAAACTTCATTTCCAGACTTTATGAAAAACATGAAGGTGAAGAAGTCTGAAGAAAATCGGGTATTTGTACCCTATGTAAACTTCATTACTGAAAAGAAGGTAGAATTAAATAAACTTTCTGAAGAAAGAAATAAGTTTAAAAAAGAAGACGATGGCTATAAATCTCTAACGGACAAAATTGACGCGTTAAATAAAGAAGTAGATGCTTATCAAAAAAACCTAATCACCACGCATTCCTCAAAAATGGTAGGTCGGATTGTTAAAATGTCAATGGAAGTTGAAATTCCTGAAAGCCCCAAAGATAAAGATGGAAAAGAAATTGACCCTGAATTTAAGTTTAAATATTACAGAAGTCATTTTTGGGATAATGTTGACTTAAAATTCGATGCGCTTGTAAATAATCCTGTTTTTCACAACAAACTTGAATTCTATTTTGGAAAGAACATGATGATCCAACATTGGGATACTGTAATTCACTATGCTTTCGACTTTTGCGATAGGTTAGATCCGAAATCTAAAATGTTTGAATATTGCGTGGGTTGGATAACTTCAACCTACGGAAAAAGTGAAATAATGGGGATGGATAAGGTGTACTTATACATGGTAAACCGTTATTATTGTTCAAAGAACTCTGAAGGAAAATCACCGGCATTCTGGGTGACAGAGGATAAGCTTGAAGAATTGTGTGACAATATAGATAACAAACTAAATCTTGTGGTTGGAGTAAGGCCACCTAATTTAATACTTAAAGACACGACAGATAGCAAATGGCAAGATTTTTACAGCTTAAATGCAGAATATACTATTCTATATTTTTGGGATCCGGAATGTGGCCACTGTAAGAAAACAACACCGAAATTAAACGAGTTGTATTTGAAAAAATTGAAGGCCCGCAACGTAGAAGTATTTGCTATTGGGAAGGCGATTGGAAAAGATTTTGAAGGTTGGAAAAAGTTTATCAGGGAAAATAAGTTAGAATTTATAAATGTGGCAGTAACTGATAAATTATATGAATTGGCAAAAAAAGATCCCAATAGTCTTGTGCCAGTTCCCGGTGATCCACGAAAGAAACCAACAACGCTGGAATCTTTGAATTATCAGACCACATATGATATTTTTAGTACTCCGGTTGTGTACATTCTAGATAAAGACAAAAAGATAATTGCTAAGCGTGTGAGTATTTCACAGATTGAAGATATGTTAGATCACCTACAGAACAAAAAAGACGAGCCAAAATTGTTTCCTCCAGACAAAGAAGAGGATGAGCAGATGCAACAAAAACATTAGTATGCAGTCTTTTAAGTCATTGGTTGATCAGCACCATTCGTTTCTTATTACCACACATAAATCACCAGATGGTGACGCAATTGGAAGTGCAGCAGCTTGTTATTTCTTCCTAAAGAAAATTGGAAAAAATCCAATAGTGTTGTTGCCCGATCAACCTTCAGACTATTTGCTTCCGTTTTTAAATGAGGTAAATTATAAAGTTTTCGAGAATTGCAACTTTGATGAAATCCAGGGAATAGTGGATATGGAGGCGTCTATCCATATGGATTATAATGATCCATCGCGAGTTGGTTCAGAAATGAGCTCAATTTTTGAGAAACTGAAGGGGCCTTCGCTCATGATAGATCACCACCCAAATCCTTCTAAGTTCACAAGTCATTCTATTTCTAAAGTTTTGGCATCTTCAACTGCTGAACTTTTTTATGAAGTTTTAGAGCAGAATGAATTAGAAACTCTAGTTGACGTTAACTGTGCGCGTGGGATTTACTTGGGTATAATGACAGACACTGGTTCTTTTCGTTTTCCATCCGTTAGTGCAAATACACATCATGTTTTAGAAAAATTATTGTCAATTGGAATAAATCATTTTGAAATCCATGAAGCAATTTATGATGAAAACAGTATGGATCGTTTGCAACTAAGAGGTTTTGCAATCGCCGAACGTTTAGAGATTTTACCAGCAATGCCGATAGGTATAATAAGACTGAGTAAGGAGGATCTAAGAAGGTTTAATTATAGAAAAGGAAATACAGAGGGATTAGTAAATGTCATATTATCCATTAAGGGAATCCAAATAGCCTTGTTTGCCATAGAAAAAGAAGATGGAGTCAAATTGTCGTTTCGGTCGAAAGGAAATTATTTTGTCAATGATTTTGCATCCAAACATTTTAATGGTGGTGGTCATAAGTACGCCGCTGGTGGTGAATCTAAAGATAGTTTAGATGTAACCATTTCACGTTTCAAGTCGTTAGTACACGAGTTGTTATGAAAATCGGTTTATTTTTCTTTTTGTTTTCATGTCCTTTGTTCCTAATTTCTTGTCGCCCAGAAAAGAAAGAGCAGGAAAAAACAAATGAAGATTGGGGAAAGGAACATTCAGTAGATTTTAATCAAGAAATTAATGAGCGCGAGCAATTAGAAATATCTGCTTTTCTGAAACATCACCATTACTTAAAAATGGATACGACATCTTCAGGTTTGAGGTATATGATTTATAAGAAAAATGGAGGTGTAAAGGTTAAAAGTGGAAACGAAGTTTCTGTCCAATTGAAAATTGAAAGACTAGACGGAACCTTGTGTTACCAAACAGATACAATCTCGGGATTTGAGCTTATTAAAATAGGTAAAAGCGAGGTGGAATCTGGAATACAAGAAGGCATTAAACTAATGAGAGTGGGAGAGGAGGCCAAATTGATTCTACCTAGTTATCTAGGTCATGGTTTATTAGGAGATCGTTATTCCATTCCTCCTCAGGCCATACTTTATGTTGACATTAAATTATTAGAAATAAAATGATAAAATCAATCTCGCTTTACGCTGCTTTAATAATCGCATTAGCCTCTTGTGTACAAAAAGAAGATAAAACAGAAGAGATCGTAAAAGCTGCAAATAACAAAAAGGAAACAAAGAAGATGAGTGCTGACACTGCATCGTTTGGTGATAGTAAGGAGAATTTAAAATCTTTTGAAAAAGGAAAAGTTGTTTCGAGCAAATCTTTAGCAAATGGAATTCAAATAAAATGGATACACAACGCAGATGGTAGAGCAATTCAAGATGGAGAAATGGTTCTAATCGAATACCGATTAGCACTTCCTGACGGAAAGATAGTTGATGGAAATCACCGAGCAAATCTTCCTTTTTTTCCATTTGTTGTGGGTTACAACCTTCAAACGTTGGGTTGGGATATTGCGTTCAAAGAATTATCGATTGGGGATTTTGCTAAAATTGAATTACCTGCAGCTTTCGCATATGGCAATAAAGGACTTGGAGATGTTATTCCAGCGAATTCAAGTGTTTGGTTATATGTAAAGGTTTATTCTTTTGTGGAACCAGGCATAAATGAAAATGGTATCAAGTCTTGGTTAATTAAGGATGGTCAAACATCTGACCTCGATAAAACACAAGATAAACAGTTATTTCTTCAAATGACGGCATCAACGAAAAGCACATCAAATGTAATTAATACATACTTTAACAACACACCAATACGCTACATTCCTGGTCAAAATGCACTAGTTCCAGGTCTTCGTAAAGTGTTAAAGAATGCTAAAGTTGGCGAACGTTATTTAGTTCTTCTTGATGCTCCACAAGCCTATGGGAAATATGGTTTTTCAAATAAAGTGAAACCTAACGAAACGGTTCTCTTTAATGTAGAAATTGATGACGTAAGAGCAATTTGATTTTTTAGTAACTTTGGTCTTCAAAAAAAAAAGCTTGTGTCGTTTAGAACCTTTTTGGTTGTAATTTTTATACATATTTCATTTGTTCATGCACAAAAATGTATTGACACAATAGAAACAAGTATTGGAAAAATTTTGGTTTTTTCAAATCAAACATGGCGTTTGTTTGATGAAAATAAATTTGATGGTGTTATGAACAAGAGAGTTCATAATTTTATGACAAATAATCAAGATTTTGCCTACAACCTAAATTGGAACAATAATTCTTACCTTTCAGGTGTTCGCAATGATTTAGGGCAAATGAAAGATTCAGTTTGGGTGTATTTGAATAGTGGAGAAAGTAGTGAGTATTACCCGCCGGTACCAGGAATAGTAACCTCCACCTACAAATTTAGAAACGGTCGTTACCACACTGGGATGGACTTAGATTTGGAAACAGGAGACACAGTTTATGCTGCATGGTCAGGTAAGGTTCGATATGCAAAATACAACGAAGGGGGTTATGGAAATTTAGTGGTGCTTCGTCATCCTAATAGTTTTGAAACGTACTATGGCCATTTAAGTAAATTTCTTGTTTATCCAAATCAGGAGGTAAAGGCAGGTGATCCGATTGCATTGGGCGGAAATACAGGTCATTCCTTTGGGTCTCACTTACATTTTGAGGTAAGGTTTTATGATGCGACATTAAACCCTGAGGAGATAATAGATTTTCGTGCTAAAAAATTAAAAAAAGATAGCATTCTCATTCATAAAGGTTTATTTCGTGCGGGTGCCAAGCCTAGTGATCATTATTATTCAGGAAATAAACCCGAGTTGGCAAAAGAAAATAATAATGAAGACCCTGATATTAAACAGGAGCAATTAGTTGTAAAGCCAAAGCCTGTTGTTCGCACAAGTCAAGCTAAATATTATCAGGTGAGATCAGGAGATACTCTTTCATCAATTGCAAGAAAACATAACACGACTGTATCTCAATTGTGTCAATTAAATCGAATTAAAACCACAAGTGTTTTACAAGTGGGAAAAAGTCTGAGAGTGAAATGAGAAAATTTATAGGTGTATTCGCTTTAATGATGCTTACTGTTGCATGTTCGGAATATTCGAAAATTGTAAAGGGAGATAATTATCAGCTGAAATTTGAAACGGCTAATAATCTATATGAAAAGAAAGATTTCGACCGCTGCATTGTTTTATATGAGCAAATTTATCAACATTCTCCGCGAACAGGTGAGGGAGAGCTGGCTTATTATCGTTTGGCTAAATCATACTTTGAAACAGAAGATTTTTACATGGCTGAATATTATTTCGATTCCTATTTGTCTCGCTTCCCTTTCAGTCCTAAAGTAGAGGAGTCTATGTTTATGAAAGCCCTCTGCAGCGTTAGAAATTCACCAAGTTACTATTTGGATCAAGGAGAAACAGATAAAGCCATAAATAATGTTCAAGAATTTGTAAACAGATATCCCGATAGTAAATTAGTGGATACTTGTAATTTGATAATTGATGAATTGAGATTTAAAATTGAACGAAAAGATTTTGAGGAAGTGCGTTTGTACGCAAAGACTGAAAATTATCGAGCAGCGGTTACTTCAGCAGAAATTTTTTCTTCCAAATATAGTCGTTCTAAGTTTTTAGAAGAAAATGGTTATTTATTGGTGAAAAACTCAATTTTGTTGGCGCAAAATAGCGTTGAGAGTAAAAAACAAGAAAGAATTGAAAAAACTAAGGAAAGATTCCTTAACTTTGCTTTCCAATTTAGAAATTCGCGTTATATCAATGAGTTGAATAACCTGATGGAGCGAATGGAAAAGGGAGAAAAGATAAAATAAGAAAAAAACATGAGTATTAAAAACACAGCTGCAGAGAAGACAACCGTAACAAGAGATACCATTTTATTAGAAGAAAAAACGGGAAATATTTACGAAGCTTTGGTGGCCATTTCTAAAAGATCAAACCAAATCAGTGTAGAGCTTAAGGAAGAACTGACTCAAAAACTACAAGAATTTGCATCTACTACAGATAATTTAGAGGAAATTTTTGAAAATAGAGAACAAATTGAAATTTCTAAGCACTATGAGCGAATGGCAAAACCAACGGCTATTGCTACTCAAGAATTGTTAGAAGATAAAATTTACGTTCGTCATCCAGAGACAGATAAGTAATGCTAGGAAAGCGCATCCTTCTTGGAATTACAGGAGGTATTGCAGCTTATAAAATTGCTTACCTCATCAGAATATTTAAAAGTAAAGGGGCAGAAGTCAGATGTGTAATGACTCCTGCCTCTTCTGATTTTATAAGTCCGCTTGTTGTCAGTACACTTTCTGAAAATACTGTAGTAATTGAATTTTGGAATAAAGAAACAGGAATCTGGAACAATCATGTAGAACTAGCCTTGTGGGCAGATGTGTTTGTAGTTGCTCCAGCAACTGCTAATTCTATAGCCAAAATGGCATCAGGAATTTGTGATAATTTACTTTTAGCTACATATTTTTCAATGAAAGGTAAAACGATCATCGCTCCTGCAATGGATCTTGATATGTACCAACATCCTACTCTAAAGCGAAATCTTACCCAATTAGTGACGGATGGAGTGATTGTAATACCTGCAACATCTGGAAAACTAGCAAGTGGTTTGGAGGGGCAGGGAAGAATGGAAGAACCTGAAAATATTGCCAATTGTGTTGAAGAATTACTTACATTAAATATTCAAAAGGGTAAAAAACTTCTTATAACGGCAGGTCCAACATTTGAGAAAATAGATCCTGTAAGGTATATTGGTAATTTCTCTAGTGGTAAAATGGGATTTGAATTAGCCGCAAAAGCGTTGTTGAAGGGGTATCATGTGACCTTAATTACAGGACCCGTGAACCTCGAGTTAGCACACCCTAATTTGAAAAGAATTGATGTTTTGTCTGCTCAAGAACTCCTGAGTGCTGTTAAAGACAACTGGTCGGACCAAGAAATAGGGATTTTTGCCGCGGCGGTTGCTGATTATCGTCCAATTGCCATTTCACCACACAAAATTAAAAAGCAATCGTTGGATTTTGAACTTAGTTTAACGAGAAACCCTGATGTGCTAAAATGGGCATCTCAAAATAAAGTTGCCGAACAACTTGTCGTTGGTTTTGCATTAGAAACCAATAATTCTAAAGAATATGCGTTATCTAAACTAAAAGATAAAAATTTGGATATAGTAGTCATGAATTCCATGGAAAATGAGGGAACAACCTTTCAATCTGATTGGAATAAAATTACTATCTTAGATAAAGAAGACAGAATGGAAGAATTTGATAAAAAACCAAAATCTCTTGTCGCATTGGATATTTTGAACTATATAGAAAAACGATGAAGAAGTTTCTCTTGATTTTTTTAGTGCTTTTAATCTTCACTTCGAAGAATTTTGCTCAAGAACTGAATTGCCAAGTTGATGTAATTGTAGATAATAAAGTTGAAGTAAGTTCAACAGAAAAGGAAATTCTAGATCAAATGAAGCAAACCGTTGCTGATTTTATGAATAACACCACTTGGACAAAAGATAAATTTAACATAGAAGAGCGAATTAATTGCATTGTACGAATTCAAATTAAATCAATTCCAAGTACCGGTAACTACAGCGGTAGTATGTCTATTCAATCCAACAGACCTGCATTTAATTCGAATTATAACAGTATTCTTTTCAACTTTCAAGATGACGATATGCAAATATCATTCTCACGAAATACGGTATTACAATATGCCCAAAATCAATTCAAAGACAATCTTACTTCAATCCTTGCTTTTTACGCATACTTTATAATTGGAATGGATTATGATTCATTTTCACCGAAAGGAGGGACTCCTTATTTTACTGAAGCGCAGCAAATAGTTGTTACGGCACAATCAGTAGGTTTTGCAGGTTGGAAATCGAGCGAAACAGGAAAAAAGAATCGTTTTTGGTTAGTTGATAATATCCTTCATCAAATCTATGAACCCTTGAGAGATTGTAATTATGCGTATCATCGTAAGGGGATAGATAAATTGTATGACGATAAAGTTGCTGCAAAAAAGGCAATGTACGATGCTCTAAACAAATTGAACTCAATCATTCAGCAGCGTCCGAATAATATTAATGTTCAGAATTTTTTATACGGTAAGTTTCTTGAGTTTAAAAACGTACTTTCCGATTCCGAAGTGAAAGAGAAAACAGATTTCGTTAATCTCCTCAAAAAATTAGACTCTGGGAATTCGTCACGATACGCTGAAATAATGAATTAGTATGCTAAGGCAATTAACGATTCAGAATTTTGCGATTATCGAACATGTAGAATTGAGTTTTCAATCTGGATTTTCTGTAATTACAGGAGAAACTGGATCAGGAAAGTCAATGTTACTCGATGCATTGCATTTGATTCTAGGTGAACGCGCCGACTTTACAATAATTGGTCCTTTGGCGAATAAGGCGATTGTTGAAGGAAAGTTCAAAACTAATGCGGACATTCGTTCATGGTTAAATCTTCATGAAATTGATGAAGAGGACGAACTAATTGTAAGACGAGAAATAACCAAAGAAGGTAAATCTAGAGCTTTTATTAACGATACGCCGGTAACTTTAAATCTTCAGCGTGAATTAGCCATCAAATTGGTTCATATTCATTCTCAGTTCAACACAATTGAGTTAAAAGATAAGCGATTTCAATTAGAACTTTTTGACCATTTGGCAGAAACAGCTGGATTAGCAATATCTTTTCATGAAAAGTTTATTGCCTTTCAACAGGAGAGAAGCAAATTAATTTCCTTGAAGGACTCGTTAAATGAAGCAGAGAAATCAATTGATTATACGCTCTATTTGAAAGAGGAATTATCAAAATTGAATTTATTGTCCATCAATTACCAAGACTTAGAAAGGGAATTGAGGCGGGCAGAAAATCAGAGCGGTTTGAATGAATGTTATGCCGGAATTGCTGCAATGGAGGAGGAAGGTAGTGTTTTGGACATTTTGAAAAGACTTAGTTCTTCTACAGATAAATGGTCAACTGTTGATGAAGGTTTGAGAGAATTAGGTGATAGAATTTCAAGTGTTCGCTTAGAGCTAAAAGATATTGCATCTATTGCTAATGATAGTATTTCTGATTCTGAGTTGTCTATATCAGAAGCGAATGAGTTGACCCAAAAAATTGATGAGTATAATCGTCTGCTGAATAAGCACAAATGTAAAACACAAGCAGAGTTGGTGCTTTATTACGAAGAATTAAGTAAACAGACCCTAAATATTGACGAATTAAAAGAGCAAATTACTCAGATAGAAAAGTTGGTGTTCGACCAAGAACAAATCTTGATGGAATTAGCAAAAACCTTACATGACGCGAGAAAAAAACAAAGTAAAAAGGTTATCAAGGAACTTGATGTATTGTTGGGAGAGTTGAACTTACCGAATACTGAACTCCAAATTGACTTGAAAGAAAAGGAGGAATTTGATAAATCTGGAATTACAAAAATGGAATGGCTTTTCTCAGCAAATGTTGGTTATGCGCCGGTTTCAATAGAAAAGGCCGCAAGTGGTGGGGAGCTTTCTCGCTTAATGTTAGCTCTTCAAAAGATGTTGTCAGAGAAAAAAGAATTACCAACCATTTTATTTGACGAAATTGATACGGGAGTATCGGGTGAGGTTGCTGAAAAAATGGGGAAATTTATTAAGACAATGGGAAAGCAGCGCCAGATTTTTGCCATTTCTCATTTGCCTCAAGTTGCAGCCAAAGCAAATGCTCATTTTTTCGTTAAAAAAAATATTGAAGATAATCGAGCGACTACACAAATCATTGAATTGACAGAAAATGATCGAGTTGAGGAAATAGCCCGATTGATGAGCGGTGAGAAAATTACAGATAGCGCTCGACTTACAGCAAAAGCATTAATCAATGACTAATAATTTTTTCATTGAATATACCATTCCTAAGGAAAACATCAACCTTAATCATCAATCTTCTGTCATTACTTTGGGTAGTTGTTTTTCTGATGAAATTGGTGAAAAACTAGCATTCGCAGGTTTTGATGTTTTTGTTAATCCATTTGGCACTTTGTTTCATCCAAATTCTATCGCTTATGCGCTTTCATTTGCTTTAGGTCAACGCGATATGCATTTTGTTAAAAAAAATGATGTTTTCTTGGATTATGCATTTTCTGGTAAACTCTATGCTATGCGTGAACAAGATCTTTCCTTGAAACTTGAGAATATTGGCGATGAATTATTAAGGAAATTAAGTACTTCGACGCATTTGATTTTAACCTTTGGTACCTCTATTGGATATGAATTGTCATCTAACTTCTTAGTTGCAAATTGTCATCAACAGCCGGCATCAAATTTTCATAAAGTAAATTCTTCGGTTGATGAAATGTATAGTGCTATATCTACAATATTAGATAAGTTGTATCAAATTAATTCAGATTTGAAAGTTCTTATAACTGTAAGTCCGGTAAGGCATTTAAAAGATGGTCTTAAGGAAAATAACCGAAGTAAGGCTAAATTACTCTCTTTGTGCGAAATGCTCGAAGGTAGAGGAGTTACCTATTTTCCTGCGTATGAAATTTTCATGGATGAATTGAGAGATTACCGATTCTCAAAAGAAGACTTATCACATCCGAATGAAATTGCAGTTGATTATATTTGGAATAAATTTAAAATTGCTTATCTCGAAGAAAGTACCTTAAAGTTAACCGGTGAGGTAGAAGCCTTTCATCGTTCACTAAACCATAAAATTCTATACCCGGAAAGTCAAGGAGCTAATGTTTACAAGGAAAAACTCATTCAGACGCGTGAAAACCTGATAAGTCGAATGCCGAACCTTCGATTGAAAAGCCTTCCTCTTTAAAATACTGGATTAAAAAACTCAACATAAAATGCTGTCTTTCTCGCGCAATTTCTTTTGCGGTTGGCGTTTCCATTCGGTCTGTCAAAAGAAGTAACTTCTCGTAAAAATGATTAATTGTATGAGACTTTCCTTCAGCATAACTTTCTTTTGATTTATGCAAAATAGGATGAATGGTTCGATCAAATAATGGTCTGTTTTTAGATCCCCCGTATGCAAATGCTCTAGCAATACCAATTGCTCCAATAGCATCTAAGCGATCTGCGTCACGAACAATTTTTCCCTCCAAAGTTATTTCAGAGTCTTCTACAAGAGCTCCTTTGAAAGAAACTGCTTTGACTATTTGTTCGATTGAATTCGCTAGGTGTTCGTCATGATAATGCTCCAATACGATTTCCTTGGCTACTTTAGACCCTAGTTCAAAGTCATTGTCATGGTATTTGTGATCTGCAATATCATGAAGCAAAGCCCCGAGTTCAATTGTTAATAAATCTCCTCCTTCTTTATGTTGAATAATTCTTGCATTTTGCAATACTCTTTCTATGTGATGCCAATCATGGCTGCCCTCCATTGACAAGAATTTTTCACGGACCTTTTTATAAATTTCAGGTAACAAAATTTACGGTTTATCTTTTAACGATTCGTGTATTAATAACTTGATTCTGAATGACAAGTGACATAATATAAATACCTGATTGTAAATCTTCTATGTCAACAAGTAATGTATCGAATTTCTTAATAAGTTGACCCTGTGAATTCCAAATTTCTCCAGTTATTGGTACATTTATTCCTGTGATATTAACCCATTTTTCTGTAGGATTCGGATATAGATTGATTTTAGGAATGGAAACCGAAGAAATAGCACTTGTATCGATGTCTTTTTCTATTAAAATGTCATCGAGATATAATTTATATCCGTCAAAAGTTCGTAAGACAAATGCAATATATACGGTACTGTCGTCATAACCAGCTTGAGATAAATCTACCGATCGTGTTGTCCATTCAAAATTTTCTTCTTCTATCGAGCCGATAGTATCTGTAAAACTAGATACTGATGCATCTGTGTGTGAAATCAGGACCAGGTAATCGTCAGGAAAAGAAGGGTCGTGTGATTTAGCCTTCCATGAAATTTTATTTCCAAAAGAACCTAAAGTTAGTGAAGGTGTAATTAGCCAGCGATCTGCAGTGTCAATGGGTGAAAAATAGGAAGTTGCTGATGCAACAAAATTGGTGGCACTATCTGGATCTGAAATACTAATCCATGCTGCTTGATTTAAATATTCCGTCATACTTTGGTCTTCTGAGTTTGCATCTTGATCGAGCAATGTATACGAAAGAGGAATTCCTGATTGAAAATCCGTAGATAATAGAGTAGTTTGCGCAAAACCGATTGGGAAAATAAAAATGAGCAAAAAGAAAATAAATAGTTTCGTCATATGGCAAAAATAATGCTAATCAACCAATGAAATGAGTATATCTTTGAATTCTTGGTAAAAAGCATCAAATTCTATAAGTCGTTCTTTGAAAAATTGATGAATAGTCGTCCAATCTTCATCATTATAGAAATTTACATTTTCTAATTCCCAATAAATTCGACCAATTTTCATTCCTTCAGCATTAATATATGAATTGTCCCAAATAGTAGGGTGCTTCATTGTTTCTTCCATAACCTTTTTCAACTCGCCTAATTGTTCCCAAAAAATTGCTTGAATTCCTTCATCTTTGAACTGTATATCATAGCAGACAGCAGTGAGTTTTCCATCAGAAATTAAGCGTAAGTATGTGTTTTTAACCTCAGTAGGATAGGTTGCCCAATTTATTCGTCGACCAGAGGATGATACACGTTTTCGCATAACTTCCTTAAAAGAAGCCCAGAACAATAGATTTCGTTCTTTACGCGCTTCTTTAGACAACATAATTTAGTTATTTCCTTTTGCGTGATCGGCTAAAAATTGTTGTAACCCTATGTCGGTAAGTGGGTGTTTTGCAAGGGCTTTAATTGCACTTAAAGGTCCTGTCATCACATCTGCTCCAATTTCAGCACAATGAATAATGTGCATTGGATGTCGAACAGAAGCAGCTAAAATCTCGGTATCAAAAGCATAGTTGTCGTAGATTCCGCGAATTTGCTCGATCAACGCCAAACCATCGGTTGACACATCGTCTAAACGACCTAAGAAAGGAGAGATATAAGTTGCTCCTGCTTTGGCTGCTAAGAGCGCTTGCCCAGCGGAAAATATTAGCGTACAATTAGTTTTAATATTTTTTTTAGAGAAGTATTTAATTGCCTTAATTCCTTCTGGAATCATTGGTATTTTAACTACGATATTTTTATGCAACGCGGCTAATTGTTCTCCTTCGCGAATCATTCCCTCAAAGTCTGTAGAGATTACTTCGGCGCTAACTGGGCCGTCCACTATGTTACAAATGGCTACATAATGATTCAAAATATTCTCCGCACCTGTAATTCCTTCTTTGGCCATTAAGGACGGGTTTGTGGTAACACCATCTAATATGCCAAGGTCATTTGCCTCTCGGATATCATTTAAATTTGCGGTATCGATAAAGAATTTCATGGTTAACGTTTTTTATTTTTTAACATTTCTTGTTGCTTTCGCTGCATTTCTTCTAATTTTTCCTGAAACTTCGATTTTTTTCTGCTTCCATCGGTATTGGTGACTTTGGCTTTACGGTCTGCCATTTTAAGTTTAAGTTTTTCTTCGTCTACAAAAAATCTTTTTATTACCACCATTATAATTATCGAAATTAAAGTTGATATGAAGTAATAATAGCTCAATCCAGCTGAATATTCGTTAAAGAAAAATATCATCAAAATAGGGAAAATATACATGATAACTTTCATGTTCGGCATTCCTGGTTGGGTAGGTTGTTGCATGTTTCCGCTATTCATAAAGGTATAAACCAATGTTGTTGCGGCCATTAAAAGGGTAAATAATGAAATATGATCACCATACAATGGGATTTTAAAACCAAAATCTACAATAGAATCGTAGGAAGATAAGTCTTCAGCCCAAAGAAATGGTTGTTGTCTTAGTTCAAAAGCGGCAGGGAAAAAGCGAAATACCGCTAATAAAATTGGCATTTGAATAAGCATCGGAATACATCCAGCTAAAGGACTGGCTCCTGAATCACGGTACAAATTCATCATTTCCATCTGCTTTTTCATAGAGTCTTCCTTGTTAGGGAATTTGGCGTTCAATGCTTCAATTTCTGGGCGTAAAATTTTCATTTTTACGGAAGAAACAAACATTTTCC
>CAZLHR010000023.1:19451-42948 GCA_964559685.1 uncultured Lishizhenia sp.
TTCCATTGAATAGGCATCAATAAAAGTTTAAGAATTATTGTAAGTAACAAAATAGCTATTCCGACACCGATTCCTCCGTTAACTAACAATTTAAAAATAGGTTGAACAGCATAAATGTTTATCCACCTAAACAATCCCCATCCATAATTTAGTATATCGTCGTAACCTTGATCATAGGAAGCTAAAACGTCGTAATCATTTGGTCCAAAAAACCAGTTAAAGGAAGCTTTATCGTTTTCGAAATTCAAATTTAGTTTTGAATAAAACTCTTTTAAGTGGGAAAATTCGCGCGCGTGTCCTTCTCCATAATTTTCAACCTTTAAATTAGTTCCACTTTTCAGGAAGGGTTTTGAAGGTTTTAAAATGGAAGAGAAGTAACTTTGTTTGTAAGCTACCCAAGTAATGTCGTCTTCAACCTCGATATAATCGTCGCTCGACTCACTCAAATAGTCGAATCCTTCCTCAGCTTGATTGTAGCATACAGTTGTAACTCTTCTTTGTTCTGTGAAAAGTCTTTCAGTTCTTAAGAAAGATGCGCCCCACAATAGGTTTACATTACCTCTTGCTACAGTTGGTAAACCAAAGAGTTGAACATCATAATCAAGATCAAAGGCACCATTTTTTAAGGAATATGACTGTTGAACTTTTCCATCTGGAAATGATAATTCGAAAATAATTTTTGAAGTAGTTTCAGAGGTAATATTCCAAACGGAATCTGTTGCATTGAATTGTATTTTACCATAAGGAAAGGTAAGCGTGTTGCTATGGTCTCCACTTCTAAAAAGACATAATGGAGCTGTTTTATTTTCTTTGTAATCGTCATAACTTCGATAATCCTTTAGGTACACAGCAGCAACTGTTCCGCCTTTCGTATTGAAATCAATGATAAACTTATCTGTTTCTTTTCTTATAAGTTTCCCTGATTTAACCGTCTTAACTTCTTTGACAGGTGTTGTAAGCGTATCCTTCTTGCTAGTTTCAGCTACTGGTTTTTTATTCTCAGAGCTTGTATTTTTAGGTTTGTTTTTATCAATTTCAACTTCTTCTAGTTGCTCTTTCTCAGCTTGTTCGGTTTGTTCATATTGATTGTACAAAGATAAGCCTACGAGAAGTAATCCAATTAATACGAGTCCGGTTAAGGTATTACGATCCATTTCTAATTATTATTTTTATGTTGAATTGCTGCATCCACAAATGCAACGAATAACGGATGTGGTTTTGCTACAGTACTTTTATATTCTGGGTGAAATTGAACACCAAGGAACCACGGGTGATTAGGGATTTCTACAACTTCGACCAGTCCTGTTTCTGGGTTTTTCCCTGTAGCCTTCATTCCAGCTTTTTCAAATTGTGACAAGTATTGTGAATTAAACTCGTAACGATGACGGTGGCGTTCAATAATATTCTCTGAACCATATGCCAAGGTACTTTTGGTTTTTGGTTTTAGTTGACATTTGTATGCTCCAAGTCGCATAGTGCCTCCAAAATTTGAGATTTTCTTTTGTTCTTCCATCATGGAAATAACTGGAAAATTAGTGTCTTCGGAGATTTCGGTTGTATGCGCATCCTCCATGCCTAATACATTTCGAGCAAATTCAATAACAGCACATTGCATTCCAAGGCAAATTCCAAAAAATGGGATATTATTAATTCGAGCAAATTGTACCGCTTCAATTTTTCCAGATATTCCTCTTGTCCCGAAACCTGGCGCCACCAAAATTCCATCTAAATTACCGAGTTCGGATTCAATATTTTGTTTTGTTAACGATTCAGAATGAATCCATTTCACATTGACTCTCGTTTCATTTGCAACACCTGCATGAATAAATGCTTCACTGATTGATTTATAAGAATCTTTTAGTTCTACATATTTACCCACTAATCCTATGGAAACCTCAGAAGTTGGGTTTTTTAACTTGTCCAAAAAGTTTTTCCAATTAGATAGGTTAGGAGTTGCTTTCTTTGGAAGTCCTAATTTTTCTAAAACAACCTTATCTAGTTCTTCGGCTTGCATCAATAGAGGAACATCGTAAATGGACTCTGCATCTCTTGCTTCGATAACAGCATTCATAGAAACGTTGCAGAATTTGGCAATTTTTCGACGTAAGTTTAAATCTAATTCATGCTCCGTTCTACAGCATAAAATATCTGGCTGAACTCCAAGTTCCATCATTTGTTTGACAGAATGCTGTGTAGGTTTAGTCTTCAATTCTCCTGCTGCAGACAGGTATGGAACCAATGTAAGGTGTACAACTATGCAGTCATTTTCATGCTCCCACAACATTTGGCGGACAGCTTCAACATATGGAAGAGATTCAATATCTCCAACAGTTCCTCCAATTTCGGTAATAATAATATCAAATTTACCATCCTGAGCGAGCAATTGAATTCGGTCTTTTATTTCATCGGTTATGTGAGGAATAACTTGTACGGTTTTACCTAAATAATCTCCTCTTCGTTCCTTTTCAATTACAGCTTGATAAATTCTACCTGTTGTTACGTTGTTTGCTTGTGATGTAGGCACATTTAAAAAGCGCTCGTAGTGACCGAGGTCTAAATCCGTTTCCGCACCATCGTCTGTTACAAAACATTCACCATGTTCATATGGATTTAACGTTCCAGGATCAATATTGATATATGGATCAAGTTTTTGAATTGTTGTGGAGTATCCTCTAGCTTGTAGAAGTTTCGCTAAAGAAGCAGAAATAATTCCTTTTCCTAATGAAGAAGTTACTCCCCCGGTTACGAAAATATACTTGGTTAAATTGGACATAAATAATAGTGTAACTACGGGAGGCAAAGTTAATACATTGAAACGAAGTATTCAGATTGCAACTTTTATTTTTTACGGATTTAGTTGAATTTTATGAACAATTTTTCTCGAATGCTTAAATTTCGCAAACCTTCTTTTTTCTTCTCTTTGCGATTTGCCGGTATATGTAATCTCTTATGCAGGTTGGTACCAGAAAACACAGGTAGGCAAATTTCCACCATTTTTTCAGTAAAATAATGCAATAAATAATAGCAGTAGAATTTATATAAGCCTTTTTATCCTTGATAAGAACAACTGAATCTTGGTATGCTACAGGAAACCCATATTGATTCAGTAAAAACTTGCCTTTTTCAGATTCCAAAGGATGTAAATTCAATTGTGAATTAGACACTCTTTTTTCAATGAATGATGCGAATCGGTTGCATTTAGAACAATGTCCATCAAAAAGAATAAAATTCATGGTAATAAAAAAGGCTCCTTTCAGAGCCTTAAAATTATCTAATAATTGTCATTTCGTCTACAATGTGTTTTGCACCAGCGTACTTATCAATTATAAATAATACATAGCGAATATCCACGTTAATAGTTTTTTGAAGCTTATTATCAAAAATTACATCACCAGCCATAGCTTCAATATTTCCGTCGAAAGCCAAACCAATAAGTTCACCTTTACCATTTAAAACTGGTGATCCAGAGTTTCCTCCAGTAATGTCGTTATCCGTTAAGAAATTAACAGGCATATATCCACCTTTATCAGCGTATTCGCCAAAATCTTTTTTATCATTTAACTCTATTAGCCGTTTTGGCAGGTCAAATTCTTCATCGTTCGGTTTGTATTTTTTAATAGTTCCTTGCAAGGTTGTATAATAATTCAATTCTGCATCGTTTCTTTTGTCTAGAGGTAATGGACTGACTTTTCCATATGAAAGACGTAAGGTGCTATTCGCATCCGGATATTGAATAGTACTTATCCCTGAAACTCTCATTCCTTCAACAAATTTTCGATAAGCGGAATTAAACAGATTTTGAATCTCAATAAACTCTTCTGTGCGATTGTTTAACTGAGAAATTAATCCCTTAGACAATAGAATAATTGGATCTTCATTAAGTTCTTGCAAATTCGGTTTTTTTATAAATTTTAATAAACTTTTTTCTGATAAATAGATTGAATTTCTAAATAAATTTTCAACGAATAAATCAGGATTTCGTTTTGAAGAGCCAAGTAAACTGTCAATATAATTTATTTTGGGATAATTCAAAGTTTTCAAATAATATAAAGACAGACCTTTTGAGAGTATTTCTTTTTCAGTATTAATATCAAGCGATGTATAAAAATCTTTTATGTACTTTATTAATTCTGGTTTTAAATTTTCTCTTTCTTTTTTATTTGCTTTCGAGAATGTTTCTATTTTTGAATTCAAGGTTTTCGATAAAACTGCAAATGAAGACGCTCTCATCAAAACAGTCAAGTAGTTATCATGACGTGATTTTTCATTTGTAAAATCATAATATTTATTTATTATTGCTGTGAGACCATGGTATTCTTGATTACCTTCTTTCGATGCCCATTCATCGAATTTATCCTCATTAATTGATTTGATTTTTGCAGTTTCAAACTTTTTTAGTGCATCAATCATTCCTTGCCTGTTTTTCCAATAATTTGCCAGACTAGCATATTTTGAGGCATAGTTTAAGCGAATTTTATCATCTTGATCCATTTTTATTTTCATCGCATCCATTGCTGTCTTTGATGCCTCTACCCAAGAAGGATATGCATAATCTAAATTCTGTTTTATTCCACCAGAAGGAAGCCATCTATTTGTTCTACCTGGATAACCTAAAATCATTGCAAAATCACCTGGTTTAATACCTTTAATATTAATAGGTAAATGGTATTTTGTTGTTAATGGAATATTTTTTGACGAATATTCTGCCGGATTTCCATTTTCATCCGCATAAATTCGAAACATTGAAAAATCACCAGTATGTCTGGGCCATTCCCAGTTGTCAGTGTCTCCACCAAATTTGCCGATGCTGCTTGGAGGAGTGCCGACTAATCTCACATCCTTGTAATCTTTATAAACAAAATAATAAAATTCATTTCCCTGAAAAAATGATTTGACCGAAACAATATATTTACCGTTTTCGCTATTTTCTTTTTCAATTAATAATATTTCCTCTTTGATAATTTTTTCTCTTTCTTCTTCATTATCAATTCCTCGTAATCGTCTTTTAATCCTAATCGTACAATCGTCCATTCGAACAAAAAATCTAACAAAGAGAGATTTAGGTTTCTTCTCCTCTGACTTTGTTTTTGCCCACCAACCGTTTGTTAAATAATCATTTTCTGGTGTGGATAATTCAGCAATAGCGTCGTATCCGCAATGATGGTTTGTTAATATTAATCCTTGATTAGAAATTATTTCAGCAGTACAACCGCCATTGAATTGAAGGATAGCGTCCTTTAAACTATTGTTATTTACACTATAAATTTCTTCCGAAGTTAATTGTAATCCAAGTTTTTGCATATCTCTATATTTTAGACGCTCGATATGCATTAAAAACCACATGCCCTCATCGGCATGAACAAAAAGGCCCACAAATAAAAAGAAGGCTATCAATTTACTTTTCATACTTCTCATAATATTTAAATTTTTGGATGTCGAAAATACCAAAAAAAAATGAAATTATTTTTTTTTTGTTGCTTTTTCTACTAATTGTTTTTTCATCCTACTTAAGGATTCAGGAAGTATGCCGAGATAAGAAGCAATTTGATGTTGTGGTACAAGTTGTTCAATGCCATGATGTCGTGAAATAAGCTCTAAATATCGATCCTCGGCGCTTGCAGAAATGGTCATTAAAAATCTTTTTTGCAATACGGCAAGTGTTCGTTGTGCCATAATTCGGAACAATCTTTCTAAGGAGGTTACTTTTGAAAAAAGAAATTCAATATCTTCTTTTGAGAATTCTAAAATCCAACTATCTTCCATGGCTTGCACACTCACTTTTGATTGTTCTTCTGTATGAAAAGACGCAATATCACCAACCCACCAATCTTTGAAGCCGAAATAAAGCACATGCTCAGCTGCCTTTGGATCTGTGTAAAACACACGAAAAGTTCCTGCAACAATAAATCCTTGATGAAAACACTTGGTTCCTTCCGTTAGGAAATACTGTTTCTTTTTAATTTCCTTCAAATGAAAACGTTCATTAATTAAATTCACCTCTTCATCGCTAATTTTTACCCTTGAGGAAATATAGTCGATAAGTGCTTTTTTTGCAAATTCGTTAGTCATTTCTGTTTACTAATTAAATAACAATTCGTCAATAAATAACCACGTATTGTTTCCATTTCCGAGGTGCCAGGTGGGGCAAACTCCGGGGTTGCTAATTTTGTAGCGAATTACTTTTACAGGTATAGTTTTATTCAATTCCACAAAAAACTCCATTCGTTCAGGATTTTTGTCGGTAGGTTCCGCTTGTTTAATTTGTATTGGTGGTAATTTTTCGAAAATAGTACCATCTTTTGAAATTTCAACTTCTATTTTACTCGGAAAAAAAATCCATGATTTTTGATCTCTAATTGCAGAAACTCCAAATCGGCTAAGGTTCTTAGTTGAATCAAATGAAACTTCAGCAACGACATCTTCACCATAAAATCCTTGCCAATCACCCGTTCGAAATTCATTACCACCTCTCGATCCATCTACAAGCGCAAAGTCTCCGGATGCAGCATATTGTCTGGCATAGGCTGTTTTCAAATTTAATTTTGTACCAGTATCTCTTTTTGTGAAAACGCCACTCACAATTTTACTATGAGTTATTTTTCTGTCTGTAGTTCTGCGTTGAAGTTTTAGTGATATTTTACAGGATTTATTAATTAAAAAAGGTCTTTCATACACCTCCCATTCTGAAGAATCTATCGAATAAAAAAGAAAATACTCGTCGCTCGCATGAAGCTTCACGTGTCCTAAACTTATTTTCAATACATCATCAAAAACACGTTCCTCCGTCATTATAAAAGGTACAGGAACCAGTGTATTTGGAACTTTTTCATCCTCTACATTTCCTTTGATATTTTTATTTGGAAATTCACCCATTTGCATTACTAGTACACCTCCAGCCATCAAGTCTGAATGATTAATTTGTAAATTTTTAAGTTCAATATTGTTCCATTTTACGGATTGAATATAAGGGTGATTCTCATCGTTATTTAAGGTGAAAATTTGAATTTTATTACCATTTTCAAGACGAATTGTTGCGCCATCAATTTTTGGTCTGCCAATTTCATAAATAGGTTTTCCTGGTGAAATAGGGTAGATGCCTAAGGAACTCAAAACGAACCAAGCGCTCATTTGACCACAATCTTCATTTCCAGACAAACCATCAGGAGCATTACGGTACATTTCTTTGAGAATTTTATCAGCGTAATATTGAGTTTTGTAAGGCGCGTTCGTGTAGTTGTACAAGTAGGCCATGTGATGGGAAGGTTCGTTTCCATGCGCATATTGTCCTATAAGGCCTGTGATATCGGCTTGTTCCCTTCCGCTTAATTCTGATGTTGTACTGAATAATCGATCTAACCATGATTCAAGTGAATCCGGACCTCCCAAAAGATTTCGTAATACGGCAATATGTTGAGGCGCATATAACGAATATTGCCAACTGTTTGCTTCCGTATAATTAAAATTCACTTCATTTGGAGAGAAAGGACTATACCATTGTGCTTGACGTCTTGCGCGCATGAATTTAGTCGTTGGATCAAATAAATTAATAAAGTAATAACTTGAAAGTAAATGTTTTGATGCCAGTGTATCGTTCTTTAATTTCTTTGCCATCTCACTAATACAATATTCGTCGTATGCATATTCCAATGTTTTGGATACAGATTCAGGTTCTTGTTCGGCGCTAATAAATCCCTTTTCTTGGAAATGATTTTTTCCAAATTCGTTTATTTGTGATGTATGGTGCATGGCCATCAGTGCTTTGTTCGCATCAAAACCTTCAATTCCCTTCATATATGCATCGGCAATTACACTCACTGCATGGTAGCCAATCATGCATTCTGTTTCATTCCCTGCTAATTCCCATACAGGCAAATCACCACCTTCCTCGTATTGCCTTAGAAAAGTGCGAATAAATGCACTGGTTTTTTGTTGTTGTGTTATGGTGAAGAGAGGGTGATTTCCTCTGTAGGTATCCCAGAGAGAAAAAACGGTATATTGATTGTCATTTTCAACTTGATGGATTTTGTTGTCTCTTCCTCTATACCGACCATCAATATCAGAAAATAAGTTTGGGGCAGTGTAAGCGTGATAGAGTGCAGTGTAAAAATTTGTTACAAAGTCCTTGTTTGAGGAATTGATTGAAATTCCAGAAAGCTCTTTATCCCACGATAGCATTGTTTTGGTAAGAAGACTTGTGAATTTTGATATATCGTCTTTTGCTTCTGGATTATTTTCGGCCTCAAGATTTTTACGAGCACCTTCTTTATCTACAGCTGAAATCCCAACAAAAAGGTATAATTTTTTTGTGTTTTTAGGGAAATAAACGGCATAGCGCCGACCCTTCAGTTTTTTTATTTTTTGATATGGGCTACTCAACATCATTGAAAAATAGAAATGCTGTTCAGATGCCCAAGAAGAGGAAATTCGTGATCCTTCAATTAAATTCTTATTTTTAGAATCAACAAAAACTTCTGCTTTTAAGAGTTTATCGCGGTGTTCTAGATCAAGAATTACTAGTTTAGGTTTGTTATTTTCGGGAAACGAATATTCATGGATGGCAGCTCTCTTTCCAGCGGCAAGCCTTACCTGTATATTCTCTTCATGGAGTAATACACTATAAAAACCTGGTTTTGCACTTTCGTTCGCATGTTTAAATTTAGCACCGAAACCTTTCTTAGAAAGATAACCAGGAAGCTTTTGACCTTTTTTTGTTGTGGGTAACACCAATAAGTCGCAGTAATCTGGTACACCTGTACCACTTAAATGGGTATGAGAAAAGCCATAAATAATAGAATCCGAATAGTGATAACCTGAGCATCCGTCCCAGCCATCGTGACGCGTATCTGGGCTCAATTGAATCATACCAAAAGGTGCGGTTGCTCCCGGAAATGTATGTCCGTGACCACCGGTTCCTATAAATGGGTTGACCCATGTTGTAGGATTTTTCTTATCAACCTTTGATTTAATGATTCCCCATTTCTCTTCCACATGATCGCTTGCTTGTTGAAGTTCAGGTACTTGAGCTGAAATCAATGTTAAATGAAAGAAAAAAAAGTAAAAAACTAACTTCTTCATAATTCAAATCTTCTTTTATTTAGAGAGCGATAGGTTTTCGTTTTCATTATATAAAACCCCCAAACTATGCTGCCTTTGTAGTACAAAAGTGGCTTCTTTTTATTCTGTTTTATTAGTCTTCTTTTTTGTAGATTTTTTTGTAGGTTTTTGTAAGTATACATGTGAGATTTAAATACTACCCAAAAGAGATAAAAGTTTCCCTCGAATAAAAATTTAAATGCAGCTAAACCATCAAGAGCCATTCTAACAAACAACAAAGGAAACAACCAACCTTGATGATTTTTAATTATCATAGAAAGGTTGTTTCTGAAATTTAAATACGTTTTAAACGGGGAAGAGTATGGCATCGTTCCTCCACCTAAATGGTAGACCGTACTATCAGGACAAAACATCAAGGTGTACCCTAAAGTTTGTGCCCTAAGACACCAATCAATTTCTTCCATGTGAGCAAAGAAGTCCTGGTCGAAACCACCTATTTCAAAAAACTCTTTTGCCTTCACCATCATTGCAGCACCTGAAGTCCAAGCAACCTCCATGGTTGTGTCGTATTGAGAATTATCCGTTTCTAGTTCATCGAAAATTCTTCCACGACAAAAAGGAAAATAGAACTTATCAATAAATCCACCAGCTGCTCCAGCATGTTCAAATTTCGATTTGTTTGCGTAAGATAAAATTTTCGGTTGAACGGCAACAACTGATGGATTGCCTTTGAATAAGTTATACATTGGTGTCAGCCAACCATTCGTAACCTCTACATCTGAATTGAGTAATACAAAATAGGGGTGATGCTCGTTTATTTGAGATAATCCTTTATTATATCCTTCTGCAAAACCTGCATTCGAT
The DNA here is from genome assembly GCA_964559685.1 of uncultured Lishizhenia sp. Taxonomy (GTDB): domain Bacteria; phylum Bacteroidota; class Bacteroidia; order Flavobacteriales_D; family Crocinitomicaceae; genus UBA952. The sequence goes on from CAZLHR010000023.1 coordinate 29,370, forward strand.
TCATTTTGAATGATGCGAATTGTAGGGAATTTTTCTTTTAATAAAGCTATTGACGCATCCGTGCTTGCATTGTCGATGACATAAATAGTTGCATTTTGGCTGTTTGCTAAAACGGAAGGCAGGAAATTCCTCAAATGGACTTCTCCATTGAAATTCAAGATAACAATTGCGATTTCGTTTTCAAACATCAATATTGCCTGAAGAAGTCTTGACTGTTGTTTCCAACGCTCGGAGAAAGGTATTTGTTAGGATTGTCGACATCCCCTTGGTTTGTATTTCTTGAAGACAAAACCTGCGCCCATCCTGGTGTTTTTCTTTCTCCTAACATGTCGGAATGTAACAACCTGTAAGCGTTGTTTACTAAATCGGGGTTGTAGAAAAGAAAGCGGCGGTTGCTGTATATTCCGATTTTATTATATGTCCAAATTTCGTAAGGGTATTCAGAAGCAGAAACTTCTTTAGCCACAACTGTGCTCGGAGCACCATATTTCAAATAAACACGACCGCGATCTGTTTCAAATCCATCTTGAAAATTTGTTCTGTACAAGCTTTCAACTAAATTCACTTGCAATTTATATTTAAGCCACTCATCGTAAGCTTTTCCACCTCTGTCAGCCGATACTTGAATCCAAAATGCTTGGATATGTTTTCGTGATTTTTCCTCATTCTTGAGTTTTAACGTACTGATTATGTTTTTCGTTTCTGCCGGTTTAGCAATAGGGATTAAACTTGCAAGATAAAACTGAACACTGTCTTTCGAAATTGATTTTTGAAAAGCAGGGTCTAAGTTTACTGTTTCAAGATTGAATTCTTCAAGTTGATCATTTGAACGTTCAAAAGCATAGCTTGAGGTACTAATACTTTTCATATTTCGATCTAATACACTTATCTCAAGTTGATAAGAACCAGATTTTAAGTTTGATATATCTACCGTTCTGAAGTATGGAATTACTTTATCGACTTTCATAATTTCAGCAAAGGTGTAAGAATCCATTTCTAAACCCGAAGCAGAGTTTATAATCTTTTGAACTATGGCAACATTCGTGTCGCTTAAAAGATGAGTATTGTAGACTTCAAGATAATAGGGGATTTTATTTAAATCGCTTGGGAAAAAGGTGCTAATTAAAGGCAAAATATACATTCCTGATTTTTCAAAAATACTGCCTTTATCTGAAGGATAGGCGAGTTCAGCAATTTCTAAATCAGAAATAGATACTGATTTCGACAAGTCCTCGATTTGAAATTTTTGTGCTGCATGAATAGCCGATTTTTCGCGATTTAAATCAACAATATCTAGAATTAAGTCGTATTCTCCTGGAGGCAGTGAAAATCGTTTGACATCAAAAAAATCTTCTTGTATGCTGTCTTTAGAAAGAGGAGATTCTAAAACGTAAGCATCCTGTTTAACAATCGTTTCAGATCTTTTGATTTGGTACGATAATGCCAACTTGGCTTTATGACCTGTGGAATCAGTTTTGTATTTTGCTGTTGCTCCAACAAATTGCAAATAAAACTCCATGTAATTCCCTATTTCTGGGGAATAAAATTGCTTTGAATCTAAATAAGCTTTAATTTTTTTCTCTTGGCCAAAACTTGTCAAGCAAGAAGAAAAAACAAAAAAGAAAAGAAAAAATCTATTCATAGCTTAAAATTACAACATTTCTAAACGTCTTGTATCTCTAACCTTAACTTTTGACTCAGTTGACGATTGTAGGTTTCTAATAAATATTTGAAATAATTGTCGGTGCTTTTTGAAATACATTTCGTGTATTGTTTTACACGGTGTTCAATATGATCTTGCAGCACGTGTTGAAGCGCTAAAGCTTGGTCTAAATTTTCGACATTTGAATGAATCGCATCAAAATGATTTTCAAGTGATTTGTCAATCGCTAGTTTTCCTTTTTGACCCATGTCTAGGCACTCATAATAACATTCTTTAATATTAAAAGCTTCCAATATGGTTGTATCCATTACTTTATCAAAACCTTTTGGAAATTCGAATTCTACTTCAAATTCCATGTCTTCTAATTCGGAAATCCGCGATTCCAAAAATCGATCTGGAAATCGGAAAGCATCGTACCAATTGATATAGTCTTGCCAATATCCAAATCTTCTGACATTATTACCAAGGTCAATGATTTTAAAATCTTTTTTATCCGGTAAGCGTCGAGATCCTCTTCCTATCATCTGGTGATATAGTGTTAAGGAACGTGTTGCTCGGTTTATAATAATCGTCTTAACCGTTGGTTCATCAAAGCCTGTGGTCAAAATACCAACGGAAGTTAAAATTGCGTCCTTCGTTTTTTTAAACCATTCCAATACATCTTTTCTGTCTTTATCACTAAACGTAGAATCAAGGTGTCGGATATTGTATTTTCTTTTCTTGAAAACTTCCTCGACACGTCGAGATGTTTCTATTCCGGCATTGAAAATCAAAGTTTTATCACCAATTGCTACCTCTTCATAGGCAAATATCAGTTTCTCTTGCATGAAATAGTTGCTATATAGAATATCAGAACTACTAATGGTGAAATCACCGTTCGTTCCTATTTTAAGTCCATGCAAGTTGACATCATATGAGTAGGTCTCTGCATCTGCCAGATAGCCTTTTTCAATTAATCCTGAAATTGATTCGCCTACAAGAAGTTTATGGTAATGATCTTTCAATGGCAAGGCTTTGTTACTGCTTAAGGGTGTTGCAGTAACTCCCAAAATATTTCTTCCCTTGTAATATTGAAATATTTTTCGAAAACTATTGTAATGCGCCTCGTCAACAATTACCAGTCCAACGTCTTCCACGAAGTTTTGATTTTCGTTTAATCGATTGTTCAGAGTTTCCACCATTGCGATAAAACAATCAAAATCTCCTTGGTCGTTTAAATTTTTTACTTCGGAGCTAATGACTTTATTTGTAACACCAATAGCACTGAGTTGTTTTGAGGTTTGAACACTTAATTCAATTCTGTGCGTGAGTATAAGGACTTTTTTATTCCATTCTGAAATGTACTTTTTTGCGATGTCTGAAAATATTACAGTCTTTCCTCCACCGGTTGGAAGTTGATATAATAGATTAAAATCGCTCCCATTTGACTTTAATTCAGAAAGAATCGCATGTACGGTATCCGTTTGAAAAGGATATAGTTCTTTAGCCTTATATAAGTCAATGTCTATCATTCAGAAAAGAGAATCCGCAAAAATACGCTCTTTTTCTTGTTAATTGGAATTTGTTTTACTTTTATTTTAATGTCCAATGGGACATAATGATTCCGGCCGATACTGCTGCATTGAGTGATTCTGAATTCCCATTTTTTGGAATCGATATATGGTTTGGAATTAAATCTCTAACTTCCTCACTGATACCTTTTCCTTCGTTACCAATTACAATTCCAGTTGCCTCTTTTAATATCTGCATAGAATCAAATAAAGACGGTGCAGCCATTTCAGTTCCAACAATGTTCGCTTTTGAAAGTTTAATAAAATCTTGCAAGTCAACGTAGGAGACCTGAACTCTAAAAATTGAACCCATCGTGGCTTGTATTACTTTTGGATTATGGTGCTCCACGGTGTCATTTGAGCACACTATATGCTCGATACCAAACCAATCACAGGTTCTAATTATGGTACCTAGATTACCAGGGTCCTGAATTCCATCTAACACAATAAATTTTTGATTTATTTTTGGTAAACCGTCAGGTTTTTTCTTGATTACTGTGAAATAAGCACTAGGAGTTTTCAATTCCGAGATTTGTTGCATTTGTTTGGCGGAACACTTGTAAACTTCAAAATTTTGAAATGTTTCGGTTAAAATGGAATCATCAGTGGTTACAATCATTAAAATATCTTCAGAAACATTTTCTAACGCCTCTTCTAGCATTTTTTTTCCTTCGATGAAATAACATTTTTCGGCCGTTCTATATTTCTTTTGATTCAGGCTTCTTAACCACTTTGTTTGTTCTTGTGTTAATGTTTTCAATCGTTTGTTTATTTTTGTTCTCACTTCATGAGAAATGCGAAAATAATATTATTCTTACACATATTAATGCTGATTGTAGCTTGCAATCAATCAAAGTATGTTCCCGATTCGTTTTATTTACTCAAGAAAAACAAGATTGAACTTGATAATCACCCCATATTGTTGGAAGATGTTGAGTATGTCATAAGGCAGCGGCCAAACCAAAAATTCATCGGTATCCCGTTGAAATTGCATTTGTTCAATTTGTATGATTCTATGAAATTGGCAGAAAAAAGAAAAATACGTTTGGAAGCATTTTCTCTAAAACTAGAAGAGAAGAAGATAAAGTACTATAGAATTAATGAAAAAAGACGAGAAAAAGCTATCGCAAAAAATAAGTCCACCTACAAACCTAAGGTGCTGAAAGATACTTTGTATACGAAAATTTCATTTGGAGAAAGAATTAAATACAAGTATGGTCAACCTCCTGTAATTTTGGATACTCTTTTGGTTCGAAAAACGTTTGATCAGTTGCGTTTATTTTTGAGAAAAAAGGGGTTCTATTACCCATATATTACGGTGAATATTGAACGAAACGAAAAAAAACGATCGGCTATTCCTGTATATACGATAAAGACAGGTTTGCCCTATGTGATTGATTCAATTAAGTATTCGGGAAGTAGTTCTGTAAAAGGTCCACATCTTGCATTTCTGAAAAAGCAAAAAGACTTAGACGGAGACGAACCATTAAAGGGTAAATTTTTGGATGTTGAAATGCTTGACGAGCACAGATATTTGTTCTCTCGATATATGAAAGACAAGGGTTATCATAAGTTTTTTGCTACGAATACGCTTTTTGAGCTAGATACGAATGCTCGCACGATGAAAGCCAATGTGACGTTCATTTTTAACTTAGATGCAAAAGTTACAGATCAGAAAATAAGAGATAGTATAAATCGGATGCCATTGAAGTCGGCACAAATCAGAAATGTAGTGTTTCATTTATCTGATACCCTAATGGTGAAGGGGAGATTTTCATCAGAGCTCAACGGATTGAATCCTAAAGACTCCTTGTCATCACAATTTTTAGCCACTACAAAACAAATTTATTACAATAGAATTAAAGCCTCTAAATCAAGATTAAAGAACTTCCCAGATCTAAAACCGGGAGATCCTGATCCGTATATGGAGGTGTTGTTGAAGTACAACGGAATTGAACCTTGGGTGAAACCGGAATTACTTGCGCTTCAAAATTACCTTGAACATAGAAATGGATACAAAGAAAAGTATTTGGATAGGTCATATAGAAGCTTGCAACAATTGGGGGTTTTCGATAACATCAAGCCACTTATAATTGACGTTGGAGAAAATAAAAATTTAAGTTTTATAGATGTTCATTACTATTTAGAACCGTCAAAAAAACACTCCTTTGGTTTTGATCCTAGGTTCACTACTAATACCAGTGGTCTTTTGGGATTATCAGCTGCATTAAATTATTCGAATAATAATCTATTTAAAGGAGCACAAAAATTAACTTTTTCTTTTGGAGGTGGTTTTGAATCACAAACGAAAGCCAATGCAAACGAAAGAGATCAGTTATTTAACACCCTCGAAATTGGTCCTTCGATAAAGTACGATGCGCCAGGATTATTGCCAATACCAATTACCAAATTATCGAAACGTCAAAGGCCAAGAACTATTTTTTCTACTTCTTATAATTTGGAAAGGCGTGCAATATTCGACCGACAAGTTTTTCAATTATCAGGCTTTTGGAAATTCTATGTTGGAAAGACGCAAATTTTCCAAATTGGTATTCCTGGCGCTTCTTCTATCAAGTATGTGTTTTTTGACCCAAAAGGAGATTTTAAAGATTACTTGAACACAGTGGACGATCCTTTTTTTCGAAATACATATAGCAGACAATTTATTTGGCAGGATTTTAAATTGAGTTGGGAATATAATAATAAGGATAGAGATTGGGAGATAACCAAACGCAAAAAACCATTGTTCAATGCAAATATTTATTTTCAAACAACTATTGACGCTGCAGGAAATTTATTGCGAACTTTCAAATCTATTCAAACCTTGAGTAATGATGGTTCATATCAATTTCTTGATGTGCCCTATTCACAATTCATTCGAATAGATAATCAATATATTTTAAGTAAAAAATATAAGAAAAAATCTTCGTTACATTTTAAGGCAAACGGAGGGGGAGGGATCCCTTATTTGAATTCAATTACTTCAATGCCTTATGATTACAGTTTTTTTGCCGGGGGTTCTAATGATGTAAGAGGATTTAGAGCACGAACCTTAGGTCCTGGTGCATACGCCTACCACTTAGATTCATTAAGATTGCCTACTCAAATTGGAGATATTCGTTTACTCGCCTCCTTAGAATATAGATTTTCGATGGGCGGTGTTTTCAAAGGTGCCTTATTTGCCGATGCTGGTAACATATGGACTTACAAAGAAGATGAGAAAAGGCCGGGATCACAATTTTCACTTTCCAATTTTTACAAGGAGATTGCATTGTCGGTTGGTGCAGGACTTCGATTCGATTTTGATTTCTTTGTTTTCCGATTAGATATTGGAGTACCTATTTATAATCCTTCTTTTCATGGAACAACAAAGTGGTATTTCAAAGATATGTACAGTAGGTCTTCATATTACAAAGAAGGGATTGATAATTTTGGTCAAAAAGCAATTGATCAATTCATCTCCTTAAATCCTAACACCACACCGCCATTGCTCGAGGAATCATGGAGGTTAATTAAGGAATATAAATTAATGCCAAAACCTTTTATACCGATTTTGAATTTCGGTATTGGTTATCCATTCTAAGAAATTATGATCCGAATACTCATTTTGGCACTTCTACTGACATTAATGACTTCATGTATGAAAGGAGAAAAAGTAGATTTAATCGTACATAATGCTAATATTCATACGATGGTGGATGGGGAAAAAGTCTACGAAGCCATGGCGATAAAGGATGGGAAAATTGTTGAAATTGGACCTGAACGCCAAATACTAAATAAATATCAGGCAGACGAAATGATAGATGCAGGTGGACGGGATATTTACCCAGGTTTCGCAGATGCTCATGGACATATGTTTTCATATGCACAACAAAAATTATCAGTAAATCTTTTTGGAAAGACCTCGATGGAAGAAGTGTTAAAGGCATGCGCTGATTACGCAAATAAAACCAAAAGAAATTTTATTGTCGGAAGAGGATGGGATCAATCACTCTGGGGTACAAATGATTTGCCATCGAATAAAGAATTGAGCGCAATGTTTCCAAATATTCCCGTTTGTCTTTACAGAGTTGATGGACATGCTTTAATTGCCAACGATTTTTTAATCAAAAAAGCGGGAATTTCTAAAAATACAACCATTGATGGTGGAAAAATACAAATCGAAGATGGTAAACCAACAGGATTGTTGATAGATAATGCCATGTCATTAGTTGAAGCACATATTCCTGCATTTACGGAGAAAGATGTTTCTACTGCTATTCTTTCAATTCAAAATGAATTATTATCCTACGGAATTACAAGTGTGCACGAAGCTGGAATCGAATTTAATCAGATAAACGTGCTAAAGAATCTAATAGATAATTATGGCTTTAAATTAAACACCTATGCCATGTTGATGGCCTCTGAAGATAATATCAACTTTGCTAAGAAAAATGGAATTTTTTCATATAAAAATCTTTCGATAAAAAGCTTTAAAGTAATGGCAGATGGCGCGTTGGGTTCTAGAGGAGCGTTATTGAAAAAACCGTATGAAGATGATCATGCTCAAAATGGTTTACAGGTCAGCGATATGAAAACCTTGCGTAAAGTTGCATTATTGGCTTTGGATCTCGATTATCAAATGAACACTCATTGTATTGGTGATTCAGCAAATGCTATGGTTTTGGAACTTTATCGAAAAGTCAATGAAGTCAAAAAAGACCATCGCTTTCGAATAGAACATGCACAAATTATTGATCCAAATGATTTTTCAAAGTTTTCAACCTACGGTGTAATTCCCTCGGTTCAACCGACACATGCGGTTTCTGATCAGCGGTGGGTAGAAAATAGAATAGGAAAGCATCGTATGAAAGGGGCTTATGCCTATTCGACGTTGTTGAAAACGTGTGGAATGCTTGCTTTAGGTACCGATTTTCCGGTTGAGTTAACAAACCCTTTTCTTACGATCCATGCCGCAGTTCAACGAAAAAACGCAAAAAATGAACCAATAGATGGGTTTTTAAAGAATGAGGCTTTAACCTTATCTGAAACCTTAAAAGGCATGACAATTTGGGCGGCTTATGCAGCTTTTCAAGAAAAAGAACGCGGTACTTTAGAAAAAGGTAAATGGGCTGATTTTGCCATATTTGAAAAACCAATTGTTTCGAAACAGACTTTTGAGGAGAACTTTTCTTGGATGACGTTTATTTCTGGTGTAAAAGTTTACAGTGCCGATTAGTGTAATACTACCTCAAACGATTAATTTTGCAGTATTAATTTTTGAATAAATATGTTTATTGAACAAATTTACACGGGTTGCCTTGCGCAAGGAGCTTATTACATTCATTCAAACGGAGAAGGGGTAATCATAGATCCGCTAAGAGAAACGCAGCCATATATCGAGAGAGCTATACGTGACGGTGTAAAAATAAAATACATTTTGGAAACTCATTTTCATGCAGATTTTGTTTCAGGTCACCTTGATCTTTCTAAAGAAACGGGAGCGAAAATTGTATTTGGTCCTAATGCAACAACTACTTACGACCATTACTCTGCTGCAGATGGGGAAGAATTGCATGTTGGAGAATTGATAATTCGAGTATTGCATACACCTGGTCATACTATGGAGTCTACTTGCTATTTGTTGTTAGATAAATACCATAAGGAAATTGCAGTATTTACGGGTGATACTCTTTTTATTGGAGACGTAGGTCGTCCAGATTTGGCCCAAAAAGCCGCTGCAATGACGCAAGAAGAGTTGGCTGGACTGCTTTATGAATCTTTGAGGAATAAATTAATGACACTTCCCGATACGGTGACAGTTTATCCTGCCCACGGAGCAGGTAGCGCTTGTGGTAAAAATATGTCGAAAGAAACTGTTAGCACAATAGGGGAACAAAAATTATTGAACTACGCCCTAAGAAATGATATGACGAAAGAAGAGTTTGTAAAAGAACTTACCGATGGACTTTTGCCTCCTCCTGGCTATTTTGGAATGAACGTTTTAATGAACAAATCAGGATATGATTCCATACATCAGGTAATGGTTAGAGGTTTGAATCCACTAAATATTGAAGCATTCGAGTTGTTAGCAAATGAAACCGATGCCCTAATCCTCGATACAAGAAGCGCTTCAGATTTTGCATCTGGTCATATCCCAAATAGTATTTTTATCGGTATAGACGGACAGTTTGCGCCTTGGGTCGGGGCTTTGATACCAGATGTTAAACAAAAAATAATGCTTGTAACTGATGAGGGACGAGAAGAAGAAACTGTTAAACGTTTGGCTCGCGTAGGCTATGACCATGTTTTAGGTTATTTAGAAGGTGGTTTTTTCTCATGGAAAAATTCTGGGAAAGTAATAGAAAAAGTAGAAAGAATAACTGCTGAAGAATTAGAAAGTAATTCAGAATTCTTGAAACTACCAATTATAGATGTTAGAAAACCTGGTGAGTTTGAAGCCGAGCATTTGGAATTAGCGAATTCACTACCTCTTGATTTTATTAACGACAATTTCACGAGTTACCCCAAATCAGAAAGAATTGTTTTACACTGTGCAGGAGGATATAGAAGTATGATTGCAGCTTCAATTTTAAAATCCCGAGGTTATCATGATCTTGTAGATGTAATCGGTGGTTATGGAGCCTTATCAAAAACTTCATTATTAAAAACTAATTTCGTTTGTCCATCAATTAAAAAATAACACAAATGTCAGAAGACAAAAAAATAATATTTTCTATGGTGGGAGTTTCTAAGACTACACCTCAAGGTAAACAAATAATTAAGAATATTTACCTCTCTTTTTTCTACGGAGCTAAAATTGGAATTATCGGATTGAATGGATCCGGTAAATCAACCGTCATGAAAATTATTGCAGGACTTGACCAATCTTTTCAAGGGGATGTTGTATTTTCTCCTGGTTACACAGTAGGTTATTTGCCACAAGAGCCTGAATTAGATTTGAACAAAACTGTGAAGGAAATTGTGATGGAAGGCGCTAAAGAAACTGTAAATATATTAAAAGAGTATGAAGAAATTAATGCGGCCTTTATGGACGAGGAAATATTGAATGATCCAGATAAAATGGATAAACTCATTGCAAGACAAGGTGAAGTTCAAGATAAAATCGACGCATTAGATGCTTGGGAGTTGGATAATAAACTAGAGCGCGCAATGGATGCGCTGAGATGTCCACCAGATGATCAACTCATTTCAACACTTTCAGGAGGAGAAAAAAGAAGAGTGGCTTTGTGTCGCTTACTTCTTCAAAATCCTGATATTTTGTTATTAGATGAGCCAACCAACCACCTAGATGCAGAATCCATTGATTGGTTAGAACAACACCTTCAGCAGTACAATGGTACTGTCATAGCCGTAACCCACGACCGTTATTTCTTGGATAATGTTGCTGGATGGATTCTAGAATTGGACAGAGGCGAGGGTATTCCTTGGAAAGGAAACTATTCTTCTTGGCTCGAACAAAAAGGAAAGCGTTTAGCAGAGGAAGAAAAAACGGAATCGAAAAGACAGAAAATGTTGGCCCGAGAATTAGAGTGGGTGCGCATGAACCCGAAAGCTCGACAAGCAAAAAGTAAAGCGCGTTTGCAGAATTACGATAGGATGCTTGCGGAAGACGCTAAAGACAAAGAAGCTAAATTAGAGATTCCAATTCCTAATGGTCCGAGGCTTGGTCAGAATGTTATTGAAGCGGTACATGTCGCTAAAGCATTAGGTGATAAGTTACTATATGACGACTTGAATTTCAAATTACCTCCTGCAGGAATCGTTGGAGTAATTGGGCCAAATGGGGCAGGAAAAACTACTATTTTTAAAATGATAATGAATGAGTTAACTGCCGACAAAGGTGAATTTTTGGTGGGTGATACCGTTCAAATTGGATATGTTGATCAAACGCATAAAGACATTCATCCAGAAAAAACTGTATTTGATGTAGTCTCAAATGGATTGGAGTATGTAGAGATTGGAAATCAAAAAATTAACTCAAGAGCTTACTTAAGCAAATTCAATTTCATGGGCGCTGATCAAAATAAAAAGGTTGGCGTGTTATCGGGTGGTGAACGCAATAGATTACATTTAGCGATGACTTTAAAAACAGAAGCCAATGTATTGCTTCTCGATGAGCCTACAAATGATATTGACGTGAATACATTGCGCGCCCTCGAAGAAGGTATAGAGAACTTTGCAGGCTGTGCTGTTGTTATATCCCACGACAGATGGTTTTTAGATAGAATCTGCACGCATATATTAGCGTTTGAAGGAGATTCACAAGTGTATTGGTTTGAAGGTTCTTATTCGGATTACGAGGAAAACAGAAGAAAACGAATGGGTGATGAAGGTCCAAAACGTATCAAGTATAGAAAATTGATGTAATGGAGCACTTTGATATTGCAATTGTTGGTGGGGGAATAGTGGGAGCTGCCACTTTTTATAAGTTTCAAAAAAAATATCCCGATCTACGGATTGCTTTGTTTGAAAAAGAACCTAAACTAGCAGGACATCAAACAGGTCATAATTCAGGGGTTATTCATTCTGGGTTATATTACAAACCAGGATCCTTAAAAGCTAAGAATTGTTTTGATGGTCGTCATGAATTGGTTGCATTTGCCAAAGAAAACAATATCGCTTATGATATTTGTGGAAAAGTAATTGTGGCAACAGAGGAATCTGAACTAGGTAGAATGGAAAATATCTACAAGAATGGCGTAGATAATGGTATTGAAGGCATTAGAAAACTGACGCCAAGTGAGGTTAAAGAAATAGAACCATTTGTAGAAAGTGTAGGAGGAATATTTGTTCCCGTTACTGGAATTATTGATTTTGTCGGCGCCACGAATAAAATGGTAGAATTAGCACTCCAGATAAACCCCAAAAGTTGTCTTTATTTGAATCATGAGGTTGACCACGTTAATCATAAAGAATTATCAGAAATTGTTACGAATCAAGGAACTTATTCTGCCAACTATTTGGTGTATTGCGGTGGTTTACATGCAGATCGTTTAGCGAAAAAAGATGGGGTAAAACTCAAAGAGAAAGTAGTTCCATTCAGAGGCGATTATTACGAATTAAGCGATTCGGCAAAGCACAAAGTGAGGAACTTAATTTATCCGGTTCCTGATCCTGCTTTTCCTTTTTTAGGAGTACATTTTACAAGAATGACTGATGGAAGTGTAGAATGCGGACCAAATGCCGTTTTTTCATTCAAAAGAGAGGGTTATAGCAAGACAGCCTTTTCATTACGAGATACTTGGGATGCACTCACGTATCGCGGAACCTGGAAATTATTTTTTGGTAATGTTAAATATGGAATTGATGAATACAGAAGAGCATTTTCGAAAAAGATGTTTCTAAGGTCATTGCAAAAAATGATTCCTTCTTTGACTATGGAAGATATTGTTCCTGGTAGAGCAGGGGTTCGCGCTCAACTACTCTCTCAAAATGGCGATACACGTGATGATTTTAGAATTGAATTACATGGAAAATCCGTTCATGTTCTCAATGCACCTTCTCCCGCAGCAACTGCATCATTATCCATTGCAAATCATATAGTTAATATAGCTGAAGAGCATTTTAATTTAAAATAATGATTTGCTTCCAAGCGTAAGTTTTGACTCTTAAGTAATTTTCAGAAAAAATGTAATTCTCAGTTCATAAACTACTTTTTGTTTACTCAATAAAGTGTAAAATTAGATAAAAGTGTTATATTTCAATCGATTACAACTTTTTTCTTGTAAACGATGGCAAGTGAATTAAGTTCTTTATAGTTTGCTAGTGATTAAAACTATTTAACCAGGCTTAAGTATTCAACGATTTTTTCTAAGATTATATAAAGGAAGAGTCATAAATTAATCTTTAGTTTTTTTTCACTACCTAAGATATTTAAATTCTTACTTGATTTAATTGGAGTTTTCAATTATTGGCATATTGCTATACTTTTGAAATTTAGTAATTTAACTATGCTTTTATTCATGTTTCTTCCAATATAGACGATAATTATTTTCAACTTCGTAAATAGATATATCGAATGCTAAGCTTCCGGTATTCTTTTTCTTTGATTTTGTTCCGCATGTTCTCAATTTATTTGGTCGATTTTTCCCTTCAATAAGTCCAAAAGGCTGGTAAAGCGGAACGTTTCCTTGCATAATAATTTCGTCAATACCCGAAAGAAAAACGCAAGAATCCTTATCTATCTTTCCTAAAAAATAGTGGTCGAAATATACTGAATCAAGAGTGTAACCTGTTTTATTGAAAATGCTAATTTGAATATTTTGACCGATCAAAAATGATGGTAGTGCATTCAGAATGATGAATAATATGTAGTGTTTATATTTTAACAATCTTTTTTCGAATTATAATATTGGAGCTAACG
>CAZLHR010000024.1:0-41259 GCA_964559685.1 uncultured Lishizhenia sp.
ATTTGTGTTTTCCTCCGATTTCAAATGTTAGTTCACGGTTGATTTTGAAGTCGCCAACATCTGTGTATTCAACCACATGTTTGTGAGCGAGTTGATTTGCAAAAAACGTTTCTCTCACATGACCTATTTGTACATTTTGCGGCGCAATAGTATGAAGTAAATTGGTGTTATCCAGGTATAACTTATCTGGTTTTTGCAAGCGCGTGATTCCTTTCGCATCTTTGAAAAGTTGCATGATTAACCCACTTTCTTCCAAATAGTGGAAATAGGAAATCAATGTATTCCGATTGATTCCAATGCGTTCGGCTAACTTTGTTACATTCGGTTTATAAGGAACAGATGAAGAAATAACAAACAACAATTGCTTTAATTTTATGATATACGAAGGATCTACTTGACGCAAAGTAGGTAATTCAATTTCCAAAATAAAATTCACAATTTCTTCCAAACGTTGATCGTAGGTGTTCGGATTCTCACGAAAAAAAGGATAATAACCTGTTTTAAGGTATTGAGAAAAATATTTAATAGGTTGAATTTTCTGAACAATTTCCGAAGTGATATCTGTGTGGTTCTCGATGATTTCATTTAGCATCAGTGAACTGAATATAAAACCATGTTCTAAATTGAGGTATTCTCTAAATGAAAGTCCTTGCATAGAATACATAACTGCTCTTCTGCTCAAATCAGCCCGCGCATTTAAAATCTCCAATAAAGATGACCCTGTAAATACAATTTGTACTTCCGGAAAGTCGTCGTAAATATTCTTCAATTCTTGTGCCCAATTGGGATATTTGTGAATTTCATCGATGAATAATTTCTTCCCTCCACGTTTTACGAAATCGTCTACAAAATCAACTAGGTTTTGTGAGCTGAACCATATGTTGTCGAGTGAAATGTACAATGCGGATTCGTCATTAGCGTGATTTACTTTCAAGTATTGTAGTAAAATGGTTGTTTTACCAATTCCCCTTGGTCCACGAAGTCCAATTAACCGATCTGTCCAGTCTATTTCAGAGAAAATATTTCTTGTAAAGTTTACTTGAATTGAAGCTAATTTTTTTCGATATCGTTCAACTAAAATTTCCATTTGTCAATATATTAGTCAAAAATACGAATAAATGATTTTTTAACAAATCATATTTTACTTTTTATAGATAATATGTTAATTATTATTTGTAATTTTTGCTTATCGTATTAAGCATTATATAAATCATTTCCCAATTATACTGATATTTGGATCCATGTCCTGTAATTTCATTTTTTTAGAATTGAAATGTGCCTGAGTAAATCCTTTTTCAATACAAAAACCCATACAACCAAAGTGGTATTTTTTCCTAGAGACTAAAATCGAAGTGGTTAATTACTTATTAGGTTGAACACGAAGTAAGTTTCCGAAATACACATGTTTTTCAGTTGTGGATTCCATGTAAAGCTCCGTAAGGTCGCAATTTCTTTCTGGAAAATAACAAGCGGCCAATTCCTCCAAAAGTTCGAAAGTGACCATCGGGCTATATGTATTCATCACCAACCGGCCTTTTGGCGAAAGAATAGACGCAGCAGTGCTCATTAATTGATCCACATTATCTTCTAATTTCCACTTCTCCCCTTTCGCACCGATACCCCAAGCAGGCGGATCCATTACAATAACATCGTATTTATTGCCTCTTTTTTCCTCACGTTGCGCAAACTTTAAAGCATCCTCGTGCACCCAGCGTATGTTAAGTAATCTACTGCTTTCCATGTTTTCACGAGCCCATGACAAAATTGGCTTCACGGAATCGACATGGGTGGTTTCTGCCCCTTTCCAGCGAGCTAAGCAGGACATTGCACCGGTGTAGGCGAACAGATTCAGCACTTTTTCTTCCGATTGAAGCGAATCCTTCACCCAATCCCAATTGCTTCGTTGCTCAGGGAAAATTCCTACGTGCTTAAACGCCGTAAGCTCCAACTTAAAAAGTAATTTTTCATATTTAATTTGCCAAATACTTGATGAATTCGGCTGCAAGGCTTTCCATTTACCTTTTGTTCCGGAAGTTTCAATAAACTCCCAATGCGCCTTTTTTCTCCACTCCGTAAACGGTTGAACACTTTGAAAATACGCTTGTAACTCAGGTCGGATAGTGATAATATTTCCCCATCGCTCCAATTTCTTTCCTCCTCCTGCGTCAATAAGCTCGTAATCTTCCCAGGGCGTTGTATAAGTTCTTGGATGCGTCATTTGTGCAAAGATACGGATTAGCAGGTCTTTTAGTGATTTCCTTTGCTGAAAATCTAGCTTACGAATATTTCATGTATTCAATACTATTAATTTCTGTAAGATTTATAAAAAATCGCGTATCTTTAGGATAAATCTTAAACTCATGAAAAAAATAGCTTTTATCTTCTTATTCGGTTTGTTTACCTTTTCTCTTTCCGCACAACGGCTTATGAATGGTTCCCGAAGTACTGTTGGTTATATTGAAAATGGCCGTGTGATGAACAGCTCGCGAAGTACCATTGGATACATCGACGGAGAGCGTATAATGAATAGCTCAAGAAGTACCATCGGCTATTTTGATGGAGAACGCGTAATGAACAGCTCCCGAAGCACAATCGGATACATTGACGGGGATCGCGTGATGAACGGTTCGAGAAGCACTATTGGATATGTCGACGGAGAGCGCGTAATGAATGGATCAAGAAGTACCATCGGCTATATTGACGGAATACGTCGTAGTGAAGCAGCCCTGTTTTTCTTCTTTTTCTTCTATTAGCGAATAGGCACGGTTCATTTGCCATGCAATTTGGTAACTTTGTGCAAATTTTAGTTGCATGAACTATGTCTTTTGGTTAACGCTTGTGACTTTCTCACTTTTAAGCTGTGAGGAAGAACGACCAGCACCACCTCAGTTAGAAAATAACGATAGAACTATTATCGAGCAGAAATTGCGCAAAATTCTCGCTTTAAACCTTAACGATTCAATACATGACTTCGAAGTTAGTTCCACGGATGGTGATTCTCTCTATTCAGGAATTGATTGGGTAAAATTCGACACGCGCTTCAAGAATTTGGTAAAAGACTCTTTATTCACCACAACGTTTTTAGACGAGTATAAGGCAATTGCTTTTGGTATTAATCTGAGTCTTAAAAACAAGGAAATAGAATACCGTATCGGCGAGGTTAATCCGTTTTTCGAAGCCAACGTTTGGTGCGATTGTCAAGACTTTGATGGTTGGGAGAGAGAATTAAAAATAAATTCTATTCGCATGATTGAAGGTCAAGCCGTGGTGAATTTCTCTCTGAACAAAGGAACGTCAATTGAGGCAAAGTTCACTCAAGTTAGAAACAATTGGCGTTGTTCAAGTTGGTCAACGCTAAAGTTGCCTTAAACAATAATTTTATCGATGTATTGAAGTAAAGGTTCCTTTCCAAAGGCCGATTCACTTGACGTCGTAAAAACAGGCGGCATTTCTTCCCAATATTTCAACATTTCTTTTTTATATCTCGCCAAGTTTTTTTGTAGCGCCGAACTTGATAATTTATCAATCTTCGTAAATACCATAGAAAAGGGCAATTGGCGTTCTCCACACCACGTCATAAATTCGAGGTCAATTTTTTGAGGCTCTAAGCGTGCATCAAGTAAAACAAAGGTATTCTGTAAGGTTTGTCTTTTCGATAAAAACTCTGCTATAAATTTCTCCCATTTTGAACGATTCGATCGTGCAGATTTTGCATAGCCATAACCAGGTAAGTCGACCAAGTACCATTTTTCATTTATCAAAAAATGATTAATAAGCTGCGTTTTTCCTGGAGTTCCAGACGTTTTAGCTAAATTTTTCTTTCCTGTCAACATATTGATTAAGGAAGATTTTCCAACATTGCTTCTGCCAATAAAAGCAAATTCGGGTAATCCATCACTCGGACATTTGGAGACTTCTGTATTAGAGATAATAAATTCTGCAGTCTTTACAATCATGATGCAAATTTACAGGATAATGTGCTTGTATTGCGAACAAAATTATAACACGCTTGTTTTAGGGTCATTAAAGATGGCAGAGTATAAAATCAAAGATGTTGAAGTTTTAACGGGAATCAAAGCGCACACGCTTCGTATTTGGGAAAAACGTTACGGAATTTTGGTTCCAGATCGCACGGATACCCAGATACGCACGTACACCGATGAGGAGTTAAGTTTTTTATTAAACATTAGTTTACTTAATAAACACGGCCTTAAAATCTCTAAAATCGCTGCGCTTTCCAAAAATGAAATTGCCACAAAAGTTTGGGACCTTCACAGCGTAAGTGTACTCGATACAAGTGGGGAACAATTTGTTTTGGCGTTGTTAGAAATGGACGAACGCCTTTTCACCCACACGCTGCAGGCAATTATTAACGAAGTTGGGCTTGAAAAAACATTTACAGACCACTTAATTCCATTTTTAGAGCGCATTGGTGTAATGTTTTTAGTTGGGAGTATAAATCCTGCGCAAGAGCATTTTATGTCGAATGTAATTCGTCAAAAAGTTATTGCAGAAATCGACAAATTGCCAATACCTTCTGTTGATGAGAAACCTGTTCTGTTGTTTCTTCCGGAGCACGAATGGCACGAATTGGGTTTATTATTCTATCAATATTTACTGAGAAAACATGGGGTTAGCACCTTTTACTTAGGACAGAGTTTGCCATATGATTCACTTGTGAAATCAATAAACTTGCTGAATCCAAGAGTCATTATTAGTTCTTGGCTTACAGCTGTAGATGAATCTTTCATTCGAAATTATTTTGAGAAATTACAGAAAGATGCTCCTGACGCACTTTTGTGTTCGGGTGGTGCACAAATAAAAGTACATCTCAAAAAATTACCGAAAAGCGTTGTTCCTATTGAAAAAGCCGTAGAAGTTCTTCAGTTGGTTCGTTAAATCACAACATTTATAATTTTACCTGGGACAATGATGCATTTCTTAGGTTCTTTTCCTTCTAACCATTTAATAGTATCGTGGTGAGCCAAGGTGGCATCTTGAATTTGTTGAACTGAAAAATCCATGGGCAGGTTCAATTTAAAGCGCATTTTCCCATTAAAAGAAACAGGATAGTCAAAAGAAGATTCTACCAATTGGCTAGCGTCAAAAGTAGGATAAGTTGCTTTAAGAATAGACCCAGGCTCATGTCCTAATTTCTCCCAAATCTCTTCCGTGATGTGCGGTGCATACGGTGCCATCAAAATGGTTAATTGCTCCAAGACATGTCTATTCGTACTTTTTTGATCAGATAATTCATTTACACATATCATGAAACTTGATACTCCTGTATTAAATGAGAATCTATCTAAATCATCTCTCAATTTTTTAATGGTTTTGTGTAATGATTTCATTTCTTCTTTTGAAGGTTCTCCATCCGAAACTTGAAAGGCACCGTTCGCATGAAACAAACGCCAATATTTCTTCAAGAAGCTATGGACTCCAGTGATTCCTTTTGTATCCCAAGGTTTTGTCTGCTCTAGCGGTCCTAGAAACATTTCGTACATCCGAAGGGTATCGGCTCCAAATTTCTCGACCAATTCATCAGGTGTTTGTACATTATACTTTGACTTTGACATTTTTTCAACTTCAAAACCGCATGTATAGGTTCCATCTTCCTCACAAATAAATGTTGCATCCGCATATTCCGGTCGCCATTTACGAAAAGCCTCCATATCCAATTTATCATTATCAACCATAGAAATGTCGACATGAATTGGCACACAATTATATTGATCCTTTAATGAGTGGGTAACAAATTTATTTTCTCCAATCACTAAATAAACAAAGCTACTTCTCCCTAAAATCATCCCTTGATTGATCATCTTCTTGAAGGGCTCCTCGAAAGGTACATACCCTCGGTCAAAAAGAAACTTGGTCCAAAAACGTGCATAGAGCAAATGACCGGTAGCATGTTCTGATCCTCCAATATACAGATCCACATTTTGCCAATATGCTACTTTATCTTTCCCTACAAATTCATTCGAATTTTGAGGATCCAAATAGCGTAAAAAATACCAAGAACTTCCTGCCCAACCCGGCATAGTAGAGCGTTCGTATTCGTGATTATTTTTGTGTTTCCAATCTTCTGCGCGTGCTAGAGGAGGCTCACCATCTTCCGTTGGTAAATATTTATCCACTTCCGGCAAGTTTAACGGTAATTCATTTTCATCTAAAGCGAATGGTGTTTCGTTGTTGTAAAAAATTGGAATAGGTTCTCCCCAGTATCGCTGTCGGCCAAAAACCGCATCTCGCAAACGATAATTTACACGTCCCTTACCTACGTTGTGATTTGTAATTTCTGCAATAGCTTTTGAAATTGCCTCCTTAACTGATAATCCATTTAAAAATTCAGAATTCATCAATTTCCCCTCTTTCTCCGTCCAAGCAGCAATTTCGATATCGTGAGTTTCATTGGATGGAAGAATAACTTGTTTGCATGGAATATTGAAATGTTTGGCAAACTTAAAATCACGTTCGTCATGCGCTGGAACCGC
Source organism: uncultured Lishizhenia sp. (assembly GCA_964559685.1). Classification (GTDB taxonomy): domain Bacteria; phylum Bacteroidota; class Bacteroidia; order Flavobacteriales_D; family Crocinitomicaceae; genus UBA952. The sequence continues at coordinate 6,495 of CAZLHR010000024.1, forward strand.
CATCACAGCACCTGTACCATATCCAACTAATACATAATCTCCAATCCAAATCGGAATTGGTTCTTTTGTAAATGGGTGTTCGACGAAAGAACCTGTAAATACTCCACTGATGGTATTGACATCTGCCTGACGCTCTCGTTCGCTTCTATTTTTAGCTTTTTCGACGTATGTGGTGACGGCTTCTAACTGAGCAGGGGTAGTGATTTTAAATACAAGTTCGTGTTCTGGTGCTAAGGTGACGAATGAAACGCCAAAAATAGTGTCAGGTCGCGTGGTAAATACTTCAATTGAAGCAGAAGTGTCCTCCCCCTCAATCCCCCTCCGAAGGGGGAAATTAGTTTCTCCCCTTGAGGGGAGATTAAGAGGAGTGACATTATTCTCGTCTTGCTTTTCCTCTACCTCGGTACCCCTTTCCTCCTCAGCGGATAGACAAAGGGGGAAGAAAATGGAAGCCCCCTCACTCCTACCGATCCAATTTCTCTGCGTCTCTTTAATGCTCTCAGACCAATCAATTTCATCCAACCCGTCCAACAAGCGTTGAGCGTAAGCCGTAATTCGCATACTCCATTGTTTCATTAACTTTCGTTCAACAGGATGCCCACCTCGTTCCGAAACACCATTTACCACCTCATCATTGGCCAATACAGTACCTAAGGCAGAACACCAATTTACAAAGGATTCTCCCAAATAGGCCAAACGAAAATTCATCAATATTTCAAATTTCTTTTTTTGGTCGAAACGACTCCATTGATCTGCTGTAAACGGCGCTACTTTTTTTTCAATATCGCCTGTAAGCATTTCCAAATTCACACCTTGTGAACCGTGTTGTTCGAAGATTTGAATTAACATTTGAATATCTTCAGCTTTATTGGTCTTCGGATTATACCAAGAATTAAACAGCTTAATAAAAATCCATTGTGTCCATTTGTAATACTCAGGAGACGAAGTCCGCACCTCTCTGCTCCAATCATAGCAAAATCCTATTTTGTCGAGTTGGTCACGATACCGTGCTATATTTTGTTCGGTAGTTAATGCCGGATGTTGTCCGGTTTGAATCGCATATTGTTCTGCTGGCAAACCAAATGAATCGTAACCCATTGGGTGTAATACATTGAACCCTTCTAGTTTTTTGTACCGTGAAAAGATATCAGAAGCAATATACCCAAGAGGATGTCCAACGTGCAAACCTGCCCCAGATGGATATGGAAACATGTCTAGGACATAAAACTTAGGTCTTGACAGGTCTTCAGTAACTTTGTAGGATTCATTTTTTGCCCAAAACGCTCGCCATTTTGCTTCAATCTGCTTAAACTCGTATTCCATTCCTCTTTATTTGAAGCAAAGATAAGGATTCAAGTGAAAGATTAATCTCTACTTCTTTTGCCAGTAGAGGTTAAGGTTGCCTTTTTCCGTATAAACGTATGAATTCTTTTTACGGCAGAAAACAACAGGTGCGTTGAAATCTTGTTTTAGAATTTGTATGTATTTATAAACCATCCGTTCTGAAATCCCTAGTTGTACAGAAATCGTCTTGGCATTTCCGGTGTGCTCTTGTGCAATTAAATTAATTAACTTTTGTATTGTATTAATTCTCATTTGGGAAAGTTGCGCAAAGGAATATAAGAATACTGAAATATGAATTCAGTTACGTTTTCAACGACTTTTTTTCCACTCCCACGTCAAATTTCCTGGTTCTGAAAAATAATAGGTTTTCCTGAATCGACTATATCTTACAGGTGCTTTTAGTTCTTTTTTGATGCACTTGACATACAAATAAATAGACCGTTCTGAAGTTCCAATTTTATGCGCTGATTCTTGAGGGGTTCCGGTTCTTTCTTTTTCAATGAGATGTATTAAGTGTTTTATTTTGGTAATGTTCATAAATGTAAATAATTCAATTTTCCATAAATATACACATATGTGCATTACGATAACTGAATCGTAAAAAATATTATTGTAAACACCCAAAATAGTTTATCATATGAGAAATTAGAATTCTCCGTTTTTCTCTCTATAAAATACCAAAAGACAAAATAAAAAACGATTAATACCCACTTATTGTCTGGAAGAACTGTTGAAAAGATAAAGAACAAAAAAGCTACTATGGCGAATAAAATTGATACTATTTTTGACCGGTTAATTCCCAAGACGCTTGGAAATGTTTTCCACTCTAAAGGATCCAAATGCTTGTCCTTTATATCAGAAAGAATTGCAAGGTGCAAAAAGTAAAAGAAAAACCCGACGCTAAAGCTGAGTTCATTGGGATAAGAAACAGATAGTTGGTGTGGAAATATAATTAGGATATATGTCCATACAAATGCAACAATAAACGCTTTGATAAAAGGAATTCGTCTAATTGTGGCCTTAGAATAAGGTATTAAATACCAAGAGGTTAAGAGGATGACAAGTAATAAACTACTATTCCATTCAATATGAAACCAAAAAAGTAGTATATAGGACGCACCTAATGCATGAATAATAACTAAGGGAAACAGTATGTATTTGTTTTTGTTGTACCATGACCCCCATTCATTATCGAGTTGCCCAAATTTACATTTTATGAGTCTGTGGGTGCCATAAAGTGCAAAAACAGAAAAATAAACCAATAATCCCCAATAGAAACTGTGTTGGATATCTTGCGCAAAAGAAATTGTCAGGAGAGCAGCATTGAGAGCTAAAGAGAAATTAGATTTTAACAGGAATTCAATTATCCTATTCATGTTGTAAAAGAACATCCAATACTGTTGAAACAGGTATTTTCTCAATACAAACGCACTTTTTTCCTTTTAAACATGAAGAACAATTATTGTCGAACGTTAACCAAACACTATTTTTTCCAAGTGCGTGCCATCTTCCTGGATGAATAGGTTTTCTGGAAGAAAAAAGTCCAACTGCTCTACGGTTGCACAAACCAGCAACATGATACGGTCCTGTCGAGCATGCCACTAAACCTTTCGTTTTTGATATAAGAAAAATTAATTCTCCGAGAGAAAGTTGTCCTGTTGTATCGATTACGAAAGGGTTTTTTGGGATCAAATGGCGAAAAGTTTTCCCTTCTTCCTCTGTTCCAGTAAACAATACCGGAGTCTTTAAATCTATCAATTTTTCACTTAATTCCACATAAGAATTCAACGGCCATTCAAGAGCACTACCTTTAGATTTTGGGTGCAAAATTATGGCATTTGATAGGTCAATTTGTTGAAATAAAGAAGGAAGATTTTGCTCATTGGGCTTAAAATACGCTGATAATCGTTGCACTTCTTGTATGGTAGGAATTTCTGTTAGCCCAAGTGGATACAGCAAGTGGAAGTTGAGCTGGGACTCATGTAAATCCGAACGTTTTCTTGTGAAACTAACACGCTTATTGCATGTCAACAAATGAAACACTCTATGAGATGTTCCAATTCTCAAGGGAATTCTAGCCTTTTTAGCAAGAGAGGCTATTTCTCTATTCGGAAAAACATGTACAATTGCATCGGCCTTAATAGCCTCAACACGTTGTGTCAGCGGTAAATCACTAAGATCCTCTAGTGCTAAAAATTGATCAATTTTATCAAAAGACGACACAATTTGACGGGTATACTCTCTGCCTAAAAAAACCAATGTCGCATTTGGGAATTTATCTTTGATCCAAGCACAGATAGGCAAGGTTAACGAAACGTCGCCAATACTGTCTGTCCTCGAAACAATAATTCTATCCATTTTTCATAGTTGTGAGTCTTTTTAACTCTTTGTATTTAAGAGCATTTGACTGTGCACTTATCCAAGCTATTTGAAGGCCTTCCATACCATCTAGAAAACCTAATTTAAGAAAATACATAGAAACAAAGCGACCGATAGCTGCAAAAAACGGACTAGCTATAGTTGATTTCTTTCCCTGGGACGCATACTTTTGTGCTGTTAACATAGAATATTTATCGGCACGTTGGCGATGTTGAGCTGTAGACGTGTAAGAATAATGCAGTAACCTTCCTTTTAAGGCTACTTCTTCAATATGTTGGGGAAGTTCTAGATCTTCGTGAACAATGGCATCGTTCCACTTCACAAGATCTTTTGGAAATAAACGCACCTTCCAATCAGGATTCCAACCTGAAAAACGAATCCATTTTCCGCAGTAATTTGTTAATCTATTGACAGAATAAACCGCTTGTAGATGTTGCTCTTTAAGGTGCTTAATCTCTCTAATCATTTCCCCATCTAGGCATTCGTCCGCATCTAATGAAAGAATGTACTCATACGTTGCCATTTGATTTCCTTCGTTTTTTGTGGCAGAAAAACCTTTCCAATCAGTAGATATAAATTTAACATTAAAGGATTTACAAATTTCAGGTGTTCTGTCTGTTGAACGTGAGTCCATAACTATGACTTCATCGGCAACTTGAAGAACAGATTGTAGGCACCTGGCAATGTGTTGTTCTTCGTTGAATGTGATGATAACCGCTGAAATTTTTGTGGTCACCATTATACAATTTTGACACTTTTCCAAACGGCTTGGATTTCACGAAGAAAATGTGTCCAGCTCGTAGTGGAAGGCGCATCGACATAACCACTTATGCAAATAACTTTCTTTGTTCGTGGATGAACGAAATGGAACGCCCAAAAAGCACCCCCTGTTGTATGCATTTTCTTACCTACAAAATGAAACATTCCGCGCATTTCAAATCCTTTAACTGATCCATCTGCATTTGTTGCTGCTGTCATTTCTGGGTAAACCAATTTCACGTATTGCGTGCCCATATACAAACCTTCCGTTTCATGAGGGACATTGTAACGTAACATGGTATCACGGGCCCTCAATAGGTTTTCCAATTCCAACTGACTCGAATCTTTAAAATCGTATTGGTAAATCATAACACCTTCCCAAATCGTTCCAACATCTTGTTTTCCAATATTTGGAAACTCTATAGGTCTAGAGGCTGGAGGAAACTCAATTCGATAAAAATTCTTATTCGAAGAAACAATTCCTGAACCATCTGGTAATTGAATGTCAATGCCAAAAGTTTGTTTTACATTTTGTTGAACATGTTCATTTCTTTCTTTTCCGAATCGATCCAAAATTCTCTTCCACTCTCGTTCTTCGAAGTAATTATGCGCTTGATCAATTTTCTTACTTTTCAGTAATTGAATCAATTGGTTTTTATCACGGGCATTAATCTCCATTATTGCTTGATCATAAGCCCATCCATCTTTAATAAAATTAAGTTCTGCACTGCTTTTGCCTGAACCTGGAAGCATATTAATTACTAGCACGTTTCGGTGTCTCTTAATTCCGCCGTCAAAAGTTGAATGATTTCTATGTATTAACTCAAACGTTGTAACATCAGGAAAGTACGGCATTATGAACCTTGTTAAAGCGGAATCTAAGGCTTTTTTTACTTCAGGAGAATTCCAAACATCGTCATCCGAAACAATTAATAATTCTCCAATTTTTCCGGTTACTTGCAGTCCTTCATCTTCGTACCTGCCGCACGATACAAGGCTAAGGAAAAGGGAGAAAAATAAAACTAACCTCATTTTACTCTAAGTTTTTGTCCTACCTGGATTCTACTGACTTTCACGCCAGGATTTAACTTTTGCAATTGACCAATGGTTAAATTGTGTTTTTGAGCTACTTTACTGAAATTATCACCCGATCTGACCGTATAGTATTTCTTTTTCGGCGCTGGTGGTTTAACGGGTGTTGTCGTCTGTTGGGTTTGGGTAGTATGTGTTTGAGCAACTACTTCGTCGCTAAATACCTTTAATTTTTGTCCAACATACAAATTGGTTGTTCTCAACGCATTCCATTCCATAAGTTGATTGATGGTTACATTGAATTTTAACGATATAGACTTGAGGTTATCTCCAGGTTTAACTTTATAATACTGAAGGTTTTTAGAAGGTAGTTTAGAAGAATCTCCATCTGTAATTTGAAATTCAATGATCTGTGTAGAATCTTCAGATTTAACTGTATTAGTGTCTTTTTGTTGGATGACAATTACTGGATCAGGGTTGTAAATACTTTTCTCTAGTTTGTACAAGGAGTCCTCTAAACCGACCAACATTGTAATCTGCGTAAAAGGACCTGTAATGCATCTTGCAGGTTTTGTTTTCGGAATATAAGTAGTTTTATATACGGGATTTAGTGATTTAATTTCTTCCAAATCCCATCCGATTAATTTTGCAACAGTATTCATGTGAACGGCCTGTTTTAAACACATGGTATCTAATTCTGCATTATGAACTTTTGCCTCTAGCGGAATTATATTGTGTTCTGCGTGATAGGTCATCAAATAGGCTGCAGCGATAAAATTTGGTACATACCCTTGAGTCTCTGTTGGTAAATACGGTCGTACAGCCCAATAGGTAGTCTTGTTTCCAGACTTACGAATCGCTTTATTCACCGTTCCTGGTCCAGCATTATAGGCAGCAAGAGCCAGATTCCAATCTCCATAAATTCCGTAAAGTTGGCGAAGGTAACGACAAGCTGCATCTGTAGCCTTTTCTGGATCCATGCGCTCATCAATGTACGAGTTTTCCTCAAGACCGAAATAAAGTCCCGTTTTATACATGAATTGCCACAAACCGAGGGCTCCAGCTTTTGATTTTATTTGGGGTCTCAAGCCACTCTCAATTACACTTAAAAAACGCAATTCAATTGGCAAACCGTATTCCGCAAGCTTCTCACGGTACATATCAAAATACAAGGCCGATCTTCCCATTGCGATTCGAATAAAGCTCCTTCTTTCACGTGCAAAAAATCGGATGGTAGAAATTGTTGCCTGGTTATATTCCAAATGAAACGGAGTCATTTCATTCATTTTTTGCAACCTTTGACAAATTTCCTCATCGGTAAAACTCGGTATTTCTCCCTGTTCGTATTTTAGGGCACTAATAATCGAATCATACCGAAGGTCATTCGTGTAATCCGCATAAAACAATTTTAAGGTTTGTTCAACGGTATTCAAAAATGCTTCTCCTTTCAAAGAATCTGAAGGTTTACGCAGGTGCGCAGGTTTCTGAGAGTATCCTATACTGACAACGAAGAACAAGAAAATGATCAAAATGAATTTCATAGTTGGTTCTCCATTTTCTTTGCAAGCTTCAACAAAAATTCATCTTCAAAATCAGCTGCCATCAGTTGTAAACCAAATGGTAAACCATTTGAGTGTGTTTGCCATGGTATACTCACTGCTGGATTACCAGATAAGTTGGCATGAACTGTAAAAATATCTTGTAGATACATTTGAATTGGATCTGAAATCGCGCTCAAAGCAAAAGCCGTACCAGGCGTAGTGGGCATTAGAATCGCATCACAATCTTGAAGAATTTCTTTAGTCTTATTTTTTATGAGTCTTCTGACTTGTTGAGCTTTTGAGTAGTATGCATCGTAATATCCATGTGATAATACAAATGTGCCAGCCATAATACGTCTTTTCACTTCTTTTCCAAAACCTTCTGTTCTAGATTTTGTGTAGGTTTCTTCAACTCCTTTGGCTTCTGCACCTCTATATCCATAATGAATACCATCGAAACGTGCTAAATTGGAGGACGCCTCTGCGGTTGATAACACATAATAGGTAGGAACTAATTGATCCATGTATGGGAAACTGTATTCTTTTATGGTATATCCACGTTCTTTCAATTTACCAATGGTTGAAAAAAGTGCTTCTTTCACTTCAGGATCTAGTCCAGGATGATGCAAATATTCCGAAATAACGGCAAGTTGACCTTTTTCTTGGACATTCGATTCCCATTCTCGTGAAGACGAGGTGCTATCAAATTCATCTTTTCCCGACATAATTTGAGTAATCAATTCACTATCTTCTAAAGAATTAGTAAAAGGCCCAATTTGATCAAATGAAGACGCATAAGCTATCAATCCATAGCGACTAATTCGTCCATAAGTAGGTTTGAATCCGTAAGTTTTCGTCCATGACGCAGGTTGTCGTATGGATCCGCCGGTATCACTTCCAAGTGAAAACGTGCATAATCGTGCTGAAGCAGCAACAGCAGAACCTCCTGAAGATCCACCAGGTACTTTGGAAGTATCGAGGTTATTTTTAACTGGGCCATACACAGATGTTTCATTGGAGCTGCCCATAGCAAACTCATCACAATTCAAGCGACCTATTACAATAACATCTTGATCTATTAACCGTTGTAATGCGGTGGCTGTAAATAAGGATTCAAACCCATCAAGAATTTTAGAAGATGCTGTTATTCGGTGGCCTTTAAAACAAATATTGTCCTTAATTGCTACCACGCAACCCGCTAATTTTCCAGCGGTACCGTTGGCTATTTTTGCATCTACATCTTTTGCTTGACAAAGAGCATTTTCCTCAAATACCTCAATAAATGCATTAAGATTTTGAAATTCTTTGATACGTTTTAGATAGCTTTCTGTTATAGACAAAGCAGATTCTCCGGAACGCAATGCTTCCCTTATCTCACTTATCGTACCGTAAGCCATTATTTTTCCTCTGCTTCTGTTTTAGAGACTTCTGTAGTCTGTGAGGATTCTTCTCCTTTAGAAGCACTCTTAAACTCTCTAATTCCTTTGCCGAGACCTTTCATTAATTCTGGAATTTTCTTGCCTCCAAAAAATAATAATAATATAACAAGAACCAAAATTATCTCAGTAACACCAAATTTTCCCATTATTTCTATTTATAATAATTTCAAAGCTAACAATTAATATCCAATTGGATTTGCCAAAGGATGTTATAATTTTCTTGCCACCTCTACTTCTTCAAACGCTTCTACAATATCACCAATTTGAATGTCGTTGTATTTGTCAATATTCAATCCACATTCGTAATTGTTTTTCACTTCTTTTACATCGTCTTTGAAGCGTTTCAATGAACCGAGCGTACCTGTATGGACCACAATACCATCGCGAATCACGCGCACTTTAGCAGATCTTTTGATAACACCATCTAACACATAACAACCCGCAATTGTGCCCACTTTTGTAATGTCGAATGTTTCTCTGATTTCAGCAGAACCTGTAATTTGCTCTTCAATATCAGGAGATAACATTCCTTCCATGGCTGCTTTTAATTCCTCAATAGCTTTATAGATTACACTGTATAGACGGATATCAATTTGCTCATTTTCAGCTAACTTTCTCGCACTTTGTGAAGGCCTAACTTGGAATCCGATAATAATTGCATCAGATGCCGAAGCTAGATTGACATCGGCTTCTGTAATGGCTCCAACTCCTTTGTGAATAATATTAACTTGGATTTCTTCAGTAGAAAGGTTTAACAAGGCATCAGATAGTGCCTCAATTGAACCGTCCACATCACCTTTCACAATCACGTTAAGCTCTTTGAAATCTCCAATAGCCAAACGTCGACCAATTTCATCTAATGTAATGTGTTTGTTAGTGCGTAAACCTTGCTCTCTGTATAGTTGTTCTCTTTTCTGAGCAATAGACTTCGCTTCTTTTTCATCGTTTAACACATTGAATTTGTCTCCCGCATTCGGTGCGCCGTTGATACCAAGAACTGAAACAGGTTGTGCTGGCCCTGCCTCTTTTAAGGCTTTTCCATGCTCATCGTGCATTGCACGCACGCGACCGTAGTGTCTTCCAACAAGTATGACATCTCCCACCCTCATAGTTCCTGCCTCTACCAACATGTTTGTTACGAATCCCTTTCCTTTATCTAAGGAAGATTCTATAACTGTTCCAAGGGCATTTTTATTTGGATTGGCTTTTAAATCTAAAATTTCTGCTTCTAATAATACTTTGTCGAGCAGCAAATCAATATTTAAGTTTTGTTTTGCCGAGATCTCCTGACTTTGGTATTTTCCACCCCAATCTTCTACGAGAATATTCATAGCGGAAAGTTGTTCGCGAATACGGTCAGCATTTGCTCCCGGTTTGTCAATTTTATTGATTGCAAAAATCATTGGAACATTTGCAGCTTGTGCGTGCGAAATCGCTTCTTTAGTTTGAGGCATCACGTCGTCATCTGCCGCCACTATAATGATGGCAACGTCAGTTACTTGAGCACCTCTTGCACGCATGGCCGTAAACGCCTCGTGACCTGGCGTATCCAAGAAAGTCATTTTTCTACCATCTTTCAATGTTACCGAATATGCACCAATGTGTTGCGTAATTCCTCCTGCTTCACCTTCAGTTACATTAGCGTTTCGGATTTTATCTAAAAGCGATGTTTTACCGTGATCAACGTGACCCATTACTGTGATAATTGGTGGTCTTGGGATCAAATCTTCTTCACTGTCCTCGACAAGTTGAATGGACTCTTGAACTTCGGCACTTACAAATTGTGTTTCGTATCCGAATTCGTCAGCAACAATTTGAATGGTTTCTGCATCTAATCGCTGATTGATTGACGCGAAAATACCAAGGGACATGCACACAGAAATTACCTGCGTTGGAGCAACATTCATCATTGATGCCAACTCTGAAACAGTAACAAATTCCGTCAATTTCAATATTTTGTCTTCAAGTTCGGCTTGTTCCAATTCTTCTTGACGACGTTGTGCAACCAAATCACGTTTTGATCTTCTATTCTTAGATGATTTTGATTTTGAACCTTGGTTAGAAAGTCGCGCCAAAGTCTCCTTTATTTCTTTTTGGATATCTCTTTCTGAAACTTCTTGTTTCTCAACTTTTGGACCCTTATTGAATTTATTTCCAGGTTGTTGATTAACAGTTGGAGTAACTTCTACTTTCTTGATTCGTTTTCTTTTTCGTTTTGAATTTGCATCATCTGAAGAAGTCGCCATTGGCGTTTTAGGCTTCTCTACCGGTAACTCTATTTTTCCTAATACGGTAGGCCCAGACAACACTTGACGTTCAAAACGAATAGTTTCTATTTCAGTAGCCTTCTCTTCTTGAGGTGTTTGTGATTCTTGTTCACGAACGGGTTGTTTAGTAACAATTTCTTCTTCCTTAATAGTGGCAACTGGTTCTTCTTTCTTTTTATCCGGTCTTGTTTTTTGATTAAGCGCAGACAAGTCAATTTTACCAACAACTTGTATTTTGGAATCTGTTGTAGGCTTTTGCTCTCCTGAAGATAAAATCTGACGCTTAATTTCTTCAACATTAATTTCAGTTTCTTCCTCTTCCTCTACTTCCTCGGGTTGCTCAACTACCTGAATATCCTCCAAAGACAATGTCTCGCGTTTTTCTCTTCGCGTAGACACTTTTGCCTGTTCTTTGAGGTTTTGGTCGGCAGCAAACTCCTGACACAATAAATCAAAATGGTCGCCTTCTAATTTGGTATTTGGATTTGTATCAATCTTAATTCCTTTAGATTGAAGAAAATCTACCAATGTTTGTATTCCCACATTGAGTTCGCCGGCTGCCTTTCCTAAACGGATTGGTTTTCCCATATCGTTTTGTTTTCTTTAAATTTATTCAAATTCTGCCTTCAAAATTTTGAAGACTTCTTCTATTGTTTCTTTTTCTAAATCTGTTCTTGAAACCAATTCCTCTACACTAATTTCTAATACAGATTTTGCAGTATCGCATCCAATTGCTTTAAGTTCATCGATAATCCAACCATCGATTTCATCAGCAAATTCTTCTAGATCTACATCGTCAATATCCACTTCACCGTCGCGATATACATCAATCTCGTATCCACATAATTTACCAGCTAATTTGATGTTGTGACCACCCTTTCCTATTGCAAGAGAAACTTGGTCTGGCTTCAAAAATACTTTCACTCTTCCTTCATCCTCTAAAATATCCATTGACGAAACTTTTGCAGGAGACAATGAGCGTTGAATTAGTAATTGATTATTGGTTGTAAAATTAATTACGTCAATATTCTCGTTTCTTAACTCTCTTACAATACCGTGTATTCTTGAACCTTTCATACCTACACAAGCACCAACAGGGTCTATTCTATCGTCGTAGGATTCAACCGCAACTTTTGCTCTTTCTCCTGGTTCACGCACAATTTTCTTAATTGTAATTAATCCATCGAATACCTCAGGAACTTCAAGTTCGAACAATCTTTCTAAGAATTCAGGAGCTGTTCTAGAGAGAATGATTACCGGTGTACTATTACGCATGTCAACTTTAGCAACCACTGCCCTTACTGATTCACCTTTTTTGAAGAAATCTGCCGGAATTTGTTCTGACTTAGGCAAAATAAGTTCATTATTATCGTCATCCATTACCAAGATTTCTTTCTTCCAAACTTGATAAACTTCTCCAGTAACAATTTCACCAATTCTTTCCTTATATTTTTTGTACAAGTGATCTTTTTCAAGTTCCAATATGCGAGAAATTAGATTTTGTCGTAACGACAATACATTTCTTCTGCCAAAATCAGCAAATTTAAATTCTTCTGTAACTTCCTCACCAATTTCAAAATCAGGTTCTATTTTAATTGCATCGGAATACGCTATTTCAGTATTTGGATCTTCAACCTCACCATCATCAACAATTTCTTTATTCAAGAATATTTGAACGTCTCCTTTATCTATATTTACGATAATATCAATATGCTCGTCCGTATTAAACTTCTTCTTTAACATCGCCCTAAAAACATCTTCGAGGACATGTTGCATTGTTTGTTTGTCGATATTTTTTAACTCTTTAAACTCCGAAAACGAGTCAACTAATTCAAGACTATTCATAAACTATTATTTAAACGATATCACAATTTTTGCTTCTTTTATTTGACTAAATGGAAATTCTAAAATTTCTTCCACTAGTATTTTCTTTTTCTTTTTTTCGTCTAGCTGTTTAGACATCAGCCTTAAGACTATACCCTCATCTGAAACTTTAACCAATTCACCTTCGTTTTTTTTTCCATCTAGACAAACAACTGCTAATGTTCGGCCAATATTTTTCGCATACTGATTTAGGTGGCGAAGGGGCTTATCTAAACCTGCTGAAGAAACATGCAGTTCAAAATCTTCCTTTTCTCTATCCAAATTATGCTCAATATTTCTTGAAACTGACATGCAATCTTCTACTGAAACACCTCCCTTTAATTTGTCTATTTCAACATGAATAACATTTGAAGTTGAAACAGAAAGTTCCACAATATAAATACCGCTATTAAGTTCATTAATGCGCTCTTCAGCTAGGGTTTGTATTATATTTTTGTCAAGCATATCAATAAAAGAGGGGACTTTCGTCCCCTCTCGTTACTTTCAAATCTGTTACAAAGATACGACATTATTTCTAATTAGCAAATACTAGAGAAAGATTCCTTTAAATTTGCACTTATGCTTTTTGAAATTGACAATAAAATTATTTCCAGCGAGCTGTTCCGTAGAAAGTTTGTTTGTGACCTAAATGCCTGCAAAGGATCTTGTTGTGTTGAAGGAGATGGCGGCGCTCCACTCAAGCAGGAGGAAATTGAAGGGATTAAGGTAAATTTAGATACTATTCTTCCTTTTTTGAGTAAGGCTTCTCAAATGGAAATTATTCAAAATGGTTTCTACACCGAAGATGAAGACGGCGAAAAAGCTACTCGTCTTATGCCAGATGGAGCTTGTGTATTTGTAAATAAAAATGAAGCCGGTAATAATTCCTGTGCAATCGAACAATCGCATCGAGATGGAAGAATTTCAGAACACAAACCAATCTCTTGTCATTTATATCCAATTCGTGTAAAGAAGTTTGGTGAAATTGAAGCCTTGAATTTTGAGGAATGGTCCATATGCAGCCCAGCCTGTAAATTAGGGGAATCACTTCAAGTTCGTGTAGTCGAATTTCTAAAAGAACCACTGATTCGTGCCTATGGAGAAACTTTTTATTCTGAACTCATGTCTTTGAAGAATGAGATTCTTGCTGAAATCGAAAAAGGCTCCTAAACGGAGCCTTTTTATTATATTTTAATGTTCTTCTTCACCTTCTTTTAAAGGAACTGTTTGCGGAACAAAGTCTTCTTCATAACCTGGCTTAGAATAATCATAAGGCCAACGATGTACGGTCGGTAATTCACCTGGCCAATTTCCGTGAATGTGTTCCACAGGCGTTGTCCATTCTAATGTCGTGGAATTCCAAGGATTTTGTGGTGCTTTAGGACCTCTGAAAATACTGTAGAAGAAATTGAATAAAAATATTGCTTGACCTAAAGCTGCAAATATTGCAAACATGGTAATGATTACATTCAAATCCATCATCATTTCCAAGGCAGAATTATCGAAGTCTTTGTAAACAGAATAATCATAATACCTTCTAGGTGCTCCAGCTAGTCCAACGAAGTGCATTGGAAAGAAAACACCATAGGCGCCGATTATTGTTATCCAAAAGTGGACATACCCTAATCTGGTATTCAACATTCGTCCGTACATCTTAGGGAACCAATGGTAAACACCCGCGAACATTCCAAAGACAGCCGACATACCCATCACAATATGGAAGTGAGCAACAACAAAGTATGTGTCATGAATGGCAATATCTAATGCAGAATCGGCTAAGATAATACCGGTAACTCCACCTGTTATAAACGTTGAAACCAAGCCAACCGCGAAAAGCATTGCTGGTGTGAATATTAACGAGCCTTTCCATAATGTTGTTATGTAGTTAAATACTTTAACAGCAGAAGGAATAGCAATCAATAAGGTTGTAAATACGAAAACACTACCCAAGAATGGATTCATTCCCGTAATGAACATATGGTGACCCCAAACAATAAAGGACAAGAATCCAATTGCTAATATTGATCCGATCATCGCTTTGTATCCAAAAATAGGTTTGCGTGCATTCGTTGCTATAATTTCTGAGGATAACCCAAGTGCAGGTAATAAAACTATATATACTTCCGGGTGACCTAGGAACCAGAACAAGTGTTGAAATAATATAGGTGAACCACCATGGTTCGAAAGCATTTCATCTCCTACAATAATATCAGACAAATAGAAACTCGTGCCCGCTAATCTGTCCATGATGAGTAACAAGGCTGCTGAAAGTAATACTGGAAATGAAAGAACCCCTAAAATGGCCGTTACAAAGAAAGCCCAAATAGTCAAAGGCATGCGGGTCATGGTCATTCCTTTAGTACGTAAATTAAGAACAGTTACAATGTAATTCAAAGATCCTATCAACGAGCCTGCAATGAAAATAGCCATCGAAAATAACCACAACGTCATTCCTAAACCTGAACCTGGCACCGCTTTAGGTAATGCTGACAAAGGTGGGTATACTGTCCATCCCGCCATAGCTGGTCCTGTTTCAACGAAAAGAGAAATTAACATTAATACAGAAGAGATAAAGAAGAACCAGAAAGAAAGCATATTCAGAAATCCAGAGGCCATATCTCTAGCACCTAATTGCAAAGGAATAAGTATGTTAGAAAAAGTACCTGACAATCCTCCAGTAAGTAAGAAGAATACCATAATCGTACCGTGAATCGTAACTAAACCAAGGTACATATTTTGATCAAGAATTCCCTTAGGCGCCCATCTATCGCCTAAAAACAGGTTGAGGAAGTCAGAACTCTCTCCAGGCCATGCTAACTGAATTCTAAATAAAATTGATAACATCATTGCCACCAAACCCATAAAGACAGCAGTCATCAAAAACTGCTTACCAATCATTTTATGGTCATGGCTAAAAATGTACTTTGAAACAAAATTCTCTTCGTGGTGGTGCTCTTCATGATGAGCATGTCCATGATCGTGTGAATCGTGTGCGTGAGATCCCATTTTATTTTTGTTTTATTTCGTTATTAAATTTCGTCTTCTTTTTTTATTGGCGCAGCCTCTCCTGTAGCTTCCTCTGCCGGCATATCGCCTCCAGACTTTCCTCCTTCTTCCTTCGCCATATCATCTCCTCCTTCAGTAGGAGCGCTACCATATTTCAATTTGAAAGTTTCTTTCTTTTTTCCTGCTAACCAAGCTGCATATTCTGCTTTTGACAGTACTTCAATATCCATTTTCATTTTATAATGTGCCTTTCCACAAATTTTATTACACATCAATACGTACTTAAATTTTGGGTCATTTTTAATTTCCTTCATTTCAGCACTGGTTACAGATGGTGTAAATTTCGTTCTAGTAGTCATACCTGGAACAGTATTAATTTGTGCTCGAAAATGAGGGAAATAAGCTGAGTGGATTACATCCATGGATCGGAAGTTAAATTCATATTCTTGACCGACACATAAAACAAGAGTGCCTTTGACAATTATGTCATCCTCCGCATTTTTATCCAACTCCTTGTTATGATTTAGTTTCAATTGATGAAGAGATCTTAAAACACGCTCATTATGAGAGAGAGTAAATTCTTGAGCTTCAACTAACGAATCACTAAGTACTGTATCGGCATTTGAAAGTAATTTATTTATGGCATTTACTTTTTTCTCTCTTTCAACAATTGCATCTTCAATCGTTTTGGTGGTAAGAATACCTAATTCATTAGTGCCAGTAGTTAGTTTGTAATCGTATTTGCCTAAAACATTGTCCTCTCCAGCATATCTTGCCGTCCAATCGAATTGTTTAGAATACAATTCAATAACCACCGCACCATCGCCAGCAGGAGAAGTAAGGTTATTCCAAGATCGAAGACCTAAAATAATGATGACAGCCAAGACACAAGCAGGTACAATTGTCCAAATCATCTCTAATTTGTTATTGTGTGGGAAGTAAGTGGCTCTAACACCTGGCTTTCTAACATACTTGTAAGAAAAGTAAAACAAAAGGAAGTTCGTTAAAAAGAAAACTGCGATTATAATTACAAAATTTAGATTAAGCAACCAATCTGTTTCTTCTCCTTCCAAAGAAGCTGAAGGACCTCTACCTGTCCATCCGTAAGCCAACATTAAGTAGATAAAACCTCCGAATTGAAAAAGCATAAACATTAACATCAACCATGCATTTAGGTTGTTATCCCTATCGTTAATATCTTGTTCTCCAGTTTTCTTTAATTTCTGAGTATGCTCGTATACTCTAACAAGTTGGGCGACTGCAATAGCTCCCAAGACGATGACCAAAAGAATTCCTAATTTTCCCATTTTATTTTAATTCTATTGTTATACAGTTAAATTTCATGATGAACACTTTCATCTAAGAACGGGTGGTTCACAGGTGTAAGTGGAGCTTTTGTTAAGTTATTCAATATGGCATAGATAAATACACCAGCCATCAAAATTGCCATGCCTATTTCCAAGGCACCAATGTGTGCGTTAGCACCCAATGAGCCAGCTGAAACCATAATGTAAACGTCCAACCAGTGACCACACAAAATTACCAATCCGACAAAAGTTAACACTCCAGCATGTCTTTTTGCATCCCTTGACATTAAGATTAACATTGGAAAAGCAAAATTGATCAAGAACATTGAAAAATATAACACTTTAAAATTTTCAATTCGCATCTGATAGTAGGTAACTTCTTCTCCAATATTGGCATACCATATTAACATAAACTGCGAAAAGAATAGATATGACCATAAAAAAGAAGTGGCAAATGTCCATTTTCCTAAATCATGAATGTGTGAGTCATTAACTTTCTCTAAGTGCCCTAAATTTTTAAGGTATAGTGTTGTTAAAACTAATACTACCATTGTAGAGCACCACATTCCTGCGAACGTATACCAACCAAATAACGTTGAAAACCAGTGAACATCAATAGACATCAACCAATCCCAAGCAGAAGTGGAACTAAATACTGCGAAAAACACTAAGAATGTTGCTCCCTTTCGGTAATTTTTAAAGTGTAATTCTGTTCCACCAATTCTATCTTCTTCCAGCGATCTTCTTTTAAATCCGGTCAAGAAAATATAATATACAGCAAAATACACCAAGGTTCTAATCCAAAAGAAAACCGGATTAAGATATGCCGATTTACCATCAATGATTTCGTCGTAGTGGTGCGAAGCAGGATCTGTCATTTCAGGATCCATCCATATGTAGATGTGCGCTCCGTGCATGAACGTAATCGTCAATAAAACTAGTCCGAAAATTGCCATTCCATAAGGTAAGAAACCTGCAACAGCCTCTATCACTCGTTTAACTGATGCATACCAACCTGTTTCCGTAGCATACTGAAGGGCCAAGAAAAATAGCGCTCCTAAACCTAAAGAGAAAAAGAAGAATCCATTAATTATCCCATTGGCCAATAACCTTGTTGAAAAATGATCATCCCCCATACTTGTGGCAAGACCAATTCCTGTAAGAATCAAACCAGAACCAATAAGGCCATAGGTTAAATTCTTTGCATTTTTTGTAATTTGAAATTCCATCGTTCTTTCGATTATTTTTTACCTTTCTTTTTCACGTCCTTTTTATCCGCAGGAGTATTCTCCATTGGTGCAGCCGGTGCAGCACTTGCGACTGCGGTTCCGTTGTAGGCATCACCATATTGCAATGATCTCACATAATGTACTAACACCCAAATTTCTTCCTTCGATAACAGAGAAGCGTGGGCGCCCATATTATTCTTACCATAAGAAATCGAGTAGAACATTTGGCCATCAGATAAAGTCATTTTCGCCTGGTCTTTGTAGTCTAAGTTACCACCACTCTTATAGGCGCCACTTGTAACCATTGATCCATTGCCATCGCCTGCTTCACCATGACAATGCTGACACATTGAAGTATAAAGTGTTTTACCTTTCTCCAATAATTGCTTCTTGTTTTTTTCGTTCATCCTAATTGGATTTGAAATCGACTTAGCAGCAAGGTAATTATCTTCTGAAGTCACATCCCAATCATATAGACCATGTGTTTCACGCATTCCTGCATTTGGCTTCAAAAATGGCATCATTAATCGCACTTTTGCAGAATCTCCCTTTACGTATGGGATCGTATTCTTTGGTGGCACCATGGCAGACAACAGACTCTTAAGTTCTGATCTTTCTCTTCCTCGAATTTCCCCATAATCCACGTAGGGTTCAATTGCAGGAGATCGATACATATCAGGCATGTACTCAAATCCCGGACTATCTGGATCCGATTTACCGCAAGACCCAAGCGTTGCGACAACACTTATAGCAAACAGTATATTTATTTTATTCCACAATTTATTCATGGCCTTTAATTTCTACTTTATATCTTTTTTATCAATTTCAATGAACCCTGTTTCTTTAATTACAGCGTCCAAATCTGCCTCCGTCATAGAAGAATTTTCGCTCAATCTAATTTCCATAACAAACTTATCATCTGTTGTTCTGGGGTCTGGATTCTGAGCTGGCATTCCTGGCAATGTCTTATTTAGCAAAAGATAAGTTATCGCCATCCCGTGAGCTGCACAAAGAACTGTAAACTCAAAACTTATCGGAATGAACGCCAAAATATTTTGCAAATAAGAAAAGTTTGGCTTACCTCCAATATTCATTGGCCAGTCTACAACCATAAAATACCTCATTCCGATGGTTGCTAAAGTCAATCCCGTCAATCCATAGAGGAACGCCATGATTCCAAGTCTAGTTTGTTTTACACCAATAATTGGATCAATCCCGTGAATTGGAAATGGGGAAAAAACTTCATTTATTTTTATCCCTTTGGATACCAATTTTCTTGCTCCATCCTTTAGAACTTCGTCGTCATCAAACATGACATATATTACCTTATCAGACATAGTGCAGTTTATTAATGATGTTTATGATAATCAGGTGACTCTTTGTATGATTGACCCGAACCTTTCAAAATAGTTTTTACTTCATTTAAAGCCAATACAGGGAAATAGCGCGCAAACAAAAGGAAGAATACGAAGAATAGACCAATAGTACCGACATATACACCGATGTCAATGTGACTTGGGTAGTGCATACTCCAAGCAGCCGGAATATAATCTCTGTGCAAAGACGTAACAATGATAACATATCGCTCGAACCACATTCCTATGTTTACTACAATTGATATAAAGAAAGTAAACATTAGACTTCTTCTCAATTTTCTAAACCACATCAGCTGAGGGGATATAACGTTGCACGTCATCATCGCCCAATAAGCCCACCAATATGGTCCGGTAGCTCTATTGATAAAAGCATATGCCTCATATTCAACTCCTGAATACCAGGAAATAAATAATTCAGTAATGTATGCTGTACCAACAATAGAACCGGTTACCATGATCACAATGTTCATGTATTCGACATGTTTCGTGTGTATGTATGCCTCTAAAGACATTGCCTTTCGCATGATTAGAAGTAGTGTTTGTACCATCGCAAATCCGGAAAACACCGCCCCTGCAACGAAGTATGGAGGGAAAATAGTGGTATGCCAACCTGGAATTACAGAGGTTGCAAAGTCAAAAGATACAATCGAGTGTACTGAGAATACTAAGGGGGTTGCTAAGCCTGCTAACACAAGAGACACTAATTCAAATCTGTTCCAATGTTTTGCTCTTCCCGACCAACCAAATGACAAAATTGAATACATTTTCTTTGCAACAGGTTTCTTCGCTCTATCTCGGATTGTAGCAAAGTCCGGAATTAATCCAATGTACCAGAAAACAAGAGATACAGAAAGATATGTAGAGATTGCGAACACGTCCCATAATAATGGTGAGTTAAAGTTTACCCACAGGGATCCAAACTGGTTTGGTAATGGTAATGTCCAATACCCAACCCACAATCTACCCATGTGTATAAGCGGGAATAGCCCAGCCATGAATACAGCAAAAATTGTCATAGCCTCTGCCGAACGGTTAATTGCCATTCTCCATTTTTGACGAAATAATAATAACACCGCAGAAATAAGGGTTCCTGCGTGACCGATACCTACCCACCAAACGAAGTTTGTAATATCCCAAGCCCAACCAATTGTTTTATTAAGACCCCAAACACCAACACCTGTTCCCAAAAGGTACATGATACTTCCTACACCATACAATCCAATAATCAATGCGATACCAAATAAAATATACCACATCTTTGGCGCTTTGTCCTCAATTGGTCTACATACATCTTCCGTTACATCATGGTATGTTTTATGACCTAATATGAGGGGTTCTCTAATTGCCGCTTCTTTTTGCATGCTTTACTTATTTAAATTATTAATGATGAGAAGTAGTATGTTGCAAAGCTGCAAGTTCCTTATTCTCTTCGTTTCTTACTTTTACCTTGTACCACATGTTTGGCTTAATTCCAACCTCTTCAAGTGCTTGATACGCACGGTTTTCTTTTGAACTCTTGCGAACAATTGAAGATTCATTATTCCAATCCCCAACAATAATTGCATTTGTAGGACATGCGTCTGAACACGCTGTTGCAAAATCAGCATCTTCCACTTTGCGAGATTCAATTTTCGCAGTCAATTTTGCAGATTGAATTCGTTGAACACAGAACGTACATTTCTCCATTACTCCTCGCGTTCTAACCGTAACATCTGGGTTCAATACCATACGACCAAGGTCATCTTGAGCAGGATTTACTTCCGTAAATTTCTTATATGAAGGATAATTAAACCAGTTGAATCTTCTCACTTTATATGGACAGTTATTCGCGCAATATCTTGTTCCAATGCAACGGTTATAGGCCATTTGATTCAAGCCTTCATTACTGTGTGTAGTTGCCGCAACAGGACAAACTGTTTCACATGGAGCATGATTACAATGATGGCACATCATTGGCATATGCACCACTTTAGGATTTAATGAAGGGTGTTCTGCATTTCCGTAGTTAATATCATCGGATTTTCTTGTACCAATAGTAGCTTCTTCATCTGATGAAAAATACCTATCAATTCGGAGCCAATGCATTTCACGACCTCTTCTTACCTCGTCTTTTCCAACTACCGGAACGTTATTTTCTGATTGACAAGCTATCAAACATGATCCACATCCAATACAAGATGATAAATCAATCGTCATTGCCCATCTGTGTCCCACTACTTCTACTGGGTGCTCTTCCCATAAATCAAATTCACTGACCGGTACATTTACGTGATTTCCGTGCTCGTCTAATTTCTGTAAAGTATGTGCTGGGTTGTAAGCTTCCTTACCATGGTGCTTATATATTCCTAATGTCGTCTCTCTTATAATAGAGTGGCGAGCCATGACGGTATGATGTATTTGTGTAGCTGCGATCTTATATTCACCATCAGCTGATGCTACAGATCCAGCGTTTGTATAATTATACGTGCCGTTCTCAAATTTTGACATTGAGAATACATTTGCACCAATTGGTTTTGGATTGCCATTATCGTCGGTAACATGGCCTCCGTATTCTTTAGTTTGAAAAGCAGATTTACCAATTTTCTCACCATTTGCTCCGCGTCCGTAGCCTAAAGCCACTCCTACAGTTTTAAGTGCTTGACCTGGCATAGGATAAACTGGCAAGGTTACAGATTTACCATTTACGGTTAAGGTAGCCAAATTCAATCCGTTCTCTTGGTCGTAAGTTGTTGCATAACCAGCATCCTCCATTTCTTTCGGATTCATAGTGATGTAGTTGTCCCAGGTAACTTTAGTTATTGGGTCTGGCATTTCTTGCAGCCAAGGATTATTAGCATACTCTCCGGAACGAATCGCTGCTTTTTGATACAATACAACTTCTAAATCTGATGCCTTAGGCAATCCAGACACAGGCACATCTTTAAAGGTTAGTGGCGTCGTCACTATTGACAACACTGGCGTACAACTATTATGTACCGTAAAGTTAAAATCAACTAATCCCATACCGGCATATGTAGCCATTATGTAATCATAAGCAACTTTAGAATCTTTTCCTCCTCTACCTGTTTTACCAAGCCATACTAATAGTGACTCTAGTGTAGACGATGTTTTATGAAGCGGTCGAATTGTAGGTTGAGCAACAGCGTATTCGTTATTTTTTGCTCTGAAATCTGCCCAATCCTCTAATCCATGATGAGGTGGACAAACGTATGTAGCCTGAGAAGCCGTTTCATCCATATATGCCGATATAGCTACGGACGTCTTTATCTTTTTCAATCCGGCTGCAAAATCTTGACCATTAGGTAATGAATATGCAGGATTAACTCCTGACATTAGTAACACATCCGGGCCTTTACCTGCAATTACATTTGAAACGAGCTGATTTACTTTCTCGTCATCGCCATTGTAGAGGTTTACAGTATTGTTTATATCGATTGTCGTGCTATACGCACCTATCAATTGATTCAATTTGTTTGTTAATACTTGTAATCCTATGTTGTTAGAACCACAAACTACAAGCGCTTGATTTCCTGCAGCGGCTAAAGCGGCAACAGCGGCATCGGCAACAGCCTTGACGTCATTAGATAAATTATTAACAACACCTGCATTTCCACCTTTTTTCGAAATCAAGTAACTTAATACGTTCGCTAATTCAGACGGACGAGTCATTGCACGTTGATCTGCATTTGAACCTGAAACAGACATAACAGACTCGAATTGGAAATGCTTGGACATCCATTCTCCATCTGGATTTCTTCGCTGACCGTATTGAATCGCATATTCGTTCGATAACAACCATGTACTCAAGAAATCTGCATCCAAACTTATAATAACCTTAGCTTTGGAAAAGTCATAACTTGGAATAATACTCGCTCCAAAATTTTGCAAATTGGCCTTTCTAATTGCGTTGTATGAGATTGAATCATATTGAATATGTTCAAACTTACCAGCATAAGCCACTTTGTACTCTTCAATTGCCCGAAGAACAGATGGACTGATAATTGAATTGGTTAAAAATGCTATTGAACTTGCACTTGCTAAACTTGCTTTAATTTTTGCATCTACAGTATTCCAATCTATATCATTACCATTTGCTTTAGGACCTGTCAAACGTTCTCCGTCGTAAAGACCTAAAACCGAAGCAATGATTTGAGGATTCACTCCTCCTTTTGTAAAACCATGATCCTTATTTCCTTTTATGAAGATTGGTCTACCTTCTCTAGTTTTCACAAGAATGCTAGCATACGAAATACCGTCGTAATAAGTGGAAGCATACCACGTTGGCATACCTGGTGTTACATTCTCAGGTTTAAAAACATAAGGAACGGCTTTTATTACAGGAGCTTCACAAGCTGCTAGTGTTGCTGCCGCGACAGAAAATCCTAGAAATTTAAGAAAGTCTCTACGTTCTGTAGAAGATTCACCTAGTTTTTCATCCGCTAAAAACTCTTCGATACTGTTTTGATTAGAAAACTCTTGATCTTTACTCTTAAGAAAAGCGGGCGTCTCTTTTAGCTCGTCTATTCCTTTCCAATATTTTTTAGTCATACTCATGATCTTACTTCGATAAGATTAAAATTAATAGTGACATTTTGCACATTCCCAACCGCCTAATTCAGCAACTGAAACACCTTTGTTATCATTCAAATAACGCTTATATGTTTTCTGTCCTTTTTCTTTTTTCAATCGTTCGTGAATTTCTTGATAGTATTGGTTTTTACCATCACCTAAATTAATTTGATATTTACCGTGACATTCAATACACCATCCCATGGTTAAAACTGGTTTGGTTAATTTTACATTTCCTTCAATTTCGTTCAATTCACCTACGGAATGTACTTTTGCCGTAGACTGAAGTTTCGTCATATCTCCATGGCATTGTTTACAATCCAAGCCTCCTGCCACAACATGTTGAGAGTGATTGAAATATACGTGATCAGGCAGCACATGAACCTTATTCCATACTATGGGTGATGTCTTGTTAGTATATGACTTTGCGGTAGGATCCCATCCGGCTGCAGCATAAATTTTCTTGATCTCACCTTCATATGGCTTACCTGAACCACTTATGTGTTTGTGACAATTCATACATACATTTACGGAAGGTATTCCTGCAGATTTCGATTTTGTAACGGAACTGTGACAGTATTTACAATCTATTCCATTAACACCAGCATGAACACTGTGTGGGAAAGCAATTGGTTGAGAAGGTTGATACCCTTCCATTACATTGATATTACCTAACGTTTGAATAAATGTAACGAGTAGAGAAAGAACTAGAATAAACGAAACAATACCTACATATTTTTTATTTTTCCATGACCAAGCTCGGAATTCCTCCCAATAAGTTAAACTTTCATTTTGAGGATCATCACTCGTTACTTTTTTCAACTGACGACGAACACCACTTACGGATAAAATTATCGTAATAAAAATAGCACCTAAAATGTACCACAACCATCCTGAGCCTCCTTCTTTCTTAGCGCCATCTTCCGTTGCGCCTGCACCTGCTGCGCCATCTTTACCTTTACCATCACCTCCAGGCTTTTGCGTATCAACCCAATCTAAAATAGACTTTACTTGTTCTTTGCTTAGGTCTGTAAAGGTATTCATCACAGAACCTTTCCACTCAGCAAAAATTTTATTCGCTCTTTTCGACTTTCCGCTTGCTCTCAATGCGGGGTTGTTTTGAACCCATTCGATGATTAATTCGGCTTCACCATCTGCTGCCCATCGTTTTTGAGCCTCGTACAGTTTAGGCCCTGTTCCATCGGCATGAATTTGGTGACATTGAGCACATCTTTGATTGAAAAGCTCTTCTCCTGATTGTGCTTTAAGTAAGGTGGGCGCGCCAAAACTCATGATTGCTACACAAAAAAATGCAGCAAAAAAGCGCTTAATTAGTTGATAACTAGATATTTTCATGTATATTGAAAGTAAATTCATTTAAATTAAAACGTTTTTAACTCATTTTAACGGATGCAAAATTAGTAGATTCGTTATATTTCATGACAATTTCGTGACAATTTTCCGAATTAGTCACTTAATTTAAATTGATTCTAAATAAGATAAATTTTGATAATAACATTTAATTTTACGTTCATGAAAATTAAGTTACTGATTTTAGGGTTTTTCGTTTTGAAAACAACTATAACTGTATTTGGACAAATTAGTTTGTCTTCGGACGAACGTTTAAGTCGTGCTGTTTCGAGTAGACTTAAGAGAGATATTTATGGATACCGTATTCAATTGGCATTTGACTATGACAAACCGAAAGTTGATTTAATTCGTCAGTCGTTTCTATCTCAATTTCCCCATATTGAAACTTACATAACCTTTGAAGCTCCCAATTTCAATTTAAAAGTAGGTAATTTCAGGACACAAATAGAGGCGGAACTCGTCAAGGAAAAAATGGTCCTTCAATATCCTTTAAATAATATTCTTAAAGAGAAAATTGCGATGCCAAGCATCAATTAAAATGTTTCCATCCCTGGGCTTTTAATGCAACGGCTGACCCTTGTTTATCGATATGGTAAATCCCGTCATTTACATCCGTCATGTGACCAATAATTGTAAAATTGGGGTTGCTTTGAATTTTTGCCATATCTTTTTGATCAATGGTGAAGAGTAATTCATAATCCTCACCTCCATTAAGAGCAGCTGTGATAGGATCTAAGTTGAAATCTAAAGCTGTTTGAATAGTTTGCGTGTCCATAGGTATTTTTTCTCCATAAACGTGGCAACCAACAGTTGATGCTTTACAAATATGCAATATTTCCGAAGCCAAGCCATCGGAAATATCAATCATTGCTGTAGGTACTACTTCAAGTGCACTCAAGATAGTTACTACATCTTTTCTAGCCTCGGGTTTAAGTTGCCGTTGAATAATGTAATCAAACCCATCTAATTCAGGTTGAATCGCCGGATTGGATTTAAAAACCTCCTTTTCTCTTTCGAGTACTTGTAGTCCCATGTATGCTCCACCTAAATCTCCACTTACTACGAGAAGGTCGAAATTTTTAGCACCCGAACGTGTCGTTAAATTGGCCTTTTTAACATTTCCAAAAACAGTAATGGAAATCGTTAATCCAAAAGGTGAAGCCGTAGTGTCACCGCCCACCAACCGAACGGCAAAATTATCACAAGCTACTTTGATACCAGCATACAATTCTTCCAATGCCTCAACACTATATTTACTAGATACCGCTATCGAAACAGTAATAAATTCTGCTGTTCCATTCATTGCACAGATATCTGAGATATTTACTGAAACGGCTTTGTATCCCAAGTGTTTTAGAGGCATATACATTGGATCAAAATGTACGCCCTCTACGAGTAAATCTGTAGAAATAACTTGAACATTTTCGTCATCGATGCGAATTCCAGCCGCATCATCTCCAATATCTACTATCAATTCTGAATGTTCTGATTGAAATGTGCGCGTTAATTCTTCAATTAGCGAAAATTCTCCTAAATCCGCTATATTTCTCAAAGGTTGCTGATGATCCATGCCACAAAGTTAAGCATGTTTGTTGTCAAAATTCGAAATCTTTAACCCAATCGAAATGTTTAGACAAAATTGAAACCCTATTTTCGTTTAAAAAATTTAAAAGTTCTTTAGCCGTTGGTGAGTGTTTTTTTTCTTTCAAATAAACCAAATACCAAGAAGATCGAATTGGTAATCCGGGTGCTTTTAATACTTCCAATTGCCCTAAATGTAATTCATTTTTAATCCCTATTAAAGGTACTATTGAACACCCCATTCCACTAATTACTGCTTGTTTTACTGCTTCATTTGAAGTCAAGGTTATATTTTTTTCCGATTGAAAGCCATTTACTTGAAGGTAATCTTTCATCGCCTTGCGAGTAGCAGATCCTTTTTCTCTGAAAATGAACGGAGACTTTTTAAAAAAAGCATTTTTATTTCGAGAAAAATCAACCGAACTCCCTTTTCCACCTACCAAAACGAGGTTATTTTGCATGAGTTCAATAGAACTTAATGACATTGCCTCCGGTAACCTGGTCATTAATGCATAATCTACTTCGTTATTTTCTAAATGTCGGATAACATTATCACGATTAGAAACATCTAATTCAAGATCGATTTCTGGATTTTCTTTAAGAAAATCTGATAATAAAAATGGAATTACATATTTTCCTGTTGAAACAACTGAAAGCTTGATCTTGCCTGATAATTTACCCTGAAACGCCGCTCTTTTGTAGGTGATTGAATTTGCTTCTTCAAGTATTGATTTTGCTGCTCGAGCGATTTCATGTCCGAAATCTGTTATGTACAAACGCTTATTAATCACTTCCGTTAACGGAATATCAAATTGATCTTGAAAATTTTTTAATTGAATAGAAACAGCAGGTTGGGTTAAATAAAGTTGGTCGGCAGCCCGCGTGATACTCTGATGTTCTACAACTTTAACAAAAATCTTTAATTGGTTTAAAGTAAAGTTCATAATATATATTTATGTATTTAATATTAACAATAAATATAATTAAATGTTTTAAAATACTCAACTTTGTTTCATGAAAAATTTAATCTTATCGTGGTTAATCCTGATTTTTAGTGTTCTGATGAGCTTCGTGGCAAGCAATTCTTTACAAGGACAACTCATCTTGGCAGTTGCCGTTTTCTCCGCTCTTTGGTTACTAAAAAACTATCAAAAAACCTTAGCTAATGACAACAAAAAAAGTATTTAATCTTATTGATGGAAGCTTCACGATAGAGGAAGCAAAGCCTTTACTAATGGATCTTTACGGAAGTAAAATTAAATTTCATTCGATTGGCGCAATTAAATATCAAGAATTCAACGGTACCAAAAGTCAATTCCACGAAAACAGAATAAACGAATTAAGACATGAACGCGATAGAATGCTTGAATTTCTCGCCGAAAAAAAAGAACCAATTTGCATTACTTCCTTTGTTAATATCCATTAACTATGAGTATACAACACTCACTATTTAGTAACAGGAGGGTTGTTATCGCCACTATGCATGGCAAAGAGAAAGTAATTGGCCCGTTGTTAAAAGAAGATTTAGACGTTCGCATTGTTGTACCAAAAAAATTCAACAGTGATCAATTTGGAACATTCAGTGGAGAAATAGAACGCACAGAAGATATCTTACAAACGGCAAGAAGAAAGTGTGAGCATGCAATGGAATTAACTGGTTGTGACATGGCTATTGCAAGTGAAGGTTCATTTGGTCCGCATCCAAGTTTATTTTTTGTTCCGTGTGATGATGAATTTTTGCTTTTTATAGATAAAAAAAATAAGCTAGAGTTCTGGTCGCGAGCAATTTCAACAGATACAAATTTCGGAGGAAAGACAATTAAAACAATAGAGGAAGCTATGGATTTCACCCAACAAATTGGATTTCCAAATCATCGGATAATCATACGAAATGCTGAGAATGGGGTTGAATTTATTCGAAAAGGAATTGGAAACTTAGAAGACCTTGAAAATTATTTGAATTATGCATTAAAATCATTTGGCACCTGTTTTATCGAAACAGATATGAGAGCCATGTACAACCCAAAACGGATGGCTGTAATTGCGGATGCTACACAACAACTTTTAGATAAAATCGCGTCGGTATGTCCCACTTGTGAAATGCCCGGATTTTCTATTTCAAAAAGCTTACAAGGACTTCCCTGTGAACAATGTGAATTTCCCACTGCTAGCGTCAAAGCACATATAAAAACTTGTGGATGCTGCGGGCATGAAGAGTCTGTTTTTTTTCCCAATGGAAAAATGAAAGAGGACCCAATGTATTGTAATAACTGTAACCCTTAAAATAAAAAAATGACAACAATTACTATCGCAAAAGGAGACGGGATCGGTCCAGAGATTATGGACGCCACTCTAAAAATTTTATTTGCCGCAGGAGCAACAATCAAAACGGAAGAAATAGAAGTAGGAGAAAAAATTTACCTTTCTGGTAATTCATCAGGAATTTCAGAGGAAAGTTGGGATATTATTAGAAAAAACAAAATCTTTTTAAAGGCTCCAATTACAACACCTCAAGGCGGTGGTTACAAAAGTTTGAATGTTACCACACGCAAATTTCTTGGTTTATACTCCAATGTGCGGCCATGCAAGAGTTTACATCCATTTATTCAAACAAAACATCCTGTAATGGACGTAGTTATTATCAGAGAAAATGAAGAGGATTTGTATGCTGGAATTGAACATCAGCAAACGGATGAAGTAATTCAATGTTTAAAACTAATCAGTCGCCCAGGATGCGAGAAAATTGTGCGTTATGCATTTGAATACGCTAAGCAACAAAAAAGGAAAAAAGTTACCTGCTTTACCAAGGACAATATCATGAAACAAACTGATGGATTATTCCACAAAGTATTTGATGAAATTGCAGCCGAATACCCTGAGATTGAAAATGAGCATTGGATCATAGACATTGGAGCTGCTAAACTTGCAGATACGCCCGAAGCATTTGATGTCATCGTGATGCCGAATTTATATGGTGATGTTTTAAGCGACGTGGCTGCCCAAATAACTGGTTCTGTCGGCCTTGCCGGTTCTGCAAATATTGGAGAAGAATGTGCAATGTTCGAGGCTATACATGGTTCTGCTCCAAGAAGAGCCGGTCAAAACCTTGCGAATCCTTCTGGATTACTGCAAGGGGCTATCATGATGCTCAATCATTTAGGTCAAAGTGAGACAGCTGAAAAAATTCAAAATGCATGGCTAAAGACATTGGAAGATGGGGTTCATACTTATGACATTTACACCGAAGGAAAGAGTAAACATAAAGTGGGCACAAATGAATTTGCAGACGCTGTAATTGCGAATTTAGGAAAGCTGCCAACCAATTTGGCACCTGTGAAATACGAGAGAGATTATCAATTGAATTTACCGAAGTATACGCGTAAAAAATCTATGGACAAGCAATTAGAAGGCGTTGATATTTTCGTTCATTGGTCTGGCGAGGGTGCAAATGAATTGGCACAATTGATTAGTCCTTTGGAAACTGAGCGTGCTTCACTAACAATGATCACAAATAGAGGGATAAAAGTATGGCCAAATGGTTTTAAAGAAACTTTTTGTACAGATCATTGGCGTTGTCGTTTTAAGGGAAAAAGTTCTAACTCTCTTACAAAAGAAGATATCATCCAATTACTACAAAACGCCATACACCATAATGTTGACGTAATTAAAACTGAAAACCTTTATTTATTCGATGGTGTGGCCGCTTATTCCTTAGGTCAAGGTCAATAGAAAATTATTTTATGAATAATAAAAATATTAACTTGTTTAACGGTAGATTTTCGGGTGAACAGGGATTTAAATTGCTCGAGGGAATTCTTAAACTGAAACTCCAATTTTATGAGAATAAATTTAATAATGCCGATGAAATTGAAGATGTTAAATTTTTCGAATTAAAAATAAAGGAAACGACCAGTCAATTTGAACTAATACGCAGTGGGAATTCGTTCAAATATGATTTAATCTGTGATATAGTGTTGAAAAAAGAATGAAAAAGTATTCTAAATTTATTTTAAAGAATTCTCAAGTTGTAAATGAAGGTAAAATATTAGAGCAAGATATTCTGATATTTAATGGACGAATTGAAAAAATAGGAATTGGTTTAAGTTCTTCGAACGCTGAAATTATTGAATGTAATGGCCTTAACTTATTTCCAGGAGTAATTGATAGTCATGTTCATTTTCGAGAGCCCGGTTTTTTGTACAAGGGTGGGATTATGAATGAATCGTCAGCGGCTGTTGCAGGCGGAGTGACTTCCTTCATGGATATGCCAAATACTAGACCAAACACTACTACAATTGAGGCACTTGAAAACAAATATTCGCTAGCAAAACAAACCTCATTAGCCAATTATTCTTTTTACTTCGGGATAACTAAAAACAACCTTGAATTAGCATCCAAGATTGATTTGAAAAACACTTGTGGAATAACAGACGATGGTCTTTATTTTGATAATGAGACACTATTATGTGATAAACTAGAAGCATTAGAATTACTCTTCTCTTTATATGATGGTCACCTCTCCTTGCATTCAGAGAATGAAAGTATCATAAAAAGAAACCTATCAATGTTTGAAGAAAAATATAAGGGTAAAGTTCCTTTCAATCACCACCACTTAATTCGCAGTCGAGAAGCCTGTTTTCAGGCGACCAAAGATGTAATAGAATTGTGTGATAACAGTAAATTTAAGGTGCACTTCCTGCATATTAGTACAAAGGAAGAATCTGAATTAATTTTGAATGCCAAGAAGTCAAATCCAAATTTAACATTTGAAACCTGCCCTCAGTATTTACTTTTCAATTCATCAGATTATGATAATTTGACTTGGAGAATAAAATGGAACCCTGCAATAAAATGCAAAGATGACCAACTTTATTTGATCGATTTACTTAAGACAGATAAAATTGACTTTATTGCAAGTGACCACGCGCCTCACTCACTGAATGAAAAAGAACAGAATTATTCAAAAAGTTTATCCGGTGCTCCCATTATTCAGTTTTATTTATCTGCCTTGATTGATTTGGCACAGATTAACAATATACCATTAACGCAAGTGGTCAAAAAAACTTCTCATGATGTTGCAGATAATTTTGGAATAGTGGACAGAGGATATATTCGCGAAGGATATTTTGCTGATTTAGTATTAATTGATTTAAAAGAACCGCAAAAAATTAACAGAGAAATAATTTTATCTACTTGTCAATGGTCTCCTTTAGGAGGGAAAATTTTAAACAATAAGGTTAAAACTACCTTTGTAAATGGGGAGATAGTATATCAAAACGGCAAAGTATTTAACAAATATTCAGCAATGAGATTACAATTTAATAGAATGAAATGAATACCGAAGTACTTATAACCGACTTTACGAATCCAACGCTCCTTTTTTTCATTTTGGGGATAATTGCGCACGTAATCAAAAGTGATTTGGAAATTCCTGAGAATTCGTTCAAATTTATTTCGCTTTACTTGCTTTTCTCAATTGGATTTAAGGGCGGACAAGAGTTACAACACAACGAAATAGATGGACAAATGATGGGTGCGCTGTTCATGGGGATATTTATATCGGCATTGATTCCCTTTTATACTTTTTTCATTTTAAAGAGAAAATTAGCCATTAGTGACGCAGGAGCAATTGCTGCTTCGTATGGCTCGGTTAGCGCCGTAACTTTTGTTGCCGCTGTTTCTTTTTTAGAAGTACAAGGCATGAATTATGACGGCTACATGGTTGCCGTGATGGCCTTCATGGAATTTCCCGCGATTATTGTTGGCGTTTTGCTTATTCGAAAATTTGATCATCAAGAAGTTAATGGAAGCATTAAGAAGTTGGTTCATCATGCCTTTTCAAATGGAAGTGTTTTACTTTTAATGGGTAGTCTGTTCATTGGCATAATAGCCGATTCAAAACAAGCGGAAGATATAAAACCCTTCACCACTGACATTTTTAAAGGATTTCTAGCCTTGTTTTTATTGGAAATGGGTATCACTACGGCAAGACGATTTTCTGGTTTTATGAAAAACGGACCATTTTTACTGCTCTTTGCCTTGTTGGTTCCTATTTTCAATGGTTGCGTGGTGGCTTTACTTTCAAAATATTTACTTGACGATATTGGAAATCAATTCATACTCACTATTCTTGCAGCAAGTGCCTCTTATATTGCAGTTCCTGCTGCTATGAGATTAGCTGCACCAAAAGCAGACCCTGGAATTTACATCCCCATGGCATTAGGAGTGACATTTCCATTAAACATAACTCTTGGAATGCCGCTCTACTTTGCCATCTTGTGTTGCTAATTTGAACAAGAAGGTAAGAAGTTATGTTTAGAATGTATGAAAACATTCTTATTTATAGGTGCTAACTCCGATGTGGCTATCGAAACAAAAAAACAACTTGAAGCTCAAGGAAATTCTGTAGTTGGTGTATCGCGTCAGCCAATTGATACTTTTCCTGATGTACTTATTGGAAATCCCGTAATCAATG
The DNA here is from genome assembly GCA_964559685.1 of uncultured Lishizhenia sp. Taxonomy (GTDB): domain Bacteria; phylum Bacteroidota; class Bacteroidia; order Flavobacteriales_D; family Crocinitomicaceae; genus UBA952. Next base: position 40,033 of record CAZLHR010000024.1, read on the forward strand.
AATTGCCCGAGATTGATGGAAACATTGATGGATTGGTCTATTTTCCGGGAAACATTACGCTGAAACCTTTCAGATCTTTGAAGCAAGCTGATTTTCAAAATGAAATCGAAATCAATGTACTTGGCGCAATCAATGCTATTCAAAAATACAGTCCTAAACTAACCGAAGGTGCCAGCATCGTTCTATTTAGCACCGTTGCTGTTCAGGTGGGAATGCCATTTCACACTGCCGTATCTGTAGCCAAAGGGGCGGTTGAAGGACTTACTCGAGCATTGGCTGCAGAGTTCGCCCCCAAAATAAGAGTTAATTGCATCGCTCCATCGCTGACCAATACCAAGATGGCTGAAAAATTTCTCAGTACTTCTGAAAAAGTAGAAGCGGCAGGACAACGACACCCACTCAAAAAAGTTGGACAACCAGAAGACTTGGCAAATGCTGTTATTTTCCTATTAAATGATTCTTCCCGCTGGATGACGGGGCAGATTATACACATTGATGGTGGGATGTCAACGCTCAAAATATGAGTTTTAAAGGAAATAAAAGTTATCTCCCGACAAAATCATGTGCCACGTGTAAGAAGGAATTTACATGGCGTAAAAAGTGGGAGAAAAATTGGGATGAAGTAAAATATTGCAGTGATCGTTGCCGAAAGAATTAACATGAATAGTACCTACACTTCCGTTAAATTGATCTTAGGTGACCAACTAAATAGGTTTCATCCTTGGTTTGAAAAAGTTGATTCGGAGGTATTATTTGTGATGATGGAAGTCCGCAGTGAAACGGATTATGTCAAACATCACATTCAAAAAGTTGTCGCCATTTTTGATTCCATGCGAAAATTTGCTAAAGTCTTAAAATCTAATGGGCATCATGTTCGTTATATTTCCATTAATGACTCCGAAAATAAACCATCGTTTACTGAAAATCTGAATTCGATTTGTTCAAAATACGCTGTTAAAGAACTTCACTATCAATTACCAGATGAATATCGAGTAGATCAAGAATTAATGCAACTTGAGGAAAAACTTGGTATTCCTGTTCATACATCTGAAACGTATCATTTTTTAACCACGAGAGAAGAATTCGGGGAATTCTTTAAAGGAAAGAAAACCTTTCTGATGGAGAACTTTTACCGATACATGAGGATAAAACATCAAATTCTCCTGGATTCTGAAAACAAACCAATTGGTGGAAAATGGAATTTTGATCAAGAAAACAGAAAAAAAG
>CAZLHR010000025.1:0-39936 GCA_964559685.1 uncultured Lishizhenia sp.
GTTACTGTGTCAAAAACCGTGATATTGGTAGTCAAGGTATCGTAAACATTAATATTTGTTGTAATGGTATCGTAAATTGTTTCATTAACAGTTACTGTGTCAAAAACCGTGATATTGGTAGTCAAGGTATCGTAAACATTCGTTGTGAGCGTGTCATAAATATTGGTTAATACTGTATCATAAACTGTAACGTTGGAAGTGCACGTATTCGAAATAGTCAATACCGCCACATTGGAGGTGTCAATGCAGTTCCCAGAAGTTGAAATGGCGCGAATAGGTTGGTTGTGATTTGCCAATTGAAGATTTGAAATGGTTAGAGTATTTGTATTTACTCCCGAATAATTCCCGTAATTATTGAGTGGTTGAAACCCTTGTCCGAAATCGCTTTGCCAAGTATAAGTTGGATTTGAATCAGTGGTTGTTGCGGTAAATGTAGCGTTTCCTCCTATATTTTGTGTATTTAATATTGGAGAAATTGTTAAATCATTCGAACAATTTTGTAAGACATATAAATCAGAAATTTCTTGTTGGGTCAGCGCACGATTCCATATGCCAATGTCGTCAATTTTTCCTGCAAAACGTTCTAATTGTTCTAAGGGATGTAATCCAAGACGTAATACAGAATTATTGCCGTGTGCAGCAAAAGGACCTGAATAGTTTATACTATCTATTATAGTGCCGTTTCGATACATCCTTAAAATATTGTTTGAATACATTAGAGTAATGTTATACCAAATGTTTGAATTAAAAGTTGAATTTGGATATAATTGTGCGTATGGTGCATTTGGACCTCCAGTGAATTGCGAACAGTTGAATGCAAGTTTATTTGATTCGTAAGTGCATTGAATCGCAAAACTTAAATCGCCTGAATTTGGCCAAAATGTGAAAACTCGACCGTCATGCAAACCACTAGGATTATACCAAAAGTTAAAACAGAAATTTGAATTCGAATTAAAACTAGCATTTGGTAAGTTACCGCATTCTATGTCAGAGCTAATTCCATCAAAATCATACGCCTTATTCAACATACCAAATCTATCCGTTGTCAACGTTGCCCCATTTACCGTTCCATTATTCCCATTCCCACTTTCATCATTCGCATTTCCATTAAACGGCCACCAACCAACTAAACCATTAGTAGGCACATAACTTGGTACTTGCGCTATCACATTTGCAGTCATAAAAAGCCCAACTGCAAAGGCTGTAAACATAACTTTTTTCATTTTTTAAAAGTTTTTAGTTCACCCGCCCCGCAGTGAGATAATACAAAAAAAGAAGCGTGGGACAGTTGCAAATACTTGTCGTTGAGGTCCTCCAAAACCCGCGAAACAAAGCAAAGCAACGCCCACGCCGTAACATGAGCGTTTCACTTTAACTTCCCTGTTTCGCTTTTGAAAATTTGGAGGTTTCAACAGACAGGTCGTTTAGCAAACGCTATTTTTAATTCCAATAAAGCACCCCGTTGGGTTCATTCAAATATACAATTAATTCATGAAATAGAAAGAGTTGTAATCACAACTTATTATACGTATATTTGATAAATAAAAAACACGTATGAACACAAAGTTAACCCTATCAATAGAGAGTCAACTAATTCAAGAAGCGAAGCAGGTGGCGAAAAAACATGGCAAAAGTTTGTCTCACTTAATTGAGCAATATTTAAAGTCGCTTACATCTCCGGCATGCGAAATGCAAGAGGAACACTCGGCATTAATCCAACTTAAAGGAAGTTTTTCTGAACCAAAAGTTGCTGATACAGAAATCTTAATCGGGGCGTTAAATGAAAAATATAAACCGTTATGAAGCGCGTACTATTTGATACAGATGTGTTATTGGATTTTCTCTTTGACCGAAAACCGTTCTCTGATAATACGTTAAAACTTTTGCTTGCTTGTCAAGATAAAAAGTTAATTGGATTTCTAACGCCGGTCATTTTTTCAAACATGTATTATATCCTTAGGCAACAGGCAAGCCATACTTATGTTAAAGAAAAATTAGGCGTGTTGTTATCCGTTCTTCGTGTGCTTCCGATGAATGAACAAACGGTTCAACTGGCCTTGAATTCATCTTTTAAAGACATGGAGGATGCTATGCAGTATTTTTGCGCCTTAAAAAACGCCAATATCGACGCAATACTTACGCGAAACACAAAAGATTATAAGAAATCAACCATTCCTGTTTTCCTTCCTTCGGAATGGTTGGCGGTTTTGGCGCAAGATGTCAATGAATCAGCGATACTCCGGAAATAAGGATAATATACCCGATTCATTAGGCTGACAAATGCCACGTTCTGTAATTAACCCGCTGATTAAACGGCTCGGTGTTACGTCAAAACCGTAGTTGCATGCCGATGTGGTTTCGGGACAAATTAATACCTGGTCGAGTTCTCCTTTCGAATTTCTTCCAACGACATATTTTACCTCGTTTTCATCTCGCTCTTCAATAGGGATTTCTTTTAATCCGTCAGAAATGCTCATGTCTAAGGTAGTAGAAGGTAACGCGACATAAAAAGGAATTTCATTGTCCTTAGCAGCTAAAGCTTTTAGATAAGTTCCGATTTTATTGGCAACATCTCCACAGCGAGTGGTGCGGTCTGTACCGACAATCACAACGTCTACCATGCCGTGTTGCATGAGGTGTCCACCCGTATTGTCTACTATTAATGTATGCGGAATTCCGTGTCTTGTCAGTTCGTAAGCAGTTAAATTAGCTCCTTGATTTCTGGGGCGTGTCTCATCCACCCAAACGTGCACTTTAATACCCTTTGCATGTGCTTGATAAATAGGCGAGGTGATAGTTCCCCATTCAATACAACCTAACATTCCGGCGTTGCAATGCGTTAAAATATTCACGACATCTCCTTTTTTGTTCTCTGAAATCTGCTCCAAAATAGGAAGACCATGAACTCCAATTCGTCGACACGTTTCCACATCGTCTTCTACGATCTTTCCTGCCGTGTCCCAAGAAGTTTGTAAAAAATCCTCGCTGCTGTCTAATGCTTCTCTCATCCTGTCTAAAGCCCAAAATAAGTTTATTGCAGTGGGCCGAGAAGCACGGAGTTCTTCAAACGCAAGATCTAAAAACACACCTTCGTGTTCTTGCTCCAACATTTCCCTTACCGCCAAATAGATGCCATAAGCTGCTGTTGCACCGATTAATGGAGCTCCACGAACCGTCATGTTTTTTATGGCTAGCACGGCATCTTTATATGTATTAAGCTTTACCGCAACAAATTCATGTGGAAGTTTTCGTTGGTCAATTACTTCAATAACTCGGTCAGAAGTAGTCCAAATAGTTCTAAAAGTTGTCGACATGTTTGTATTTTGCCAACGAAGTTACGCAATGATTTTTCAGATTTTTACCTTTTGACGAAATAACAAAACTTTTTAAGCTTTACTTTTGTTCTTAGAACAATGTCACATCATCACAAAATAATGCAATTAGAAGCTGAAATAGCTCCGTTAAGAGAACAGTTGCTAGCTCACCCTTTATATACTTCTGTTAGAAGTGTGAGTGATTTTCGTCTGTTCATGGAGCAACATGTTTTTGCCGTTTGGGATTTTATGTGCCTTCTGAAATCATTACAGCGTGAATTAACCTGCGTTGAGGTCCCATGGAAGCCTGTAGGAAATGCCAACACCCGGAGGTTTATTAACGAGATAGTTTTGGGTGAAGAGAGCGATGTCGACAATAGCGGGAAGGTTGTTAGTCATTATGAATTATACATCACTGCCATGAAGGAAATTGGCGCAAATACTGAACAAATCGATACGTTTTATCAACTCGTATGTTCGGGAGTTTCAGTCAAAACCGCATTAAAGCAAATCAAGATTAATAAGGAAACCAATGAATTTGTGACCTTCACCATGGACATTGTTGGAAGCGGAAATGCGCATAAAATTGCTTCTGTTTTTACGTTCGGTAGAGAAGACTTAATTCCTGAAATGTTTTTGAAGATAGTGAAAGAATTGAGAACACAAGGTCATGATAACCTTAGCACCTTGGAATACTACCTGCAACGCCACATTGATATAGACGGTGACGAACATGGTCCAATCTCATTAAAAATGGTAGAAGAACTTTGCGGTAATGACGAACAGAAATGGGAAGAATGCATTTTTGCCGCAAAAATGGCACTTCAACACCGCATAAAATTATGGAACGGAGTCCTACTTAATTTAGTTCAACCAATAGCAATTTAAGCTTTTCTAGCCATTACCTTTTGAACTGCTTCCACGATATGAATGGTATCAATGCCGTATTTAGTCATTAATTCCATCGGCGTACCGCTTTCGCCAAACGAGTCATTTACAGCAACATACTCTTGTGGGCTTGGTAATTCACGAGCTAAAACTTGAGCTACAGCGTCTCCTAATCCTCCGTGACGCATATGTTCTTCTGCCGTAACTACACACCTCGTTTTTCTAAGTGAAGTTAATATTGCTTGTTCGTCGAGAGGTTTAATTGTATGCATGTTGATTAATTCCACAGAAATACCTTTTTCTGCGAGAACTTTACAAGCTTCTATTGACTTCCAAACAAGGTGACCACAAGCGATTATGGTGACGTCGGTCCCTTCTTGCAGCACATCCGCTTTTCCTATAACAAATTTAGCATCTGGCTTTACAAAAATTGGCATTACTGGTCTGCCGAAACGCAAATATACAGGGCCATTATGATTCGCAATAGCGATAGTTGCTTGTTTGGTTTGATTGAAGTCTGCTGGGACGATCACTGTCATATTGGGCAACATTCGCATCATTCCGATATCCTCCAGAATTTGATGTGTGGCTCCATCTTCTCCCAATGTGAGCCCAGCATGAGAAGCACATATTTTCACGTTCTTACCAGAATAGGCAACAGATTGGCGAATTTGGTCATACACTCTGCCTGTAGAGAAATTAGCAAACGTACCCGTATATGGAATTTTACCTCCTATGGTCATTCCTGCAGCTAAACCAATCATATTGGCTTCAGCAATCCCTACTTGAAAAAAGCGATCGGGATTCTCTTTTTGAAAGGTGTCCATTTTTAATGAACCCGTCAAATCGGCGCACAAAGCAACTACTTCTGCATTAGTTCTACCTAATTCTGCTAATCCTTCTCCAAATCCTGAGCGCGTGTCTTTTTGTCCTAGTACTTCTATTTCCATATTTTACAATGTTAAACTAATAGTTTTATTTGATTCAATCTTAAGTGTTTTTTCACGCGTATATGCGCTCGATTTCATTTCTTTTTCTCTGTAAACAACTTTGTAAGTACCCGGTTGAAGCATCCAATTTCCAGTCACACTTCCTTCTTCTAGGTTACACACCCATTCCACGTCATTTGTGTTTCGAACTAAAAACACTTGACCTACAATAGGTTTGGCTGCGGTGTAACTAAATGTTCCTGCAGCGACAATGTCAATGAAGGTTGTTTTGCTCTGTTCTACTTTTACCTGCTTGTAAGTCCTAGGTAGTGTAAATACCTCTACGTCGTATGTGCCGATCAAATATTTCTGTTTTGCATTGAGCACTTGCTCGTTTAATGTTTCGGTTTTTCCTTTTTGCATCACCCGCATGTTTTGATGCGAAAGGCCAATAGATTTGTTTTTGAGTTGTATGAATCCTTGTGGCGCATCAACTTGTATGGTGTTATGTTTATGACGCTGAATAACAATGCCTTTTTTTTCAATCTTTGGTAAGGTATTTACAACAAGATCATAAGACAAGGACGGGTCTAAAATCAGTGTATCTGGCAACCCAGCTCTGTTCAACGTATGTGTGAGCGTATATTTCAAATTCTTGGATCCAGCTTCATACAAAAACATTGTCACATCAGTTTCTAAGGGTTTTTTGTTGATGTCGTTGAGGTTGATTTGAACTGTAGTATTCAAAAGTGTTTTTGAAATAACAGAGGTGAGCGCACTTTTAAATGCTTCTTTATTCTCTGCATCTGTGTACGTACCAATACAATTGAATTTATCCAAATAGGACAAGTCCATTCCAAGTCCAATTACGAATGGAGTGACCTTCACCCCTTTCTCTTTTAATTTTTTTGCAATTACACAGGGGTCATTGTCGCATGATTCAAGACCATCGGTAATTAGAATAATGAAATTTCGTTGAAGTGTATCCGGAAAATCACCCGCAGCAGCCTCAAGTGAACGAGCAATTGGTGTTGCTCCTTTTGCTTGAATTTGTTTTACTTTTAGTTTAATAGCGTCAACATTGGTTGGACCAAAAGGAACTTCTAGTTTTGTGTCTTGACAATCTTGGTAAGTATTCGTAACGGCAGATTGATGACCGTATACCCTGAGTGCAATCTCTAGGTCGGGAATTCCCCTAAGTTTTTCAATTGATTGATTAAGAATTTCTTTAGCAGCAGTCATGCGCGTTTGCTTATCCCAATCTAAATTCATGGAATTTGAAGCGTCAAGAATAAACAGAATACGTGTTTTCTCTTGAGAAAACACTACGAGTTGTAGTAATAAAAGTGTTATGGATAATGCAATTTTCACTAATAGTCTCCTAGTGTTTCTTCGAGTTGATCAAGCGCTAACTGAAGTTGTTCGGCATTTGGTGCAACACCATGCCATTTGTGACTCCCCATCATGTAATCTACTCCCTGTCCCATCTCTGTGCGCATGATCACCACAACTGGTTTATTTTTTCCACACATTTCTTTTGCTCGTTGCATTGAGGAACGAATAGATTCAAAATTGTTACCGTTCATTTCGAGAACTTCCCAACCAAAAGCTTGCCATTTTCCTTTTAAGTCGCCAAGTGATAAAACTTCTTCAACATCTCCATCGATTTGCCTACCGTTGTAATCAATAGTAGCAATGATGTTATCTACCTTATTGGCGGCGGCGTACATGGCTGCTTCCCAAATTTGACCTTCTTGTAATTCTCCGTCTCCATGTAGGGTGTACACGATAGATTTATCGTTGTTCAGTTTTTTAACTTGTGCTGCTCCTATACCTACGGATAGACCTTGTCCCAATGAACCAGATGCCATTCGAACACCAGGTAATTTCTTATCCGTTGATGGATGTCCCTGTAACTTGGACCCAAGTTTTCTAAAGGTTCCTAATTCTGAAATAGGGAAATATCCACTTCTAGCTAAAACGCTGTACCATACGGGTGAGATGTGTCCATTGGAAAGAAAGAAAAGATCTTCCCCAACACCATTTATGGTAAATGATTTTGAATTATGGTGCAATCCTTCAAAATATAAGTACGTTAAAAAGTCGGCACATCCGAGTGATCCACCTGGGTGACCTGAATTTACTGCGGCGACCATGCGTACAATATCGCGTCTAACCTGACTTGCAACTTGATCTAATGAGAACTTATCCATAATAGATATTTGAAAAGAAAAATTAACTACAAAGCTAAGATTTATTAAATTAGTCAAGTTTTGAAAAGTTTAAACATTTCATGCAACTTTTCAACGTGTGTTTAGGTCATTAAAAAAATTATACCTTGTTATGAAAAATTTTGTCGTTTTGATACACTTTTTATTTTGTTCGTATATAGCTGTCTCACAGAAATATTCGCAAGAATTGGAAAAAAGTTACTCCAAGAAAGAGTTAAAATCAATGTCAACCGAAGAATTGAAGCTGTTAAATTATGCACTCGAAAATGCTGTTTACATAACTAGTATCCCTTCAAAAACTGATATTGATTTAAAAACAATAAAGGTGCCACTGACTTCAATTAAGTTCACGGACGCAGGACTGAAAATTGAAAATCAAAATCAGTATTTCAGAATAGAAGGCACAGATAAAATGATGGTAGTGAAGTCGAACTATGTTCTTAAAAACGAAATAGAAAATAAGAAAATTAATTAGTAATGAAAATCTTACATAAAATATTATTTGTTTCTTGTCTAACCGGTGCAGGGAGCAATTTTGCCCAAATGGTAACGATGGGAGATGTTGGTTACCCACCGTCAAACCCGATTAATTGTAACACTTTCGGGATTTCAGGTACAAATTTTCAAGATCCCGGGGGAACTGGAAATTACTTGCCAAATTTCAACGACACCACAGTTTTTTGTCCAGACTTAAATCTTGGAACTAAGGTTACGTTAACCTTTGCAATTAACGCAGGGTTTCAATTTAATGTGGATGGTTCTGATTTCATTTATGTGTATGATGGGCCAAATACTAGCGCTCCACTTTTAGGAATTCACAATTCGGTTACTGATCCAACAGGATTCGCTTATCAGGCATCATGGGATAATCCATCTGGGTGTTTGACAGTTGTTTTCATTTCAAATGGAACAGCAGAAGGCACAGGTTGGTTGGCAAATGTTCAGTGCGGAAATCAATACCAACCGTTTGAACCTCATATGGAGGCATTCATTAATGGGCAAGGTTCGAATGTTTTGAATCCTGCTGATACTGGATTTGTTGATATTTGTTTTGGAGATAGTATCTTATTCGTTGCCAAGCCGATATTTCCATACTCTGAGGAAGTGACAGGCTTTGGTTATTCTCAAGATGTCAACACCAATATCGATTTTGATTGGTACATAACTGATGGCGGGACTTATCCACAGAATGATTCTATTTGGTTTACTCCACCGGCAAGATCAGGTTATTTAGTTGATGTTAAAATAACAGATCAATTTCCATATAGTGATCGAGTGCGGTGTAAAGTAAGAGTTTCTCTTTTACCAAGTTTTGTAGGTACAGGGCCAATCGAGGATTCTGTTTGTTTAGGTCTTACCACTCAACTAATCGGAGGAGTAACTACACAAGACACTGTTGGTGTAACTATCCCTCCAGGAACATTTGAATTAGGTGGAAATTTCGCAGGATTAACCTACTTACCAGATGGATCAGGCCAACAGTACACAGCTCCTATCAATATATCAGGTTTTCCAAATGATGCCACAATTACCAATGACCAAGATTTAAATCAAGTATGCATTACCATGGAGCATTCGTATCTAGGCGATTTAGAAATTTGGTTGCAATGTCCATCAGGTCAAATTGTTCCACTTGTAAACTCATACGGAGCAGGTGCTATTCCCGGAGGAAATAGTGGTGGTGGCACTTATCTTGGTCATCCAATTGATGACTCAGGTGGTGGTGGCCCAGGAGAAGGGTGGGAATATTGTTTTAGCTCAGTTTTTAATACGATTAACGGCTCTATGACTCAAAACTTGGGGAACACTATACCTGTTACAAGCCAGCCTCCATTATCGGCGGGAAACTCCATCAATCCCAACGACATATACCAACCTGAATTAGCTTTTAGTACCTTCAACGGTTGTCCGATTAATGGTGTATGGACAATACATGTGCAAGATAATTTGGGGATAGATGATGGTTATATTTTTGAATGGGGTTTATTTTTTGATGCCTCTTTTTTCCCTGGTTTAGGAAGTTATAATACTTTTGCTGATTCGTCTTGGTGGTCTTCTAACCCAACAATAATTTCTGGCGCGAATGATACTTTAGTTTATGTCCAACCAAATCAAGTTGGCAGCTTTCCTTATACATTTAATATTATCGATAATTTTGGTTGTCATTATGATACAACAGTGAGTTTTGTTGTATTACCGCTTCCTCAAATATTCGATGATACGCTAGCTTGTGATCTGCAATTTTGGGTGCAAGGTACCACAGCTTTTAATGGAGGGGCGTGGACCGCTATTGACACAAATATTTCATTTTCCAACCCTAATTTGAATAATCCAACAATTTACTCCTCGACTGCCGGGATTTTTCCTGTTGTTTTCACGGATAATCAATGCAATTATTCTGATACTTCCTACATAGAATTTCCTCCGTACATTTCTGTTATTTTGCCTGATACGGTGGTGTGTCAGGGAGGTGGATTTACGATTTATCCGTTTTTCGATAATGCGGGACCTCTACAACCAGGTTATGTTCCAGGAATTAGTTGGGCTTGGGACAATGGAAATCAAACTATTGAAAGACAAGTAACAAGTGATGGGAATTATGTGTTCACTATCAATAATGCATGTTTTAATAAAAGCGATACAACTACTTTACTTTATAAACCATGTGATCTCGAAGCACCAAATGTTATAACAGTAAATCAAGATGGAACTAATGAATTGTTTCAAATAGATTATGCAGGACTTGCAGAATTTAATTGTGTGATTGTAAACCGTTGGGGCAACAAGATTTATGAGTACGACGACCCTGCTGGTGGTTGGGACGGCACATCCAATGGCACACCGGTTACGGATGGCGTTTATTTCTATAAAATAATAGCAAGATTTGAAGGTGTTGAGGAGAAGATAATAAAACATGGTCTTATCCATGTGATTCGTTAATAGTTGTGTTAATTTTGCTGAAAAATCAGCAATCATGACATTGAACGAATTCAAACGTCAAATAATTGAGGGTATTCCCGCGAATATTCCGCCAAAGAAAACGTATGATTTATCTGTAAATCACGCTCCTAAAAGGAAAGAAATACTAACGCTCGAAGAAAAGAAATTAGCATTGAGAAATGCATTGCGTTATTTCCCTTCACATCAGCACACTGAATTAGCAGAGGATTTTTTAGCTGAACTCAACACCTATGGTCGAATTTACATGTATAGGTATCGTCCAGATTATAAAATGTTTGCAAGGCCAATTAACGAATATCCCGGTAAATCCGAGCAAGCCAAAGCTATCATGCTCATGATTCAGAACAATTTGGATTATGCAGTAGCACAGCATCCTCACGAATTGATTACCTATGGAGGAAATGGTGCGGTATTTCAAAATTGGGTACAGTACCTACTAACCATGAAATATTTGGCTGAAATGTCCGATGAACAAACGTTGGTGATGTATTCTGGTCATCCAATGGGGCTTTTCCCTTCACATAAAAATGCACCACGTGTAGTAGTAACGAATGGAATGATGATACCCAATTATTCTAAACCGGACGATTGGGAAAAATTTAATGCGTTGGGGGTTACTCAATACGGGCAAATGACTGCAGGTTCATACATGTATATTGGTCCACAAGGAATTGTTCACGGGACAACAATTACAGTGCTTAATGCAGTCCGTCGTTTTGCAAAAGATCGAGAGGATATAAAAGGTAAGTTATTTGTTACAGCTGGTCTAGGGGGAATGTCTGGAGCACAGCCTAAAGCGGGAAATATTGCGGGAGTAATTTCCGTTACGGCAGAGGTAAATCCTAAAGCAGCTCATACGCGTCATTCTCAAGGTTGGGTAGATGAGATTATTACGGATTTGAACGAGCTTTCCGAACGTGTTAAAAAGGCAAAAGAACAAAAAGAAATCGTTTCAATAGCTTATTTGGGAAATGTGGTGGATGTTTGGGAGAAATTTCATGAGGATGGGATTTATGTCGACCTAGGTTCTGATCAAACTTCCTTGCATAATCCTTGGGCAGGAGGTTATTATCCTGTTGGTCTAACGTTTGAAGAAGCGAATGACATGATGGCCAATCAACCTGAAAAGTTTAATACTTTAGTTCAGGAGAGTCTTAGACGACATGCAGCAGCAGTTAATAAACATACGGAAAAAGGCACTTATTTCTTTGATTATGGCAATGCGTTTCTATTGGAGGCGTCTCGCGCTGGTGCGGATGTCAAAGGAACTGAAGGGAACGAATTTAAATATCCTTCTTATATCCAAGATATTTTAGGTCCAATGTGTTTTGATTATGGATTTGGACCTTTCCGATGGGTTTGTGCGTCAGGTAAACCAGAAGATCTTCAGAAAACGGATGAAATTGCTTGTCAAGTTTTAGAGGAAATGATGAACAGCAGTCCCCAAGAAATCCAACAGCAGATGGCGGACAATATTCAATGGATCAAAGGGGCACAAGAAAACAAATTAGTTGTTGGTTCTCAGGCACGAATTTTATATGCAGATGCGGAAGGACGCATGAAAATTGCAGCGGCGTTTAATCGAGCAATTCAGAAATGCGAAATTGGCCCAGTGGTATTGGGAAGAGATCATCACGACGTATCAGGTACGGACTCTCCATATAGAGAGACATCAAATATTTATGACGGTTCACGTTTTACTGCAGATATGGCTATTCAGAATGTAATAGGTGATTCATTTCGAGGAGCAACCTGGGTTTCCATTCATAATGGTGGAGGAGTAGGCTGGGGAGAAGTAATCAACGGGGGATTTGGCATGTTGCTCGATGGCAGCGAAGACGCTGAAAGAAATTTACACATGATGTTACATTGGGATGTCAACAACGGAATCGCCAGAAGAAATTGGGCAAGAAACGAAAATGCCATTTTTGCGATAAAGCGGGCAATGGAGGTGGAACCTAAATTACGAGTAACACTTCCAAATTTCGTAGAGGATGAAATAATAGAAAATATCATGAAATAAAAAAGTCGATCGAAGCCGACTTTTTTACCTAAACTAAACTATGAAGATATTACTTGTTACTAGCTAAAATGGAATGATTTTCAATGGTTACAGTTTTTGAAGCAACGATTTCATCACCTGTTCTAAAATTTATCACATAAACACGCATAGTCGTAGATACGTAGTACTACGTAGTTACATCAATAATTGCTCAAAAAAGGCAGCATATTCGCCGGAAGAATGAACAAAATGCAATTCAAGAATCCAATGTCTTTTGTCACCATTGGGTGAAGAAGAAAACAGATCAAGGGTGTTTTCAGGATGAATATATAATCCATAATTTCCAGCTTCAAGGCGCTCATGTGGATATTGACCTACGAGATGTCCAGCAATTTCACCACCTAATGAGTACCCATATTGCTGTGCAGTTTCTTCACAGCGATGAAATAAGTCTTGGCAACTTAATTTTCCATTTTCAAGTTTTTTTGTTTCGACCCACACTTTAATCTGCTTCCAAGCTTCTTCAATATTCGCACACAATTTTATTTTTTCCGGATCCTTTCCTATGGTATATGTTCTGCCTAGATCTGCTTCCCAATCTTCTATTAGAGGACCAAAATCTAAAAATACAATATCATTGTGTTGAATTCTTATATCGGAAGGGTTTTCTTTGTAAGGAGATAGAGTGTTTATTCCGGCTCTTACAATGCGTTTATGCCAATACTTTTGGATTCCAAATTCGTCATGCGCAAGTTTACAAATCTCTTCATTTATTTCAGATTCTAACTTTAAGGGAAAAATAATTTAGAGTTCTTGTATTCTATCAAACAATGACAGGGCTAACTTTTCTGCTTGTTGTAGTTTAGTAATCATCCTTTAAAAGTTTCAACTAAATAAAAAGAGGCCGTCTCTTTTGAGACAGCCCCTTCTCCAAAAATTCATAAATTATTTTTTAATAATTCTTTTTGTAAGTGTTGATTCACTTCCGATGATGACTACTTGATATAGCCCTGAAGCAACATCTGACAGATCAAATTTTGCCTCGGCATTAACCATAGAAAGTTGCGATTTCACAACTTTACCAGTTATATCTACAAGGGAAATCTCTCTTACAAGTTCAGAAACTGCCGACAAATCAACAATTAATTCATTTTCAGTTGGGTTAGGATAAATATTTGCAAAAATGAGAGAATTCTCAGCGACACCTACTCCACCTCCTGAAGTAATATTTATTGTATAATCTTCAGTCTCACCATAGGTTGCAACGGCACACGGATCAATTGCGCCATCCGGCTGATAAGAAATTCTTGCTCGCATGCGAACCGCACCAGTTGTGGCAGATGTTGGTACAGTGAAGTTAAACTGATTAATCCATCCCGCAGCAACTAACACATAACCTACGCGCTCAGAAGTCGAGAAGATAAAGTCATTGTTGAAGTCGATCCATACGGCAATTTCATCGTTTGTATAGGCTTGTCCTATATTGGCTCCAACTGCCGGTGTTACGGTTACCGTATAGGCAGATCCTTTTGCTAATGAAGTATTAGTTGTTGTATACGAGGCATAACCACCGGTAGAACACGCTGTAGTGTTATTTATCGTGTTCAATGTTACATTTTGTATGAACTCATCGCACGCGTTTGAAATAGAAGGGGTACATGGACCTGTTGCTTGAGCAACAATAATATAGTTCGTTTTAACCTCAGCATCTGATCCCTGAGCGTTTGTCGCAGTCAAGGTTACAGAATATTGCCCAACTGTGTTAAATGTAACTTGAGGATTTTGAGAACTTGCGGTGGTGCCACCGGCATAAGTCCAACCAGTAGCAGGTGAAATAGACCATGCCCAAGAGGTAGGAATTCCTGTTGACTGATCCGTAAATGAAACGGTCGTTCCTGGAGTCACATTGGTTTGGTCAGCTACAAAATTTGCGACTGGGGCTACCGGTGTAGAAGGGGTGCACGGATTGCTTGATCCAGCTAATGTCAATACCCCTGAATTTGTTGGATCTAACCAAGGCTTAAGTTGTTTGGCTGAAGTTGTACCATTGGATGTCCAGTGGTATGCCATTTTTCCATACATATCCGGAGAATTTTGCGAGTTACAAAAGGACCCTCCACCTGTCAAGGTTCCAATAACATATCCTTGACTATTGTTAAACAAAGGTGAGCCTGAAGATCCTCCTTCTGTCACGCCATATCCATTTGAATTAGAGGTCCATGCTAACCTCCAATGTGTGTTAAGAACAGTTCCTCCCCAGGATTGGGAAACTGTTGTACCACTAAAAGTTGATATTTTTTTAATATCTCCGGCAGGATGATGAATTCCTGCTCCTCCTGTTATGGCAGCACTATTAGCATTCCATCCATTCCAATAGGCATTGAAATTTGTAGATTTGAGCTGAGTAACAATTGTAGATGTGTTCGTTGCAGAACCAAGTTGAAGAAGTAAAAAATCAGATCCGGAGTTTCCACCACCATCTCCCGAATCAGCAATTCGTAAACAACCTGTTATGAAATAATTTGCCAATGTGCCTACTGTTGAAGGATTGGTGCAATTTGGAGATTCATATCGGAAGTAAAACTTCCATTGCGTCATGTTTGCAGCACTTGTTGAAACACCACAATGTAATGCTGTTAAAAAATATGGCTTACAATCTTGAGCCGTATTGTTTACTAATGAACCTGTACACCAACCAGCAGAACCCGATTCAACAACATAGATTCTTGCAACACCTCTTTTTTCATCTTGCCATGTGTCTCCAACAGGAGAACAATTAACATTTACCTCACAAGATGCAGATTCATTTATTTTTTCAGCATTTGGATTTCCCGTAGAACGGTAGTTATACATCACCCTATCTATCCAAATCTCTGAGGCCAGTACGCCATTTGGTTCATGGAGAGTGATTATAAGATCATCTCCGAAACAAAGCGCAGCGTTTTGGCGACCATGATCTTCTACATCGGAAGCAGACATTGGTTTGTGTACCAACTTTCCTGACATATCTCTAATAGTTAACGTGGAGCTTCCATACAATTTAAAAGTTTCGAATAAAAAGCTAAGCGCTTCAGCTCCTTCTGACTTAACACGAAGTTGCCACTGGCGATCTCCATTAGGAAGCATCGTCCAAGTCCCTGAATTGTTGGTTCTAATATCAACAGGAATGGCGACACCTATTCTGTACAATAATCCTTTATTATCTCGAATTTTATCCTCCTGTAAAAGACTTTTTACGTCTGGTGCATTTAAGTTTTTCACCTCCACATTTGCGTCAACTTGGAATTTATTGATTACCGGTGCTACTTGTTGAGCGCTAACAAGGGATAGAATTGAAAATATTACACTAAAGGAAAGTAATAGTTTTTTCATGGTTTAAAAGCTTTTAGTTAACTTCACAAATATAAGCTATCTCAAATAAAAAAAAGAAGAATGGGAACAGTTTGTTTAGTCGAAGATGAGGAAAATTTAATTGATTTAATCAAATTAAATTTAGAATTAGAAGGATTTAAGGTTGATTGCTTCATCAATGGTAAAATTGCGGCAGCTCATTTTTCGGCAGAGTGGTCTTATGACTTGATTATTCTGGATGTAATGTTGCCAGAAGTGAGTGGATTTAAGTTGTGTGAATTAATTCGCCAGAAAAGTAATGTTCCTATTTTGTTTTTATCTGCCAAAGGAACTACCCAAGATAGAATTCAAGGGTTGAAATTGGGGGCAAACGATTATTTAGCAAAGCCTTTTGACTTAGAAGAGCTCTTGTTAAGAGTTAATGTTCTAACCCATGGTAAGCTCAACACGGACCAACAAGAGTTCAAGATTTCAAATAAATTAATTGACTTTTTATCTTTTCAAGTAAAAAACGAGGAGGGCATTATTTTATATGAGTTTTCAAAGAAGGAAATGTCGCTTTTAGAGTTTTTCATTAAGAATGAGGGCAGGGTGATGTCGCGAGATGAATTGCTCGATAATGTATGGGGCACAGATCAGTTTCCAACGTCGCGTACTATTGATAATTTCATACTTACCTTTAGAAAGTTATTCGAGATAAATCCTAAGATTCCTCAGCATTTTCATTCAATAAGAGGTGTAGGATACAAATTTACGAGTTAGTGCTTTATCCCCAGCTTTTGTGTTGGATCGTGTTTGTGCTTGAATAAAAGCCAAAATAAAATAGCCACAACCAATGCATATGCAGCAAAAGAAAACCAGATAGATGGCCAATCTTTCATTATAAGTTCTTTGCTCAAAATATCCCCTTCAGCTATTATTTCGTTTTTTTTCAATAATGTTTGAAGCACTGCGTTGTCTTCATTTGTGTCAAGATAGGCGGCTACATCTGATAAGGCTGTAAATTTTAACGTAAAGTATCGATCTATCGCCCATCCTGCGACATTACTTCCGATAATTGCCCCAAATCCATTGGTCATCATCATAAATAATCCTTGCGCTGAAGAGCGGATAGAATGCTTGGTATTTGTTTCAACGAAAAGGGAACCAGAAATATTGAAAAAATCAAAAGCCATACCGTAAACTATACAAGAAAAGATGATTAGTGTCAGTCCTTCATTTGGATTACCAAAGGCCAAGGTTCCAAAACGCAACACCCACGCAAACATACTAAAAAGCATTACGGTCTTTATCCCGAATCTTCTCAGGAAAAAAGGGATGGCAAGAATGAACAAAGTCTCGGAAATTTGAGATATCGACATGATGATAGTGGAGTATTTAACTACCAAGGAATCTGCGTATTTAGGGAAGTGTTCGAAATCGGATAAAAAAACATCTCCATAGGCATTCGTCAACTGTAAAGCTCCACCCAAAAACATGGAAAACACGAAAAATAACGCCATTTTATAATTAGCAAACAACTTGAATGCATCGAGGCCAAAGGTTTGAAAAACAGAGTTGTCCTTTTGTTTATTTTTTTGCGGAATACACGGGGGTAAGGTGAAAGCGTAAATTCCAAGGGCAACCGCAATAATTCCTGCTAAGTAAAATTGATTTTCACTGGATTTGTTTCCAGTCAGGTTTGTAACCCACATGGCAACAATAAAACCTATGGTTCCCCAAACCCTAATGGGAGGATAATCTTTTACAACGTCTCTTCCATTACTTTGTAATAAGGAATAAGAAATTGAATTTGTTAGGGCAATTGTCGGCATGTAAAAAACCATGGCAATCAACATAACAAGAAAAAAATCATTTGGATTATTGACTTGTGGTAAATAGAAGAGGGCTCCGGCGTATAGAATGTGTAATATGCCATAAACGCGTTCGGCATTTATCCATCGGTCAGCAACTAGACCCATCAGCGTTGGCATGAATACAGAGGCAATACCCATTGTACCGAAAACGGCACCAAATTCAGCACCATTACCAATTGAATTTCCAAACCAATAATTTGCCATCGTGATTAGCCAAGCTCCCCATACATAAAACTGAAGAAAGCTCATGACAATTAAGCGGTTTTTAATCTGCATCAATTTCGATTTTTTAAGGCATCGCGAATTTTAGAAGCCAGTTCATAGTCTTCGTTTTCTATGGCATCACTTAACATATTTTGTAATTCTTCCTCATTTAAGTGCTCCATCTCACCAGATGATTCTTCAGAATCATTTAATTCTACTTCATCGTCATAATCCTCTGATCCGTCATCAACGCCACCGGCCTCCTCAACAACTTCTGAAAGGGCAAAAATGGGAGCATTAAATCTTACACCAACGGCTATCGCATCAGAGGTACGTGAATCAATCTCCGTCAAAACACCATCTTTTTCACAAATGATTTTAGCGTAAAATACACCTTCGAAGAACTTATAAATTAATATCTCTTTCACTGAAATGCTGTAAGATTTGCAAAGCATCTTAATCAAATCGTGTGTCAATGGTCTATTTGGTACCATTTTTTCCAATTCAACAGCTATCGACTGCGCCTCAAAACCCCCAATAACAATTGGTAATTTTCTTTTTCCAGCGGATTCGGAAAGGGTCAAAACATAAGATCCCGATTGTGTTTGACTGTAGGCGATACCCGTAATTTCTAAACGAATTTTCTGCATTTTGGTAATAATTAATGCTGTGTCGCCTTAAATTTTTGTAATGCTGCTGTTAGTTTTGGTACTACTTCAAAAGCATCTCCCACGATTCCGTAATCCGCTGCTTTGAAGAATGGAGCTTCAGGATCCGTATTGATAACAACGATTACTTTGGAACCATTAACTCCTGCTAAATGCTGAATAGCTCCAGAAATTCCAACTGCAATGTATAAGTTTGGCCTAATAGCCACTCCTGTTTGTCCAACGTGTTCGTGATGAGGTCTCCAACCAATATCAGCTACCGGTCGAGAACAAGCCGTAGCAGCATTTATCGATTTTGCCAAGTCCTCAATGATACCCCAGTTTTCAGGCCCTTTCAATCCTCTTCCGGCTGAAACTACCAATTCGGCTTCTGGCAAAGGAATTTCACCTTCTGGTTTTTTGGTCGAAACCACTTTAACGGCACCTGAACCAACATTTGCAGAAATTTCATTTACAGTACAAGACGCACCACTTTTTTCAGGTTGTATGCTATTTGGTAACAAAGAAATTATTTTATTGGATGTTTGTACTTGGACTTTTCCAATTGCTTTGCCTGAAAACACATTTACGCGGACCGCACCATCAGCATCTGGTAGGGCTATTGCACCGGAAACCAGTCCTGCTTTCCATCTTACGGATAATCTAGGGGCAACCGCCTTACCTGTTAAATCGTGAGAAAAGATTACCGTATTCGCACCGACTTCTTGAGCAGCCCATCCGACAAGTTTAGTAAGTTGTTGTGCGTCTTCACCATCTATATTTCTATCTACCAAAACCTTGCTTGCGCCGTATTCACCTAATGTACTCAGTGTATCGGAAGAAGTATTTCCGTTTGTTATAACGACCACTTCACCAAGTTTTTTTCCATAAGTTACTGCTTCAAAAGTTGATTTTGAAAGACCATTTGAAGAGTTTATATATACTAATATCATGTGTGTGATTGATTTTTTATAATTAAATAACTTTCGCTTCGTTGTGAAGAAGATTTACTAACTCGTCCATGTTGTCTGGGGCAATCATTTTCACAGCAGATTTTGCATTTGGCATTTCGTAAGACGTAAATTTTGTTAGGTCCTCAACAGAAACCGGACTAACCACTTGTAATGGTTTTGTTCTTGCTGCCATAATGCCGCGCATGTTTGGAATTCTTTGTTCTGCCATGCCCTTAGCACAAGAAATTACTGCAGGTAAAGAAACTTCAACTACCTGAATTCCTCCGACAATTTCTCTTTCCAATGTTAAGCCATTTCCGTTGACATCAAGTTTAGTTGCAATAGAAACATAAGGCAAATCGAGAGCTTCAGCAATCATACCTCCAACTTGAGAGCCGTTGTAATTGATGGTTTCCTTTCCAGTTAAAATTAGATCAAAGGAATTATTCTTTGCGTATTCTGCAATTTGAACAGCCGTAAAATGCGCATCTTTAGGATCGGCATCAATTCTAACCGCTTCATCTGCTCCAATGGCAAGTGCTTTTCTTATGACAGCCTCATCTGCAGCCGCACCAACCGTCACAATTGTTACTTGTCCGCCATTAGTTTCTTTAATTTCAAGAGCGCGAACTAATGCATACCATTCGTCGTAAGGATTAACGATATACTGAACGCCATTTTCATCAAATTTCGTGTTGGCCTCAGTGAAGGAAATCTTGGAAGTTGTGTCCGGAGATTTGCTAATGCATACTAATATTTTCATTTTGTTTTTTTTGCACAACAAAAATAAGCATTTATCTCAATTTATTTTCAAATCTCGTGCATTCAATCTTTTCTCCGGAAAATTAACAATAAAGGATATATTGAACAGCCAATTACAGAATAAAATGAACAAGTTTAGTGAAATTTATTACTCATTTAAATATAAGAAAATCAAACAATAAACAAAGTAAAAACGAATATAAATAATTAACAAACGAATTAAAACAATTAATAACCGAATATGGAATTTTTCATGCTGCAACTTTGCCGAAACAAATCGATAATGAGATCGAAATGTTGAATTTTTTACAAACCTTTTTTAAATTTTTTCAAACATGAATGCACTTAAAAACAAAGTGACGTTGATCGGCAGGCTAGGAGCGCAGCCGGAAGTAGTAACCTTCGAATCAGGAAGAACGCTTGCACGTTTTACCGTAGCGACAAACGAGCGCTTTAAAGACAAGGGTGGTGAATGGCAGGATGTCACACAATGGCATACCATTAATGCCTGGGGTAAAATTGCCGAGCGAGTTAAACGCATATTAGACAAAGGCAATGAGATTATTTTGGAGGGTCGCTTAGTAAATCAGTCCTATGAAAGTAAATCCGGAGAAAAGCGATTCTCTACCATTGTGGAGGCAACCGAATTTTTAGTAATCAACTCAAAAAAGGCAGCATAATCTATTCATTCATTTTCAAATTATTTCACATGACAGATACAAACAATTTTTTAGCATTAAAACAAATGAATCACGTCAATTTAATAGGTAAGGTGAGCTCCGCACCGAAAATCATGGAGCTTTCGAATGGAAAAAAAATAGCAAAGTTTACAGTGGCGACCAAGGAGTTCTACTTGGATGCTGAGGGCAACACCAAAGCGAGGAGAAATTGGCACGTCTTGACTGCTTGGGGAAAGTGGGTGCAAGTGTTGGAAGAACTAGCAGAAGTCGGTCATGAAATTGCGGTAGAAGGCAAATTGGTGAGTCGTTTCTACAAATTGAATGGGGAACGAAAATTTGTTTCAGAAGTCGAGGTAAACGACTTGATCCTTCTGTAAGCTAAGGGCGGAGGTAATCCCTCCGCCATTTTTTATCCAAATAAAACACTAATAATGAATACTTTAAAAAATTACATTACCTTGATAGGTAAAATAGGAACCGACGCCCAATATACAAAATTCGGCAATGGAAGATCAGTGGCGAGATTCAAACTTTCAACCCAAAAAACAGAGCGTAAAAATGATGGAAAATATATGGAAACGACGCAATGGCATAGCGTTTTTGCATGGGGAAATCTTGCGGAATTCATCGAACATTATGCACAAAAAGGGAAAAAGGTAGCTATTCACGGTCGAATTGTAAACAGGACTTATTTAAATCCTGCCGGTGTAAAACGAAATAAAACCGAAATTGAAATTAGGAATATAATCGGGTTAAGTTAAGTATAATCGAAAGATGAAAATAAGAGGGGAGCCGTAGAGTTCCCCTTTTTTGTTAATAGTTCCGATAGTCATTCCACAAATTGCTTCTAAATCCAATTAATGGAAAAAATGAATATCGTTGTTCTGCAGAGTCAAATCTTAGGTTAAGTTCAGCGAACACTTGATAGGTATGATAAATTTGATAACTCAACATATTTTGACTTCTGAAAAAATTATTTTTTTTGCCTTGGCCGATTTCATGATCGTATTCATAAGGTCTGTTGGTATAGGGTTGATAAACATCCCCACCATAACTTTTTCCATCTTTATCAAGGCCTTGTATTCCGTAAGAAACAAAACTCTTAATTAACCATTTGTTTTTTTGCCATTTAAGTTCTCCCAAAATTTCAGCAAAATTTGCACCGTATGGATGGGAAAGTGTTGATCCAGCATGCCCATAGTTTTGCAAGGCATTTAAATGCGCATAAGTATAGGGTCGAATAGCATTTCCTTCAATACGGTAGAAGAATTTATCTTTTTTAACTTTAAATCTTCCTTTAACTCCTAATTGAGCTCCGTACTTGTTTGCCCACCACCCGGATTTGGCTTTGATCTCTGACAATAGGAATTCATCCACAATCAGTTGACCGTATGCGGTATGTTTTTTCCATTTGGCAGAAAATGAGGCCCCAAGTAACACATTATCGGATGAACCAATAGCATATTCCTGTGGTCGATAAAAAATTACAGGGTTTAGGTATTCTAATTCATAACCTCGGTTCAGTAAGGTGTCTTTTGGCTGAAAAACTACTGTTTCGAATATCCCGAAATTTAAACATTTTGTTGCATTCCAGCTTAGGTAATGTGTTGCGCCAAATTTATTTCGCCAATTTTCATTCACTTCTTCTTTGAAAAATTGATACATCACCAGGTATTCTACATGCCAGAAACGCGCACTCATTTGAGCGAATGGATACGGTTTGCCAAAATCACTTAAAAACAAGGACCTGTTCCCTTCTCCGATAAAGTTTCTGTCTAACCCTCCTTGAAAGTTAAAAATGTGATTAGGAGTATACGACGCTCTCCCCAACAGATTGTGTGAACCAATAATTTGACCATTGTTTCTTGAATAGAAAAAAGAGCGTGTATCGAGAAAATTTGTATCGTTGTTGATGGACGAAAAATTATACCCCACACGGGCATACCATTTTGGCGAAATTGACAAATCCGTTTGAAACCCGAGACCTAAACGCGCATATGTAGAAGAAGGAGCATATTTATTGTATGAAATAATATTATCAGCGGAAAATGTAGCACCAAGACATGGTGAGAATGGCGTGTTTCTATTTACCTGTGGCAAAATACTAGAGTGACAGGTATAACTCAAGGCTTCCGAAGAATCGGATGGTAATTCTTCAATCAAATAATTTATTCGGCCTTGTCCAAAACAAGTGAGATAAGGAATAAAAAGAAATATAAAAAGTCTAAAAATCATTAACATTATCTATTAATCCAGTTCTTATTCCAACTTGAAACAAAAGTGAGCTTTTTCCTTGTTCCCACCATTCTTTTCGCTGAACACATTGTCCATAAATGTTGATGTTAAGCTTTTGATTAAAACGGTAACCAATCTCGAGTTTAGTATTGTTTAATAACCCACTAATCGTTGAATTTTGAAGTTGAATGGCTTGCAAACTATTACGGTTATAATCCTTTAGAAAAAACAAATGAGCATTGAGCCCGAAATAGAAACGATTCAACTCACTACTAATTCGAAATAAAATTTCCTGAAATCCATTACCCATAATATGTGCTATTGGAAGGTTGTAGTTTGAATAATTTGTTAAGCCGTTAACCCCTTGATACATGTTTTTTGAAACGACGTTATATTCTATTTGAAGTAGTGTACGTATTGGGATTTCGGGATTATACCTTATTCCGATTTGCCCAGCAAATGAACGAGTAAAGGGAGTTGCGTATTGACCGTAAGCTCTTAGGGAATTTAAAACCAACCAATCAACGGATAAAGCATAGAAGGAATAAACCACATTATTAGTTGTAATTCTCGCAGAAAATGGCATAGGGCTAAAAACCAAAGGATGAGCAGCTTTTGTGGCTAAAGAATCACCCATTTTCCAAACTGTGTTTTCTGAAAAATGAACGGATAATTTTTGAAGTGGTCGCCACGTAACATAGTTAATTCCAACGATTTTTGGTTGGTAATAGCCCTCAACTGTTGTGTATGTTTTTTTACGAACAAGATTCATTGACCTCGATCGGAAGAAATTCCATTCCCATTTTTTTAAGAAAGTAAGTTTAGTTCTGAAATATGGCGCACCAATGTGATGATTACCATAAATAAGAGATCGGTATCCAGAACCTATAAATTGTTGGTTGTTTCCAGAAACAACACTAAAGTTTTTGAACGGAGAATACACAAAGTGACCAACAGCAAAAGCATAATCGTAGCTATTTGATTTAAAAGGTTTTGTCCTTGCAGCTCCTGGAACAACTCCATTCTGTTGATTATAACCTATCGAAGTAGTATAATACTCGCCGTTTGCATCGATGAAGTCTCTTTCGAAACTACTAAAACGCGCTTGATTTTCATAAAAAGAGGTTTGAAAAGAGAAATTCTTAAATAAGTCAGCTTGAATTTGAATCCCTCTTGAATTTTTATACAAGTAATTTCCGGTCGTATCGCCCAACTCTTTTCCATAAGAAAACTCACCAACGGGTGAAATATAAACTTTTGCATCTTGAGCGTTAACCTCAATCATGTGTTTTTTAAAAATATTTTCTGTGAATTCGGAATATTGATTGCTTCTATCTCTAATTCTATCGTGCAGATTATAAGAACTTTCTAATTCAGGAAGAAACCCACTTCCCAAGTAAGTTCCAAGCAAATTATTACTTTCACTAGATTCAATTTGATTATCAAAAAGCCGATCTCTATAATATGTTGAAGTTGGTACCAAACCCTGTTGTGCTTGGAAACAATTGGGAATAAAAACTAAACTTATAAGAAATTTTTTCATGCCATTGCCATACGTAAGGCTTTGGAACTTACTACGAAATAAGGGTTAAAAAGGTTTTCTTTATTGTAAACTAGTGGTGTTTTTTTATGATAATCAATCACTTCTCCACCTAAAGCTTCAATTATTGCTTGTCCTGCGGCAATATCCCATTCCATTGTTGGGGCAAAACGCGGGTAAATATGTGCATCTCCTAATGCTAAGTCGAAAAATTTTAAGGAAGAACCTTTTGATGCAAAGGTGATTTCGCTGAAAGAAGCCTTGAGTGTTTCAAGTAAATCGTTCAATGCTCCAGTTCCATGACTTCGCGAACCTATTAGTTTCAAGCTTGGGCCAATATGCTCCTCGCTAGGTATGCTTTGCCATTTAATTGGATTTTCTATTTCGTCAAAGGTGGAGATAAAAATACCTTCGCTTTTGCCTCCAAACAATACTTTTTCTTGCACTGGGGAAGCAATAATCCCAAATACTGCATTTCCGTCTTTAATGTGTGCGATGTTGACCGCAAACTCATCGTTTCTACGTATGAACTCTTTGGTACCATCGAGCGGATCTACACACCAAGATTCTTTCCATGATTTCCTTATTTCGTATGGTAGGTGTGTTGATTCTTCCCCAGTAATTGGGATGCCAGTTGGATCTAAAAATTCATGTATTGCCGATGATGAGGCCAAGTCAGCTTTGGTAAGTGGGGATCCGTCTTTTTTTATTATCGTTTCGAATTCTTCTTGGTAAACTTTGCTAATTTCTTTACTACCCGCAACAGCAGCTCGAAGTGCAATTTTATAGATTTCGTCCATGGATTATAGTACCATTTCAGGAACGTCCTTAGGAACAACTAAATCTCCCTCGGTTTTGGCAATTATTTCTTCCACACTTACACCAGCTGCGCGCTCAAGGAGATGAAATTTATTGTCTTTAATTTCCAAAACGGCTAATTCAGTTACAACTTTTTTTACACAGCCCACTCCAGTTAGAGGCAAAGTACATGTTTTAAGAATTTTCGATTCTCCTGCCTTATTGCTATGCATCATAGCTACTATTATATTATCTGCAGATGCTACTAAGTCCATTGCCCCACCCATTCCCTTCACCATTTTACCAGGTATTTTCCAGTTTGCGATATCTCCATTTTGGGAAACCTCCATTGCTCCCAAAACTGTTAATTGTACATGTTGTCCTCGAATCATTGCGAATGAGGTAGCAGAATCAAAAAAGGCTGCGCCAGGACGCACTGTAATGGTTTGTTTTCCGGCATTAATTAAATCGGCATCTTCTTCACCATCAAAAGGAAAAGGCCCCATTCCAAGCACGCCATTTTCCGATTGAAATTCTACTTCTATTCCTTGAGGTATGTAATTGGCCACAAGTGTGGGAATTCCAATACCGAGGTTTACATACCAACCGTCTTGAAGTTCTTGTGCAATTCTTTTCGCTATGCCTATTTTGTCCAATGCCATGACTTTAATTTTTAGTTCTTACCGTGCGTTGTTCAATTCTTTTTTCAAAATGTGTTCCTTGAAATATGCGTTGAACAAATATCCCTGGGGTATGAATTTGGTCAGGATCTAATGTTCCAGCAGGTACCAACTCTTCTACTTCTGCAACAGTAATTTTACCTGCCATAGCCATCATAGGATTGAAGTTTCTGGCAGTAGCTTTGAAAATTAAATTTCCTTCAGTATCCCCTTTCCAAGCTTTTACAATTGCAAAATCTGCAGTGAGTGCTGACTCTAGAATGTGGGGTTTACCATTGAAAACACGAACTTCCTTTCCTTCAGCTACTTCTGTACCATAACCTGCGGGGGTAAAAAAAGCGGGTATACCTGCACCTCCTGCTCTGCAGCGCTCTGCCAAACTGCCTTGTGGAATAAGTTCCACTTCCAATTCGCCAGATAACATTTGGCGTTCGAATTCATCATTTTCTCCAACGTAACTGGAGATCATTTTTTTTATTTGCTTTGTTTGTAAGAGTAATCCGAGACCAAAATCATCAACGCCCGCATTATTACTAATACAAGTTAAATTCTTAACACCTAACTTCACCAGTTGAGCAATAGAGTTTTCTGGAATTCCACATAATCCAAAACCTCCAATCATTAACGTCATTCCATCTTCTATGCCTGAAAGGGCTTTATCAACTGTTTGTACAACTTTATTCATTATTGAAAGGGAATTTCTGAGTCATCTACTACCTCTTCTACTAATACCTGATTACATGAGTATGCTTGAGCATCATAATCTGGAGGAGGAATGAAATCTTTGGTAGAGAGGGCAATTACTGGGTCTTTATAAACCTTTTGCATGTAATAACCATAAATTGGAAGAGCCATACGACCACCTTGACCCCAAGTCATGTCTTTAAACCTAACAGAACGATCTTCAGCACCGACCCAAACCCCTGTTACTAGATCTGGTGTAATACCAATAAACCATCCATCTGAATTGTTTTGAGTAGTGCCAGTTTTTCCTGCTGTTGGGGCGTAAATACTTCCCCAAGGGTTACCTCCACGAAGACTTGAACCTGTTCCACCTTCTACGACTCCTTTCATCATTTTCAATATTTCGTATGAAACTGAAGCATTTAAGGCTTGTTCACGGTATTCCGTCGCCTCATAAATCACTTTTCCATTTCGATCGGTAATACGTTCTATTGTTGTTGGACGCACATATATTCCATTATTTGGAAATATGCATTGCGCGGCTACCAATTCATATAAAGAAAGATCCATACTTCCTAGACACATAGAAGGAACTACATCATTTGGATGAAGTTCAATTTCTGCTGTTTTCAATAATTTTTCTATTTGATAAGGTCCGCCAGTTTTTGCAACTGGGTTGAAAACGCCCATTCTTTTCATTACAGCGACAGTCGTGGGGTTTGATGACATTGCTAACCCACTTTTCATGTTGGCAGCTGGCGATCCTTCGGGACAATATTTTCCTACTATTCTATTTTGTGGATCAACTAAGTCGATACAATATTCATCCGGTGAAAATGTTGAACATGGGTTTACAACTTTCATTGATAGAGCTGCTGCATAAACAAATGGCTTCATTGTAGAACCCACTTGTCTTTTCCCTTGTCGAACATGATCATAAGCAAAATGTTTATAATTTGTTCCTCCTACCCAAGCACGAACAAAACCTGTGCTAGGGTCCATGGAAACAAGTCCGGCATGTAAGAATGCCTTGTAATATTTAATAGAGTCATTCGGTGTCATGGTGGTGTCTTTTTCTCCTTCCCATGTAAATACACGCATTTTGGTAGGCGTATTAAAATTTTCATCGATTTCACTCTCAGAATACCCTAATTTACTTAGGTCTTTGTATCGTTTTGTATTTTTTTTCGCAGAAGATAAAATAGTTTTTACGGTATTGTCATCAATTTTATTAGAGAAAGGATAATTTTTCAATCCGCGATTATTTTGATCAAAAACTCCTTGCAATTTTTCCTTCAAGTGTTTTTCAACGGCATATTCGGCATGGCGCTGCAGATTAGGGTCAAGCGTTGTATAGATTTTTAATCCATCTGTGTAAATGTTATAAGGCTGACCATCTTCGCGAAGGTAATTATAGCCTCCGCTTTCGTTTTTTGATTTCAGCAAATCTTCAACTTCTTTTCGTAATGATTCTCTGAAATAAGGAGCCATACCTTCTTTGTGATCAAGTGGAGTATAGGTAGTTATTAATGGCTTTAGTTTTAATCGTTCATATTCTTCTTTGGAAAGAGGGTTCTGAATGGCTTCATTTCCTTCACTTGAGTTACGATACCATTGGTAGAGAACTTGGTTTCTTCTCTCGACACATCGAATGGAATCTTTGGCTCTGGCAGCAGCAACATCTTCTTCTGTAACACTTGAAATCTTCTTCCCAGAATCGTGAGCGATTTCTGCTCGGTAATCTTTGATCTTAAAAGAATATGGATTATATAGTGCAGGATTTTTACACATGCCAACTAAAGTTGCAGCCTCTTCTTTGGTTAGCGAAATAGGTTCCTTATTAAAGTAAATTCTCGATGCGTTTTTTATACCTACAGCGTTGTGAAGAAAGTCAACTTGATTAAAATAAAAAGTAATGATTTCTTCTTTGGTATAACGTTCTTCTAACCGTTTAGCTAATATATTCTCTCGAGCTTTGACATTCAGAAACTTGAATGCTTTTATTAGTCCACTCGACTTTTCATTTCTTTCATTGAGCGTGTAAAATTGTTTTGCAAGCTGTTGAGTAATTGTGGAGGCACCACCTGAGGACCCTAAGCCTGTAACTGCTCGTAATAATGCTCTAAAGTCGACTCCAGAATGCTTTAAAAAACGTTCATCTTCCGTAGCAATAAGCGCATCTAGTGCAAAAGGAGAAATTTCTTTATGCTTTACACTAGTTCTATTTACCTTCCAATATTGACCTAAAATAGTGTCTTTTCCTCCTTCAGTTTTTGCGATAATTAAGGAAGCTTGCATTTCGGGAGGATTATCGAGCATGGAAAGCGGGGGTAAATCATCTTCCGACTGAAATAAAATCAACGCACTGATAAATAAAAATGGGAACAAGCTAATAAACCAAAAAATTGAAGTGAAATATATTTTTTCCTTTTTTGTTAATTCAATTTGCTCTTTCGCTGTTTTCATGAAGCTAAAATTAATAATTATCTCAACACGTCCTTGCGCTGACTATCAAGTTTCAATAGAATAAACATCATCATTGAAAACGACATCATGGAAGACCCCCCGTAACTAAAAAACGGAAGCGGTATACCTATTACCGGAGCAAAGCCAATGTTCATTCCTATATTTATGGCAAAGTGATAGAAAAGGATCATGGCCACACAATAAGCATAAATTCTATTGAATGCAGAACGTTGCCTTTCTGCAATATACAAAATTCGAATCAACATGAACATGTATAAACTAATAAGAAGAATTACCCCAACATAACCCCATTCTTCAGCAAATGGACAAAAAATAAAATCGGTTTCTGATTCTGGCACGTGGTTAGATTCTACACTTGATACGGAAGCGTTTTTATAGCCTTTTCCTGACCAACCACCCGAACCCACTGCCGACATTGCTCTGTTTCTATTATAATCTTTCCCATTTGGGTCTTCTTTTAAACCAAGGAACAATTCTATTCGATCTTTTTGGTGAGGCGCAAGGCTACTAAATGATTTTCCAACGAGAAATGATAAACCTCCGGTTAAGCCAAAGCCGAGCAAAATAATCAACATCATTCTTCCCTTTTCTCTTTTATTGCCGAATCGCTGAATAAAGAGAATCCCAAGTAATGCAAGGATCGTCAAAAACATTAAAATGCCTATAGAACCATTAATTGGTTCATCGGAAAACCATAAATAAAAGGACATATTTGTTAATAAAAGTGTAATAATGCTAATAAAAATTAAAACAAATAAAATCGGAATAAAGTGAGTTCCTACCCACGTTTGTTTAAACTTAACCCCAGGATATGCATTTAGAAACTTTAAAATTATAGGGTCGAATGTGAGCCCTTCACGATACATGACAAATAAAAAAGAGGTAAAAACAACAAATGTTCCCGCATCGGGTTGAAGTAAAATTAGGATCATTGGCACCAAGAGAATCAGAATAGCCAGCAGAACACTTGACGTGTTTAACTGCTTTATGTTTAACTCACTAATATACCTTGCTAACAGGAGGGAAGAGGCAATTTTTGCAAATTCTGCAGGTTGTATTCCTAAATTGGCAACTCCAATCCAAGCACGAGCACCATTAATCGGAGGCATGAATAATACGAGAATTAATAACGAAAGTGTAAATACATAAATGGGAAAGGCATATTTTCGGTAAATATCAGAATCAATCAGAAAGACAATTAATCCTAGGAACATTGAAACAGAAATCCAAATTATCTGCTTGCCATATTGTTTTTCTATGTCAAAAATGGAGGGATGATCTGGGTTAAAAGCTACTGAATAGATGGTCATCAAACCCATAAAAACCATGAGCATAAAGGTGATCAATAGCGGCCAGTCTAATTCTCCAAAAAGTTTATCGTCTTTTCTCATTCTTCACCCCCTGATAATACAGCTTCTAATATTCTCTTTTCTTTAGCCATATCTGTTACTCGCCTTTTTAAATATTTTTCAATCATTAAACTGGCAATAGGGCCTGCCCATGTTCCACCAAAACCGGCGTTTTCAACAAAAACGGCAATAGCAATTTTTGGCTTGTCCATCGGCGCAAAGGCGATAAAAACAGAATGATCTTCCCCATGAGGATTTTGAACAGTTCCAGTTTTACCACAAATAATAATATCCTCGAGCCTTGCCATACGAGCAGTACCTCCATTTTCGTTGACAACTCTGCGCATACCTTCAATTACTGGATCGAAGTGTTTTGCATCCACCATCGTTTTGTGCATGGTTTTAAATTTTTCCAAAGGCCCACTTTCGCCAATAGATTTCACAAAATGCGGGGTGTAAAACCATCCTTTATTTGCTATGATGGCTGCAATATTTGCCATTTGAATTGGTGTTAATTTCACTTCCCCTTGTCCGATTGAAATGGAACGAATGGTAGAAAATGCCCAACGATGATGTCCATACCATTTGTCGTAATAAGCACTGTTTGGAATTAAACCAGGACGCTCCCCAAAAACATCAGACTCCAATCGTTTTCCTAGTCCAAAGCTCTGCATATAGTCATTCCACCTATTCAACCCTATTTCAGCATCTTCAAATAAACTTGATTTTTTGTTTTGTTGAATGATTCGGCGCACTACTGCATAATAATAGGGGTTACATGAATATTGAACAGCTTCTTGAATACTACTGGCACTAGGGTGACCATGACAACCGACCACGCTTTTGTCGCATGCAAAGCCCGAACTTGGTGTTATCACACCTTCTTGCAGTCCTATTAAAGACTGAACGAGTTTAAATATTGAACCTGGCGGATATTCGGCGGCAAGAGGACGAGGAAATAGTGGTTTTGTGGGGTCTTTTAAAAGATTTGGGTAATTCAATTTAATATTTCTATTTCCCACCAGTAAATTAGGATCAAACGAAGGAGACGAAACCATTGCCAGAATTTCACCTGAGGAAGGTTCAATAGCTACAATACATCCTTTTTTGTTTTTCATCAACTCCTCTCCGTATGTTTGTATTAACATATCCAAGCCCAAGGTAAGAGGGGCTGCTTGCACAGCTGTAGTGTCAAATTTCCCTCCGGCATAACTCTCGATGGCATTGTTCAACGCTGAAGTCACTACATATTTAACACCTTTATAACCCCTAAGCTCTTTTTCGTAATATTTTTCCAAGCCAGCTCTACCAACGTTGCTTCCAGGACGATAAAACTCATCTTTCTCAATTTCATCTGCATTTACTTCAGCAAGATATCCCAGGATATTGGCACCTCCTCTAAATGGATAACTTCTCATACTGGTGACTTCCTCATAAAATCCGGGAAATTTTTCTAAATGAGGAGCTATTTTAGATATTTCCTCAAGCGTTAGCTCTTTGATAAATGGATATGCTCTTACTTTTTGATAATTTGAAGTGCGTTTACCAGAATGTTTATTGTAGTATGTGCCCTCTCCTTCTCGGATTTCTTTGAAGCGATTGCGCACTTCTTCAACTGTCCAGCCAATTAACTTAGCAAATGCAACAGTATCCAAATCTTTAATCTTATCCTCTACCATCATAAGATTAAAGTAGGTTTTATTTGAAACTATTTTTTGACCATTTCTATCAAAAACAACACCTCTAGCAGGGATGATTTCTTTGCGTTTTTCTGCAATCTCTTGTGCGCGGAGCTTCCAAGTATCGTCAATGACTTGCATGTAAAATAATCGAAAGCTGTAAATCACCCCAACGAGAAGCATGAAGGTGATAATAACATATCTACGGCCTTCGAAATTCATTTAGAACGTGATTTTTTTGAAATTAGGGTTAGGATTAATAAGCTAACAGCAAACGAAAAAAGAATGCTAAAAATGGTGTTTTGAAGTATCCAAAACACTTCATTTATTCTGAAAATTTCAATTAAAAAGAACCAAAAATGATGTATTAGAAGCAAGGAACCATAAACCAAAGTAAACCATCTTGCACCCATGTCGAATAAGGAAGGTTCCTTTAAGGGGTCATATCCTTCGCGTTGCGAATAAAACTTGAATACAATTGGTCGGAAATATGCCATCATTAATAAGGATGAAGCATGTAGCCCAAAAGTATCGGAAAATGTATCGATGAATATTCCTAAACCAAACCCAAGCAGTAAGAGCGGAAAAATTCCTATGTCAAAAGGTAATAGCATGATAAATAGCGGGTAAATCATAAGATGAATACCAAAACCAAATTCAAGCTGATTAAAAACCAACACTTGCAAGATCCAAAACAAGAAAAAGCGTATCGATATTTTTAAAGCATTATTCATTAGCGTTCCTCTTTGTCTTCCGGGATTCCATTTTCAATCTGATGTTGTTCTTCCAGCATGTGATTTTTAATCACATATATCCGTTGCATTGTTCGATATTCTTCTGAATAGGTAATCACCACATCCCACAAGGCTTCTCCTTCAATCGCATACACGGCTTCAACTGTTCCAACCATTAACCCTTTCGGAAATATTCCAGATCCACCACGCGTAAGCACCTTAGAACCTCTTGGTATTTTTAAGTCATTTGAAATACCGGCAATATTCCCTCGTGTAGGATGTCTTCCGTCCCATTTTAATAACCCGAACAATCCAATGGGTTCGATCGTCACGTCGATATTTATATCTTTTGTCAATACTGATTTAACGATACTGTAGTGCTCACTTGTTGAATGGATGACTCCAACAACACCATTAGGGGAGAATACTCCCATTAATCGTTTTACACCATGCTTTTCACCGATGTTTATGGTAAAGTAATTATTTCTTTTCGTAACCGTTGAATTGATAACTTCTCCAGGTATATATTCATATTGTTGGCGGTAAACAGAGTCTTTAATTTTAATTGTACCATTATTGAGCTTGTATAAACTTTTAGGAAGTTGAGCTCGTAGGGCTATGTTTTCATCCTGAAGTTTTGAGTTTTCATCTGAAAGGTTGAAGTGTTTCGTTAGGTCATGCTCCCAGGAATAAAGTTGGCCTGAAACAGCATTTGCGCTCGTTAAAAACTGAAATCTAGGAAAGGAAAGAAAGGTAATGTACAAAGACAATGCAATAATTTGCAAAAAAGCAAAAAACAAAAACACCCTGAACCTTTCGAAAAAGGCTATTAATTTGCGCATGAACAAAGATAGAAAAGGCTATTTGTCCAACGATTAAATGCCCTAAAATGATATCAACAAAAACAATAAGATTTCAACGCTTTTTTCTAAAAAAAATATAGAAAAATCAATATTCCCATCCAAAGCGGTCGTTTAATTTTCCGAAAATAAAGTCCAGAATCTCGGTGTTTTCGATTTTTTCAAGCACTTGCCCTACAAACGCACTCACCAATAAATTTCGTGCTACTTTATCTGAGAGACCTCGGGATCTTAAATAAAAAACTGCCTCTTCGTCTAATTGTCCGGTGGTGGACCCATGTGAACATTTCACGTCGTCTGCATAGATTTCTAACTCGGGCTTTGCATTAACAGAGGCATCTTGACTCATTAAAATGTTTGCATTGGATTGAAAAGCGTTGATTTTTTGAGCATCTTTTCGCACAAATACCTTTCCATTGAAAACCCCTGTTGCTTTATCAAATAATACCCCTTTGTATAGCTCATTCGATAAACAATGAGCAACCTTATGATCAATAGTGGTGTGGTTGTCGACAAATTGCTGCTGATTGGCAACATAAACGCCATTTAAATTAGTTTCAGCATTGACTCCTTGTACCGCAACCTCAACTTCATTTCGCACAAACAGACCATCTAAAGTCACCGTATTGAGCGTAAAATTCGAATCGCGGTGTTGAAAAACTCTTTCTTTGGACAAATGAATATCTTGACCGCTCTCTACTTGTATTTTTGTTACGGAAAGATGTGCACCTTGTTCTACATGGAATTCAGACATACAGTTCGAGAAGTTTTTACTTTCTTTTTCAGAACTAAATATCATCGTGATATTCGCCTCGGTATTGGATTTCAATCGAATAAAATGGCGTAAGTTATTTATTTTATTTCCATTTGATAGGTGCAAAATTTCAATTGGTCGGTCAAGTGTTTTGGAAATCTCAATAAAAGCACCATCTTCTGCGTAGCATACGTTGAGGGCATCAAAAACTTCGAGAGAGGCATGCATTTCGGAAAGTTGTGTGGAATAAAGTTCTGTTAACGTGTTGAGACCTTCAAAAGCCTGTTTTGAACGTAATTTACCATTTTCAAATACAATTTTATAGGCTTTTTCATGAACGGATAACAAAGTACTTTTTTCACTAGAACCACTATATGTTGTGTTCGACAACTTTGTTAAACGCGTATACTTCCATGATTCTTGCTTAGTGGTTGGGAGAGTGGCGTTATCTAAAAATTCACTCAATTCATGCAGTAGACTTTGACTAAAAGCAATCGTTGTTTTAGATAAACTTGCGCGCAACTTATCGAGTTTGTTTTCGTGAATGGTATTTACCTCTTGCATAAGACAGACGTTAACTGAGAATTGATTCTTTTATCCAATCATAGCCCTTTTCTTCGAGCGTTAAGGCCAATTCTTTTGGTCCTGTTTTTACGATTTTACCATCGTATAAAACGTGTACAAAATCTGGAACAATGTAATCAAGCAATCTTTGGTAGTGGGTGATAACGATGCTAGCGTTGTGTGGAGTTTTGAGTTTGTTTACGCCGTTGGCTACAATTCGCAGTGCGTCAATATCGAGTCCGGAATCTGTTTCATCGAGAATTGCCAATTTTGGATCAAGCATGGCCATCTGAAAAATCTCATTACGTTTTTTCTCTCCTCCTGAAAAACCTTCATTAACGGAGCGATTCGCCAATTTACTATCAAGTTCAACTAGTGCGGATTTATCTCGAACCATTTGCATGAAGTCTTTCGCAGAAATCGGTTCCTCCCCTTTGTATTCGCGAATTTCATTTAGAGCAGTTCGAAGAAAATTAATATTCGAAACGCCTGGAATTTCTACGGGGTATTGAAAAGCTAAAAATAAACCTTCTCTTGCTCTATCTTCTGTAGATAATTCAATTAAATCTTTACCATCAAAACTTATAGATCCGGCGGTGATTTCATATTCCTCACGTCCAGCTAAAATACTTGCTAATGTACTTTTTCCGGCTCCATTTGGTCCCATAATGGCATGAACTTCTCCGGCCTTAACCTCAAGATCCAATCCCTTTAGAATCTCCTTTCCTTCGATGTTTGCGTGTAAGTTTTTAATTTTTATCATTTTCAACCTTTTAATATTTTTGAGTTTCATTTCCCCCTTCGAAGGGGGCTAGGGGGATGATATTAGTTTACTGCAAATTTATTTCTGTCACCCCTCTTAATCTACCCTCAAGGGGGAGAAATTAACTCTCAACTTTTATCATTTAACTGTTTTCTACCCAACACTTCCCTCCAAACTAATCGCCAACAATTTTTGTGCTTCGACAGCAAATTCCATGGGTAATTGATTCAATACTTCTTTACAATATCCATTTACAATTAAACTAATTGCCTTTTCTTCGCTAATTCCCCTTTGCATGCAATAGAACAATTGATCCTCGCCTATCTTGGAAGTTGTAGCCTCATGTTCAATTTTAGCACTTGCATTTTTACACTCGATGTAAGGAAACGTATGTGCCCCACATTCATCCGTCATTAACAAAGAATCACATTGTGAGAAATTTCGTGCATGTTGTGCATTTTTATGTATTTGTACTAAGCCACGGTAAGAATTTTGTGATTTTCCTGCCGAAATTCCTTTCGAAATAATGGTACTTTTTGTGTTTTTACCAAGATGCACCATTTTTGTTCCGGTATCTGCTTGCTGGTAATTATTAGTTACGGCAACCGAATAAAATTCTCCCACCGAATGATCACCTTTTAAAATGCAAGAAGGATATTTCCAAGTTACTGCTGAACCTGTTTCAACTTGCGTCCAAGAAATTTTTGCGTTTCGTTCGCATATTCCACGTTTTGTTACAAAATTGAAAACACCACCTTTACCTTCTTTATCTCCGGGGTACCAATTTTGAACGGTCGAATATTTGATTTCTGCATTTTCAAGGGCAATTAACTCAACAACTGCCGCATGTAATTGATTTTCATCTCTTTGAGGGGCTGTACATCCTTCCAAATAAGAAACATAAGAACCTTCGTCGGCGACAACCAAGGTGCGCTCAAATTGTCCGGTTCCCCCTGCATTGATTCTAAAATAGGTAGATAACTCCATTGGGCAACGCACTTCTTTCGGAATATAACAAAAAGAGCCATCAGTAAATACAGCCGAGTTCAATGCGGCATAGAAATTATCCGTGGTTGGAACTACGGTTCCCATGTATTTTTTAACTAAATCCGGGTGTTCTTGAACAGCATCTGAGAATGAACAAAAAATGATTCCTAGTTCTTTGAGTTTTTCTTTAAAAGAGGTTGCAACAGAAACGGAATCCATAACGAAGTCAACGGCTACACCTGTCAATCGTTGTTGTTCTTCCAATGAAATTCCTAACTTCGTCATGGTCTCCTTCATTTCTGGATCTACATCCTCCCAAGATTCGTATTTTTTGGATTGTTTTGGCGCTGCGTAATAAGTTATTTCTTGAAATTTTGGTTTTTCGTACCGAACATGTGCCCATTCGGGCTCCACCATTTTTTTCCAAGTTTCGAAGGCGTTGAGTCGGTAATCTAACAACCAACTTGGTTCGTTTTTTTTCGAAGAAATCAAGCGAATAATGTCCTCGTTAAGGCCAATTGGAACTTTTTCTGTTTCAATATCGGTAACGAATCCGAATTTATATTCTTGATTTTCTAAATCCTTGGCAAGCTCGTTTTCAGTGTAATTTGCCATGATTTATAACGAAAAAGATTCACCACAACCACACGTTCTTCCTGCATTCGGATTGTTAAACACAAAACCTTTTCCGTTTAATCCACCTGAAAAATCTAATATGGTGCCAATCAAGTACAAGTAACTTTTTCTGTCCACAACTACTTTTACACCGTTGTCTTCAAAAGACTTGTCACCCTCTTTCTCTTCGTTGTCGAAGGAAAGTTGATACATTAAACCCGAGCAACCACCACCATCAACACCAACGCGAATAAAATACCCCTCCTTACCTTCGTCTTCCATCAAGCGCAAGGCCTGTTTTTTAGCTGTATCTGTTACCGTAATCATCTGTTTTTATTTAGATTAATTATAAATAACCTGTTATTTCTTTGCAAAAATACCACTTTTATGGTATTGTTACAAGTAAAACAACGATTTGAGTTTAGTGTTCAGCGTTTGATTTGAAATGTGCTCCAACGTAAGTCAGGTGTGTAGTAATCAGTGGAGATGATTTGAGCGCCCGATTTGAGGGCAGCATAGTAGGTTGAATAGTCATTATTTCTTGATTGTATCGTGCCTGCATCCGAACGTGTGCGTACGATGTACGTTGAGGTTAATTGTTGAATTTTCTCTTCGTTTCCAACCGGATCATTCATTACAACAAATGCTGCATCAGGATCTTGGGGTGATGCATAATAAAACATGATTGGAGTAGAGGTTGCTGTTTTGTAAAGTGATTCCTTTCCGTCTAAAATGAAAATGAATTTTCCGAGGCAATTAGTTAATTCCGGCCATCCAATTGCTGTCAGGCGTTCATGGATAGAGGAAAATTCGCCTTTCAAATCAGCAGGTGTGAAGATCATGCTCCTTGGTAAAATTCCGGAGATTTCTTTTTCCATTTCTAAAAAAGCTCTTTGATCGTACGGCACACAAGGTTTAAATCCTAACTTTCTTAACGTTTTGGATTCATTTCCAGGACTAATACTCTTTGGTTCAATATTGACAAAAATGGGATGGTGTGTTGGGTTTTTTTCACTCCAAGTTCGTAATTCAAGTAAGGCATCTTGGAAAGTAAGATAGTGTGTTTCGTAATCAACATCCGCAATATGCAGCACTTTAAATCCAGGGGATTTCATTTTCGGGTCTTTCACGCGTTGTTTCAGTCCAAATAAGAAAAGGTTTAATTTTCGTTTTTTGTAATGACCACCAATTGGATCGTAATAGAGATCTAGTTCGATTCCTCGGATATTAAACGTATCGAACTGTTCAGGAAGCGTTTTGTGGCCATAATCCAATTGCGTAGGATCATTTGAAGGACCAAGTTGTTTTTTAAATTTGGATAGAAATCGGATTACTTTTTTATGCGGAAGCTTTTTGTAACTGTTGTGAGAAGCCAATACTTTGCTTTCATTTAAGCGCAGTGATTGAGCAGAAACTCCTAGCGCAAGTAAATTAAAACATGTAAGAAAAAGCCAGACTTTCATATGTTAAAAATATATTTTATTCTCGAACTAAAATAACTAATACTCTTTATTAAGTGTGAATAAGAAGCACGAAGTTATTACTGTAGAACATTACCAAGTTTGAATTTAGAAAAAGCTATCCAGCGATAATTCTATAATGAAATGAACTATAGTTTTGAGTTTGTTGAAAAATCTACTTTTTTATAATGAAGCTGATTCAGCCCGCTATCAAATTTTTTTGTCGAAATAAGTTCTAATTTAAGTTCTGGTCGTCCTTCTTTGAAAAGTTTAATCCCATCTCCTAGGAGAATAGGTATAATTGAAATAATAAACTCGTCGACTAAGTTATTGCTCATTAATTCATTGGCAATTTCTGCTCCACCATCACAATAAATATTTTTACCGCTCTGTTTTTTTAAATCTATGATAAGTTGATGGAGGTTATCTGAGTAGAACGTAAAATTCCCTATTGGAGGCTTGTAAGTTCTTGTCACGATATAAACGCTTTTGTCGGTGTGGGGATAATCATAACCCATTGAATTTACCTTTTCATAAGTTTTCCTACCAATAATTACTGTGTCTATAGACTTCACAAAATCATGGTAACCGTAGTCTTCCCCATCCTTTTCAACTATAGATAAAAATTCAAGAGAGTTGTCTTTAGTTGCAATATAGCCATCTAAGCTCATTGAAATATATAAAATAACTTTTCGGTTTTCGTTCATTTCAATTAACAAGTTAAGGCATTAAAACTGTTTTATCAAGCTAAAATATTCAACACTTTTTTGCAATTGATAAAGAGGAAGTGTTTCCATTAATTCTCTCGCTTTGGCTTCGTCTACTCCTTTGAAAATTAGAACTGCTCCATTTTTGGTATGTCTTAAAAATAAGCTTTCCAAAATTCCTTCTTCTTTCCATTTTGCTACTACTTGTTGTTCGTGTTTAATTATTTCCTGAAAGTTGGCAGGTAAGTTTTCGGTGTCAATT
>CAZLHR010000026.1:0-7457 GCA_964559685.1 uncultured Lishizhenia sp.
ACCAAAGACCTACTGCTTAGAAGGCAGTTGCTCTATCCAGCTGAGCTACGGGGCCTCTTTGAGAAAAAAAAAGGGGATGATTTCTCATCCCCTTGTCGGGGTGGCCAGATTCGAACTGACGACCTCCTGGTCCCAAACCAGGCGCGATACCGGGCTACGCTACACCCCGAGATGATTTAAATCTCTTTTTATTTCAAAGTGCCTTTTCAGGTGTGCAAATATAAGAACTTTTTCTTAATTTGCAAATTAAATCTAAAATTTAATTGCGGTGGGAGCGGGATTCGAACCCGCGGTACAGTTACCCGTACGACAGTTTAGCAAACTGTTGGTTTCAGCCTCTCACCCATCCCACCTGTGTTCAATGAACGGACGGCAAAAGTAATAAACTTATTTATTTTATCAAAAAGAAAAAGAAAAGAAATTACTTAAAGCCTCTTCTTTTTTTAATAGCCTCATATGCATCCTGAATTTGCTGGAATTTCTCCTTGGCTGCCTTTTGATGTTCATCTCCTAATTGCGCCACCTTATCTGGATGAAAAGTGATGGCCATTTTTCGGTACGCTTTTTTTACTTCATCATCACTAGCCTCTGCTTCGACCCCTAATATCTTATAATCTGAATCTACATTTCTGTAAAACATATTTTTAGTACTTTCGAAATCAGTTGCCGATACGCCTAGCATATTAGAAATTCTGTTGATAGTATTCATCTCACTTGTAGCGACATCTCCATCAGATTTGGCTACATGAAATAAATAATGAAGTAATTGAACTCGAGGTTCATAAGGAAGTCTATTCTTAATGTCACTGCAAATTTCTTGAAGGGGAATTGAGTCTGCCGAAAGAAAATCTTTCAGAATTTGTAAATGCTCTGCACGGAAATGATTTCCGAATTGAGAATTGAAAAACTGTTTAACATAATTCAATTCGATTTTCAAAACCTTTCCATCCGCTTTCATAACCGCAGCAGAAAGAGCCATCAGCATTGTTTGAAAATCATACCTAGAAGATTGTCTTCGATAATAATCAAAAGGATCCGAACCAACTCCTCCCCCGCTATTCCCGTTACGATTGCGCGATCTATCAGACTCGATACTTGAGTCAATGAATGAACCTATTATAAATCCAACTATTCCAAAAAGGAACTTTCTCGTTAGTAAAAAGGCACCAATGCCTAAAATCCATTTAAACAAAACAAATACAATTAAAAAGGGGGTCAAGACCCCCTGCAAATTTAATAATTATCCAATCTGTTCAACACTCCGCTCAATAAACTGATGAAGTGCTTCACCTTTTAACAATCCGTTAGAAAGAAGGGCTAAATCAGTTAAGTTTTTAATTTGCTCTTGTCGAATAGCATCTTCTTTGCCTAAAAGTTGAACTACCTTTGGATGATTGGCATTGACCACAACATTGTACATTTCAGGAAAAGCTCCATAGAAACTATTTCCACCTAATCGTTGTTGTTCCATCATCCTTCTTATAAACTCTGGTTGAGTAATAATGACCGGAGAATCAGTTTCTGACATACTTTCGAATTGAACAGAATATTTTTCTTTATTCACAACTGACTCGAATGATATTTTTAATTTTTCTTCTTCTTCTTTGGAAAGTTTTGACGGTAAATCTTCCTGCTTCTTTATTAGTTTATCAATGGAATCAGAGTCAATACGAGCAAATTTCAATTTTTCGTTTTCCTGCTCCATTTTTCCAATCCAATGCGGCGCAAGAGGGCCATCCAACTCAATTACATCATAACCACGTTCCTTTGCCTTTTTTACTTGTGCAAAATGCTCATCAACATTGTTACAATACAAAACGATAATATTACCGTCTTTATCGGTTTGAAGAGCGCTAATGGCTTCTTTAAATTCCTCTAATGTGAAGTGCTTTCCATCGGTATTCTTTATTAATGAGAAGCTTTTTGCTTTTTCCGCAAATTTATCCTCTGACAACATCCCATACTGAACGAAAATTTGCAAATCTTGCCATTTCGACTCAAAATCAGAACGATCCTTCTTAAACATCTCCGCAAGTTTATCTGCAACTTTTTTGGTGATGTGTGCAGATATTTTTTTGACATTTCCATCCGCTTGTAAATAAGAGCGGGAAACATTAAGCGGAATATCCGGAGAATCTATAACGCCATGTAGTAAAGTGAGAAATTCAGGAACGATTTCACCCACGCTATCCGTTATGAAAACTTGATTAGAGTATAAATTAATTTTATTTCTCTGAACCTCAATATTTTCCTTAAGTTTTGGAAAATAGAGAATCCCCGTTAAATTAAATGGATAATCTACATTCAAGTGAATATGAAACATTGGTTTATCAAATGTCATCGGATATAATTCTCGATAAAAACCATCGTAATCTTCTTCTTTTAAATCAGCTGGAGCTTTAGTCCAAGCCGGTTGAGTGTTATTGACTTGATTTGGCACTTCAATCGCAACAC
Source organism: uncultured Lishizhenia sp. (assembly GCA_964559685.1). Lineage (GTDB taxonomy): Bacteria > Bacteroidota > Bacteroidia > Flavobacteriales_D > Crocinitomicaceae > UBA952. The sequence goes on from CAZLHR010000026.1 coordinate 2,455, forward strand.
GTTTTACATTTCCTTTATCATCTTTTTCGCCTTCTGGAGAATCGGTATATTCTGTTTTTGTACCGAAAACAACAGGGATTGGTAAAAACTTACAATATTTATCAAGAATACCTTGAATTCTATTTTTTTCTAAAAATTCCTTTGACTCTTTCGAAATAAATAAAACAATATCTGTTCCTCTCGTTTCTTTTTCAATCTCTTCAATTGTATATTCAGGAGACCCATTACTCTCCCATTGAACCGCCTTTGCTCCTTCATGTCGAGAAAGTGTGCGTATTTGAACTTTTTCTGCCACCATAAAAGCAGAGTAAAACCCTAAACCGAAATGACCGATGATTTGGTCAGCACCTTCTTTTCCTTTGTACTGTTGTACAAATTCTTCTGCCCCACTAAATGCAATCTGATTGATATATTTATCTATTTCATCCGCTGACATTCCAATACCATTATCTCTTATCGTCAACGTTTTCTTTTTTTCGTCAAGGATTACCTCTACTTTTAAATCTCCTAATTCGCCTTTAAACTCACCATTGGAAGATAGTACTTTCAATTTTTGAGAAGCATCTACAGCATTAGAGACTAATTCTCGAAGGAAAATCTCATGATCAGAGTAAAGAAATTTCTTAATAATTGGGAAAATATTTTCCGTTTGAACATGAATTTGACCTGTTTTCATAATTTTTTTTTTGCTCTAAACGTTGAGCAATCCCTGTGCCATTCATAAAAAACTGACAATATGTCTTATTTATTATTGTATCAATATGTAGTCCACTTTAATACAAACGGTATACGATTCAAACATTAATTAGTGTTTTCGATATATTAATGTAAATTTGAAATCAAATAACTAAATTGATTGATTCCTTAAAATCTTAAAAAAGTTAAGTATGAAGGATTGTTTTGCTTTTATCTCCGGAGCATCGTCAGGATTCGGCGAGGCAATTGCAAGAAAGTTTGCTGAAAACGGTATAAATATCGTCATTACCGGTAGAAGAATAGATCGATTGGAAAAGCTAAAGAATGAATTAAATACAAAACACCCATCTATAAATTGTGTGATTTCTTGTTTTGATGTTCGAAACGACGAAGAAGTTAAAAATGCAGTTTTAGATCTTCCTAATCATGTCTCTTCAAAAATTAATATTTTAATTAATAACGCAGGTTTAGCTGTTGGAAGAGGTCCAATTGATTCAGGTGATTCTGATGATTGGAACCGAATGATTGATACCAATGTAAAAGGATTACTTTATGTCAGCAAGGCCGTTATTCCATTGTTGAAAAATCACAGTAACAGTCAAATCGTAAATATTGCAAGTATTGCAGGGAAAGAAGTATATCCAGGCGGCAATGTTTATTGTGCAAGCAAACATGCAGTAGACGCACTTTCTAGGGCAATGCGAATAGATTTATTACCATACGGGATTAAAGTGACGAATATCGCTCCTGGGGCTGCAGATACAGAATTCTCATTAGTTCGTTTTAAGGGAGATAGCGAAACTGCTAAAAGCGTTTATGAAGGTTTTACACCTCTTTACGCTGAAGATATTGCTGATTCCGTATTTTATGTTTGTACAAGGCCCTCACATGTCACTATTAATGACTTAGTAATAATGCCAACAGCGCAAGCTTCTGCAACTAATTTAGTGAAGGATTAAAATTACTCAGTTGGTATTTGATTTAATCTATCAGACAAATTTTCGTACTTAAGTTTTAATTGTTCCAATGATTGCGAGGCAGACGCTTGTTCTGCAATTCGCGTATTCAACTGCTCGATTTTCGATGAAATAACTCCTTGTTCATATTCCACTATTCTGGAAAAATACATTTTTAACTGCCCTTGAGGATTCAATGCTTTCTGTTCAGTTAAGGCTACCAAACTCTCCATCCATGCATAGTGATCATCCTGTTCTTCTGCCATTGCAATGAAAACAACAAACGAAATAAATGCTCTTAAGGCTTCTGAACCAGATAATTTTTCTTCAGCGACTTGTTTAATAAACTCAAAATGTTCAGGATCTCCTGTCTGACTCAAAGCTTCAGATACCATAACCTTAACTTTCACGTCTTTCGTTAATTTTAAATCTTCCAAAAGACTACTTGCTTCTTTAAACGCTTCAATTCTTGTTCCCAGCTCAATCAACAATGAAATCGCATTACTCTGCACTGTATACGATGAGTCTGATTTAATAGCATTTGTCACTAAAGGAACCATCTTGTCTTTGTCAGCAAAAAATACAGCCGCTTCAAGTGCTTTAGAACGGGTTGAAGGTTTAGGATCAGCGCTCGCCATTTTTACCACTAAACTTTTAGACTTACCTGACAAGTATTTCGCTTCGGGGTCTTGTTTCAAATTTTCCACAATGTACGAAACTGCCAACTCGCGAATATGCCAAAACTTATCTGTTAACGCTAACTCTAGAATTTCAGCAAACTGTGCACTCCCTTTCAGACGATTGAATGCCACGGATTTTGCCTTCCAACGGTCCATATTCTTAAATTGATGAGCATACTGCGCCATTGGTTTATCCTCATACAACCTTCCGAGTAACATTTGCTGGTGGTCAAACAAAATGTTTTTTATTTGACCAGTGTATGAAAATGAAAATGTTTGCTCTAGGCTATCTAGTATTACTTTTTCTATTCGCTTACCGTTATCATCCCAAATAGCAACTTCTACTGGTATACGGTAAATTGGGAACTTTTCTTCAAGATTTTGTCTTTGCACAACCTTTAGCGTTACATTATTTTTATCAATTACTTGTTCTGTAAAAATAACTGGATGTCCTTTACCTAAAAACCACTGATCGAAAAACCAATTTAAATCTTGACCACTAACCTCTTCGAAGGCCAAACGCAAGTGGTGCACTTCTGCTGCTTTATACTTATTAGATACCAAGTAGTTGTTCAATCCTTTGAAAAAGGCATCATCACCTAAATGATTGCGAAGCATATGTAAAATTCTACCTCCTTTGTTATAAGAGTGACCATCAAACATATCTTCCTTATCGTTGTGATCGTACCAAATGAGGTTATGATACCCTTGAAATGAAGACGAATTAAAGTACCCTTGAGCTTCTTGTTCTGCTTGGTAATCGGCCTCGTCTACCCCATAGCGAAATTCATCCCAGAGGTATTGTGAATAATTGGCAAACGATTCGTTTAACGGCAGATTCGCCCAAGACTCGCACGTTACCAAATCTCCAAACCAATGATGGAAAAGCTCATGTGCTATAGTCGATTGATCATTACCGTCTAAAAGTTCTCGTTGATTCTTATAAACAAAATCACCAAAAATCACAGCGCCGGTATTTTCCATTGCACCAGATACATAATCTCTCACCACAACTTGGCTATATTTATCCCATGGGTATTCCACACCAAGCTTTTGAGAAAAGAACTTAATCATGGCAGGTGTTTCACCAAAAATTGCTCGCGCATCATTTTCATACTTCGGCTCTACATAATAATTAACTTCCATTTTTGATCCATCTTGGCGTGTGTAGAAATCCTTTATTACTTTGAATTCACCAACAAACATCATAAATAAATAAGGAGCGTGCGGTTGGTCTTGTCTCCAATAATCTGTTCTTGTACCGTTTCCATTTTTCTGCGATGATATTAACTTTCCGTTAGACAGCGTTAAAAATTTCTCTTCTACCGTTATGTAAATTTCTTGAGATGTTTTGGCGTTAGGAGCATCTATTGTTGGAAACCAAACAGAGTTCGCTTCAGTTTCACCTTGCGTCCAAATTTGTGGCATTTTATCACTGTCTTCTCCCTTTGGATTTATAAAATATAGCCCTTTATCTGAAGTAATAGCAGCACTTCCGTTTGTTTCTCGCTCTTCTGGTTTTGCCACATAATCGACCATCAAAATAAATTTCTCATCCTTTTTGTACACTTTATCCAATTTGATTCTAAGGTGCAATTGATCGTCATATGTAAATGAAAGTTTTTTACCATTCAAAGACACACTATTAATATCCATTGCTTTAGCATCCAGGGTAACAGAATCAGTGTTATAAAAGTGTGGTTTCATGGTTAAAGTGGCCTTCCCCAATAATTTTGAATTCGCCCAATCAAAAGACACTTCGAGTTTTGTATGGACTAAGTCTACCCATATCGTTCTTGAGGAATTATAAATAGCTCTAACAGTTGGCGTTTCTTCCTCTGTACCAAACATTTCTTGATCGAAATCACCTTGGTATTCAGAAAAATCCATTTCTTCCGGGCTAAATTGTACTTCCTCTGTGAGTTCATCCGTAGAATTGGCTTTTTCTAATGATTTACATGCTGATATTAATATAATTGCACAAGAAAGGATAAGAATGCTTTTTTTCATTAGTTATATTTTATACAAAACTGCATAAATAAATTCATTACGCAGTAAGAGTTACAAAAATTTTAAATTCCCCAACGATTGTTTAGTTTTGTAAAAAATATTTTTCATGATAAATTTTGCCACCTATTCTTTTTCTGGAAAAAAAGTTCTCGTGCGAGTGGACTTTAACGTACCTCTTAATAAGGAAACTTTGGAAATTACAGACGACAAACGCATACGAGCTGCTGCTCCGACTCTTTTGCATATTTTGGAAAACGGTGGTGCTTTAATTTTGATGTCACATTTAGGACGCCCAAAAGAAGGTCCTGAAGATAAAAGTTCGCTAAAGCATATCGTAAAAGGTATCGAAAATGTGCTGGGAAGGGAAGTTAAATTCGCAGGAGATTGTATCGGTCAAGAAGCAAGGAGTTTAGCAGAAAAATTAACCCCCGGGGAAGTTCTATTGTTGGAAAATGTGCGTTTTTACAAAGAGGAGACTAAAGGTGATGTGGAATTTGCTCGAAAATTAAGTGATTTAGGTGATTGTTTTGTAAATGATGCTTTTGGTACAGCACATCGAGCTCACGCATCAACCACTCAAATTGCAAGCTTTTTTCCCAACGATAAAATGGCCGGATTTCTCATGGCTGCTGAAATTGCAAGTGCTAAAAAAATAATGCAA
>CAZLHR010000026.1:7506-39306 GCA_964559685.1 uncultured Lishizhenia sp.
TTCCGATAAGGTACTTATCGTGGAAAATTTATTAACCGTTGCTGATCACATTATCATAGGTGGAGGTATGGCATATACCTTTTTCAAAGCTCAAGGTGGCAGAATTGGAGCGTCATTATTTGAAGAGGAGCGTTTATCCACTTGTTTAGAAATACTCGAAAAAGCAAAAGAAAAAGGAGTTCAAATTCATTTACCTTCAGATTCAATTATAGCAGATGCATTTTCACCTACTGCTAACACTCAGATTAGTGAAAGCAACGCCATTGAAGACAATTGGATGGGGTTAGATATTGGTCCTGCCTCGCAAACTGCTTTTTCAAAAGTAATTGAAGAAAGCCAAACTGTTTTATGGAATGGGCCGATGGGTGTGTTTGAAATGGATGCATTTGCAGCTGGAACGAAGGCTGTTGCGTCTGCTGTTGCAAAAGCAACTTCTAATGGAGCCTTTACTTTAATTGGCGGTGGAGATAGTGCGGCGGCTGTTCAAAAGTTTGGATTTGCCGAAAAAGTGAGCTACGTTAGCACGGGAGGTGGTGCGCTGTTGGAATATTTCGAAGGAAAAATTTTACCAGGAATTGAAGCTGTGGAGAATTAATAGCGTTTTGCCAATTCTACTAATCTATTGGCATAACCTGTTTCATTGTCGTACCATCCCACTACTTTGACAAGGTTGTTAAAGACCAAAGTTAAATCTGCATCAAAAATACAACTCGCAGGATGTCCAATAATATCTGAAGATACGATTGGGTCCTCAGTATAAGCGAGAATTCCTTTCAAACTTCCTTCCGAAGCATTTTTCATTGCTGCATTTATTTCACTTACACTAATTTTGGTAGTAGTTATAACCGTTAGCTCAGTCATAGAGCCATCTATCACAGGAACTCTTACCGATCCACCTGTAATTTTCCCTTCCAATTCAGGAAAAATCTTGGTAATTGCTTTCGCTGCTCCTGTTGAAGTCGGCACTATGGATTGAGCTGCAGCTCTTGCTCTTCTTAAGTCTTTGTGAGGAGAATCATGCAGTCGTTGATCAGAAGTATAACTGTGAACCGTGGAAATATAGGCAACTTCAATATCTAGGATTGACCTCAAAACAGCAATTAATGGAGCTGCATTATTTGTTGTACAGGATGCGTTTGAAAGAATGTTAGCATTGAAATCAACAGTTGATTCGTTTACACCGAGAACCACTGTTGGAATATCTTCAGATGCGGCAGGAGCAGATATAATCACTTTTTTTGCGCCTGCTTGAATGTGTTCACCGGCCTTTTCTTTAGTTAAATAAATTCCGGTTGATTCAATTACTGTTTCTACACCATATTCACTCCAAGGTATATCTGAGGCTTGTTTTACACTGCTAAAATGAATGCGTTTTCCGTTTTCAAAAATTAATGCATTACCTTCTTTACTGAATGATAATGGAAGCTTACCATGAATAGTGTCGTACTTTAATAAATGAGCCAAAGTATCCAAATCTGCAAGATCATTCACCAAACAAATATCTATCGAGGGATCTATCAATGCAATTCGAGCTACCCCTCTTCCAATACGACCAAAGCCGTTTATACCAATCTTTTTCTTTTCCATTGAATTACAAAAATAAACAAGAAATTAATACTCAACTAACAATAAAAAACAAAAAGTGTTCAAATGACACTTTGAACACTTTTCCTATTGTTAATCATAAACTTACCTAGTTTATCGTAAAGGTATGCCCGTTCACAGTGACTGTGAATGTTAAATCACATGTGCCGTCACCATAATTAATAGTTCTAACTGGTCGATCAACAGGTGTAATTTGAAGAATACCGCTCACAGGAAAACCGCATCCTACTTTTACTCTTATTGGAGTAGTTGTTTGACTTGCGTAGCCTCCTCCATTAGAAAATGTTCCTGTTGCAGTTCCTGTAATGTCGTATTCATCGTCAAATCGATCAAACAGTGTATTGAAACCTGCAACCCACGTTCGAATTCTCGAGGAGGTATAGTTGAGTACTTCACCATCCGGATTGGTAGCAGAACCATTAATTTCCACCTGATAATAGGGCTGTGAAGTAGAATTTAATCCCATATTTTCAACTGTTTTTGTTCCTTGAATCAGTACATCATTGACATAATAACTTTCAGGGGTATGGGTGATAACCGTACCTTGCGCTAGATATGGACCAGTATAAGTAGTTATTATTTTACCTCTCCTCACCTTTCCATCGTTACAATCACAGTTCGTGTTTCCATAATCGACTGTAACAGTTCTGGGAAAACTAGTCGTATCGAGTGTAATAATTACATTACACGGTGTTTTCGGTAAATTAGTTGTTGCACCTGGTTTTGTGTAAATAACTTCACCTGATTTGTAATAAACCATATTTCCAGTAACAGCCTGATCAGAAATATTGGTCATCTCATCAAAAGCTGTTTCAATTTTATAATTCATCAGCGCAGACGGATCATTATCATACCGTTTTCTACATGATATCAAAAAAAGAAAACTTGAAATGGAGAGCAAAAAAAATAGTTTTTTCATGTTGTATAAGATTTGAATATTGGGTTATTAAAGTCCAAGATTGGTTTTAATGTCTGTCGACAATGCATCCTTGTGAAGGTAAACATTAATCGTTTTAAATTTGAAATAGTTTTCAGAGACATATAAATATCCCTTTGGATAGTTGCCCGTTCCCCAAGAATTTTTAACTAAAAAATACCGAGTTCCATTTTGATCGGTATAAAGTCCTACGATATGCATTCCATGGTCGTCGGTTGTCGTTTTATTATCATATCCATTTTGTCTAACCTCTTGCGTGATTTTCATTTCTTTTACTGGGGATAAAAAAGCATTACCCATCCTATCCGCGCCAGCATCATTAAAATTTCGGTTATCTTTTCCTTTGACTTCAATCGTTGCTGAATTCTCAGGAACCACAGCAATACCATTTTTAAAACTAAATCCTTTTTCCGAAACATCGGCCCCCCAAGCTAAGGTATAACCTTTATTTAACGCGTCGATTGTAACAGTAACCAAATCCTCTAACGGAACATTATAGCTTTCGCCCCAAGCCCAATTATCGGGAATTTCCAACATACACGGTTTGTTAAATTCATGGTTCGAGAAAGAGGTAATAGACACATAATCATCCATTTTCAAACCTAATTGATTGGCATAACTTTTTGGATCGGTTTTTTGAGTGCTTTTATCAAGAGAAAAAGAAGTAGGTTCAGGACCAAGGTATTTATCTAAAATGGCTGAAATTCTCTTCTTGTAATCTGCATTTACACCTTCCTCGGCACCTATTTTGGATAAAACAAGCTTCATCTCGTTGTCTAGTTCTTTAAAAAGTTCACTGTGGTTATAGGTCTTTGTGCCGTTTAGACCATCATAAACTGAGTAAGGAACGATTCCAAACTTTTTTATTACTAAAGGAATATCATGAAAGGCACCTCCTTCTGCAAAATTTACTTTACCATCCATTCTCAGGTATTTTTCTGCTTTCATTTCATATGCCTTACGGACAATATACATTTCAGATAGCGGTTGAACATTTTTTTGACCTTTTCTCATTAACTCTGACTCTAAAAATGAAAGTGCTGAGAAACTCCAACAAGTACCTGTCATTCCTTGACTTTGAACAGGAGTGGCCTCATAAGAAACAACCTTTGAGAATTGGTACTTACTTCCTTCAATATTTGTGGAAAATTGTTGTGCGTAAATTACTAAGGTGCCGTAAAAGTATACACCAAGATAAATAGTTAATTTTTTCATGAAATTATTTTTTTAATATCCAGCCTTTATAGCCTTTTTGGCGTGAAATATCTACCATTTCCGAGGCTACTGACATAGAATCTGTTGATTTGATAACAATACGAAATAAAGTGCCAAACTTTTCGTGAGTAGCATCGAAGCCGTCTCGCGTCAACTTCAATTTAAAATTTCCAACATTCTCCATTTTAGAAAAACAACCTACCACTACTTTAAATCTCGCTCCATTGGTAATTGAAAGGGAAGGTCTCGGTTTCAATTGATTTATGTTATTTGATTTTTCTACGAGTTGCTTCTTTTTTATGTTCAATCTAATCGGAATGGTTGTGCCCTCATCATAGATGAAATTTGCTATGGAATCCCCTTCAGAAGATTTGATTGTAAGTTCGTTATTTGTTTTAGTATTGGAAAAGTGGTAATCTTCAGATTCGTATTCAGCACTTTTTCTCTCGTTAAAAGGATTAAAATCATCCATAGAAATTACCTTTGACTGAAAAACATTCGTTTGGGTTGGTAACCAAAAACTATAAAATGCTATTGGAATAAAACATGCGGCGGCGGCATATTTCCATAAATTCACCTTTTTAACAACTTTTTCTGATTGTTCTTCTGTGAATTCAACCTCTTCCACCACAGGAACAAAACGAAGTTCTTTGAGACCGAATGAATTTAAAAGTAAATTAGCATCTTTATCTTGTTCAAATTCAATAATTCCATTAACATTCTTTTGTAAAGTCCCTAATTTCGGAATAAGCACCGGCTTTCCCTTCTCTAAATCTTTTTGCCAGATATGAACGCTTTCACTTATAAACTTTTCGGCATTCTGATATTCAGTTGCACTTTTCGCCGAAATGTAATGAACGAGTAAACCATCGTTCTCTATTAAATTAATGTTGAATAAGAATTGTTTTGAAGGAGGGTTTAAAATTCCATTGGAAATGTCAATTTTAGCGGGGATTTTTTTGCCGATAAAACCACCAAATCCTGGCACCACAACACAGTTGTGTTTCATTATTAAGTCTACAATACCGGCTTCCAAGCAATACATAACTCAAAGTTACAAAACTTAAACGAAAAAAGGAAGTAAAACCCTACAACTTGTTCAGAACTGTTTGAAGATCTTCTGGTGTGTCGATATTCGGGGTTTCAATTTGGGTTATTCCTACTCTTATTTTCCACGAATGATACATCCATCGGAGTTGCTCTAGCGACTCTTCTTGTTCTAAATTGCAAAGTGGCAATTTCGCCAATTTTAAAAGGACATCGCGTCTAAATGCGTAGACACCAATATGTTTTAATCTTACGCTATTCAGAGAATTTCCATGAGAATCTGAAGGAATGGCTGCTCTACTAAAATAAAGCGCATCTCTTTCAGCATTCAGCACAACTTTTATTCTGTTCTGATTCTTAAATTCAAGCTCTTCTTTAAACGGCGTTGCAAGTGTAGCAATATCTACGGAAGGGTCTTTAAATTCATGGATTAATTCATCCAACTGTTGGTAATTTATCAATGGTTCATCGCCTTGAATATTGATAACCAAATTTGCATTCGAATGTCTTTCAGCTATTTCAGCACATCTATCTGTTCCTGAAGCATGGTCGGCGCGAGTCATCTCAACCTTGCCACCAAATCTTAATACCTCATCAACTATTCGTTGATCATCTGTAGCTACAATAACTTCATCGATTAAAGAAGATTTAGAAGCACCTTCGTAAACACGTTGAATCATCGTTTTTCCTTTCAAATCGACTAAGGGTTTTCCTGGGAATCGACTTGAAGCATAACGAGCAGGTATGATTCCGATTACTTTCAATTAAAATTTTATTTGCGCTTGAACAGCAATGTTTCGAGGAGGTTGGATATCACCTGGACGAGATGTATATTCAGCATTAAAAATATTGTTACCTATCAAACTCAAACGAACTTTTTCGTTAAACTTGTATGCAATTCGAGCGTCTACAACAAGATTTCCTTTGTTATATTTTTGACGATATTCTTTTAATCCAGGTAAAATATATGTACTTCCTGCTATTTGTTCTTCAAAAACCTTGTCAATATTGGACATGAAACTATTATAACGGCAAGAAACACCTAAACTTAATTTGTTGTAATTGACTTCTATATCTGCCTTCGCTAAATGCCTAAAACGATATTTTAGCATTCCTGAAATTGTATCGCTGTATGTAGCTATATAAAGAGAGTCATTATTTAAACTTATGGGATTCATGTAAGTGTATCCAATTAATGAAATAATCTCTAATTCGCCGATTTTTCCCATACTGTTAAAAGAAAGATCAAATCCACTTATTTGCGCTGCTTCCGCATTGTTCGCTCTAAAACCTACCCATTTGTTTATATATCCCGGGTCATTCGGATTAGTTGAAAGTGTAATTCCCGGCGGATTATAAATACCAAATGTAAATTCAATCATGTTTTGGTAACGATTAATAAACCAAGCTGCATCAAACATACCTTTCCACTCGCCAATTTTCACGCCCTGCTTAATTCCAATTTCACCTGCCCACCCTTTTTCAGGCGTTAAATCTGCATTTGGAAAAATATTCAAAGCTCCTACTGAGGTTGCCGTGTAGCGCTCTGCTACCGCTGGATATCGAATTCCTTGGCCGGCGCTAATTCTGAAATGTGTATATTTTGCAATTTCGTAGTGTGCTCCCATCCGTAATATTGGATAGACAGGAATTGTAAAGGCATTAGAATCTATACCAAACTTAAAATCTGAATCCCCGCTTTTTCCGTCCATTATAAAATGTTCTACCCTAAAACCTGCACTCAAGTCAAGTTTGTCAGTTATTTTATGCTCATATTGCGTGTAGGCAGCTACGTTATTTGAGGTATGATCCCCAAAAAGTTGAGAGAACACTACATTGTAAATGTTTGAGATTCCTGATGTTAGGGTAATGCCATTATCCCACTGTTTTTGAAATTGATAATCTGTGAAATAAATTATCGCCCCATTGCTTTGGTCTGGGTTATTAATATTTGTATTCTGTGCATAATACATGCGTGTCTTCAGTTGGTGTTTGTTATTGTTCTTATCGATAAATTTCAAATAAGGGTCAATAAATAAGCGCTGTCCTAGATTATACGTTAAGGTAGAAGCAGCATTACTTGTGTCAACACCTCCACTTGGTGTGTACCCAAGAGTGTCACTTTGCCAAATTAGAAAATTACCTGTTTTCTGAATTTGGTAATTGTAGCCAATTCCTGCTTTCAGTCGCTCCCATTTTACCGGACGAAAATAAATCGTTCCACTCACTCTTCCTCGGTATTCGTTTTCACCTTGTCGGTAGCCATCATTGTGAAACAATGTTGAAGATAGAGTATATCCATAGCGCGCAAACATTTGACCTCTATACACTTCAATTTGTTGGTTCATTGGATTGTATCGCTGTGCCGAATCTTTTCCCCACCATCTCATGGATTCTCTTCTTGGGCTGTCGTATACTCCATATTGCAATTTAATCTTTGTTTCAGCTTTTGGGCTAGGTTCTTTTTCTTGTAAAGAAATAACTCCGTTTAAGGCGCCACTTCCATAAAGTACTGAGGAAGCTCCTTTCATCACCTCCACCTGTGATGCTTGTTCCATTGGAATAGCGTTCCATTGGGTATCTCCAGCATATCCCGACAAAAGAGGCATCCCATTCCATAAAAGCAACACTCTGCTTCCTGTTCCATAGGCAAAACCAGATCCTCCTCTGATACTCACTTGACCATCCATAGTAAATACACCAGGAGTTTGATCAACAGCAGCCTCTAAATCGGTTATCCCTTTGTTGTCAATTAATTGAGGGCGAATAATTTCCATTGAAACCGGAACTTCTTCTATCGCCTGTTTTCTTCGACCTGCCGAAACAACAACAGTACCTAAATCTTTTGTCGGAACTCTCAATTTTATCAAAATATCTCCAGGTCCCATAACTACCATAGTATCATTTTCAAACTGCAGCATTGATGTTACGACAGTTACTGGGAAACTTGAACAATTCAGTTTGAATTTTCCCTCAAAATCTGATTTCACTTTATTGCCGTCCGAAGCAATGATTTTGGCCTCAATTATGGGTTGGTTATTCGATGCATCAATAACTTTACCTGTTATTTGCGCCTTGAAAAAAGGAACAAAAAAACAGAAAGAGAAAACAAAAATCTTTCCTTTCATAGTTATGGTTTAGGTTTCAATATTAGTAGTTTTTTGCGAATTTTCAGGAGTAAAAGTGTTTAAATTTTGTTCCTTATAAATTGTACTGAAATTGAATTAAGAAATTACGTGGTGGCTGAACATCACCTGGCCTCGAGGTATATTCCGCATTAAATAAGTTATTCACTATAAAATTTATTTTATATTGTTTTTTATAGGTATAACCAATACGAGCGTCAAATACTAATGCCCCTTTGTTATATTTCTCACGATATTCTTTCAGGCCCTCTAATATTTCATTACCCGCGATACTTTCCTCAAATACCTTATCGATATTAACCATATGACTATTGAAACGCGTCGATATCCCTACAAAAAAATTGCGATAACCTGCTTGAACATCTAACTTTGCCATGTGTCGAAATCGGTATTTTAGCATATTTGTGGATGTATCTGAAAAGGTTGCTTTATACGTAGAATCAGGATTCAAACTTATCGGATTCATATACGTATATCCAACTAAAGACGTAAGTTCTATCTCGCCGATTTTTCCTTGACTGTTGAATGAAAGCTCTAAACCTGCAATTCTGGCTTTTTCCGCATTCGTTGCCTTGAAGCCAATACAATTATTTATGGTAAGTCCTTGAGCTACTAATCCATTCCAAATTGCTGAATCTTCAGGAGATGCCACGCCGGCGCCGAGCCAAGTTAAATTATCTCCTGTTAATGGATTGTATACGCCAAATGTAAATTCAGTCATGTTGCTGTATTCATTTAAAAAAGCGGCAGCATCTATATAACCTTTCCAATTTTCACCAATAGAGACGATTTGCTTCCAGCCAATTTCACCTGCCCATCCTTTTTCGGGCTGTAGACTTGGGTTTTTAAATATAACCAAACCACCCACAGAAGTAGAAACAAATCTCTCAGCAATGGAAGGAAAACGAACGCCTTGACCCAATGAAGCTCTTAAATGTGAAAACTTATTTACCTCATAGTGCATTCCTGTACGAAACACCGGGTAAACCGGCATGTATAAAGAATCGAGGTATTCAAATCTTGAATCTGGTCGATTATTATCGAGTTGGTAGTATTCTAAGCGCATTCCCGCAGAAATGTCCAATTTCTTGAAACGTGATTCTACTTGACCATATGCTGCCATATTTTGAGAAAAATGATTGCCAAATACCCAACTTTTTACTGTACTAGTATTGTTTGTAATTCCGGCAGAGAGATTTGTACCCAATCCAATTTTTTTTTGAATTTGGTAATCCAAGTAATACATTTGTGCGAAGGAAGCGTCTTTGTAATCTACATTATTTCCAGTTGTTACCAAATAATAACGAGCACGTAAAAAATGTTTGTTGTTGTATTTGTCAAAAACCTTGAGGTAGGGATCTACGCTTAGTCTAATGGCTTTCTGTTCGTTTATAGTTCCATCTTTGGCCTGATAACAAAGAGAATCATTCTTCCATAAAATAAAAGCGCCGATATCTTGGTATTGATAATTGTACCCTATACCACTTTTCATGTTAGGATACTTTTTACTTTTAAAATACAAAGAACCATTTAATCGAAATCTCATTTCATCTTCACCCATGCGATAACCGTAATCTTTATAAAAATTAGCACCTTGCGTTAATCCAAATTTTTTAAATGACTTTCCTGCATAAATGTCTGCCATATGAAAAGTTGGATTTTTTCTCCACCAGATCAGAGACTTGCGTCGAGGATCACCATACACCCCTGATTGAACTTTCGCGGAAAGGTGAAGATCAGGTGTAGGTTCACGTTCAGTAAGTGCAATAATCCCATTTAGTGCACCACTACCATAAAGCACTGAGGAAGCGCCTTTCAATATCTCAATTTGAGAAGCTTGTTCCATAGGCACCGCGTTCCATTTTGCGTCACCGATGTCTGGTGAAAGCATAGGTACACCATTCCACAAAAGCATCACTCTGCTGCCAGCACCATAGGCGTATCCTCCTCCACCTCGAATGCTTACTTGGCCATCCATTGCATAAACACCAGGAGATTGGTCAACTGCTTGTTCTAAGTTTGATATCCCTTTGTTATTGATAAGTTCAGGGCGTAAAATTTCCATCGAGATGGGAACCTCCTCGATTTCTTGTGATCGTCTTCCAGCAGTTACGACTACTGTTTTGATTTGAATAGATTCAACATACAATGATTTTACGAAAGAGGTATCCTTCGTTATCCATATGGAATCTGATTCATATCCAAATGAAGAAATTTTTAATTGAACTGGATATTTCGTTGGTTTCAACAAAAAATCTCCGGTAATATTCGTTGAAATCTTTTCACCACTAGAAAGAGAAATTTTCGCCCCAGGAATTGGATCGCCATTTTTAGCGTCGCGAATTGAACCTTTAATTTGAGAAAAGGCAATCAGGTAGGATAAGCTAAATAATAAAGTCCAAACTATTTTAATAGGAAAATTCATGAAAATAATGATTAACTTAATGTAACGAAACTAATAAAATTTTGAACGAGCAGAATACCTTTTATAAAATTGCCTTGAGCCAACTCCATGGAATTGGTGCAAGTAGGCTTTCGAAAATAATAAACCAACTAAATGATTTTCAGGATGTTTTCAGCATGAGTGAACATGAACTTTGGCTGCAAACAGGTGTTCATAAATCGATAATAAATTCATTAAAAAGGGAACATGCTCTTCAACTAGCTGAAGAACAACTAAATTTCAATTTAAAAAATGAAATACAAACTAGTTTCTTTTTAGATAGCGATTACCCGCGAAGATTAAAGCAATGTTCGGATTCGCCAATTGTGCTCTATTCAAAGGGAAATTTTGACTGGAACAAGGACAAGATTTTATCAATTGTAGGAACACGTCACCCTTCAGAATACGGAAAAAAATTCCTTTCTGAATTAATTGAAGAACTATCCAATGATAATTTACTCGTCGTTTCTGGTTTAGCATACGGAATAGATGCTCATACGCATTCTCTTTGTATGAAAAATAATATTGAGACAATCGGTGTATTAGGTCATGGCCTTGACAGAATTTATCCCAATGTGCACAAGAATTTGGCTTCACAAATGGTGAATAACGGTGGGTTGATTACAGAGTTTATGATTGGAACGAATCCAGATCGCGAAAATTTCCCGATGCGCAATCGTATTGTGGCCGGGTTATGTGACGCTACCTTGGTTATTGAAAGTAAAGAAAAAGGTGGATCAATTATCACTGCAGAACTTGCCTTTGATTATAACCGTGATGTATTTGCACTTCCCGGTGACATAAACCGCGAAACTTCCATGGGTTGTAATGATCTCATCAGAAAAGGTGTTGCCAATGTTTTGACGAGTGCCGATGATGTTCGTTCTCTTTTAAATTGGACAAGTCAAGTCCAACATAAACAACCCAGCATTGCTTTTGAGCTCGACGAAACAGAGAAATTACTTGTTGACTTAATTAATTCTTCCCCAAGCATTCATGTTGATGTGCTTTACATGAAATCTGGTCTATCATTTACGCAATTGCAAGCTTACCTGTTACAACTTGAATTAAAAGGTGTAATTTCTAATTTACCTGGAAGTAGAATTACCATGAGCCAAAAAAGAGCTTCTTGATATATGGATAAAAAACAAGTAACCCGATAATAAAAGAAAAAATAGCAGAAAGAAAAACGGCGGCAGCAGAAACATCTTTGATAATCTTGATTTTTGGATTTATAGACAGATCGATTTGATCTGCCACTTTTTCTATAGCCGTATTTATTCCTTCAGCAACAAATACTAGTGCACAGCAAATAAGTAAAAAAAGCCATTCATATCGATTGACGCCAAACAAGAAACCCATCGTTACAACGCTAAAAAAAGCAACTAGTTGAAACCTAAAATTATTTTCATTTTTTAGTAAAAATTTGAGGCCAGCGAATGCAGGAACAAAGCTTTTTATCATTTTGAAAAATTTCATTGATCCATCAAAGTTAAAGCTTAGTTTTAAATGTTGAATTCTGTTTGTATCTTTGTACAACGTTCATTTAAATAAACTTATGAAGAAAGGTGGAGGGACAGGCCCTTTGAAACCTTGGCAACCTATCCTAATTTAGTGAAAAGGTGCCAAATCCGATTCCTACAAGGAAAAAGATAAGTTAATCTGTTCACTCAAACCTTTTCTTCACAAACATAATAATATGAAAACAGAACTTGAAAAGGCAATTAACGAACGTATACTCATTTTAGATGGTGCTATGGGCACTATGATTCAACGGTATGAATTAACGGAAGATGATTTTCGAGAGGGTCATTTTGAAAATCATTCAAAATCTTTAAAAGGAAATAATGACCTTTTATCAATCACACGTCCCGAAATTATAAAAGAAATTCATCGCGCCTATTTTAATGCAGGTGCAGACATTGTAGAAACGAATACTTTTTCCGGAACTTGGATTGCTCAGGCTGATTATGATTTACAAAGCGCGGTATATGCAATAAATTTTGAAAGCGCTAAAATTGCCAAAGAAGTTGCAAATGAATTTAGAGATAAACCAAGATTTGTTGCAGGCTCTATAGGTCCAACCAACAGAACTGCTTCCATTTCACCGGATGTTAACGACCCGGGTTATCGCGCGATATCTTTTGATGAATTAGTGAATGCTTATTCTGAGCAAGTTGGAGCATTGATGGATGGTGGCGTTGACATATTATTAGTTGAAACAATTTTTGATACGCTTAATGCAAAAGCGGCTTTGTTTGCTATCGATGAGGTATTCGAAAAGCGTGGAGAGAAATTACCAATCATGGTTTCGGGAACAATTACAGACCAAAGTGGTAGAACGTTAACAGGTCAAACCACGGAAGCGTTTTTGATTTCTTTATCACATATGCCATTATTAAGCATTGGATTAAATTGTGCATTGGGAGCTAACTTAATGAGACCGTATTTACAAATTTTAAATGACAAATCTCCATTTGCTGTTAGTGCCCATCCAAATGCTGGTTTACCTAATGAATTCGGATATTATGATGAAACTCCGAAAATGATGGCATCTCAAATAAAAGAATTTTTGGAGGAAGGACTAATTAATATCATTGGTGGTTGTTGTGGAACAACACCTGAACACATAAAAGAAATTGCAGATCTGGCAAAAAATTATACCCCAAGAAAATGGAATTAAAATTATCTGGTTTAGAGCCACTTATAGTGACTAAAGAAAGTAATTTTGTGAATATCGGAGAAAGGACTAATGTCACTGGCTCTAAGGCATTTTTAAGATTGATCAAAGAGGGGGATTTCGAGGCTGCGTTGAGTGTTGCTAAAGAACAAGTGGAAGGTGGCGCTCAAATCATCGACGTCAATATGGACGAAGGAATGATTGATGGCAAAGAGGCGATGGTCAAGTTTCTGAATTTGATTGCATCTGAGCCTGATATTGCACGAGTACCAGTTATGATTGATAGTTCGAAATGGGAAATCATTGAAGCAGGTTTGAAATGCATTCAAGGGAAAGGCGTTGTGAATTCAATTTCCTTAAAAGAAGGTGAAGATAATTTCATCAGCCAAGCAAAAACAATAAAACGATTTGGTGCAGCAGTGATTGTGATGGCGTTTGATGAGCTTGGACAAGCAGATTCTTATGAACGTAGAATTGAAATTTGCAAGCGATCCTATGATATTCTCGTTCAAAAAGTAAACTTCCCGAAAGAAGATATCATCTTTGACCCGAACATTTTCCCTGTAGCAACTGGAATGGAGGAACACAATAATAACGCATTAGACTTCTTTCGAGCCACTAAGTGGATTCGCAAAAATTTACCTGGAGCACACGTAAGTGGTGGAGTTTCGAATGTTTCTTTTTCCTTTAGAGGAAACAACAAGGTTCGAGAAGCAATGCACGCAGCATTTCTTTATCACGGAATACAGCATGGCATGGACATGGGGATTGTTAACCCTTCGATGCTGGAGGTATATTCAGATATTGAACCAAATCTTCTTCTTCATGTAGAAGATGTTTTGTTGAATAGGAGATCCGATGCTACTGAACGATTACTGGAATTTGCAGAAACGGTAAAAGGTGAAGTTATCAAAAAAGAAGCAGACCTATCTTGGAGAAAATTACCGGTTACTGAAAGATTAAGTCATGCACTTGTCAAAGGATTGGTTGAATTCATTGACGAGGATGTCGAGGAGTGTAGGCATTTGTTTTCTCGTCCGATAGAGGTAATTGAGGGTCCTCTCATGGATGGGATGAATGTGGTAGGAGATTTATTTGGAAGTGGAAAAATGTTTCTTCCTCAAGTGGTAAAGTCCGCAAGAGTGATGAAAAAAGCGGTGGCCTATTTATTGCCATTTATAGAACAAGAAAAGGATGGAAAATCTTCTTCTGCTGGTAAAATTTTGATGGCTACTGTGAAAGGTGATGTACACGACATCGGAAAAAACATTGTTGGAGTTGTTCTGGGCTGTAATAATTACGAAGTAATAGATCTTGGCGTAATGGTGCCAGCTGATAAGATCATTAAGGCCGCTATTGACGAAAATGTTGATGCCATCGGACTTAGCGGGTTAATTACTCCTTCTCTCGATGAGATGGTTTACGTGGCGAAAGAAATGGAAAGAGCAGGATTAAATATTCCTCTACTCATCGGTGGCGCTACTACCTCAAAAGTGCATACCGCCGTAAAAATAGAAGAACACTACACAAAAGGCCAAACTGTTCATGTGCTTGATGCATCTCGCTCGGTAACTGTTGTTGAAAGTTTACTAGGTCAGAGAAAAGATAATTTCATTCGTGAACTCAAAGCAGATTATGAAAAAATTCGCTCACATCATGCGAAGCATAGGGCAGCGAAAGAACTCTTGGATTTAAATACAGCAAGGAAAAATAAATTAACATTAGCATTTAACAATTCTACCATAACGGCTCCGCAATTTTTAGGAACCAAAACGTTGAAACAGATCGACCTTTCGGAGATTTCCAATTTCATTGACTGGACACCATTCTTTCAAACTTGGGAATTACACGGTAAATTTCCCGCAATTCTAAAAGATGAAATTGTAGGAGTTGAAGCGTCAAAACTGTTTAAAGATGCGCAAGAAATGCTACAATTGATTATTTCGGAAAAATGGCTTGAAGCACGCGCTTGTTTTGGATTATTTCCCGCAAATTCAGTTGGAGATGATATTGAGATATATAATCCACAAAATCAGGCTGAGATACTTGGTGTTCAGCGAACCTTACGTCAGCAAACAAAGAAAGCAGAAGGCCAACCAAACCTTGCCCTTGCTGATTTCATTGCTCCTAAATCCTCAGGAATTACAGACTATATTGGAGCGTTTGTGGTATCCGCAGGTTTTGGCATTGACTCACGAATTGAGGGTTATGAAGCACAACACGATGACTACAATTCTATTCTTTTAAAAGCACTTGCAGATCGATTGGCAGAAGCATTAGCCGAATACCTGCACATGGAAATACGTTGTAAATATTGGGGATACGCTCAAACTGAAGTGTTGTCGAATGAAGAATTAATAGCTGAAAAGTACAGAGGAATAAGACCTGCACCGGGTTATCCAGCATGTCCTGATCATCAAGAAAAAATAGGCCTATTTAACATTTTAAATGCGACACATAACATTGAGGTAATTTTGACGGAAAATTTAGCCATGTTTCCTACAGCAGCTGTTAGTGGGTGGTATTTTGCCCATCCTGATGCTAAGTATTTTGGTTTAGGGAAAATAACCGAAGAACAAGTATTTGATTTGTGCCAAAGAAAGAAAATTGATCCAGAAGAAATGCAGAAGTGGTATTCGAACTTATTATTTTAACATTTTTGTATTTTTAATGTGTAAATTAGATTTTTGGCGAATCATTTAATTATTAAAAATATAATTACTGCAACTATTGTAGGAACATATTCGTCATTTCATTAATTTTGTCAATTATCACGATTTATGAAGTCTTTTAAAAATACTATTATTTTAAGTTTAGTCTTTTTTTCAATATTAGGTATTTATGCCCAATCCCCAATTGCAAATTTTGTTACGAATCCAACTTCCTCTTGCGCTAATGAACCAATAACTTTTACAAGTACATCAAATGCAAATGGCGGATCGGCAATTACGAACTACATATGGGATTTTGGTGATGGTTCGACAGGCACTGGGTTAACAACTTCTCACTCATATGCCAATGCAGGTACGTACACAGTAACTTTAGTCGTAACTAATGCAAATGGAGTAGCTGATGCTGAAGTTAAGCCTAATCATGTCACCATTCTTTCCTCACCTAATTCAAATTTCAATGTTAATGGTCTTGGCTGTACACTTCCTCTGACTGTTTCATTTAGTAATTTAAGTACTTCTGGATCAAACATTTCCTCGTTGTGGAATTTTGGAAACACACAAACTTCAAACCAAACAAATCCTCCTTCTCAAATTTATACAAGTGCAGGAAGTTATACAATATCTTTGATTACAATAAATTCTACAACAGGTTGTTCGGATACCCTCACAGAGGATATTTTTATTTCAAATTTTCAGACTAATTTTAGTACTCCTGCAATTATTTGTGCAGGTCAAACAGTAAGTTTTTCTGATAATTCTACCGCCGGAGTTAACCAATGGTCATGGAACTTTGGAGGATTAGGTACGAGTAATTCCCAGAATCCAAGTTTCACATTCAATTCTCCTGGAAATTTCATTATTCAATTAACATCGCAAAATACCACTTCGGGTTGTTCAGGTAGTTACAGTCAAAACATAATTGTAGAAGCAAGTCCACAACCGACTTTTTCAGCTACTCCCGTTATAAATTGTGCTCCATCAAATGTCACATTCAACAACCTTTCTCAAAATGGTGTTAGTTATTCATGGGACTTTGGAGATATCACTTCAGCGAATAATTTTTCAACACTCAATTCTCCTTCACACACTTACAATAATAATGGAAATTATAATGTAACACTAACCATGACATCCATAAATGGATGTACTGGTTCAGTAACCATTCCTGGACTAATTACAGTTACTGATTTAGTTCCAATATTCACAGGTACTCCAACAGGTGGTTGTGATCCATTAACTGTTTTATTTAATAATCCTGAACAAACTCCCTATCCAGGCAACCCTATTACCACATGGCAATGGAATTTTAATGGTGGTACACCTAGCACATGGTCCGGCCAAACACCTCCATATGTTGAATATGGTGTTGGTGTATATGATGTATCACTTACACTTACCACACTAAATGGGTGCACAGGTACAACAACCTTGGAGGATTATATTAAAGTTGGTGAGATATTAGATATGGGTTTCTTTGTAGATACAACTGTAAACTGTGTGAAAACAGATTTTGAATTCACATCTTACGTGGTTACAAATCCATCTTTTCCAGATTCTTCTGAGATAACTTACTACTGGGATTTTGTAGAAGGAACGTCAAATGAACAAAATCCAACTTATCAATTTACTTCAGATACGGGATTTTTTGACGTTCAACTCGTTATTGATTTCAGGGGTTGTAAGGACACAGTAATTATGCAGGATATGGTTTATATTTTGGCCCCAATCGCTAATTTTGCGCCTCAAACAACTCTTTTTTGTAATCAAGGCATTCCTGTACTCGATAACTTTACAGATTTATCGACACATGGTGAAACTTCAGACGATATATTCATGACATGGGAATGGGGGGACAATACTCCAAATGTTTCTTTTGATGATCCACAATTAGACGATCCTGATGCGGGAAATACTAGTCATATTTATTCTAACTACGGAAGCTTTACTGCAGAGCAAGTTATTCACAATTACACAACAGGATGTAGCGATAGTATCACAAATATCGTAAATGTATCGACGGTTGATGCCCTTTTCACTTATTCAAATGATTCCATTTGCCAAGGAGATTCATTAGGTATGTATGACAATAGTATGACTTGGATGAATTTACCTACCCCTCACCCTCTCGTTTCTTGGGAATTTAATATGGGAAATAACCCACCAGGAATCGTAAATATGGGAGATACGGCTTATTATGCATATACAGCACCTTTTTTTGGAATTCAAAATTTTGTCATCACTTTAACTGCCACCAACAGTGTTGGGTGTTCAGATGAAGCATCATTACCCATTAGCGTTTTACCTAATCCGTTCCCGGTTTTGTCCATGAATCCTGACCCAACAGTGGGTTGTGCCCCCTTTGTCGTTACACTTACTAATGGTTCAATTCCATTTAGCGGAATACCTATCGATTATTACACCTATTCCTACAATAACCAAATAGACACTTTTGATTATATTCCATACGTACCACCAGGATTAAATCCAAATTCCTTAAACTTGACATTTTATAATGAAGGAAATAATTTTGTTGAAATGACGGTGGTTGATCAATTTGGTTGTACATCGAACAGTACATCGAATCCTATTTCAATTACTAAACCATTCGCCAGTTTCACCCTAGATAATATTATTTGTAACGGAGATTCACTTATCACCATCAATACTTCTACAGGTGCCGGAGTTCTAACATATCAATGGTTCACAGACAACCCTAATTCTTCAACTCCAGTATCCAACACATTGAACGCTTCTTCAATATATGAGGCGAATAATGTTGTTTTTGGGCAAACATCGGATGTAACACCAATATATTTAATTGTAGCTGATTCTAATGGATGTAAGGATACAATAAGTAATTTATTAAGTGTGTCCATTCCTTGGGCTGTGCCGCAATTTTCATTTTCCGGTGCCGCAATAGGTACAAATGGTGAATATGTTTGTCCTCCTCTTTTTGGAAGTTACACTGATTCATCCTTTTCTTCAACCCCAATAACAAATTGGCAATGGAACTTTGGAAATAGCGTGTCATCTTCATTAGAAAATCCGAACACTACATTTGTTTTTCCTGGGACATATGATTTATTGTTGACGGTAACCGATGCAAATGGGTGTACAGATGATTCCACTATAATTGATTATGTTACTATTGGTGGACCAAGTGGAAATCCTGATTGGCTTCAAGAGGCTGGAGGATGTGTTCAAGGAGCTCAATTTTTTATATCAAATGGTCAGAATATTTCGAGCACTATTTGGCAAATGGGTGATAATGTAATCTTAAATGATAGTTTGAACTTTAATTATTTCTACAATTCTCCGGGCACTTATACCCCTGGGGTATACTTGTACGATGAAACGGGATGTGAAGTGTATTACCCACTTGATACAATTACTGTAATTGAAGACGGTCTTACTGCCTTATTCACAGCATCACCAAACCCTGCAGATCAGAATCAGTTAATTACGTTTTCGGACGCTTCATCTTCTACTCAGTCTCCAATAATCTCTTGGATTTGG
The DNA here is from genome assembly GCA_964559685.1 of uncultured Lishizhenia sp. Classification (GTDB taxonomy): domain Bacteria; phylum Bacteroidota; class Bacteroidia; order Flavobacteriales_D; family Crocinitomicaceae; genus UBA952. The sequence goes on from CAZLHR010000026.1 coordinate 26,768, forward strand.
GATTTTGGTTCTAACATTGTTACTAGTGGGTCAAACATTTTTCAAAATTATAGTTATCCTAATTCTGGACCATATCCAGTAGTTCTAACTGTAATAAATGCAAATGGTTGTCAAGATAATTATACTTTAATAATAAATATTAAAGATCCCGAAATCCCTATTCCGAATGTTATAACGTTGAACGAGGATAATACAAATGAATTATTTGAATTACCTTTTGATGGCTTTATTGATTTCGAAATTGTCATTATCAATCGTTGGGGTAATATAATTCATAAAGGAAATAAAGATAATATCAATCCGCTTTTGCTTTGGGATGGAAGAGTGGACTCTACTGGTGATTTAGCAAAAGATGGAGTATATTTTTGGCATCTTACAGGTACTATGCTGGGGGGAACTCCAGTAGATAAACATGGAAATGTTACTGTTCTCGAGTCAGGACAATAATTTTAGCCTTCTTGGGATTCGAAATTTTCGTCCACTATTAATTCATTAGAAAGCGCAGCGGAAACAGCAAGTTCATCGCATCGCTCATTTTCAGGATGACCTGCATGACCTTTTACCCAATTAAATTGGAGTTGAAACTTAGCATGAATGGCTAGATATCGCATCCACAAATCTTCATTTTTTTTACCTTTAAAGTTCTTCTTTTGCCAACCAAACACCCAACCTTTTGTTATGGAATCAATTACATATTTAGAGTCACAATGAATACATACTACGTATTTATTCGTGGTGAGATGCTCAAGACCTACAATTACAGCTAATAATTCCATCCTATTATTGGTGGTTCTCCGAAATCCTTGACAAAGTTCTTTTCTTTTTCCTTGAAATTCTAAAATTACACCGTAGCCTCCGGGTCCGGGGTTACCCCTTGACGAACCGTCCGTATATATATTGACAATAGACACTACTTTTTGAGTCTTTTTGGATTTTGTGTAAGAAAACTAGCCCAACCCTTTCCTTTTGATTTGTTATGTTCCCCTACTCCTTTAGAAAAATGATGACAAACAGCAACTGCCAAGCCATCCGTTGCGTCCAAATATTTCGGCATTTCAGGAAAACTCAACAAAGTTTGAAGCATTGCAGCAACTTGTTCTTTCGATGCGCTGCCACTACCTGTTATCGCTTGCTTTACCCGTCTTGGTGAATATTCTTCAAAGGGAATGTTGTGATTTAAGCATGAGGCGATTGCAACTCCCTGTGCTCTTCCAAGTTTTAACATCGACTGAACGTTTTTGCCAAAAAAAGGTGCTTCGATGGCCATTTCATCAGGTTTGTATTCAGAGATTAAACCATTCAGTCTTTCCAAAATACGTTTTAATTTATCGGGTTGATTGGCCAATTTATTTAATTGAATAATACCAAAATTTAATAAACTCAATTTATTATCCTGCACATGAATTAATCCATAGCCCATAACAGTTGTCCCTGGATCGATTCCTAAAATCACTTTGTCTTTAGATAACTTTTGCACAATGTAAAACTAACAAATAAAGTGCTTTATGAGGCAATTCTTACCGTTCAGGATTATGTTATCTTTGTTATCTGGCGATGAACAAGCGATTTCAACTAAAATATGGTCTCCTTACATTCAAATTATTACTCTTGCTAGGGTTTATTTACCTGTTTCAAGATAAAGTAATTTTACATGGGGTAAGTTATGAAATAACGCGCATCCATTATTCTTACCTTGCATTGCTCATACCGCTTATTTTTTTTAATTGGTATTTGGAATATCTTAAATGGAAGATAATTACAGTCGTCAACCAACAAACGGATACTAGAACTAATCAAAACGCATTCTTTGCGGGAATTGTAGGGTCTTTTCTAACTCCCTCTATCGCAGGAAATTTCTTAGGAAGAATTTGGTATTATCCAACTGCCTTGCGTTGGAGAATTTCAATACATTCGAGTTTAGCCAACTTTTCTCAAACGTTAATTGCAATTTGTATAGGATTTCTTTTTCTAGTATTATCTCCACTGCAAGATAGAATTGCCGTGATGTATTGGATAATGATTACAAGCACGCTCTTGTTAGTATATCTTTTTTGTAAACAACTACTCGTTAAGCTACCTTGGCAAAAAATTCGCCTCATCGGGACAACACTTTTAAGTGTAAAAATTCGTACACAATTTCTTATCCTTTCATTAACTCGTTACATGGTGATGATTGCGCAATACTGTGTTGCACTATTATTTTTCGGAACCGCATTAAACTTGGAATATCTTGAGCCTATCGCACTAGTATTTCTATTCGTAACCATAACGCCATCGCTATTCTTTGGAAAAATCATCGTAAGAGAAAGTATCGCATTAACCACTTTTTCATTTTATGCCCTTCCCCTTGATGAAGTATTTTTTGCATCACTGCTCATTTGGGTTTTATCGATATTCATTCCGGCATTGCTTGCACTCACTTTTTTAAAGGCACCAAAACTGAAGTTGACATGATACTTTGGATTATAGTTTTTATATATACTACATTTGTTTTGTTGATTATTGGTCTTGGGTATTTCAAACAACAAGAAACGGAATCAACTTATTATACAGGACAAAAAATCAAAATGGATGAATTGACCGTTTTGATTCCCTATCGTAATGAGCAAGAGAATCTTCCTAAACTATTAAATTGTCTCGAGAATTCTAATATTCAACCTAAACAAATCATCTTTATTGATGATCATTCAACTGATAAATCGGCTTCACTGCTTAGTGAACGAAAAACTAATCATTACCAACTGCTTTGTTTAAAGGATAAATATGGAAAAAAAGAGGCACTTCGACTTGGAATTTCACATGCTAAAGGTGAATTTATTTTAACCTTGGATGCCGACATACTGCTGAAATCAGGATACTTCCACACTATAACTCAACTTGAAGAGGCAGATATCTACCTATTTCCCGTGGTGTTGAAGGGTAAAAATTTCTTGCAGGTGTTTTTTGAACTGGATTTGCTCATGGTTAACGCCCTAAATTCTGGATTATTCGGTTGGCACAGACCAATAATTGCAAGTGGTGCGAATTTGTTGTTTAGAAAAGAGATGTTCCTGAGATCGGATAAGTATGACACACACAAACACATATTGAGTGGTGATGATATATATTTACTAAGAGATTTCAGGCATGCAAAAGCGGATGTTAGATTAGTACTTAATAACGATGTTACTGTAATTTCTGACACTCCCTTCAATTTAAGTAGTTTTTTTCACCAACGAATAAGATGGATTGCGAAAACAAGTCATGTTAAGGATCATTTTGCAACCTTTCTTGGCGTCTTTCAAGGACTTATGATTATTTCCTTTTGCAGTTGCTTTTTTTATTACCTAGTTCACAATGAAACTAAAAGCGCACTTATTCTTTTCTTAATGAAAACCATTATTGACCTACTCGGTTTTGCCCCTTATTTCGTTAAGGTGCGTGCGCAAAAACAACTCCTCTATTTAATTCCTTATCAATTCATCTATCCCATTTATTTGATAATTATCGGTATTTTACTTCCATTTTTTCGTCCTGTCTGGAAACAACGCTTAGCCACAGTCAAGGCAAAGTCAAATTAAATTTTATACCTTTGTAAGGTGAAGAAGCTCATACTCTTTCTGATGATTGCCTTTATTCTCCTTGGAAATAAAGGAGTTAAAGTGTTCAGTCATCATTGCGAAGAAGAAGGCACCTTTACGTCTTTTTTAGCTCCAATTGACGACCATTGTAAAAAAGAAACGAAAAAAGAGCTCCCTAGCTGCTGTCAAAAGGCTATTGAAATTAAGGAAGATTGTTGTTCAGATGAAGAAAAAATTGTAAAACTTTCTTTTGATTTCCATGAAGTTTATGACCTTACCTTACCTTATTTTAAGATATGCTCAGAATCAACTATTTCATGGGCAAAACAAGGGGGTATTAAGGTCGTTGAACAAAAAAATATTAGCCTTTTTAAACCGCCGCCAAAACTCTATGGACGCTCACTTTTAATTTACAATCAAGTCTTTTTAATTTAAATCGAGAGGAACTATTTTTCTCACTTTTTAAATTAACATCCATGAAATTATTTATTTATTGTTGCGTGTTTTGTTGTTGGGGCAGCATAACTTTTGCGCAAGTTAAAGGTCTCGTTCAAGGAAAAGATTCTTTAACATTAAAACCCCTAACAGGAGCTAAAATAAAGCTTCTTTATGCAAATTCTGGGACATTTACAAACGAAGATGGTACGTTTGAATTGGTTTTACCGAAAGTGCTTCCAGATACCATTGTTGTTTCTGCAGTCGGATATTATAACGACACAGTAATTGTCACAAAAAAGGATCGCTTCATAGCCCTGAACATCGTTTTGTTTGCGAAAAGCATGATGAAAGAAGTTGTTCTTGAAGCTAGAAAACGGTCATCCTCCATTTCAAGAATGAAGACATTGCATGTGGAGGAACTTACCGCGGCTGAATTGAGAAAAGCAGCGTGTTGTAATCTATCAGAGTCATTTGAAACTAATGCCTCTGTGGATGTAAACATCACGGATGCTGTTTCTGGAGCTAAAAAAATTCAAATGATGGGATTAGATGGAGTGTATACTCAATTACAGCTTGAGAATATTCCATTTTTGAGAGGATTGGAAAGCTCTTTTGGCTTGCAATCTATGCCTGGAACATGGATTGAATTAATTCAAATTACGAAAGGAACTGGAAATGTTGTAAATGGCTACGAATCTATGGCCGGACTTGTAAACCTCGAGTTGAAAAAACCACAAGAAATGGAAAGATTTTACTTCAATGTTTACCAAAATTCTCAAGGTCGATCAGAACTAAACTTAAATGCAGGGCATCAACTTAGTAAAAAGTGGACAACAGGATGGTTTGTCCATGCATCCTCTGTTTATGGAAATATTGACCATAACCACGACAAATTTAGGGATTTACCAATGGGAGATAATATCGCTTTGTTCAACCGTTGGGATTACCGAGGAAAAAAAATGGAAGCGCAATTTGGTGTTAACCTAAACCAAGATAGAAAAGTTGGTGGTCAAATAACTTATTTTAGAGACGAACTTACCATTCTTCCTTTTCCCCCTTTATCATACGGGGTACTGATTAATTCAAAACATGCCGATGCCTTTGCCAAAACAGGTTTTTTTGGAAAAAAACCTTCTCAATCGTTAGGAATTGTGTACCATGCTAAATATCATCTATTAGATGGTGTATTTGGTATTAGACCTTTCTCAGGTGAAGAAAAACGTGGATTTATAAATGTAATTTACGACGATTACATTGCGACAACAGATCATAAAATTAAATCAGGGCTGAGCTTTTTATATCTAGATATCACACAATCTGCTGATAGTAATTCAACAAGAAGAATAGAAATTGTGCCAGGAGCCTTTGTAGAGTATACTTTGACTACGTCGCGATGGTCATTAGTATCAGGAATAAGGTATGATTTCCATAACCTATTTAAACACCAATTCACCCCACGTCTTCATGCTAAATACACATTGGATGAATTTACAGATCTTCGATTCACGGCTGGAAGAGGTTGGCGTGTGCCAAATTATATGATAGATAACATTTCCCTTTTGGCAAGTTCTAAACCTTGGGTTGCCCCATCTCAGATTTTACCGGAAATTTCTTGGAATTTTGGAGGATCGATTGTTAAAGATTTCAAAATTCTAAAAAAGAAAGCAAATCTTGCTTTTGATGTTTACCATACCCGGTTTACAAATCAATTGATTGTTGACCGCGATAGTATATCAACCTCTGTTGTCTTCAAAAACTTAGAGAATGCCTCTTATTCGAACAGTGTTCAATTAGAATTAAGTTGGACACCTATTCGAAATTTTGATATTCGATTAGCTTATAAATTTTTGGATGTCAAAGCGCTTTATGGTGGACAGATGCAACAGCAAGTCATGATTCCTAGACACAGAGGATTCACTAATTTGGCATATCGTACTCGAAACAAAAAATGGGAATATGACCTCACACTATCTGTTTTTGGACAATCAAGATTGCCAGGAAGTATAGGTGGTCAATTTCAAGATTACAGTATGGTCTATCCAATGGTCAATACCCAAGTAACGCATATCTACAAAAAGTGGGACTTTTACCTAGGTGTTGAGAACTTGAGTAACTTCAGACAACAACATCCAATAATTGATGCTGGGAACCCATTTAGTACAAATTTTGATGCAACAGAAATTTGGGGACCTGTTATGGGAATTACCATTTATGGTGGAATTCGTTATCAATTAAAAAAAGAAAAGAAAAAATAACTTAAATTTATGAAAATGAAAAATATACTAATCGTAATGATAATCTTTACTGCTGTGTTTCAAAATACAGCAGTTGGACAAAAAAGCCCTAAAATGCAAACAATATCCATACAAACTTCAGCAGAATGTGGAGATTGTAAAAACAGGATAGAAGATAAGCTCAATTACACTAAAGGTATTTTGTTTGCAGAACTTGATTTAGAAACTAAAAAGGCAACTGTAAAATTCAAAACAAAAAAACTCGATGCTCTTGCAATAAAACAAATTATTGCAAAAATTGGATACGATGCTGATGAAATAAAAGCAAAAAAAGAGGATGTTGAAAAATTACCTAAATGCTGTCAACCAGGCGGAATGAACAAGTAATAGTTGAACTGATTTGTTATCGAATTATTAATTTATGTTACTCGGTGGTAAGGCACTGTACAATTCTCTACCTTTGAATTAAATGAATAAATCCAGACCTAGCGTTCTTATCCTTTTGGGAAGCATTGCCTTTAGTTCGGTAAGTTTGGGTTTTACCTTGATTGTACATTATTGGATGGTGCGTTTGACTGTTCCTTTAATTATTGCCATTCCATTGATTTCCGGGTTATTTGCCTACTTTATTTTTTACTACTTATTAAAACAATTCATTCAACAACGCTTAGGTTTAATCTATAGATCGATTCGAAATAAAGAGCCTTTGAATGTATCTATCGACCGAATGGTAGAAACCGCAGAAATGGATGTTACCAATTGGGAAGAAGGACAAAGTACAGAAATTAGTAAGTTGAAAGAACAAGAAGCATTTCGGCGAGAATTTCTCGGTAATTTGGCCCACGAATTAAAAACACCTGTATTTTCTATTCAAGGATATATTTTGACCTTGTTAGATGGTGGAATAGATGATCCTAAAGTAAATAAATCTTTCTTAGAACGTGCATCAAAAGCCACTGATCGTATGGCTTCAATGTTGGACGATCTTGATCAAATTACAAAACTAGAGGCTAATGAATTAAGTTTGCACGAGCGATCATTTGACTTATTTGAGCTAGTTAACGAAATAATTGAATCTACAGAACTTTTAGCCAAAGAAAAAGACATTCATGTTACTACAAAAAAGGAGTATCCTTCTACGAACGTTATCGGAGATAGAGATAAAATTGGACAAGTGCTAACAAACCTAATCAATAATGCGATCTTTTACGGAAACAAAGGAGGATATTGTAAAATTGGATTCAATTATTTTGACGATGTGATAGAGTGCGAAGTGAGCGACAATGGTCCAGGTATTGATCCAAAACACTTACCAAGACTTTTCGAACGCTTTTATCGTGTGGAAAAAAGTAGAAATAGAAACGAAGGTGGTTCCGGATTAGGATTGGCAATTGCCAAACACATAATCGAATCACACGGTCATAAAATTACCGTAAAAAGTGTCATGGGACTTGGAAGTAATTTTTATTTCACCTTGAATAGAAGTAAAAGCAACGTCCCTCATAGCTCTCGAGGAATACCTTTAAAATAAAAAGAACGTTATTCTTTTTTTTGTGATTTGATTTCTATTTCATAACTTAATCATCCACATTTTTAGAAACAGAAACTTTAACATGAAAATATTAAAAATTCAAGCATTAAGAGGCCCAAATATTTGGAGCATTACACGAAAGAAATTAATTCAAATGCGCCTAGACCTCGAGGATCTTGAAGAAAAACCTACCAATAAAATTCCAGGATTTAGAGAGCGCATTGAGGCATTTATTCCTTCGATGATTGATCATAGATGTTCGGAAGGATGTAAAGGTGGATTTTTTCAACGCGTGGAGCGCGGAACGTGGATGGGTCATGTAATTGAACATATTGCATTGGAAATACAGACACTTGCAGGTATGGATGTTGGATTCGGAAGAACTCGTGAAACCAAAACTCCTGGAGTTTATAATGTCGTTTTCAATTATATCGAGGAAAAGGTAGGCCTATATGCAGCTGAATCGGCCGTTCGTATTGCAGAAGCGTTAATCAGTGGAACGGATTACGACCTCCAAGCTGACATTAAAAAAATGCGTGAAATACGAGAAGATGTTCGCCTAGGGCCAAGTACCGGAAGTATTGTCGATGAAGCTGTTACTCGAGATATTCCATGGATTAGACTAGGTACAAATTCTTTAATACAATTAGGTTATGGGGTGAATCAAATGCGTTTTCAAGCCACCATTACCTGTAAGACAAGTAATATTGCTGTTGACATTGCATGTGATAAAGAGCAAACAAAACGTATGTTGGACGCTGCTTCAATTCCTGTGGCCAAAGGTTCTATTTGCGTTGACGAAGAAGACCTCGAGGATACCATTAAAAAAATTGGATACCCTATTGTTATAAAACCTTTAGATGGAAACCACGGAAAAGGCGCTTCTATCAATGTTACCAATTGGGAAGATGCAGTAGAAGGTCTTGCTTATGCGAAAAAATATTCAAGAAGAGTAATAGTTGAGCGCTTTATCACAGGATTTGACTTCCGTGTTCTGGTGATAGACAATAAAGTAATCGCAGCTGCACAGCGCGTACCTGCTCATGTTGTTGGTGACGGGCAACATTCTATTCAGTGGCTAATAGACGAAACCAATAAAGACCCAAGAAGAGGTTATGGACATGAAAATGTGTTAACTGAAATAACTGTAGACAGAGATACAGAGGAATTACTAGAAAAGTTGAATTATACGTTAGAGACGGTGCCTACACTTGGTGAAATAGTTTACTTAAAATCTACTGCAAACTTAAGTACTGGTGGAACATCTATAGATGTTACCGATATGATACACCCAGAAAATGTATTCATGTCAGAACGCATTTCTCGCGTCATTGGACTAGACATCTGTGGAATTGACATCATGGCGCAAAACCTCACTGAACCTCTTAAAGAGAATGGAGGGGTAATTCTAGAAGTAAATGCCGCTCCCGGATTCAGAATGCACCTTGCTCCATCGGAAGGATTGCCAAGAAATGTTGCTGCACCTGTAATTGATATGCTTTACCCTCCGGGGAAACCGTCTCGAATACCAATTATCGCGATCACAGGGACAAATGGGAAAACTACTACCACAAGATTAATCGCGCATATAGTAAAAAATAACGGCTACCGCGTAGGATTCACAACATCGGACGGAATCTATATTCAAAATCACATGATGGAAAAAGGAGATACAACCGGTCCTATCAGTGCAGAATATATTTTAAAAGATCCAAATGTGGAATTCGCTGTCTTAGAAACGGCTCGCGGTGGAATTTTGCGTTCAGGTTTAGGATTCAGTCGTTGTGACATTGGCGTGATTACGAATATCCAAGAAGATCATTTAGGAATTAGCGATATCCACGATTTGAAAGATTTATCTCGTGTGAAATCTGTTGTTTTAGAAAGCGTAAAGAAAGACGGATGGGCTGTGTTAAACGGAGAAGATGAAAACTGTTTGGAAATAGCAAAATCACTTCAATGCAAAGTAGCGCTATTCGCTATGGATGAAAATGCTCCTGCAATTGTCGAACATTGCAAAAAAGGTGGTGTAGCCTGCGTTTATGAAAACGGCTTCATCACAATCAAAAAAGGAGAATGGAAATTTAGAGTGGAAAGGGCAACACATATTCCTCTAACCATGAATGGAAAAGCTAAATTCATGATTGCAAATGTATTAGCTGCCACCTTAGCTTCCTACCTTAATGGATTTAAAACAGAAGATATTAAACTTTCACTCACTACGTTTATTCCTGGAGCTGCACAAACACCGGGAAGAATGAATATCTTCGAATTTTCAAAATTCAAGGTGATGATTGATTTTGCCCACAACCCTAATGGTTACCGTGGTATTGAGGAATTTCTAAGTACAGTAGAAGCAACAAGAAAAATTGGAATTATTTCAGGAGTTGGAGACAGGCGTGACGAAGATATTAAAGAATGTGCACGGATTGCGGCTAGAATGTTCGACCATGTTGTTATCCGTCAAGAAAAACACTTACGCGGAAGAACTGAGCAAGAAATTATCAACCTTATTGTTGAAGGTTTAACCGAGGTAAACACATGTGTTTCGTATGAGATTGTCACTTTAGAAGTAGAAGCAATCAAGCATGCGATTTTATTAGCCGAGGAAGGAACATTTATTACGGCATTAAGTGACGTGATTGACAATGCTATTGATATTGTACAGAACTATTTAGACATGGAAATTGAGCAAGGCACAATTGCCTAATGGAAGAAAAGCAGATTTTCACACTTGCACAAGTAGCGACATCCATCAAGAAAACCTTGGAAAATCGCTACAATCAACTTTATTGGATTAAGGCAGAAATACACAAAATTAACCGCTATCCTAGTGGACACGCATTTCCCGAATTAGTTCAAAAAGAAGGTGATAAAATCGTTGCTCAGCTTTCTGGAACAATATGGAAACAGCAGTTAGAGCGCATTCAAAAAAGATTTGTAGAAGTCGTTAAAGAACCCTTGAATGATGGGCTTACTGTTCTGTTTTTAGGAAAAATCGTGTTTAATGAAACCTTCGGACTCAGCATTCAAATAATGGATATCGATCCTTCCTTTAGTTTAGGTGAACTTCAAAAAGAAAGAGAAGAAACGCTAAAAAAACTGTCAATGGAAGGCCTATTGAATAAAAATCAGCTGCTCCATTTTCCATTGTTACCCAAAAGAATTGCAATAATTTCAGGAGATACAAGCAAGGGATTATCAGATTTTATGGAAGTTTTGAATCAGAACCCTTACTGCTATCGTTTTGAAACATCTTTATTCAATGCACTTCTGCAAGGAGATGTTGCTGTAGATTCTGTAATCCAAGCTTTAGGTTCAATTAAATCATCACTGCATCGATATGACATAGTTGTCTTAGTGCGCGGCGGCGGTGCCGAAGTGGGTATGACCTGCTATAATCATTATAAACTTTGCAAAGAAATTGCAGAGTTTCCCTTGCCTATACTCACGGGAATTGGTCATTCGACGAATTTAACTGTTGCTGAATTGATCGCATTTCGAAACGAGATAACGCCTACAAAATTGGCCGAATTTCTTGTTCAAACGTTTCGAGAATTCGACTTAAGGGTACATGAATTAACAAGTAACCTACGCGACATGTCTATGCTAAAGATTGAACGTGCGCAACAACAAGTATCACAGCTTACACACGCATTTGAAAAGTCATCCAAAAACTTATTGCAGCAGTTTAGCTTCTCTTTACAGTCAACTCAACAGCAAGCAGCTCAATCGGCCATTCACGTGCTTCATCGGGAGAAAACAAATTTGTCAATCCTTCAAAGCGAAAGTTCTTCCGCGGCAATTGAAAAATTGAGAAATGTCTCCTTTCAACTAGAACGCAAAGAATACGAACTTTCTCTATTTACTTCAAAAATTATGGAACAGCAAAACCATCAATTAGAAGGCATTTCTTCGAAAGTTGAATTATTGGATCCTATTCGCATTGTAAACCGGGGATTTAGCATTGCGCGAAGAAATGGCAAGGTAGTTTCTAGTGATAATAAACCAAAAATTGGAGAAGAAATTGAGCTTGTATCAGCAATTGGAGAAATGAAATCTGTGGTTACTTCGATTCAATACGATAAGAAAGAAGCTAAAAAATAGTTTTTTTTGTCGTCTGTACTTTAATCTTTTCTAAGAAGTGATGTTTTTAAAACAGCAGGGTTTCCTCGTAAATTTCCTATATTCTTTCCTCTACATCGTATTTCCGTTAATCGTAGTTGTTTACTTTCCCTGAAGTTGACTTCGATAATCACTTGCTTTCCTCCTGTACAACCGAATACTTCCCTTTCTTTTCCTAGCCTTAAATTTGCTTTTTTGTAGGCGTGTTTGATTTCTCGCCACCACGCTTCGGTCATCTTTTGTGTAGAATCGGAGATTATTGTCCCGTAAGAATCAACAGTATAGTGCCAATCGCTCTCAGTAGCGGTAACAGTATAACTTCTGTGGTAATCAGGTGGAACTGATGCATCTACAAAGCGGTATTTAATGAAGGTAACTTCATTTTTTTGTGCCAATGACTCATTAATTAGCAACAGAAAAAGTGGAAGAATGCGCATCAGAACTTTAAAAACTGATTAAAGATACTAATTAATGGTTAAAATGCTTTCGTTTCTTGCAAACGCGTGAATGAAGTAACTTATTATTAGTAATCACAACATTAGAAATTGCTAAGTCAACTATTTTCAAATCATAACTTCTCATAAAAAAAACCCCCAACTGTTTTCACAATCAGGGGTTTAAAAAGCGGCGTCGACTTACTCTCCCACCCTC
>CAZLHR010000027.1:0-33035 GCA_964559685.1 uncultured Lishizhenia sp.
TCAAGCATAAAAAAACCCCGCTAAAGAGCGGGGTCGAAGATAAAAACTATTCTTTATTTTTTTGTCAATTTGATTGATTTTGAAGTTCCTTGCAACTCAACATTTACAAAGTAGACACCGGCAGTTAAGTTTTCAGTAGAAAGATTTATTGTATTCTCTCCTGCAAACATCATTGAGTTTGCAATACTTACTTGCTTTCCTGATAAATCATTTATTGTTACAAGAGCATTACCAGCGTTTTTAACATCAATTTTTAATGATGAATTGCTATTTGTAGGATTTGGATACAAAGACATACTATTAATTTCTGTTATTTCCTCTTCTAATCCAACGCTTGGGTCAAAATTCAAACGCACATAAGGTGTTGATGTTTGATAAAACCAAGTGTCTGTTGGTGTATCATAGAAAAAAGAAGTTTGAGGATCTGATGTCCCCGCATTTGCAACTTTTAATCCCCCTGCATATGAAGCAACAACTGCAAGGTATGTGGTATTAGCTAACATGTCAACAGGCGTTTGAAGTTGCATTACAAGATTTGTATTTAAGTTATTTGATGCAACAATTAAAGGATCGGATTCTGCTTCAAAAATAAAATCTCCTGTAGTTGGATCAATCGAATACAACTTAGCATATATCTCTGTTCCTATAGTAGTTCCTGAAGTTCCACCGGCTAAACGCACATTTATTGCTTTGAGTGTTTGGTCAGCAAATATGTCAAACAGATTTCCAGCTTCAAAACCATCAGCTCCATTCGATGTATTACCACTTACTGTGTTATTATCACGAGCATAAATAAAGTTCGTTACACTAAAGTTTAAATTAGCCAAAGCATTGTTAGCAGGAACATCGTCAGTCGAGTCAGAAGAAATTGTTCTAACTACTGTGTAACTTGCAGTATTTGCTGGTGGTGTAAATGTAGTAGATGTAACCATATCAAGTGAATCCAATGATGGAATATTAGCAGGAGCTGATGACCCTGTAAACAAACCTGAATTTACATTCACATTCAATTTAGCATTGTATTGCGTATTTTGTCCACCGTTGAATACCGATGCAGAAAATTCGATTGGAGCAACTTGAGTAGTTGGTATTTGGAAATAATTTAATCCAGCTGTTCCCCAAGCAGAAGCGGTAACAGTTAAATCATTTGTTGGGTTTGTGACAATCTTAACATCATCAATATACCAACCATAAGTAATCCATACATTTGGATTTGTAGCTGAACCCGGGAAAGCTGTTGTCCATGAGAATCTGATCCAAATTGGAGATGGATTAGCAGGTAAGTAAGTTGCTAAGTTAATAGACTTATTATTTGGATTTGAATAAGCTGATCCTCCGGCAGAAGATAAAACTGGCATATCAGCATTCGAACCAACAGTGATCCAGCTTACACCGTCTGTTGAAATTTGAAACTCTTGTAAATCGTTAAATCGCGCTCCATATTGCTGGAATTGCAATGAAACTTGATTTGTTCCTCCCAAGGCAACGATATCAATTGGTTGCGCTGTTGTTAGCGTATATACAACATCTAGCACTTGTGTTCCTGGAGAAGCCGTTGGGTCTCCGTTTACAAGTTCCGCATATTTCCCACCTGAAGTAGAATTTATACCACTAGCTGCCCACCAACCATCACTTGAATTATTGATATTCCAACCATAATCAATTCCAGTTTGACCGTCGTTGTTAATTACCCATGTTGAGTCGAAATTAAAATTATCAGACCAAATAGTAACCCCGAGAGACTTTTCTGCTGGATTTTGGGAAATCCCTTGAGCAGGATATTTAATTAAATCTTGAAAAGAATACTGCTTAGGCGCTTGAGCATATGAATTCAAGGCTAACAGAGAGAACAAAGAATATAGAATTTTTTTCATAAAATTTAGTTTGACGTAAATTTACAACAAACTAAGAAAAAAACCTAACTATCCTTTAAAAAAGGCAGTTGAGCTCTAATTTCTTCAAGTTTAGCTTTGCTAAGCGCTGCTGTTTTAGAAGCCTCTTGATTATTCGTAAAGGTCAAAAGTTTTTCGCCCATGGGAGTAATCGAAAGGCTTCCTCCATTGTATATCAGCCCATTTCCATCTATTCCCACCCTATTAACGCCTATAACGTAACATTGATTTTCTATTGCTCGTGCTTGTAATAACGAATCCCAATGTGTAATTCTCTTTTCTGGCCAATTAGCCACATATAAGATCAAATCATAAGCTGCGATACCACTGACTATTCGGTTTCTAATTAATTCAGGGAAACGCAAATCATAACAAATTTGTAAGTTTATTTTCCAACCTCGCCATTCAACAATTACCTCTTTACTTCCAGACGTGTAAAATTTATCCTCTCCACCCAAGCCGAATGATTTTCGTTTATTATAATAGATAATTTTGCTATCAGGATATACAAAAACGCCTCTGTTGTAATACTTTCCATCTTCACGAATGATTAGTGAAGTATAAATTGCAGCATCCAGTTTTGCTGACCATTTTTTTATAAAATCAAGCCCTTCGGAATTCTCCCAATCTTCCGAAAGTTGTTCAACTGACATACTAAAACCTGTGTGAAACATTTCAGGTAAAACAACTAAATCTGATTTTTCCATTCGCTGGAAAAAGGATTCAAACAGCGAAAAGTTGGCTTTTTTATTTTCCCAAACTTGATTAACCTGAACTAAAGTAACTTTTAAATCTTGCATAATTTCTCAGTAGCTTGTTCAATCGTAATTTCATCCTTTGCGAAACAAAAACGAAGCATTTTTCGGTCTTCTCCGTTGGCATTGAAAACAGAAAGCGGAATTGACGCCACGCCATGCTCAAAAACCAATCTTTTGGCGAAATCTATGTCATTTTCATTTGAAATTTGCGAATACCTTGCAACTTGGAAATAAGTTCCTTCACACGGAAGTAATTGAAAACGACTATTTTTCATTTTATTTCGAAATTCATCTCTTTTCTCTTGATAGAATTTTCCCAAATTGCAAACATCTACATGGTTCATGTACTCAGCTAAGGATGCTTGAGCTAAACTATTTACGCAAAAAACTAAAAATTGATTTACTTTTTTGATTTCATTCATAATCTTCGAGGGAGCTACAACATAACCGATTTTCCAACCCGTTATGTGAAATGTTTTACCGAAGGAAGATACAACGATGGAGCGCTCCTTTAGAATCGCAGAAGAATTAACAGACAAATGCCTACTTTCAAAATGAATGAATTCATAAACTTCATCAGATAAAACAAACAAATTCGGAAAAACTGACACCAATCTTTCCAATTCTTCAATGTCCTCTTTCTTCCATACTGTTCCACTAGGATTGTGAGGATTATTGGTGATTATTACCCTCGTTTTATGAGATACAGAGGCTCTAATTCGATCCCAATCGGGTAAATATTTTTCATTCAATGGAATTCGAACGGGTTTAGCGCCTGCCAGAATTACAGGGGATTCATAACAATCATAACTTGGATCCAGAATGATGACTTCATCTCCAGTATGAACCAAAGCCTGAATAGTCGTAAAAATCGCTTGTGTAGCTCCTGCGGTTACTAACAATTCGGAATGAGGATCTATTTTTCGTTGATATTGATCTAAAATCAACGAACTAATTTGTTCTAACAACACTGTTAACCCGGCCATCGGTGCGTACTGATGAACATTTTCCGAAGTTTTTTTTTGAACTATTTCTTGTAATATCGGATCAATCGGAAAATTAGGAAAACCTTGAGATAGATTTATCGCGTTATGTTCCGAAGCAAGCTTGGACATCACCGTAAAGATGGTCGTACCTACATGTGGAAGTTTCGAATTCATTGGGTAAAGATAAAAAAAGGCGGGTATAATTTTTCAAAATGAAAAGCAACAGACTTTAGAAACCACTATCAGAATAGACAATTAAAAAGAAAAAAAATGATAATTTTGTATGAATAAAATAATTAAACTTAACATTGAATAAAAATCCATTACAAAACCTATCGGCTTTAGTGTGCGGGAGTACACAAGGAATAGGTAAAGCTACGGCATTTAAACTTGCTGAAATGGGTTGTAATGTAACAATAATCGCAAGAGATGAAGTTAAGTTAAAACAACTCTTAAAAGAACTTCCAAAAGATCAGAACCAATTTCATCAAATGCTTTGTGCTGATTTCCACAATCCAAAAGATTTAAAAAAGAAAATTCAAGATTTTATTTCAAATGGAAATGTCATCAATATTTTAATTAATAATACAAGTGGTCCTAAAGGTGGGCCTATTATTAGTGCCACCATTGACGAATTTCTTACTACATTTAATCAACATTTAATTTGTAATCATATTTTAGTACAAACTCTTTGTCCTGGTATGGTCGCATCTGGATACGGACGAATAATAAATGTAATTTCTACTTCAGTAAAACAACCTCTACCAAATCTTGGTGTCTCCAATACAATTCGAGGCGCTGTAGCCAATTGGAGTAAAACCCTAGCAAATGAATTAGGACAGTTCGGAATTACTGTTAATAATGTTCTTCCTGGTGCAACAAATACTTCACGGCTGCAAAACATTGCTCAGGAAAAATCTTTGTCTTCAGGACAAAGTATTGAAAGTATTTGGAAAGAAATTTCATTGGAATCTCCTATGAAAAGAATAGCACAACCAGAAGAAATTGCATCTGCCATTGGATTTCTTGCATCACCAGAAGCATCATATATCAATGGAATAAATCTTCCTGTAGATGGAGGTCGAACAAAAAATCTTTAGATTATCGATTAATTACTTAAAGCTTCCGCACCACCAACTATTTCTAATATTTCATTAGTGATTGCGGCTTGGCGTGCTTTATTATAACTTAGTTTTAAGTTACGCTGTAATTCTTTTGCGTTGTCTGTGGCTTTATGCATCGCAGTCATCCTTGCGCCATGTTCTGCGGCAAATGAATCTCTAACAGCTTTAAATAGTTGAAGTTTCAATGTTTTAGGAATTAAATCTTCAACGATTTCTTGCTTACCTGGCTCGAAAATATAATCTCCTGCGGCGCTAGCTCCGGAAGACGTAGGCAACACTGGTAAAAATTGTTCAGTCTCAATTGTTTGAGTGGCTGCATTAACGAATCGATTGTACACCAACACAACTTTATCGTATTCTTTTGCTAAAAACCCTCTCATGATTTCTTCACTTAAAAGCGAAATTCTTTCGTACGTTAAATCTGCAAAAACATCCTCAATTGGCGCTAAGGTATCGTTAATGTAATAATGATCCGTGCGTTTATAGACGTCCTTAATTTTTTTACCTAAACACATTAGTTTCACGTTCTTTCCAGAATAATCTTCGTTGATAAGAACTCCAACGCGTTTGATGATATTATTGTTGAATCCACCACACAAACCTCTATTTGAAGTTATTCCCACCAACAACACTTTTCCTTCGCCTCTATTTTCTGCAAAAGCATTTTCAGATAAATCTAATGTTGCACTAAGGTTTTCTAAAATTTCTTTCAGTTTATTGGCATAAGGACGCATCTGAATAACAGCATCTTGCGCTCTTTTTAGCTTTGCCGCAGAAACCATTTTCATCGCAGAGGTAATCTGCATGGTAGATCCCACGGACTGAATTCTATTTCGTATTTCCTTTAAGTTTGGCATCTTTTCTTTATTTAGAATTTAGAATTTTGGACTTAGAATTAAGTTAATAATTCTGCATTCTACATTCTTAATTCTGTTTAATATTTATCTGCTACTTCTTTCGCTACTTTAGTTAAAACATCTGTAATTTCATCCGTGTATTTTCCGGCCTTCAATGAAACTAATACATCTGCATGTTTTGCTTCAAGTACCGTTAAATAGTCTTTTTCGAACTCTTTTACTTTATTTATTGGAACGCGTTGGATAAGACCTTTTGTACCCACATAAATAATGGCAATTTGCTTTTCTACAGGGTAAGGATCTCCTTCACGTTGTTTCAAGATTTCAACGTTTCTTGCTCCTTTGTCCAACACCGACTTTGTAGCAGCATCCAAATCAGATCCGAATTTTGCGAAAGCCTCAAGTTCTCTGTATTGTGCTTGGTCTAACTTTAAAGTTCCGGCCACCTTTTTCATGGACTTAATTTGAGCGGAGCCACCAACTCGAGATACAGAAATACCTACGTTAATTGCCGGACGAATACCAGAATTAAATAAATCTGACTCTAAGAAAATCTGACCATCCGTAATTGAGATTACGTTTGTAGGAATATACGCAGATACGTCGCCCGCCTGTGTTTCAATAATTGGCAAGGCTGTCAAGGAACCTCCACCTCTTACTTTTTCCTTTAATGATGCTGGTAAGTCATTCATTTGCTTCGCTATTTCATCATCTGCAATGATTTTAGCTGCTCTTTCCAACAATCTTGAGTGTAAGTAAAATACGTCCCCTGGATAAGCCTCGCGACCTGGAGGACGACGAAGCAATAGGGAAACTTCACGGTAAGCAACCGCTTGTTTAGATAAATCATCATAAACGATTAATGCCGGTTTTCCACAATCTCTGAAATATTCACCAACAGCTGCACCGGTCATTGGAGCATAAAACTGCATTGGTGCAGGATCTGAAGCATTTGCAGCAACAACAGTGGTATAAGCCATCGCTCCGGCATCTTCTAATTTCTTGACAATTCCCGCTACCGTTGATCCTTTTTGTCCAATAGCTACATAGATACAGAATACAGGCTCACCTCTATCAAAAAATTCACGCTGATTGATAATCGTATCGATAGCTACTGTCGTTTTTCCTGTTTGACGGTCACCAATAATTAACTCACGTTGACCTCTTCCGATTGGAATCATGGCATCAACAGCTTTTACACCGGTTTGTAGCGGTTCGTTTACTGGCTGACGGAAAATTACCCCTGGGGCTTTACGTTCAATAGGCATTTCATATAATTCCCCTAGAATTGGACCTTTTCCATCTATTGGATTACCTAAAGTATTGATAACACGACCTACCATTCCGTCTCCAACTTTTACGGAGGCAATTTTTCCAAGTCTTCTAACTGTATGACCTTCTTTCACTTCAGAGGATCTTCCCAACAATACGGCTCCTACGTTGTCTTCTTCGAGATTTAACGCAATACCTTGCATACCACTTTCGAATTCAATTAGCTCACCGTACTGCACACCATTCATACCATAAATACGTGCTATTCCATCTCCAACTTGAAGAACGGTTCCAACTTCTTGTAATTCTGCTTCTGAGCGAAAACCTGCTAATTGCTCTCTTAATATTGCTGATACTTCTGCGGGTTTGATATCTGCCATTTTATTTTATTTATTAGGTATTTATTTTACTAATTTTTGTTTGAGTCTCATCAATTGACTTGATACAGACGCATCTATTTGTTTATCTCCCATTCTCACAATGAAACCACCAATTAAACTCTCGTCAATTTTTTCGGTAAGTTCTGGTGTTCCCTCAACTGATTTTTGAATTTTAGCTAGTATATTGTCACGTGTAACCGCTTCCAATTTACGTGCACTAGTGATTGTTACGGGAACAATTCCTCGGTGTGCCTTTAGCTGTGATTGAAAAGAGTGAGCAATAACCGTTATAAGATTTTCTCGACCGTTATTTGCTACCATACTTAAGAAATCAAGTGTCATCGGTTCAAAATCGCCAAATAATTCTTTCAGAACTGCAATTTTCTTATCAACCTTGATGAGTGGGGAATTTAAAAATACTGAAAAATCGCGCGTTTCCTCTCCTGCACGAATAATAGCTTGAACATTGCTTTCTACATCATTCAATTTATTCTTTTCGATTGCTAATTCAAGCAATGCTTTGGCGTATCTCGCAGCGGATTTAGTAGATTTCATTTTAATTTAAATTAATGTCACCTGCCAGTTTATCTGCTAAAGCTTTTTGTTTATCATCAGAAGCTAATTCCCCACGAACAACTTTATCTGCGATTTCCAATGACAACGTTGCCACGTGAGACTTTAATTCGGCCATCGCGGCAGCTTTTTCGGAATGAATAGACTGACGAGCCGCATCAACTAATTTTTGAGCCTCTACTTTTGCTTTATTTTTTGCATCTTCTACCATTGCATTAGCTGCTTCTTTAGCCTCTTTCAGAATGGTATCGCGTGTCGCATTCGCTTCCTTAATAATTCGCTCATTTTCCGCTTGCAACTCTTGCATTTCTTTTTTAGTCTTTTCTGCCAAATCCAGAGCATCTGCAATTTTCTTTTCACGCTCATTCACCATGTTTAATATTGGTTTCCAAGCAAATTTTGTTAATAAAAACAACAATAGGCAAAACACTATTCCTGTCCAAAATAATAATCCTAAATCCGGGGTTACTAAATCCATACCTTAATTTTTAAAAAACAAATTATGCCTAAACCAACCGTTTAGGCATAATTTTAATTACTTGGCTCCGCCTAACAAACCAATTACAACTCCAAAAAGAGCAACCCCTTCAATAAGTGCTGCCGCAATAATCATAGTTGTAGTAATCTTACCTGAAGCTTCAGGATTTCTTGCGATTCCCTCAACGGCTTTTCCGCCAATTTGGCCAATTCCAATTCCTGCTCCAAGCACTGCCAAACCTGCTCCAATTGCTGCTATACTACCATACATAGTTATATATATTTAAAAGTTACTAATTAATGATGCGCTTCTTCAACTGCAGCACCGATAAATAATGCAGAAAGCAAAGCAAATAAATATGCTTGCAATACCGCAACCAATAATTCCAAACATGAAATGAATAAAGCCATCGGCACGGATAAGGCACCCCAAGCAACATTTTTATTGATAAAAATAATTGAAATTAATGCTAAAATAATAATGTGCCCTGCTGTAATATTGGCGAAGAGTCGAATCATCAATGCAAATGGCTTGGTAAAAATCCCAACGATTTCTATTGGAATCATAATAGGCATCAAAGCCACAGGAACACCTGGAGTAGCAAAAATATGTTTCCAATAGTTTTTATTTGATGAAAACAAAGTAAGAATCAAGGTACATAGAGCCAAGAAAAAGGTTATAGTTATATTACCTGTTAAATTAGCTCCTCCTGGAAAAATCGGCACTAAACCTAAAAGATTATTAATCCAGATAAAGAAAAATATAGTCAGCAAATATGGCAAATATTTTTCGTACTTATCTTTTCCAATATTCTCTTTTGCTATATCGTCCCTAATCACAATTACAAAAGGTTCAAGAAACTTTGCAATGCCTTTCGGAGAGACAGGCCCGTTCTTTTTATAAAACGCTGCCATAGACAACATGATTATTAATATTAGCGTAGAACTTATTAGCAATGAAGCGACATTTTTCGTGAGAGACAAATCCAGTGGCTTGACGTTTTCTGGATGGTCTCCCTTAAATTCTAAAACGCCGTTTTCGTTCAATTTATAAATTTTCTCATGAAAAAGAGCATACCCTTTGGCCGGGCCAACACCTAACATGTAATGATGCGTATTCCCTAAGGTATCTTTGGTTTGTACTTTTGTGCCGTGATAAAAATGTATTGAGCTAAATGTTTTTATTCCATTGTCACTCAAAATTACAGGCAAATAAATAGAGGTTCCTCCATGTTCAGGGCCATAAAGATGCCATTCGTGAGCGTCTTTGATGTGATGCATAATCATTTTACTGACATTAAATTCTTCTTCTTCTTCATTTTTGCCATGGTCAGAAGCGTTAAATGCATTTATGTTCAACAACAATGCAACAAAGAGAAAAAAGAATTTAATTTGCTTATTTTCAAACATTTGTATCAATATAAAGACTGACTGTTACTAAATTTTGGTGCAAAGTTAGTCAAAGTTTTTAAAGAAACAATCTTTTAATCATTAATCCTTTCTCCACTTTTTGTAAACTTGGATTCCCAACATTAGAATCAATCCGACTCCGAAAAACCCCAAGGTGCCATAAAGCCAATTTAGATTAGACTTTAATACAACAACAAAAACAATAGCTACTAAAAATAGAGTGGCTAATTCGTTCCATAATCTAAGTTTTGTTGAAGTCAACGTGTGTTTTCCTTTTGATAAACGGAACATAATAACTTGACAGCTAAAATGGTAAATAAGCAGTAAAAGAATAAACCCTAATTTCAAATGCATCCAACCAAGTTTCAATAATGAAGGATTTAAAACCAACATCCAAATTCCAAAAACGAGGGTAAGCAACATAGCGGGCATTGTAATAATCCACCATAGGCGACGTTGCATGATTCGGTATTGGTCAACTAAAATGGACTGCTTAGGTTCTTCTTCTTTTAACGCATCCACATGGTAAATAAAAAGCCTTACGATATAAAAAAGACCAGCAAACCAACTTACAACAAAAATAATATGCAATGATTTAACAACTTGATAATCCATTATGCAAAGATAAAATCATTGTGCCACATATGTAAAAAGTTTCTTGTTTTAGAAATGATTATCATTATTTTCGCTTATTAAATGAGATTTTTTTTATTTTTATTATTAGTATTCAATGCTTCTAAAGCCTTGAATCAAGAAGAGTTGCTTTCTATTCAAGGGAACTATCAAGGAAGAAATTTGCTTGTTTCGAATCCCGCTCAATCCGACGGGTTTGGCTACTGTATTACCAAGGTGACTGTGAATGGAGACATACTACCTGCTTCTATTCAAAATAGTGTTTTCGAAATTAATTTCAAATTATTCAATTTAAAAACAGGTGATCCAATTTTTATTGTTTTAGAACATGCGAACGGCTGCATTCCTAAATTTCTTAATCCTGAGGTGCTGTTGCTAAAGAGCACCTTTTTGTGCGAACGCATTCAATGTTCTTCTGACGGAAATTTACAGTGGGTGACTTCGAAAGAAAATGGCGAATTGGATTTTATCGTTGAACAATTCCGTTGGGGGAAATGGTTAGAAATTGGCTACGTTAAGGGAAATGGTGGAAACAGAAGCAACAGCTATACCTTTCAAGTCAATCTTCATTCCGGAAAAAACACTCTTCGTGTTTCCCAACGCGATAATTCTAAAAAACTTAGGTCTTCACAAAGCACTACTGTAGTATCAACAATTGGAAAAGTTACAAAGTCAACTGCTCGCGTTAAGGATTTTATTTATTTCAAAACAAACGGAAAATTAGTTAAAACAAAGTACGAGGTATTTGATGCATACGGCAATCTATTGAAACAAGGTTATGGACAAGAAGTGAATTGCTCAAATTTATTGAAGGGTATTTACTTTTTAAATTTCGACAACACGTCGGAAAAATTTTTTAAAATCGATTAGTATGATTAAGAAAATTGAACATATCGGTATTGCCGTAGAAGATTTAAATGTTGCGATTCCTATATACGAAAAACTCTTTGGTGTAAGCTGTTATAAACAAGAATTCGTCGCTTCCGAGGAAGTAAAAACCGCGTTCTTTTTATTGGGTGACGCAAAATTGGAATTGCTCGAGGCTACAGAGCCAAACTCTCCTGTAGCGAAGTTTTTAGAAAAAAGAGGTGGTGGTTTTCATCATATAGCTTTTGAAGTTGATAATATTGAGAAGGAAATTGAACGGCTGCAAAAGGAAGAATTTAATCTGCTGCACATAACTCCTAAAGATGGCGCAGATAATAAACGCATTGCGTTTTTACACCCCAAAAGCGGTTTAGGAATGTTAATAGAACTTTGTCAAGAAAAAAGCTGAAAAAAAGAGGATTCGTCTTCGTAATAGAAAGTATTTAACCCGGCATCGTTTGCCCCCTTAATATGTTGTGGGCTGTCGTCAATGAAAAGAACTTTTTCTGGTGAAACATTTAGATTCTGACACACAAACAAGAATGTTTCTTTGTGTGGTTTTCTTAGGCCGATTTCATGAGAAAGAAAAATCTTCTCAAAATAAGTCTCTATTTGTACTTGACTGACATTTTTCCATTCCAACAAAACTTTTTTCCAGTGAATCACATTGGTATTACTTAACATTACAATACGCTTACCATTCAAACTTTCAAGTAAATTAATTTTTTGATTTGGAAATTTACCAATCATTTTATTCCAGGCATTAACGATTTGATTGGGTGTTACTTGAGAATTAACATGCGCTTTTAGTTCGTTTATAAAGGCTTGTTCAGAAATTTTACCTGTCTCTAGTTGGTCAAAAAGATTGTTTTGTGCCAATTGAGTGTAATACTCATCAAAATCCAAAAACCCTAATTTTTTCATTTCCAATGAGGTGGCTTTATAATCAATGTTCAACAGGACACCGCCTAAATCAAAAATTACTATTTCGACTGATTCTAAATTAGCTTTCAAGGTTTTAATTTTAGTTTTATGACATTCTCATGACAATACTGCTTTGAATTCAAAAGATATTTGTAGCCAAAATTACTCATATCTTCTGTGAAACAACTTTTCTCCATAGCTTTTACGCACAAGCACCTACCGGTGGAAACCCTCGGTTATTTGCATATTGAGCAAGAGTATTATCAGAAACGCCTCTCAATAGTAAAAAAGAATTTTGATCTGTCGGAATTGTACTATTTATCAACTTGTAATCGTGTTGAGTTTACTTTCGTTTCTGAAAAGAAACCGACTGATTTAGTTGCATACGCAAGGAAGATGCTAACTCAAATTTATCCAGAAATAACTGAAGAATATTTAAGTTTGCTTTTAGAGCATGCTGTGTTCCACAAAGGTATAAATGTTGTAGAACACCTCATTTCAGTGGCCGCTTCCATTGACTCAATGGTGGTGGGCGAGCGGGAAATTATCACTCAGGTGCGGAAGGCTTTTGAAATTTGTCAGGCTACAGGTTTAACAGGTGATAAGTTGCGTTTAGTCATGAAACAAGTTGTGGAAACAGCGAAAAAAGTGTATTCAGAAACAAGTATTTCACAAAAACCAGTTTCTGTTGTTTCCCTTGCGTATCAGGAACTGAAACGATTTCAAATTCCGTTGAACGCGCGTATATTGGTTATTGGTTCTGGCACAACCAATACAACACTTTGTCGATTTTTAAAAAAACACGGCTTTCGAAAGTTTTCTGTTTTTAACCGTACGTTATTCAATGCTGAAAAACTTGCCAAAGAGTTGAATGGAACTGCCTATAGCCTTAAAAAATTAGAAGGTTTTAAAGAGGGTTTTGATGTCCTTGTAACTTGCACTTCTTCTGATCATCACATCGTTAATAAAGCATTATATCAATCACTCTTGAATGGTGAAACTTCGAAAAAAATAATTATTGACCTTGCTATTCCACAAGATATTGACCCTTTCGTATTAGATGATTTTGGAGTTCACTACATCTCAATTGCTCATTTACAAAAAGTGTCAAATGAAAACTTAAAAATACGCCAAGGGGAATTGACACGCGTTCATGAAATTATTCAAGGAGCATTAATCGATTTCAATAACTTATATAAGGAACGAAAGGTAGAGTTGGTCATGCAGGATGTTCCAAAGGAGGTCAAGAAAATAAAAGACACTGCATTTAATGAGGTGTTTAAAACGGAACTGCAAAACTTAGACCCTGAATCAAGAGAATTACTCGAAAAAATCGTTGGATACATGGAAAAAAAGTACATTAGCGGTCCAATGAAAAAAGCGAAAGAAATTTTGCTCTCGAATGTACATAAACATGAAAATTAGAATTGGTTCTAGAGGTAGTGACCTTGCGTTATGGCAAGCGAATTATGTGAAAAAATTATTGGAGGATAAAGGATGTGAGGTTACCATTTCCATTATACATACCAAAGGAGATCAAATTCAAGACTTAAGTTTTGATAAATTAGAAGGAAAAGGTTTTTTCACTAAAGAAATAGAAGCTAGTTTGTTAAATAACGAGGTTGATCTTGCCGTACATTCACACAAAGATTTAGAAACTACCGAACCGGAAGGTCTTCTAACTGCTGCGGTTTCTTACCGAGAGGATCCATGTGAACTTTTAATTATTAAAGAAGAAGCTTGGAGTGAATCTGAAGTTTGGGAATTAAAAAAGAACGCAACCATTGGCACTTCTTCGGCAAGAAGAAAATCACAAGTTTTGGCCTTACGTCCAGATTTAGTGATAAAGGATTTAAGGGGCAATGTGCCAACTCGAATCGAGAAGCTAAAATCTGGTGCTTTTGACGCTATACTAATAGCATATGCTGGAGTAGCAAGACTTAATTTGGATTTAAGCGGATTAAAAATCGTTAAACTAGATCCCGAAGAATTTGTCCCGGCACCTGCACAAGGCGTTTTAGCCCTACAAATACGCGAAGGTCACGAAGAATTGGCAAGTTTACTTGCGGAAATTAATAACAAAGAAGTGGGGGAGCAGATTCAAATAGAAAGATGTGTCCTCAAACAAATGAATGGCGGATGCCAGTTGCCATTGGGAGTCTATAACGATGGGGAATTTGTACATGTCGCATTTTCTCCGAAATGGAGTGAGCCATCCCGCTATTTTCGTTTTCGGTACAATGAAGCCTGTGACATGTCGGGTTTAATCATTAAACAATTGAATGCAAGCATCTAGGAGCAATGCATGAGCTATTCATTTCTAAAACAGCAAAAGAGCTTCCGTTACTTACTTCCTATTGTCAAAAGAATGGAATTACTTTAATTACTGAATCATTAATTTCATTTGAACGTGTCGCTGCAGAAATTCCAACTCACTTTGACATCGTATTCTTTACAAGTCCTCGATCCGTTGATTTTTTCTTTGACCAAGTTTCCAAATCATTTACTTGTAAAGACTTTGCCTGTATGGGAAAAGGCACTGAAAAAGCATTAATCAATCGCGGACACAAATCAAGTTTTACAGGAGAACACTCTTCTTTTCCTGAAAAAGTTTTTATTTCTTTTAAATCATGGGCAACAGATCGATTGATTACTATTCCTCACTCTTCTCGAAGTCTTTTTTCCATTTCAAAACATTTTTCTGAACATCAACTTAATTTCATAGAGGTATACAAAACGAACTACATTAAAAAAAGCATTCCGGATTGTTCTATTTACATATTTACGAGCCCTAGTAATGTTGAATCATTCCTATTTTTAAACTTCATCCCTAAAAATGCCAAGATATATGCTTGGGGGGCTAGTACAAAAGAACGCCTCTTGGAGAAAGGAATTTGGGTAAATGAAACACTAGCATTTGGGCAGGAAGCAGAATTAATGCGAATGTTAAATCTATATTAAGTCGTTAAATTCCTGTGTTTTTTTTTTGCAGTCCCAAAAAAATCTTATTTTTGACGCCACGAAACTAAATTTAAAAATGTTTTAATTTGTAAATATGAAAAGAATAACCACTTCAATTATGATCACGTTGGCGCTTACTCTTGGTATTTTTGCTAATGTAATTGCACAAGGCAAAAAGAAAGCTGACAAAAAAGACAAGGCTGAAACTACAGAAGTAGCTGCTGCACCTGCCAACGATATGGCTGCCGCTGAAGCTGCTGCCGTTTCTACAGGAGATGCTGCTGTTACCGATGCTGCTAACGCTGGCACAACTGACAACTCAAAGAAAAAAGAAGAGGCAAAAAAGCCAGAGTTGACGTTCACACAACAGCTGAAACAAAAATACATTGAAGGAGACGTAATTTGGATGACTCCTGTATTGATCTGTATGATCATTGGAATGGCATTATCTATCGAACGTGTAATCTATTTGAATTTGTCTACAATCAATACTTCTAAATTTTTACAAGATGTTGAGAAGGCACTACAAAATGGTGGTGTTGATGCTGCAAAAGAACTTTGCCGTAATACTAGAGGTCCAATTGCATCTATTTTCTACCAAGGTTTAGATCGTGCTGGTGAAGGCTTAGATATGGTTGAAAAATCTGTTGTTGCTTACGGAGGTGTTCAAATGGGTAACATGGAAAAAGGATTGTCATGGTTGCAGTTATTTATTGCACTCTCTCCAATGCTTGGATTCTTGGGTACGGTAATCGGTATGATTCAAGCCTTCGATAAAATTGTTGAAGACGGTCAGGTATCTCCGACAACGGTTGCGGATGGTATCAAAGTGGCACTCTTAACAACGGTATTTGGTCTTATTGCAGCAATCGCTCTACAAATTTTCTATAACTATATCACATCGAAAATTGACGGATTAGTTAACGAAATGGAAGATGCTTCAATTTCTTTAATTGATATATTATTGAAAAACAAAGCCGTTAAGTAATTTAGTTAACTACTCAAAAAGTTAAGTCATGAAAAATCTAAATTACCTTAACCTAATAAAATTTGCCCTAGTAACTGTAGGTGTTGGAGCAAGTTTCTTGTTATTCAACGGCCCTTCTGTTACAGCTGGCCCAGCAGCGATTGCTGAATATCGTGAGTCAGCAGAGATGGATTTTGCCATTTGGTTTACAATCGGCCTTCTAATCTTTGCAATGGCCGTTGTTATTGGATTCTTTGCATGGAGCCTTATTCTTCAACCAAAGAAAACGATCATATCCATAATTGGTTTAGTCGTCTGTTTTATCGTGTATGTTGTATTTATGGGAATTGGTACCACTGATACTGTGCAAACATTAGCACTGAAAGGAGATAAGATTTCCCAAGGTGTAGTGGACACAACGTCAGCAGGGATTTACACTATTGCTTTCTGTTTAGTCGTCGGATTTATAGTGATTATCATTGGACCTTTCCTTGGACGTTATAGAAGCTATAAAAAATAACTGACCCATGGCCAAGAGAGAAATTCCTGAAATTAATGCAGGTTCCATGGCGGATATCGCCTTCCTTTTGTTGTTGTTCTTCTTAGTAACAACCACAATGGACAAAGACCAAGCATACATCAGGTCGATTCCGAAAAAAATCGAAAAACAAGTCAACGACAACCAAGAAATAGATACGCGTTACGTATTCCACATTTTTGCAAATAACAAAAACGAACTAATTCTTCGAGATAGACTCGGGAAAGACATGAGTCTGCCGATTCGAGAAAAAGATTCTATTTCTGAAATGCTGTATGATTGGTACATGACTAATCGTGAATTTTTTGACGATTCACGCGTGTCTGCAGCGGATAAAATGAAGAAGTATGAAAATCAATTTCCATGGTATTCAGCAAGTTCAGCAGCAGAATACAAGATGGTTGTAGATGCTTACTACTTGGAACTTGAAAAGGCTGAAAAAGCAGGTTCTGAAAAAGACATTCAATTTATTACAGCTAAAATTTCTGAAGCACAGAAAAAACAAAAATTAATTAAGCAGTTTTTTGGGAGTTCAAAAGTGCCTGAAATCAGTGATAAAGCTCACGTAAGAATCGAGGTGCAACAAAAAACATCCTACGATTTATTTGCCAAAATTCAATCAGAAGTTGAAGAAGCGATATACAAAGTTCGCGACGAAGAATGTAAAGCGAAATTTGGAGAATCATATGGAATTATTAAGGGTAGAGTTATTCAAGACGAAGAAAAGTATAAAGAAGACAAATCAAAGTTAGATCTTATTGAAATGCTTTTCCCGTCAAGAATAATTGAGGTTAAACCGAAAAACTAATCGATCTATGTCAAAATTTAAAAAAGATGGTAGAGGTGCTGGTCCCGCTTTAAATACGGCTTCCTTGCCCGATATCGTTTTTATGCTTTTATTTTTCTTCATGGTGGCAACAACAAGCAAGGAAACTGACCCTGCCGTTAAAATCGCACAACCTGAAGGGACAAGAACTGTAGATTTAACAGCATATAAACAACGTTCTGAAATCGACTTTTTATACCTAGGGCAGCCGAGAAATCCATCGAGAGCAGACGATTTCAAATTTGGTTACGCTTTGTCTCTTGATAACGTGGTCCAAGCTTCTGAAGATGAACTTTACACAGTAAACACTGTTTCACGTTGGAAGTTGGACAAGAAAGCTCAAAAACCGCCACGTATGAAGAAGGATATCGATGCAGTAATCACGTGTATAAAAGCTGACAAAGATGCCCCAACAGGAATTATTTTTGAAATTAGAGATGCCTTAGAACGTATTAATGCACTCACCATTGCTTATGCCGTTAAGGATAAAGGCACAAAAAAAGATTAGCACACAACTTATTCAATACAAACCCACTTCGGTGGGTTTTTTTATGCCTTAGAATTTCATCGCCTTGTACAATTTGATGTATTTTTACAACCATAGAATTAGTTTATGGAAAAACGCAGCTATCAAAATTACGTTTTAGGAAAATGGATTTCAGGAGATGGAATTGAAACAAACTTGTATCATGCCATAAATGGCTCTATCATTGGAACCACATCAAGCGCAGGTATTCCTTTTAAAGAAGTGCTAGAATACGGAAGAAAAAATGGTAGGTCTCTTCGAAAAATGACGTTTCAGGAAAGAGGTCGCATGTTAAAAGCACTTGCCTTATACTTATTAGAAAAAAAAGAGTACTATTACCAAGTAAGTGCTTGGACAGGTGCCACAAAAATAGATTCATGGATTGACATAGAAGGTGGAATTGGAAACTTATTCGCGAATGCAAGCTTGAGAAGACAATTTCCGGATTTGCCCTATTACGTGGATGGAGTTGCCGCACCACTTTCTAAGAATGGAACTTTTATTGGTCACCACATTATGGTGCCAAGGGAAGGAGTTGCCGTTCATATAAATGCCTTTAATTTTCCGATTTGGGGGATGCTCGAAAAAATTGCTGTCAACCTCATGGCTGGTGTTCCTGCTGTTGTTAAACCCTCAGAGTATACCTGTTACTTGACGGAAGTTATGGTCCGCGATATTATTGAGTCTAAGATTTTACCAGAAGGTTCCCTGCAATTGGTTTGCGGATTAGGAAGGGGTATCCTTGATACCGTTGACGCCCGCGACGTGGTCACCTTTACTGGGTCCGCAGCTACCGGAAAAATACTGAAAGCATCCCCAAGAATTGCTCAAGAAAGTGTTTCTTTTAACCTTGAAGCCGACTCTTTGAACGCAACTGTTCTTGGTCCTTCAGCTACACCGGGTACTCCTGAGTATGATTTGTTTATCAAAGAAACTGTCAAGGAAATTACCATAAAAGCAGGACAAAAATGTACTGCAGTGCGAAGAATATTAGTGCCAGACAATTTGTTAGAAGACGTGCAAAAATCCATTGCTTCAAAATTAGCGACTACGAAAATCGGAGACCCAAGTGTAGAAGGTGTTCGAATGGGGGCCTTGGCGACTAAACTCCAAGTTGACCGTGTCAAAGAAAATGTGCGAAAACTATCGTTGAGCCAAGAAATTGCTTATGGATCAATTGACGAAGTTGAAGTAGTTGGAGCTGATAAAGAAACAGGCGCGTTTTTCTCTCCGATACTTTTTGTGAATGACGATCCATTTAACAAGACCGACGTCCATGAAATTGAAGCATTCGGCCCCGTTTCCACTATAATGCCTTATAAAACACTTGAAGACGCTATTGAATTAGCAAAAATGGGCAAGGGTTCATTAGTTTCGTCCATCGTCACGCCAAATGATGCCGAGGCCACTGAATATGTTGTTGGAGCTGCAAACATGCACGGTAGAATTCTTGTGCTCAATGCTAATTGCGCTAAAGAAAGTACTGGTCATGGATCACCAATGCCACTGCTAACACATGGCGGACCAGGAAGAGCTGGAGGTGGAGAAGAAATGGGTGGAAAACGCGGTGTTTTACATTATTTACAGCGTACCGCTATTCAAGGCCATCCAACCACAATTTCAAAAATAACTCAGCAGTTTCAAGTGGGCGCAGAAATGCCAGAAGCGAATCCTCATGTATTTCGTAAGCACTTTGAAGAATTAGTAGTAGGCGAAACCGTATTTACACACAAGCATACTGTAACGGATGCTGATATAGTAAATTTTGCAAATGTATCTGGAGATAATTTTTATGCTCACATGGATGCCACATCTTTAGAGGGAACCATTTTTGAAAGACGTGTGGCACATGGTTATTTCGTTTTATCTAAAGCTGCCGGGTTATTTGTTGACCCTAAAAAAGGGCCCGTACTACTCAATTATGGAATTGAAGAGGCCAGGTTTACTAAGCCAGTTTATCCTGGAGCCACCATCGGGGTGCGCTTTACTGTTAAAGAAAAAATTGACCAAGAAAAACGTAACGAAGAAGACATTCCAAAAGGAATTGTCAAATTCTTAGTTGATGTATACGACGAAACAGGAGAAACCGTTGCTTTGGCTACGATTCTGACTATGGTGAAAAAACTAAATTGTTAATGGCATTAATTAAAGCGTGCAGAGGTTTTACCCCTCAATTTGGAGCTAATTGTTGGTTTGCTGAAAATGCAACAATTGTAGGCGATGTGGTAATGGGAGATAATTGTTCTGTTTGGTTTAATTCCGTCGTGAGAGGTGACGTGAATTCAATTCGAATTGGAGATAATGTGAACATTCAAGATGGAGCCGTACTACATTGTACATATGAGAAGACCACTGTTCAAATAGGCAACAATGTTTCCATTGGTCATAATGCGCTCGTACATGGTTGTACCATTGAAGAAAATGTTCTTATTGGCATGGGAGCGATTGTTATGGATAATTGTCACATTGAAACAAATTGCATTCTTGCTGCGGGTGCAGTCTTGTTGGAAGGTACTAAAATGGAATCTTGGAGTGTTTATGCAGGAGTTCCAGCAAAAAAGGTAAAATCTCTAAGCCCAGAACTGTTTGAAGGAGAGGTTCAACGTATTGCTAAAAACTACTCTCTTTACGCTAGCTGGTTTAAAGAAACGTAAACTTTTATGAAGTGCTTTTGTTATATGTGTAATTAATACTTATTTTCGCAGTATAAATAATAAAAATGAAGAAGTCTTTTTCCTTATTTCTCGGAGCGCTAGGGTTATGCTTTATGATACTTTCATGTAAGACTAAAAAAACAGGATGTGAAGCTTATGGAGAAAACTATATTATGAAAAAGACTACGGATCAAACTAGGTAATTATTTTATCGAGTTTATATGTATATTCGTGAGTAAATCCCTTTGCTCATGAAATACCATAAAATATCATCCGATTTATTTAGTAAGAATCGTAAGAAGTTTACTTCTAAGATGGAAAATGGCTGTTTAGCCGTCTTTAATTCGAACGACATCTATCCAATTTCTGCTGACGGAACAATGCCTTTTCAGCAACATCGTGATATATTTTACTTGTCGGGAGTTGATCAAGAAGAATCAATCCTTGTATTGTTTCCACAAGCAAGCAATCCAGCACACAGAGAAGTACTTTTTCTTCGCGAAACAAATGATCATATTGCCATTTGGGAAGGAGAAAAGTTAACAAAACAAGCCGCTTTCGACACTTCTGGAATAAAAACGGTCTATTGGCTTCAGCAATTCCAATCTATTTTCAAACAATTGATGGCCGAAGCCCAAGGCATTTATTTCAACACGAATGAGCACTTGCGAGCGAACACCGAAGTAGAAACTCGTGAAGATCGATTTATTAAAAAGACCAAAGAAGAATTTCCTGCACATCAAGTACATAAAGCCGCCCCGATTCTCCATAAAATTCGTTCTGTGAAAGAAAAAACGGAAATTGAACTCATGCAACAGGCGTGCAACATCACAGAGTCAGGTTTTAGAAGGCTGCTTTCTTTTATTAAGCAGGACGTATGGGAATATGAAATTGAAGCAGAATTGGCGCATGAATTCTTGCGCAACCGCTCTAAAGGATTTGCCTATACTCCAATCATAGCATCAGGAAAAAATGCCTGTGTCTTACATTACATAGAGAACAACCAACAATGCAAAGATGGAGATGTTATACTTCTTGATGTTGGAGCTGAATACGCCAACTATTCTTCAGACTTAACGCGCTGTGTTCCAGTCAATGGACGTTTTTCTGCAAGACAAAAAGAAGTTTATAACGCCGTGTTGCATGTAAAAAACGAAGCGCAAAAACTTCTGGTTCCAGGAACAATTATGGCAGAATACCACAAACAAGTTGGTGTTTTGATGGAAGAACAATTGGTAAACTTAGGATTAATTTCATTGAATGATATTAAAAATCAATCCCCTGATTGGCCAGCCTATAAGAAGTATTTTATGCACGGAACATCTCATTTTCTTGGTCTCGACACCCACGATGTTGGCCTTTGGCATGAGCCTATTCAAGCGGGAATGGTATTCACTTGTGAACCGGGAATTTACATTCCGGAAGAAGGTTTGGGTATTCGATTAGAGGATGATCTTGTTGTGCAAGAAATCGGAGCGCCATTCAATTTGATGGGAAATATCCCGATTGAAGCAGAAGCAATTGAGGATTTGATGAACGCATAATGATTTCTTTCAAATCAAGTGGAGAAGGGAAGCCGTATTGGCTTTTTTTGCATGGCTTTCTTGAAACTTCCTCGATGTGGTCTTACCTTTCTCTATCAAAAATTCCCGGTGAGAAATTTTTTGTAGATCTACCCGGTCATGGAGCCTCTCCACTTCCAAAATCCTCAGACGATCCTTCCATCGCTGCTATGGCTGAGGAAATCGAAAACGCCTTTATCTATGAAAGTGAAAATCCAATAATTTTAGTGGGTCACTCCATGGGAGGATATGTAGGTTTAGAATTGCTTTTCAGAAATAAGCTAAACATTCAAAAGCTTGTGTTGCTAAACTCCAATTGTTGGGAAGATTCCGAAGATAAAAAAAAAGACAGGGTGCGCGTTGCAGAAATTGCCTACAAAGGAAAGGCTATATTTATCAACGAGGCCATCCCTAACCTTTTTTGTGAGCCCAACTTGCGTATCAAAGAAATCGAAATTTTAAAAAAAGAAGCGCTAGAACTTACTGCGGATGGCATTGCCTATGCATCGCTCGCTATGAGAACACGCACTGATTTTACTGATTTGGTAAAAAAGAACGCTGATAAAATAGTGTTCATTCACGGAGCCGAAGACAAGTTGATTTCCGTTGAAAATATTTCAGAAGTTTCAAATCAAAAAAACCTTCATCTCATAGAAAATTGTGGTCACATGGCGCATATTGAAGCAACAGAAGAAGTGCTTAAGATTCTCTCCGAAATTGCTAATTTTACGAAATGAAAAACACCTTTTTATTTCTGTTTTTGAGTCAAATGGCAATGGCACAAACGTATTTTACCCCACGCGAAGTTTATGATTTTGCTGTTGGTGATACTTTGGAATACGCTATTTCAGCCGGAACCGCATTTACACAATTCCAAGATTATGGTATTACGCGATATAGCATAGCTTCTAAAACTTATAACTCAGACAGTTCTGAGATCTGTTATTTTGCTAATTCCTATTCGATGAAAAGAACTTGGAACAATTCCACAGGGCAACATGATACAACTCGCTGGTCAAGCTCTGCGACCTGGTGTTATACAAATTTAGATTCTAATCTGCGTTATTTACCCAGTTATAATGATGCTAGTATTGCCGACACGATTGAACTTCACGACATGGTTTTACATTATTGCACACCACCTCAACCCATTTACTACCATGACACGATAGAGGGCGACTATTTTGCGTTATTAAACATGTCTCCCACTCAAGTTTTTACTTTGGCAGAGTATTGTGCCTTTCAGCAATATGTAAATGAAGTCTTTAGGCCGGGTTTTGGTAAAATTCGTAGTTACTCAAGTTTCGAAACAGCTACGTATACCCAGTATAACGACACTACGCTTACCTACATGGTAAAAAACGGGGTGAGTTATGGATACAAGGACCCAACATTAGGATTTCCGGAAATTTTTGAGCAAATCGCACCGTTAGTGAATAATCCGGTTTCAAATATCCTACTCATTTCTGGATACTCTGGACCGATAAGCATTTTAGATGCTAGCGGTAGAACTCTATTAAACATTTCCTCTAGTGAAGGAGGAGTCGATGTGGGCTTTTTGGAAAAAGGGAACTATTACATTCGACTTTCGACACAGGGGAAATTATTGAAATTTATTAAGATTTAGCCAGGTTTTCTTTAATAGAGAGCTTTTAAGATTAATTCTTGTGCGCGATATACAATACCTCGCCTTTCATTAACCGATAGCGTTCGATCTCTTGATTAGAAAAGTGATTATTTAAGTTAAATTCGGTCACCTTGAATCCGGCTTTTTCTAACCATTGAGGATAATCTTTTCCGAACAAACGCACATGGTCTTTTTGCCAAAAATGTTTTTCACGGTCTTCAGGTGATGTAATCGACGCGTCTTCGTATGTTTCGGTTCGGTTAAAATCTTGTGGAACTTGCATAATTGCCCATCCGCCCTGATTCATTACTCGGTAAATTTCCTTCATACATTGAATTGGATCCTTCACATGTTCCATAACATGATTGCAAAATACCACATCAAAGCGATTGTTTTCCAGAGGAATTGCGTGTAAATCAAAATGAATATCAGCAATTGGAGATTCTATATCACCCGTTAAATACGAAAGATTTGATTGTTTTTTGAATAACGGTAAAAAACACTGTTCTGGAGCGATATGAAGTACCTTCAGTCCTTCTGCAGTAAAAAAATTACTTTCTTTTTTTAAATATAACCACATTAAACGGTGACGTTCTAAGGTCAAATCATAAGGGCAAAGTACATTTTCTCGGTGCGCTACATTTGATCCGTAGGAAAGAAATTTCGAAAAAGAGCGCTCACAAACCGGACAAGCAACTTTGTTTCCTTTGTACAGCATCGGGGCAAAAAATTTGAAAATGTAACTCAAACGAATCAATATTGGCCTAGGCAAGGTATTCAATAAGTACTTGTACAATTTTTTCACTTGGCAAAGGTACACAATCCGAAAAAGATTATCCGTATTTTTGTTCAAATCAAGACTATGAAACCCTTCTATATTTTATTTATTTCTGTTCTTATGACAAAGATTTCTCTTGCTCAAGCTCCAGTGGCCATTAAAAAACCGAAGACACTAACCAAACACAATCATCAACGTATTGACGATTATTATTGGATGAATGAGCGAGACAGTAAGCCCGTATTAGAACACTTGGCAAAAGAAAACGAATACCAATCGGAGTATTTTAAACCCTTAAAACCTTTAATTGATGGGTTAATGAAAGAATTTGACCAACGCATAAATCCAAATGACGTCAGTGCTCCATTTATTTTGAACGGTTTAACATTTCAATCGCGAAACATTGAAGGAAAAGATTACCAACAAGTGGTATTATTTGAAAATAAAAAAACAACCATTTTCATCGACGAAAACGAGCGAGCAAAAGGAAAAAGTTTCTATGAATTAGCTGACTGGTCTTTATCTCCAGATAATAAAATGGTAGCACTGACTGAAGATTTGGTAGGAAGACGAAAATACCAAATAACTTTTCGTGTCAATAAATCCGGTAAGTTTTTGAACGATAAAATTGAGGACGCCAGCGGATTGGTTTGGGCCAATGATAATAAAACTGTTTTTTACACCAAAAAAGATCCTCAAACACTTCGAGAATTCCAAGTTTACAAACATGTACTTGGAACCGATGCTAAAAAAGACGAATTGGTTTATCAAGAAGAAGATGAAAAGTTTAGTGTAGGAATTGGAAAAACAGGAACGGATAAATATTTGTTTATTTATTGTTATAGCTCCACAACTACCGAACTGCATTGGATTGACGCGGATAAGCCACAAGATAAACCTCAAGTTTTCCTGCCCAGAAGGTCGGGTCACATGTATGAAGTGGCGCATCACGACAAAGGGTTTTATATTCTTACCAACTCGGATGGAGCAAGCAATAGAAAAGTGCTTTTCTCCCCTTCATTCCCAAGAAATTTAAACCAGTGTAAGGATTTTATTCCTCATAAAAATGAAGTTCTGATCGAAGGATTATCTGCATTTAAGAATTTTCTTGTTATCGAAGAGCGCTCAAATGGTCTGCGCGGCATTAAACTGATAAACGTAAACGATCAAAAGGAAAGTACAATTGCATTTGATGAAGAAACTTATTTCCTTGGTCTTGGTGTAAATGATAATTACAATACGGATGATTTGTTCTTTTCGTACAATTCCTTGACGACACCCTCTACTGTTTACCGTTACAATATGGTGAAGCAAGAAAAAACACTTTGGTTTAGAAAGGAGCTTTTAGACAAAGGATTCAACCCAGAAAACTACAGCTCGCAACGTGTATGGGCAACTGCCAATGATGGAACCAAAATTCCAGTATCCTTGGTATATAAAAAAGGAACCGATTTAAAAAAGGCGCCTTGCTTGTTATATGGATACGGTTCTTACGGATATACACTACCTGATGTGTTTAGTGCTACACGATTGAGTCTGTTAGACAGGGGTTTTGTTTACGCTGTTGCACACATTCGTGGAAGTAAATACATGGGGGAAAATTGGTATGAAAACGGGAAATTTCAAAAGAAAATTAACACGTTCACCGATTTCATAAATGCCGCTGAGTTTTTGGGTCACATGGGTTATTGTGATAAAAACAAAATTTATGCTCAAGGCGGAAGTGCGGGTGGCTTGTTGATGGGTGCGATCACGAATATGTCCCCGTACCTGTGGAAAGGAATTGTTTCTCAAGTTCCATTCGTTGATGTGGTTACCACCATGCTTGATGAATCAATACCACTCACTACAGGAGAATATGAAGAGTGGGGAAATCCAAATGACCCCGATTTTTACTATTACATGTTGAAATATTCGCCGTACGACAATTTACACCGAATGGATTATCCAGCGATGTATGTGACGACAGGGTACCACGATTCTCAAGTACAATATTGGGAACCCATGAAATATGTTGCAAAATTGCGCGAGCTAAAAACAGATAAAAATCCGTTGGTGTTTGATTGCAACATGGATGCCGGTCACGGAGGTGGATCAGGAAGAACTTCAGAGCGAATGGAAGTAGCAAAAGTTTATGCATTTATTCTTGGATTGGAAGGTATTACTCGTTAGTTTAGGTTTATCCTCGTCGGTTTTAGGTCAAAATCCAAAGGACTCAACTGTTCTTCAAGATTTCCGAGATAGGTGGGTGGTTTATTCCGATGTGGGGTACACTACTTCACCATTTTCAATTTCTTATCCATTTTCAGGAGAATTAGATAAGATTCAATACCGAAATAACTTTCGTACAATATTGGGAATTGGTGTTGCTTATAAATGGTGTGCATTGCGCTTGGGAATTCCCGTTCTTAACCGTTATAGGTCATCGGAAAAATACTCTAAAACAGATCAATTCAACATCGAATTGGATTACTCTTTTCGTAATTTTTATATTGAAACGCAACTAAACTTATGCCGTGGTTATGCTGCGCTCAACGCCGCACAATGGAACAATGAAATCATTGCTGTGAATGAGCTTTTTCCAAAC
The DNA here is from genome assembly GCA_964559685.1 of uncultured Lishizhenia sp. GTDB lineage: Bacteria > Bacteroidota > Bacteroidia > Flavobacteriales_D > Crocinitomicaceae > UBA952. Next base: position 27,180 of record CAZLHR010000027.1, read on the forward strand.
CTGCTGTCGTATAATTTTTCGTTAGGAACTTGGTATTTTCGTGATAAAAATTTTAAAATCAATGCCTTGTTAGGAAAACGCGCGCATTATTTGAAAGAGGTGAAAACGTGGTATCTGAAAAGCACATTTAATATTTTTGGATTAGATAACCTTGGAAATCCGATTTTACCCTTAAACCTAACAAATAACAGCGAAACGCGAACATTGGCCAACCGTGTAGGTTCTTTTGATGTGGGATTAATTCCGGGGTATGCTTACGTAAATCGATTGAACAATTGGCAGTTTTCGGGTTGGGCTGGTTTGGGTGCTGTTGTTCAGGCAAAAGGTTACAGTGCTACCTCAGGAGCAGACCGCGTTTTTCTTGGACTTGCTCCTAGGTATGATTTTCGTCTTATGGGTGGATATTCCGTTCCAGATTGGTTTGTGTTTTTAGTTACCGACTTTGACAATAAGTCCATGCAGTTCAATGACTTGACCTTTAGGCAGTATTTTTACAGTATTAAACTCGTAGCAGGAAAACGTTTCGGTTAATGCTTAATTTCGAGCGATTTTTCCCAGGTGTTTTCGCCAAGTTCGATGCGTATGATGTATTTACCTGAGGGTAAATGAGATAAATTCACCAATTGACTTTTATTAATTAAGGTTTGTGAAAACTCAGAAGACTGTTTGTTCTCCGCTTGTGATAAACTCAAATGAACCGGTACTGAGATGCCCGCCAGCGTTACCTGAATAACCGTCCCTTTATTCTTTGTGGGTAAAATTGAAATAAACCCTTCCTCTTTTTTCAAGTCTCGCTTTTTGTTGAGTTTTGCCGGTTTCTGATTTTCATTTACTAGGGCAATTTCTTTTTCATCCGAAAGATTACGATCCACCACAATCCCTTTTTGTGCCTGATAATCTGATTTCCATAAACGCACATAATCAACCAAAAATGTATTTGGAAAAGGTGTATTTGCGTCTGGACCAGGTTCAAACGCTTGACCCTTCACAGCAAGGGAGGAATTCAATACAATGTTTTGATCGGTAGGAAAGTCCCCTTCAAATACCCCGGTCGGCATTCCGTCCATGAAAAATGTTACTCGTCCCGGCTCCCAATATCCCGAAAACGTTACCCATCGATCAATTATAGGGTATGTAGATTTTATCCATGCACCATAGCGAACCCTTGCTCCGAACGCATTCTTATAGGTTTCCACTTTTTTTTCAGGATGGTGGACATCAATGTGGTAATTATCCATCCGCTCACCCTTTAGTTCTGTAAAATCGATTTCATCTTTGTTGTTATGTCCATAGGTCCAAAACGCCGGCCAAATTCCTATACCTACTGGTGCTTTCATGCGAGCTTCGAAGTAGCCGTATCTAAAATCTTTCTTTGAATAAATAGCAGAGGTTAAGTGGTAAAGTTGTGCCTTGTTTCCCTCCACGATATAGGGTGCATTTTCCTTTTTATATTCATCTGTTAACATCCAATCAGGGATCGTTTGTTTGCGATCTGTTTTAGAAATCGTTAACTGTAACATTCCCTTGTCGAGTTTTACCATTTCTGGTGATGGGGCCATGTTATAGCGAGGATTCACGCCTCCCCAAGGATAATTGTCGTGCCATTTGTTGAGGTCTAAACTAGCGCCGTTGAACTCATCGCCAAAGTGGTAATACAAGGTTTGAATGGTGTCTTTTTGCACGCGCAACAATAAGGGTTCTTTTAGGGACCATTCTTGTGCAAATGCCGAGGTAATCAACAAACTGCTGAAAAGGATAGATTTTTTAATCATGACTTAATGAATATGTTTTTAGCTTCTGTAAAAAAGCGTAAGGCTTCCCAACCACCTTCTCTTCCCACTCCTGATGACTTCACTCCGCCAAATGGTGTGCGTAAATCACGCACCAACCATGCATTCACCCAAACAATCCCCGACTGCAGGTTATCGGCAACCCTATGTGCCTTTTTTAAGTTGCTTGTCCAAACCGTCCCAGCAAGCCCATATTCCGTAGAATTAGCCATTTTCAGGGCCTCTTCCTCTGTATCGAAAGGCGTAATGGTCACCACAGGTCCAAAAATTTCCTCTTGATTGGTACGGCACGTATACGCTAATCCCTCTATTATTGTCGGTGCGATGTAGTAGCCATTTTCATATGGCGGCTCTAATAATACACGATATCCACCTGTTAAAATTGTTCCGCCTTCTTCCTTTGCTAATTCGATGTAACTTAATATTTTCTCCATGTGAGGTTTCGACACCACGGCGCCAAGTTTAGCTTCGGGATCAGTTGGGAAGGAAACTTTTGAACGGCTCACCTTTTCTACAAAGGCTTGCTTGAAACGCTCATAAATAGGACGTTCAACCAAAATTCTGGAACCGCACAAGCAAATTTGTCCTTGATTGGCAAATGAAGATCGTATGGTTGTACTTAACATGTCATCAAAATCGCAATCTGCAAAGATGATGTTAGCATTTTTACCCCCTAATTCTAAGGATAGTTTTTTAAACATCGGACCGGCTGTTTGAGCGATATATTCTCCGGTTTTTGTTCCTCCTGTAAACGAAATCGCTTTTATTTTGGGATGCCTCACGATGGCATCACCAACTTGTGCACCGGTGCCGTGAAGAATATTAAGAACACCCGGAGGCACACCCGCTTCTTGTGCTACTTTACCCAAAAGGTAGGCAGTATATGGCGTAACTTCCGAAGGTTTAGCAATCACACAGTTTCCTGCGGCTAAGGCAGGAGCAATTTTCCATGAAAAAAGGTAGAGCGGAAGATTCCAAGGAGAAATGCATCCAACGATTCCAATTGGTTTTCGAGTGGTATAATTCACCCCAACGCCTTCCATGTAGTGCGATTCTGAAGCAAAATGTAAAATTGCTGTTGCGAAAAAATGAAAATTGGAAACCGCTCGTGGAATATCGACATGGGCAGCTAACGAAAGGGGTTTTCCGTTGTCGCGACTTTCTGCAGCCACAAATTCATCCATTCTCTTTTCTATACCTTCCGACAATTTAACCAGGATTTTACTTCGCTCCTCCAAAGACATTCCGCTCCATGCAGGAAACGCAGCTTCTGCTGCTGTGACCGCTAGGCCGACATCCTCAGAGCCTGAATTTGGTATAAGGCTGTATACGTGACCGGTTGCCGGTTCATAATTATCGAAGTATTCTTCGTAAACGGGCGGACAATACGCGCCATTAATAAAATTCTGTAATTTTTCCATAAGGTTTGAATCAAACAAATTTCGTAAAAGAATTTAAATCGGCGTTCGAAAGTGCTTCTGCTTGTGTAAATTTGACCTATGAATGATAACTTGACAATTCAAAAGGCACAAGAAATTGTAGACGAGTGGATCAAGAGTGTTGGGGTTCGTTATTTCAATGAACTCACCAATACCGCGATATTGATGGAAGAGGTAGGGGAAGTTGCACGAATTATGGCGCGACGTTATGGCGAGCAAAGTGAAAAGGAAAGTGACAAAGGAAAAGAGTTGGCAGATGAATTGGCTGATGTGTTTTTCGTACTTATTTGCCTTGCAAATCAAACCGGTATTAACTTAACAGAGGCTCTTCAAAACAATTTGGATAAAAAATCCAAACGAGATGGTCTGCGACACCTCAACAATGCAAAACTAAATCCATGAGCACATCACTTCTCAAATTACTGAAAGCTGGACATCATGTGATGGTAAACGGGAGATCAGAGGATTGTTTAACCGAACTTCCCGAAATAATAGCGCATTTTGTTCCTCAAGCAGAAGAAGGTTCTCCTCGCGCGCTGATATTGTGTAGTTCCGATGACCAAGTGCGCGCCATAGAAGCACAATTAAAAGATTTGGCCAAGGAAATGGATCTAACCGTGGACATGGTAACAGACAAAGGCAATATCCTTAAACAACGCAATGACCTTTTCGACGGGACAGAGGTGATCATTGGTACGGTAAAGCGCACCACAGAATTGTACTTTCAGAATGGCTTCAATATGGGGAAAATTAAATTCTTCGCTGTTCTCGATGCTGACCAATTGATGCGTTTGGGAATGAAAGGAAATTTAACACGATTGGCAGAAAGTTTACCCAAATGTCGCGTGTTGATCAGCGCGCTGAATACGGAAGAAGAACGACTTCTCGATTTCCAAACACAGTTTTTTACCCCGATAAGCGAGGTGGAAGTTTGATAGTGAATTAAGAAATAAGGAAGAATTAAAAAAATTTCTGAGTTTTTCATATCTTTGAATAATTAACCTAAACTTCTATGAAATTATTAACACTTTTTGCTTTTACTTTTGCTTTTTATACAGTATATGGCCAATCTAACCTTTCGGTTTTTAACAATGGTGGTCAGCCCTTTTACCTCATTATGAATGGGGTTAAACAAAACGATACGCCTCAAACAAATGTGGCTATAACAGGAATTAAAAATGGAGGTTATTCCGTAAAACTTATTTTTTCTGACGGAAAAACTCCAGACATTGACAAGAATTTTTTTCTAGATGAAGCAAGCGACATCACTACTAAGGTTGTTTTCAAAAAAGGTAAAGGTAAATTACAGCTCGTGAGTATGGTGCCTGCAAGTGGGGTTTTACAGCAGGAAGCTATCGTATTCCGGCCTGAAAACAATCAGGTGCAATCCGTTAATAACCAACAAAACTTAAATGTCAACTCGACACAACAAGTTTCCTCTTCGCAACAGATACAACAACAAGCCACATCAAATACTTCAACCGGAGCAAACTCAAATACGACAGGCAATTTGGGGATGAATGTTCAATTCAATGCTAATGGTTCTGGAAACTCAAATCAAAACTCAGAAACTATTGGAATGAACGTTCAAGTTACAGGAAACGGTCTAGATCCTGCCATGCAAAATGGTAACGTTGGGATGAATGTTCAAGTTACAGGAAATGGTTTAGATCCTGCCATGCAAAATGGTAACGTTGGGATGAATGTTCAATTTAATGCTAATGGAACTGGAAACTCTACTCAAGACTCAGAAACTATTGGAATGAACGTTCAAGTTACAGGAAATGGTCTAGATCCTGCCATGCAAAATGGTAGCGGTGGAATGAACTTTCAGGTTTCTGGAACAGGTTCTACTTCACAAAATTCAGCATCACAGCCACAAAGTGGAAATATTAACATGCAAATGAACGTTAACGCTTCGGGACTTCCTCAAAATACTATGCCGGGAAATGTTAACATGCAAGTGAACGTAACAGAAACTCAAACTAGTTCAAGTTCTCAAAGCACCACCATTCAAAACGGAACTGTTATTTCTCATTCATCTTCTAGCTCGCAACAGAACACTTCGAACCAAATTGGCGGAAACCAGCAGAACAATGTACAGACATCAGTGAATGTAAATAGTTCGTCAACTTGCAAAACCACATTGAGCGACTTTGATGGATTTTTAGCAGATCTGAAATCACAAACTTTCGAAGAGGACAAACTGGAAACTATTACGAAAGACTTAATGACAAAATGCTTATATCACCAACAAGCATACAAAATTATTGAGTCCTTAACTTTTGAAGAGAACAGATTTGAAATTGCCAAATTTCTATATGTACGTACCTTGGACAAACAATTATCAGAAAAAGGTCACTTAAATTTGTTTACTTTCGACAGCACTAAAATGGAATGGCGCGAATTTGTTAGAACAACAAAATAATCTCATCTACTGGTGTTTTTTGCCCTAGCTTCGAGGGATTTGTGCCGCGCTAACAGCAACGTAGTTAATCCTTCGCTAATCCAACAATCCTGTTAAAGAAGGCCGGGTTAAAAATCCCGAAGACTGGTGCCGTTCAGCTGCATCCAATTATCAAGAAATGGAAAGTATGCTAGAAGTTAAAAGATTGCCACAACGATTA
>CAZLHR010000027.1:33045-33362 GCA_964559685.1 uncultured Lishizhenia sp.
ACATTTTCTTGAAAAAATTGAAATGTTAAATTTTAAGTAAAGCTCGCAAGATTACAAATCCAGCGGAGCGGGTGTTGCTTGGTATCTTTTGGACACTCCCCTTTACTTATCATTAAATTTCAACACCAATTAATAGCCAATTTTTGTTTTAATCGAATTGATTTCCATCTGTAAATTCTGCACTTGTTGAATTAACATAAACACTTGATGGCTAAGCGCTTGTTGATTGGAGGACATATAAGGAACAGTTTCGTCCTCTACTCGAAAGTCGTTGGCTAAAAACCAATATGGATCGCGCTTCAATATGTGTGCAATTT
>CAZLHR010000027.1:33372-37622 GCA_964559685.1 uncultured Lishizhenia sp.
TACAAGCGGCTCAACGAAATATCAGAGACGCCACGCTCTAGATTTGAATAGGCCGCGACCGTTATACCCAACTCATCTGCCATGTTTTGTTGGCTGAGGTTTAGCCGCAAACGCTCCATTCGAATTTTCTCTGCAACCTGATGATTCATTAAACTAAAATTACCATTGTTTTTTATTAAGTAATTTCACATTTACTTTATATTATTTTATTATTTATAAATTTTATTTAGTTATTTTTGGTGTTAAATTAAAAATGTCTGAACGACAAGTAATAATTTTGGATAAAATCGGTTCGTTGATTCCAGGGTATCCCGGATATGCAGCTCGAGATAATATGCGAAATTCTGATAAACTGATTAGGATTTATGCATCGGAAAAACTGATTCGAATTGAAGAAATAATCGAAGAGACAAAAAAAGAACTAATTCTGAATCAGAAAATTCAAGAAGCTGCTGAAATTGAACAAGTTCGAAAAAACATAAATACACTTGTTTCAAAGATTAAGTATGCTCAATATGGAGAAACAGCATTTTTTAGTTTGAATAAAATTAAAGAAAATGAGTTGGAACAAATTGAAAATCTTGATTTTCATATTTTAGAGCGTGTAAGTTTAATGGAAGTTTTCATTGAAACAAAAAGAGACCTTTCAATTACACCAGCTGTGTTGAATCAACATATTAAAAAAATAGATAAGGCATTTCAGGAAAGAAATCATTTTATCCAACAATTCAAATAAAAATGGAAGTAATTGAATTTTTAGATAATAGCGGAATTGTATTGGTAAAACGCGTTCCTGAAAACGGCCAACTAGAGGTGAAATGGGGTAGTCAATTGACGGTAAGAGAAAGTCAAGATGCGGTTTTCTTTAGAGATGGAAAAGCATTAGATGTTTTTGGGCCTGGTAGGCACGTTTTACAAACACAAAACATTCCCATTATAACGAAATGGGTTATGCGATTTGGTTATGGCCCTAATTCTCCTTTCAGGGCAGAGGTAGTATTTGTTGGTAAACAACTTTTTCCAAATCTAAAATGGGGAACAAAGGAACCTATTTTATTTCGTGATAATGAATTACAAATGGTAAGACTTCGTTCCTACGGTTCTTTCTCCATTCAAGTAAAAGACAGTTTACTGTTTGTCAACAAGGTAGTTGGGACAATGGGTTTATACATTACGAACGCCATTGAAGATTACCTACGTGGAATCATCATTTCAAAATTAATTGTGGTATTGGGTAAAATGCTAAAATCCGTTTTTGACATCCCTGTTAACATTGACAATTTGAATATGGTTATGCGTTCCGAACTCATTCTAGATTTTGAAGGCTTGGGCTTATCGCTCCATGATTTTTACATACATTCTATCTCTTTGCCAGATGAAGTTCAAAAATTAATCGATACAAAAACGGGAATGAATGCAATTGGCAACCTTGACCAATACATGAAATTTAAAATTGCTGATTCTTTGGAAGATGCTGCAAAAAATAATGGCGCTGCTGGTACTGGATTGGGCCTTGGTGCTGGAATCGGGATTGGTATGGTTTTACCAAATATGCTACAACAAAGCATAAACCAGCAAAACAACGAAAGTGTTTCAGATAAAATAAAAAAACTAAAAGAACTATTAGATATCGGCGCTATCTCACAACAGGAGTTCGACGAAAAAAAAAAAGAACTCTTAAAACAATTGTAATAAATGAAAGTCGTTGATCTAAAATCTGATTTCCATAAATACTTGCAGTCGTTAAAAAGGCTGAAAGACAGTGATGTTTTGATGTGGGGCCATATAAAAGATTTTAGCTCGAAATTTCTCAGTTTAAAAATAAGGAAATAATTTCAATATTCACTAATAATAACTTATAATATGAAAGTCAAATGTCAATCATGTGGAGCATTACAAGACGCTAATGAAGGTCAAAACTGCCAATTCTGCGGTGGTATTATTTCTGTTAGTACGGAAATAAATGCTAGTATCGAAAAATTAAATGCTAATGGTAATCTTTTTAAACTTGCAGAGGTAGCCTTTGAGGGAGGTGATTATGATGAGGCGATTAATTACTATAATAAATGCCTTGAGTTGGAATCTGATTTTTTTGAAGCATGGTACAAAAAAGGACTGTCAATTCTAAAAACGTCGACAATTGGTAATTTTAAATCCCAACAGTCTATATCCGCTTTCAAACAAGCAATCAATAACTCCCCAAACGCAGACAGCTTTAAAAAAAGATTAAAGAAAGACGTGATTCCTTTTTTATGCGATTACTATCTTGTATCATTTAATCACTTTAAGCAATTCAAAACACTTTCAAATTCAGGAATTGAATTTGCTGAAAAACTTACACGAGCAAACGATACCGTTGAGTTAATTAGTGAGCAAATAGGACTCGATATTGATGAAATAAAAAAGATTCATGGGGTTCTTTCAGATATTGGGACTAAAATGGCAGGGGTAATAAGAGAGACAATGTTTGATAAAGGAGGCCTGGATAAAATTAATAATGATTTTGATCATGCCATTAAGAAAATCAAAGCAATAAGAGATGAAAAACTATTAGCACTTTGGAAAAAGTTAGAACCAGAAACTGCTCCACAAAAGAAAGGTTGTTTTATAGCAACTGCGGCAATGGGAAATTATAACCACCCGGTGGTTATGGATTTAAGGATGTTTCGTGATAATTGGTTACTTAAAAGAGACTGGGGTATAAAATTCACGAATTGGTATTATACGCATGGTCCAAAGGCGGCGAGTTTAATCGAAAAGTCCTATTTTTTAAGAAAAGCTGTTTTCTTGTTGATTGTTAAACCATTACAATTGATAACAAAAAGAATTAAATAACATGGCAGCGAAACATTTCATGATGTATTACCACAGAGGAACAGGAACTTTTATAGTAACGGAACCCCGTCCCTGGTCAAAGGAAAATCAGAATTTTTTTCCCGAGTATGATTTTGTAAGACAATATCCTACAACTAATCTAGTCGAGACCAGACTAATCAATGAATACGGCTTTCGGAGAGTTGTTCAAAATGATGACGTTGTATTAATTCAGAATTTAGATACCTCTTCAATATTTTAAAAATAGGGCGGAAATGAAGATAATCATAGGCACTTTAACAGCATTGCTTTTCAGTGGCATTCTCATTTTTTCCATTGAGAATGATTGTTCATTCATACAAATAGCATTTGGTTTTGTAATTTTTCTATTTCCGATAATTTTTGTTTCAGAAATAAAAACAAATTCAAGAGTTTTCAATGCTTTGGTGTTTTTAATTCTTTTTGCTTACCTGAATATTAAATGGGGATATTATTCAACATTTATTGGTGTTTTGCTGGCTATTATTTTGGGGTTTCCAATTCATTATTTTATGGTTAGAAAAACAAAAATCTAATAAGATTTACCACCATGTCCATCAACCCAAAATTCAAAGCCTTACTCAAAGAACCAAGTATAAAATTCACCATCATTTTAGGATCGGGATTTCATCGGCAGGCGTTGGGAGCAAGTTCCATTTTGAGTAATTGGGAGAAATTGTTGAAAGACCAAGATCCGGAGTTGACTTTAACGGGGTTTTATCCCTTGGATTTTGAGCAATTGATTGTTCGCCGAACCGGTAAGCAGAAAGATGAAGCATCTCGGCAGAAGGCAGCTAGTGAAATGGAAAAACTTATTTCAGAAGAGATTTGTTTTGATTTGCAATGTGCGCAAGAAAAGGCTTTAAAATTCAATAAAAAACGCTATCCAATTGGGATATTCAACCCAAAGAAAGTTTCGGATGTCGTTTCTTTGAATTTTGACACAACTGCGGAAACATTATGTTGTAAAGAAGCAAAGTTGAAAGAATCGGTTTCAAACCTTTCCAAATTTAAATCAGAGAAGAACGAAGATTTTGAAATACCTTGTTGGGAAGTTGGTTTAAATGAAAAAGATAAAATTCGATTTTGGTATCCGCATGGTTCCGTTCATGATAACGATCCAATAACTCTCGGCACACGCGAATATGCAAAGCGATTTCAAACAATCGAGCGACTCAGAAATCATTCGAAATCTAAAAAAGAGAATGAACCAACTTCTTGGTATCACGAACTAACGCACAATCCCGTTTTGATTCTTGGAGCACACATGTCAGAAAATGAATGGGATATTTGGTTTGCTTTAGTCAATCGGGAGCGTAATTTCGCGAAAAACGAAAATCATCAGTTTAAATACCCCATTTTCCAAATGCGCGAGTGTGAAGGCAACCAAGATCACA
>CAZLHR010000028.1:0-33060 GCA_964559685.1 uncultured Lishizhenia sp.
CACCTATTTCAGTCAATCGTTGTTGGGAATTGCATATGTAAGTGAAAAGAATTTTCAAATGTATTCCACAATGGGGTTCACTTACGCAACTTCAACCTTGAGAATTACGAAAAAAGTAGCTGATGGAACGGATTTTACCAATTATTCAGGAGATTTAGGAAATCAAGTGGAAATGAAATCACAAAATTTCATGCTGAATCTGACCACGAATGTCAATTACATCTTCCCTTTACCGAAGATGGATAATCGACTAATCATAGGGTTAAAACTGGGTTATTATATGCCTTTTGAAAAATTAAAATGGACAACCGGAAAGACCACTTTAGCGAACTCACCAAACATCAATCCACTCAATTTCGCTGCTCAAGCTAATATTGGGTTTACGTTTTAAGAAGAATGAAACATCTTTTAATTTTTATCTTAACCTTCACAACAGTAGGATTGTTTGCACAAGAACATTCAACTATGAAAATTAACCGTTTTCAACTTGGTGTTTCCTTTTCACCTGATGTATGTTACCGAACATTGAAAGAAACGGATATTACAACTACTCAGACTAATTTCTATATAATGGATGCAAGAAACAAAATGGAAGCTCCAAAATTCGGTTATACAGGCGGATTGAATTTCAATTATTCATTGAATCAGCATTTTAGTATTGAATCTGGGATTCATATTTCAAATAAAGGATATGGTATGAAGAAGCAAGACTTAAATTCAAATCAACCGGAACCTGGAATTCCAACCAACTTTAAATTCATCGAAAATTTTTATTACCTCGACATTCCGCTAAAAGTCAATTTTGCTTTAGGGAAAAATAAATGGCGTTTCATTTCAAGCGTTGGTGCAAGTGCAAATTTTTTTCTCAAAGAATCACAAACCCAAGTAGTATATTTTTCCAACAAAACAGACAGATCTTCGGGTTCAGATGGACACAAATACAATGAATTAAATATATCACCGATGGTGAGTTTTGGAATCGATTACCGCCTTACAGATAAAATGAGTTTGCGCATTGAACCCACCTTTCGCTATGGAATCTTGAAAATTATTGATGCGCCAGTCACAGCTTATTTGTTCAGTGCCGGTTTGAATGTGGGTTATTATATTAAATTTTAAAACTGAAATCATGAAAAAAACATCGCTTTTACTTCTCTTAATTGTCTTTACAAGTACAATCTCCTTTTCTCAAACGTTTTTAACCAATGGACAAGTTTATGACTTCAGTGTTGGTGATGTAGTTCAAGGTAGATATTTGTTCTAACCAAGCGAGGCGCTAAATTTCAAAAAACTAAATTATTAAAAGTCAAGTTTATGAAAAATATATTTACTTTTTTATGCTTAATTTCAGTGATTGTATTCAATGCGCAAACGGTAACCATCCAAAATGATAATTATCCTTTAACTTTTTCCAATTCACTTTCATTTTTTTACTCATTAAATTCATCAGAGATATGAGAGGACTAAAACATTTTTATTTGATATTCCTAATTTCTCATTTAAATGCTCAAATGGCAGATGTTAATTGGTATGTAGGATCTGGAGTTGGAATTGAATTCAAAAATTGTATGCCTTTAGTGAATACTACCTATAATAATGATGGATTTTCATGGGAAGGAAACACTACTATAAGTGATAATGATGGTAATCTGTTGTTTTACTCTAATGGCTATAATATTTATAATAAAAATCATTTAATAATGTCGGGAGGGAGTGCCGCTGGAATATCTAATTCAATTACTCAAAATATTATTATCCCAAAACCAGGTAACGACAATATTTATTATCTAATTACAACAGATGTTCAAGCAGGAATTAGTTATAGCTCGAATCATCCAAATGCCACAGGAATTAATTTTGCCGTTATTGATATGAACCTTCAAAATGGTTTAGGTGAAGTAACGTCATCATTTAATGTTTTAAAGTCTGGGCCTAATTGTGAAATGTTATGTTTGATTCCTCATTCAAATGACATTGATTATTGGCTAATTGGACATGAGTACGGGAATAATAATTTTTTTTTATTTCAAATCACTAACACAGGAATTAATTCGGTTCCTCTAATCCAATCAGTTGGACCTATAATAAATACAGCTCAATCTGGAATTCCTGGGAATTCAAATTTGGACGCGATTGGTGAACTAAAAGCATCACCTGACGCAAGTCTTCTTGCTTTTACGACTTATTTTAATGGAACTACTTGTATTTTTAATTTTGACAGAAATACTGGTATGATTTCTAATCCAAACCAAATAAATTTAAACGGATTAGGAGGATATGGTGTTTCTTTTTCTCCGGATAATACTAAATTGTATCTTAGCACATTTGAATCTTCTATCCTATATACTAATTTACCCAGTGATCATGGAAAATTATTGCAATTTGACTTGACCAATTTTAGCGCTTCCGCTATTGAATCAACAAAGTACATTATAAACGATTGTTCAAATTGTGTTTTTGCTGATCTAAAGTTAGGACCTGATGGTAAAATTTATGTTGCACATTATGGACAATCTGGAAATAGTAGCGGTGATTATTATGTCGGTGTTATTGATAATCCTAATGACATTTCGAGTTCAATAAATTATAATCACAATGGTGTATATCTTGGTGGAAAACAAGGTTCGTGGTCTTTGAACAATTATATTGAAAGAAATGACTTTTGCAATACAATTGGATTAATTGAAAACAAACCGTTTGATATGAAGAGAATTATTAAAATTTTGGATACTTATGGAAACGAAACAGCGGAAAAAACTAATGCATTATTGATTTATTTATTTGATGATGGCACAACAGATAAGGTTTTTAGAATTGAATAAATTGTATGAGACTAAATGACAATGTAGGTAAAGAAATAAAGCGTTTTAATGTTTATGGAGATTTAGGAAATCAAGTGGAAATGAAATCACAAAATTTCATGCTGAATCTGACCACGAATGTCAATTACATCTTCCCTTTACCGAAGATGGATAATCGACTAATCATAGGGTTAAAACTTGGTTATTATATGCCTTTTGAAAAATTAAAATGGACAACCGGGAAAACTACTTTATCCAATTCACCGAATATTAATCCCCTGAACTTCGCTGTTCAAGCTAACGTTGGTTTTACGTTTTAAATAGTTAAATAAAAAGAATAAAAACTGAAATCATGAAAAAAATAATTCTTTTACTTCTCGTCATTATTTTTAAAAGTACAATAACCTTTTCTCAAACGTATTGGAAAAAAGTAAGCGCAGGATCAGAATTTAACCTTGCGTTGAAATCGGACGGTACACTTTGGGCTTGGGGTTTTAACGGAAATGGGCAATTAGGAACGGGAGATAATACGACCTCTGATATTCCCGTTCAAATCGGAACAGAAGCAGATTGGTCAGATATTACCTGTGGGAGTTTTCATTCATTGGCGATTAAATCGAATGGAACCTTATGGTCTTGGGGATTAAATTCAGTTGGACAATTAGGAGTTGGTACTACAACAGATTCAAATCAACCTATTCAAATTGGAACCGAATCAAACTGGAGTAAGGTTGGGGCTGGATTGGCGAGTAGTGCCGCGATAAAAACCGATGGAACCCTCTGGATGTGGGGATTAAATCTTTATGGTCAACTTGGTAACGGAAACACAACAAACATAAACGCTCCAATTCAAGTTGGGAATGAAAGCGATTGGAAAGACATTTCACTTGGGGGAGTACATACCATGGCCTTGAAAACCAATGGGAATTTATATGCATGGGGAAATAATTTTGCCGGACAACTTGGAATCAACAACAACACAGACTCATCAATTCCTGTATTAGTCGGAACAGATACATGGATGTCTATTGCTACAGGTTACGTATTTTCATCCGGAATAAAATCAGATGGAACTGCATGGTCATGGGGTTTTAATGGAAACGGTCAATTAGGCTTGGGTGATACACAAAACCGCTTGTTGCCGACACAAATTGGTGTAAGTAATGAATGGACTCATCTATTTGCAGGTTCTGCATTTATGTATGGGATTTGGGCAGATCAATCCACTTGGTCTTGGGGATTTAATGGCTTTGGTCAATTATCGATTGGGACTGCGCAACAGCAATTGTATCCGACACAGATTGCTACAAGTCAGCAATATAACACAATTGCTTTGGCTAAAGGGTCGGATGACGGATCAACGCTCTTTGGGCATCATGCCGTTGCAATATCCGTAGACAGTTTGGTGCTCTGTACAGTTGGTGCTAACTACTTGGGGCAATTAGGATTGGGAACAACGGCTGATCGTTATATCTTAGATTGTGATGTGGCTTCTTTGGCAGGAATTGAGTCTTTGACTGAAATAGAATTCCACATCTTTCCAAATCCTGCATCCGAAACTCTCACTATTTCTGTCCCTGAAAACACTTCAACAACGGAATGTATTTTATCCGATAACAAGGGAAAAGAAGTGCAGCATTTTACCTTAATGAGAGGTGAAAACTTAATTGATATTAGTGAATTTAAAAGCGGAGTATATTTTCTAGAAATCGGAGGATTGGTGAAAAAAGTCGTGATTAATTAAATTTCCACAAAGAAAGATCGTTGGAAAGTGTTTATACCCACCCGAAATTATATTTTTAACGTTTAAGAGAAGAGTGCGCGTAAAGTTTTGACTTAAACGCTATTTAACGCTTTATTCACAAATATTAAAATTTCAATTATGAACGATCACAAGCTAGAAAAAGTCATATTTCGCAAAAGAAAATTGACATTAATTAATTATTACGATCGTAATCGGAGGTTATTCGCTATTTTTCTATCGGTCGTCACATACTCCATTTTATTTACAAGTCAGCTCTCCGCTCAGGGAAAGGTTTACCAACGACCCGGTGATGATATGATGAGTGGAAGTTATCGCTTTGCATTCAATTATTTTAACAATGGCGATGAAATTGCTGTTTTCAATACAAGCACAACCGTTCAGGATGTTTATTACACACAATGGACGGTATTAAAGACCGATTCACAAACGGGACAGATTTCGAGCCATGCCTTTGCCTGTGCTGAAGCTGACAATTTGGTTGATGTTATAACATATCCGGATAATTCATATTCAATAATCCTGTCATTTGTTAATAGTCAATTTTTCATATTCAAATTTTCAGCGAGTAATCAATTGCTTTGGAAAAAAGCGATTGAAATACCAAATTTATACTTGTATAATGAGAATAAAGTCATAGATAATGGTCAGGGTGGGGTATTTTTCATGATTTCCGATGCTTATTATGCCGGTATTATAAATTTAGATAATAATGGAAACATTTTGTGGTCAAAAAAAATAAGTGGTTTTTCATCTAAATCACCCGGTTTTGCGCTTTGCAGGGGAAATAATGGCGGTGTAGTTGGGACCTTAAAGAACGATAGTTTTGAATGTATTTTTAGTTTGGATCAAAATGGTAATGAAATATGGAATAAAACCTTCGTGGATGAACAGTACAGGTGGCCAAAAAAAATTATGCAAACCGAAGATGGAAATTACCTACTTGCAGGAGATATTAACATGTCACTTGCTTATTACCATAAAATTTCACCCTCTGGTGACATAATTTTTGCCAAAAAAATCATTCCATCGAGTGAGGATTTTTTGTTTGCAACATATACTTTTCAAGATTTAATTAGCGATAGTGTAGGCAATAATTTTATGATATGTTCCAATGGTTATAACAATGCACTGTGCGTTTTTAACCCTTCACATCAGATCACTCAAAATATCATATTAACGAATACGTATTCCTCAGCTAATTTTGCTCAAAACGAACAAAAATTTGGATTTAGAACTAATGTCAGTAGTGAACAAGTATATTCATATGCCATGACGATGGAGGTCGACGAAGTATTTTCAAATACCTGCGCTTCCACAAATATTGATGCGTACACCATTATTGATGACATCGAGCTACTCAATGCTACTCAAGTTACAGGAGTTAATAGTGACAATCTTACGGTCAATATTATGCCGAGTCCAATGTTTTTGCAGCTACCTCCTAATACAATTGATATTAATAATTACTGCAATTTTGCCCAACTGTCTGAGACAAATGACATTGGTGTTGTCAATATTTTTCCAAATCCCGCTTCTGAATCCCTTACCATTTCACTCCCTGAAAACGCGTCAACAACCGATTGTATTCTATTCGACAATTTAGGAAAAGAAGTGAGGCGATTTAGTATTTCTGGAGGGGAGAATCAAGTGGAAATATCGGACTTGGACAGTGGAATTTACATGATCAGTATTGGTTCGGATATTCAAAAAATTATAATTGAATGAAAACGCGTATTTTTAAAATGAAATTCTAGATTATGAGATATTTATTCCAAGTTTTATTGTTTGTTTCTATGTCATCTCTATATGGTCAGCACTATGGTGATGTTTGGATGTTTGGATCAAATTCTGGTTTTGATTTCAGTGCATGCGTTCCAATGCCTATTCAGAGTAATAATATTGGATTTGAGGAATGTTCAACTATTTCAGATGACAATGGAGATTTACTTTTCTATACGAATTCAGATAATGTTTGGAATAAAAATAATGACCTAATGCCAAACGGATCAATGATATATAATAGTTCCGGTACATTAAGTCAGGTTTTAATAATTCCTAAACCGGAATCCCCAAATCTATACTATATTTTTACTACAGCAGCACAAGGTGGAACTACATTTCAGTACCATACTGTTGACATGACATTAGATGGTGGCCTAGGTGATTTAGAATCAACAAATACAATAATTTATAACGGACCAATCACGGAGCAGGTTGCAGCCACTTATCATTCAAATGGAGTTGATATTTGGGTATTGACACATGAATACGGCACAAACAATTTCTTGTCTTTTCTAGTTACAAATTCTGGAGTCAATCCTGTACCCATTGTTTCATCAATTGGACCTGCTCATGAGCCATGTTTTTCGAGTATAAATGCAAGAGGGCAAATAAAATTTTCGCCAGATGGAAATAAAATTGCTTTCAATGCTAATGGTATCGGTGGAAATACATTAACAAACATTCTTTCAATTTTTGATTTCGATAATAACTCGGGATTGATTTCGAATCCAATTAATTTGCCATTTTCAGGCGGAGAGTTTGGTTTATCCTTCTCTTCAGACAATTCAAAATTATACGGTGGAACATGGAAAGCTTTTGGTTTTCCGGCTAACACATATAATCAACTTTATCAGTTTGATCTATCCTCAAATAATGCCCAAACTATTATTGGTTCTAAACAAATAATTGATTCAACTTTGGCAGCTTATGGTTCAATTAAATTAGCACCTGATGGTAAAATCTATGTTAGAATTGGGACAGAAATCGGTGTAATCAATAACCCAAATTTAAACGGATTAGGTTGTAATTATAACAGCCAAGCTTTTGTTATTGGTGGCAATAATGGGGGGCAATATGGTTTGAATAATTATATTGAATATACTCAATACTGTTCAACTAATTCCATTGAAGAGGCAGATTTAAATCGTGAAATTCAAATCTACCCCAACCCTACCTCTGAAAATCTCACCATTTCTCTCCCCGAAAACGCGTCAACAACCGATTGTATTTTAGTTGACAATGCAGGAAAAGAAGTAAAACGATTTATTGTTTCGGGAGGTGGGAATCAAGTGGAAATTTCAGAGTTGGAAAATGGAATTTATTTCATTCAAATCGACTCTCAAATTAGTAAACTAATTAAACACTAGCATATGAAAAAAGTAATTTTGACAACAACAGCAGCAATTCTTATCGGTCTTGGATCTTTTGGTCAGAATAAAGAATTGAATCAATCATACATTTTCAAATCGTATGAAGAGTATCAGCAAAATAAACCGTCTGTAATCCTTGATCATGAAAAAGGTGACAAAATAAAATATGCGTTTCCTGCCGGACTGCAGACCAGATTAAAAATTAAAACCAATAATTCGGTGACTATTTGCAAACCGGGCGACATTTGGGGATACGAGAAGCAAGGCGTCTTGTACAGACAATTTGCCGATTACAAACAAAAAGAGTTGGGTTGGGAATTCAAATGTTATTTTCGAGTTGTTCAACAAAAAGACATTGTAATCTACGCAGTAAAACACACTGAAGCTGGGTCATATCGAGGTGCTCGGAATTATACGTCGTATTATTATTCGCTGGATTTAAATTCAGAGATTAAAAAAATAAATGAAAAAAATCTGCAGAGTGACTTCAAGGATAAGCCTGAATTAAGAAACTTATTAAATGAATACCAATCAAGGTAAAGTTTTAAATTAAAAATAAATCTTTTTCAAATGAAAAAAATCATCTTTCTTTCCCTAGCTTCTGTAGCCTTGAGTAGCTGCAATCCAATCATTAAAAAATTATACGGAATCAAAAAACCGGATATTGAAAATCGTGAATCGATTACCAAAAAAGCCAATAAATTTGGGCTAGACACCACGAATATTGTTTCGGTAAGTAGTGCCGATTTTCCGTACATTATGAAAAGAGTGAGTGTGCCAAATGCAAGTATTTATGACGCGAAAGGCAAGTATGTTGAATACCGCCTTACCGACACGTCTTGCAACAAAGGTTTGTTTGATTTTATCCCTAATTTAAACCTAACTACTACCTACAACAAACCAGATAGTTTGAGCCTACAACAACAATGGCCGAAATACAGGGATTTAAACGGAAACAAACTAGCACTACCCGAACCAGCTGATTTTTACGTTCTTATTTACTGGAACGTTTGGACAGGAAAATTAAACAAAGATCACGTAAAAATTTGGGAAGATTTAGCCCGCGCAAATAAAAATTGCCGTGTCAAAGTAATCAAAGTGAACCTCGATATCCAAGATCACTGGGAACAGACAGAAAAAGAAAAATGGCGCAAAGCGTTTAGGAAGAGTTAAAAGAATAAATAGTCAAATAAAACCAATGAAAATTCAATTTGGTCTAATTTCATTATTTCTTTGTTTCTCATTTTTCCTCTCCGCTCAAAAAGGTGACTCATTGAAAAAATCAAGTCGATTTTCATTTGATTACGCGATTGGGTATCAACGGCAGAATATGACTGAATTGAATCGCTATTATATGGATTCCTTTGCGCTGAAGGTTGGTATTTTTGACAAACACATTCACCACGGAATGTACCGCAATCTTAGTTTTTCGTACCACCCAAATCCGTTTTGGAGCATCGGTTTGAATTATAAGACAGATCAAGCAAGTGTTTCAAATCATTACCATTGGTATACGACAGACGATAATGGAAATATTTTGGATACTGTTCAAACAAATTTTCAATTTAAAACCAAAAATTCGGCTTTGGGAGTGCTGTTTCACTTGCAATGGAATACATTATTCTTCAAGAAGAGTAAGAAAAAGGTTTGGGATGATTTTCACCTAAGCACTTCTGCCGGAATATCTTATAATTTGTCTATTCTCTCACTAAATCAAAGTACTCCTTTTTTTAATCTTATGGATAGAACAGATTTTCTTGGTGAAAATTTTGGGTATAATACTCAATTTACAATGAGTTACCCCATAATAAAATTCAACCATTCACAACTTAGATTGGGTTTTAATTTTGGATATCAATGGTCAAGAAGCAATGCGTTGACATACTCAAATGGTGCGCCTTGGCAAGTTGGCAATTATTCGGTAAAGGCCAATTTTTCAGGAATAAACACCGGTTTAAGGCTATCATATCTAGTTGGAAATAATAAAAATAGTATCTCAAAATATCGAAATTCAGCCAATACAATTTACGTTGATGTATTTGGACAAGCCTTGTATGGAGCCTTAGGCTATGACAGAATTTTGAATGTAAATTCAACAAAAATGAATCATTCAGTGAGTGCAGGAATACTTTACCTAAACCAATTTCCTTGGACGTATTTGCGTGTGTTTTCCGTTCCCGTTTCTTACAATATGCTTTTTGATTTTCATCCAACTAAAAATCTTCCACATAAAGTAGAAGTGGGAATGGGACTTACCTACTTAGACCTTAAAAGTGGAGAAAATAATTCTTTTATTACTGAATCGTATTTATATCCCTCATTGCGCATAGGTTATCGTTACCATTCCATGAAAAGTGGCTTATTTTTCCGAACCACTTTTACCCCTGTTTTACCTGGATTTGAATTTTCTGATGGATATGCATGGTTTGGATCAGCGGCATTTTTTGGTCAGCGTATCATGCCTTGGGCTGGAATTAGTATCGGAAAAACATTTTAATGATGAGTAACTCTTATGGATAAATTAATTAGGATATTCATTTTTCTTTCATATTTCGGGTTACATGCCCAAAACTCACAATCCGATTTCAGTATTAAAGCACCTGTAGATTTAGCAATTTCCACTAAAAAATCTCTTTGGTCCACCCACTATTACATTCACAGATTTCAATCAGGCGGATCAATTCCACTGGTACTTTCAGATGGGAAACAAACAAATCTCTTCGCGGATACCTGCGATTTTTGCTCGGCAGCTTTGGAAGGTACAGCCTTTGTTCAAGATTCATTGGGAAATATTACGATTCTCAATTTTGATAAAATCGGTGAAAAGTCAGTCGTCAATTGCCGATCTTGCTCAAAATTTTCAAAAAGTAAACTATCCGTTGAAAATTTTGGTAAAGTACTTTGGAAAAAATCAGAAGGTTTTGGTGACGGTGTGCTAAACTATAAACTAATCCCATTCAGGACCATCGCCGTTGATAAAAGTATTATTCCTTATGGAACCGTAATCTTTATTCCTAATGTTAAGGGAAAGCTCTTTATTCTCCCAAATGGTCTAGAGGTAATTCATGACGGTTATTTCTTTGCAGGAGACACAGGAAGCGCGATTAAAGGAAATCACATTGATATTTTTACCGGAATTTTTGAAGGAAATCCATTCAAAGATGTCATTCAGTCCGATCCAAAGAAAACTTTTGATGCTTTTTTAATAAAAGATCAACAGGTGATAAATTCTCTGAAATCACAGCATGTGAAGTCTAAAAGATAGCACTTCAAGCTGTTTCTATTAATTAAATTATTAATTCGGAATTCTCTAAATGTTTACTTATGTAAAAGAAAGGTTTTACGTTCCGAGATCAAATTTTTTATCTTGTGACTCAATAGCCCGAATAGCATTTGTTTTGGCAGTGGTTAACTTGTGGTTTTCCCATTTCTTAGGTGCGATTTTTCCAATTAATCCATCTAGTGCTGTATAGAGTAATACATTAATTCCGCCTTTGACTACTTCTATATTGGAAGCGTTTAAGCTTCTTAACGCCATTGAAAAACCACTTGTTTCATACTCAATAAAATGCCAATAACAAGCAGGAATAAATAATGTATCTCCTTCTTCAATTTCACCAGTTAAACAAGATAAAAGGCGAAACGCAGGATCATTTGAAAATTCAATAGAAGAGATATTTAAATGACTATGCGTGGTGAAAGGTTGTCGGTAAAGTAAAGTAGAATACTCAGGGGCAAAAAGAGTAATCTTTTTTTTCCCAGAAAATTGTGTTAAGAAAACATCAGAATGATCAATATCATAATGAAGTCTTACATTTGAACCCTGCCCTCCAAAGAACAAATAAGGTATTTTTAACCACCTGTCGGCAAAACATGGATAAGTAAAGTGGTTTTTTAGTTCAGGTTTAAATTTGAATAGGTTAAAAGCAAACAATCTATAGTCTGTAGGACCTTTTTCAATTGCATCCAAAAAGTCTGAAAATTTCAAATTATAATCCGTACCACGATCTATTTGCGTTGCATTTTTTTTAGACCAATCACCTGAAACTGGTATTTCTAAATTTCCATATTTGGAACGAAAAAAAGAGTAGTTCCATTTTTCCATTGCCGGCCAATCAGCTGAAAAAGACCTAAAAATAAGTGGTTTTTTTTCACTTAAGTAATGGATTTTAAAGGTTTTGTAATCGATATCATTGCAACGTTCAATTGAA
This sequence comes from uncultured Lishizhenia sp., assembly GCA_964559685.1. Lineage (GTDB taxonomy): Bacteria > Bacteroidota > Bacteroidia > Flavobacteriales_D > Crocinitomicaceae > UBA952. The sequence goes on from CAZLHR010000028.1 coordinate 11,930, forward strand.
ATAGTCTTCATAATATGTATATATCATACAAAGTTGAGAAATATTAAAATAATTTCATTACTATTATCAGTAAGTCACGAAAAGCTACTTGCATTTTTCGCAAAAAAACAATTGTATGATTTAATTTTGTTTAAACCTTTTAGACTTAATACTAATGATTGGTAAAATAATCTGAGATGTACTGTTAAAGTAAACATTAGAATTTAGTTTGATAAACTGCATAAATCATAGCTTAACTCACTCCAAATCTAACTATTTATTCAAATGACGACCGTAACGGTTTTTGAATTTATCAATTCTTCCAGCAGTATCCACAAATTGTGCGATTCCAGTAAAGAACGGATGTGATTTGTGAGAAATATCCAACTTAACTAATGGATATTCATTACCGTCTTCCCAAGTAATTGTTTCTTTCGTAGCAGCACAAGAAGGACAAACAAATGAGTAATCGTTTGACATATCTTTAAACACTACCAATCTGTAATCTTCCGGGTGAATATCTTTTTTCATGTTAATTCTATTTCAAAAATGGATTGCAAATTTAGTTATTTCTTTTGAAAATACAAGAATATTTTCATTTTGATTTCTATTTTTTATCAATTTAAACATTACATAGGTGAAAACTATTGCGTGGAGTAGATTTTAGTGGTAATCTTAGCGTTATTTTCAACACCTAGGAAAGCTATGAAATTTGATAAACCCCATTCGTTAGCATCACTTTGTGCCCAATTTGGATTTGATTTTTTGGGCGACCCAGAACATGTGATCTCTGGAATCAATGAAATTCACATGGTGGAGCATGGAGATTTAGTTTTTGTTGACCATCCAAAGTATTACGAAAAGGCGTTAAAATCTGCTGCAACTACCATCATTATTGACAATACAGTTGATTGCCCTGAAGGTAAAGCTTTAATTATACATGAAAAACCTTTCGATGCATTTAATCGTATCACGCGCTATTACATGCCGGAAGGAAGCCCAATAAACAAGCGAGCACAAGATATTCACGAAAGTACAATTATTTATCCAAATGTTTACCTTGGGAACAATGTGCGGATTGGTAAAAATGTTGTTTTGCATGCAGGCGTTGTTATTTTGGACAATGTTACCATAGAACATGACGTTATCATCGGTGCGAATTCGGTGATAGGTCATTATGCGTTTTATTACAAGAAAAAAAATGAAGGATACGATAGACTGCATACCTGTGGTGGCGTGCTCATTGAATCCTTTGTAGAGATTGGTGCCTTATGTTCGATTGATGCAGGCGTTACCGGCATAACAACTATTGGCCGAGGGACCAAAATTGATAACCAAGTTCAAATTGGTCACGACACACAAATTGGTGAAAATTGCCTTTTCGCTGCAGGTGTTGGCGTGGCAGGTTGCGTTAAAATAGACAACAATGTGACATTTTGGGGTCAGGTGGGGTGTGCAAGTGGTGTTCACATAGGCGACGGAGTAACCGTTTTAGCACAATCTGGGATTTCAAAAGATTTAGAGACAGGAAAAACATATTTTGGAAGTCCATGTGGTGAGGTGAAAGAAAAATTTAAAGAAATGGCTGCCTTGCGCATGTTACCGGAATTTTTAAAAGGAAACCGATGATAATTTCCAAGAAAAAAGATATTCACTACCAATTAGAGCTTAAAGACAATAAGCTAAATTCTTTACTGGAAATAACCAATGCCATTAACTTGAATCTTTCGACCGATAAACTATTGAAGTTGTACGTATTTATTTTAAAAGAGCAGCTTGGCTTTAGAAAATTTGTGCTTCTTCATGCCAATGAAAATTGGGATTGTATAGTTAAAGTGGGATTTAGAGGAAAACTTGATTTCCATCTGATACAACAACACCTCAATAAAATAAGGGAAGTCACATTGGTTGAAAGTTCCAACTACTCCTTATTAAAAGAATTTCAAGCGGTAATACCTGTTTTTCATTTGGAAAATCCGTTGGCTTATCTCTTAATTTCTTCAAACGTTTCGAGTAGTCAGTTGGAAACAAGTCATTTTCATTTTACCCAAACGTTGACAAATATTATCACAGTTGCCATTGAGAATAAAAGGCTTGTGAAGCAAAATATTATTAAGGAACGCATTTCAAAGGAATTAGAGGTGGCTTCTGAAATGCAAAAATTATTGTTCCCATCCGAGTTACCTTCCAATAGGAAAATGGATATTAGTGCCAAATACATTCCGAGACATGCCATTGGAGGCGATTACTATGATTTTATTCCTTTGGGTGATGAAGAATACATCATTTGTATTGCAGATGTTTCAGGTAAAGGGATAAGTGCAGCCTTGCTAATGGCTAATTTTCAAGCAACACTCCGAACCTTATTTAAATATCAGCGTTTTGAATTACCCTTCCTAATGGAAGAACTCAATAAAAAAGTTATAAAAAGTACAAATGGCGAAAAATTTATTACATTTTTCCTCGCTCATTTCAACGCACATACACGAAAATTAAAGTATGTCAACGCAGGGCATAACCATCCTGTTTTATTGCATGGAAAAAAGGCAACATTTCTCAAAGATGGTTGCATAGGTCTAGGGATGTTAGATGAACTTCCATACGTTAATGTAGGACGCATTGAATTGATGCCCAACACGACATTGGTGCTCTACACAGATGGAGTTGTGGAATTAGAAAATGAAAATGGGGAACATTTTGGATTGGATCGCTTAATTAAGAATATTCAGTCTTATTCACCACTTGCCATGGAGGATATGAATAATATTATTCTTTCTAAATTAGACGAATGGAAAGGGAATTTAAATTTCGTGGATGACACCGCAATATTCAGTTGTAAGATTTTTTGAAAATTTTGAGTCTTTATTTTTTATTCATTCTTATTCGGATACTGATTACATGTGAATATAAGGCAACCGATGCATCTCCAATGTCAGTAAAGGCATAATCTAAATGAAATCCTTTTAGAGCCAATCCAAGTCCAATTGAAGGTTGTACATTGATAGATTGTTCATTATCAAGAGAGGTAACACGTTGAATATTACTTATTCCAGCACGAACTTTTATTAATTCCTTGAAGCCAATTTGCATTCCGGCATGTGGATCTATTGAGAATGGCGCGGCGCTTATTAATACATTTCTTCTACCGTCACTGGTTATATCAAAATCAATTTCTCCCCCGAAATTGAATCCAGCTGTCCCAACCGGAACTTTACCACCAAATCCTAAAATTAGTTTTGGTAAGGTGAGTTCTAATCCATTTTGAGGTAAAGAATTTCCTGTGGCTAAAAAGACATCTGATGTTTGTTCGTCTAAAGTAAAAGTCCATGCATTAAATGTTGAGGTTACATCTCTTAACATTGCTGCAGCTGTCCAATGCTTACCAATTTGGTATTTCATTCCGGCATCTAATCCAAAACCCCATGATCTTGCGAAATCTCCAACATTTCTGTAGATAACTTTTGCAGTTCCACCCAAGGAGAATGCATTTCCAATTTTTCTAGCATAGGATCCCATGAAGGCATAATCGCCAGCACTAAATGATGAGATATTGTCGTAGTTTATTACTCCGTTATTGTCTATCAATTGCGTAGTATTCGGAATATCGTCAACACCGAATCGAATAGCTGTAAAACCAAGTGCACTTTTTTCATCAATGGCGTGTGCCAAACTTAGTTGATCGTATTTTGCAATTCCTGCAAAATATTCAGAATGCATGAAGCTTAACTCTAGCCATTTATTTACTCCTAGTAATCCCGCGGGATTCCAATATCCTGAAGATGCACCCCAAGAATTCGCAACAAATGCGTTTCCCATCCCCAATGCGTCAGCACCTACACCAATGGCAAGAAATTCATTGGAATATTTAGGAGCAATGGAGTTATCTTGGGCAGAAAGTTTACTAAGCAAAAACAAGAAAAGAATGGAAACTGAATACCTGTAGTTCATAAAAAGTTTTATAACATAAACACTCCAATTCATAAAAAATTGTGTTCTTTGCTATCGCATTTTAAAATTACATCATAATTCTGAAAATTGAGGGCTAGCATGGATATTTTACGTCATCCAATTTATAATATGGCCAATCTGTTGACAGTATGCAACTTGCTATTGGGAGTATTCAGCATTTTCTGTTCGTTAAACGGAAAATTGGATTGGGCTTGTTACGCGCTTCTCATTGCGATGGCTTGCGATTTCTTGGATGGTATGGTAGCAAGAATTTTTGCGGTTAATGGAGAATTTGGAAAGCAATTAGACTCCTTGGCAGATATGGTTTCCTTTGGCGCAGCACCAGGGGCGCTCATGTTTGTAATGATAATAATAGGCATTGATGTAGATGCATGGAAAAATTATAATGCGGTTCATTTAGGCTGTCAAATGGACGCAAGTCAGTTTGCGCAAATTAAAATTCAACAATGGACAGACGCCTTTTTTTACAAAACGAATGATGGTATTCAACTCTACAATCCTTGTGTGCAATCCTCATTTCAAAATCCTTACGATGCATCTATTAAATATCTACCGTTCCTAGCGTTTTTAATTCCCCTTTTCTCTATGCTTAGGCTGGCTAAATTTAATATTGATGTGAATCAAACGGAATCATTCGTTGGCGTTCCCACACCAATGAGTACTTTCTTTTTTATGTTTTTTCCTTTATTCTTCAATTTTTATTTTCTTGACTTTTCGAATCAGTCTTTATTTGTTCATTCCTTATTCGATTGTTACTCTTTGGCAGGAATTGTCTTAGTTTTTTCTCCTTTAATGATGGCTCCAATAAACTTGATTGCATTAAAATTTAAAACCTTGAATTTTAAAGAAAATTTATTTCGCTTTTCACTTGTTGGTTTGTCGTTAATAAGTATCCTAATTTTTCAATTGTGGTCTTTGCCAATTATTCTAATTTTGTATATCGGTTTATCAATTTTACAACGAATTTTAACTCATAGAAAATGATATTTAAAGCGGAAATAGATGTAATGCCTCACGATGCTTTGTTAGATCCTCAAGGTAAAGCAGTAACAAATTCAATGAAAACGATTGGATTGTCTTCCATTGAGGGTGTGAGAATTGGAAAACACATTCGGTTATTTGTGGAGGCCTCTAGCGAGCAAGAAGCTCGCGCGCTTGTTGAAGAAGCCTGTAAAAAAATGTTGGTAAATCAAATTATGGAAGCTTATCACTTTTCGTTGAGCGTTGCCAACTAGTTTTTTCAATTCATTCAATCATTTCACACTTGAGGATGATACAGTAGCATATTATCCCGACTCAATTGATAGTGTTCTTCAGAAACTGAATCCGTCATCAACTGTAAACGACGTTAGTTTCGCCATTTTCTCAATCGAATTGAGAATTTCTCTATTCAATGAAATTAAAACTGCGCTTAATACGGGAAAAGACGAGTTACGTTCCCTATATTGCCGCGAAAGTGGATTAAGCGAAATAAGATATAATTCCGAATTTGAACGAGTCATTTATCAGCTTGAGCATTTTACCTCTTATCTTAAAAATGGTGGTTTGAACGATGAAAACGAAATCAAACTAATAAATGGAAAACAAGTTTCGTTTCAACGATGTATTGAGCCAATTGGAAATGTTTTAGTTATCGGAGCAAGTAATTTTCCCCTAGCCTATTCCTCAATTGGAGGAGACGTCGTTTCGGCACTTGCAGCAGGATGTTTGGTTGTGTACAAAGTTCATCCATATCACATCGGAACAAGTTTGTATGTGGCTAATTTAATTGGATCATGTATAAGTCGATTATCTTTATCGCCGTTATTGTATACACCGTTCATTGACAATCCAAGTAATTCAGTAACAAAATCTGTAATACTTTCCGGTCAGATTGATGCGGTTGGCTTTACGGGTTCTCAGACCGTGGGGCGTTATTTGATGGATCTTTGCGCGGCTTTACCATGCCCAATTCCTGTTTTTGCCGAAATGGGAAGTTTAAATCCAGTAGTTATATGCTCGAAAGAATTGGAGAAAAACGAACAAAAATACGCTGACCTCTTGGCTGTATCTATATCGAACGACGCAGGTCAATTTTGTACAAAACCTGGTTTAATATTCTATCCGAAAAATCAACAAGGTGAGGTATTTGAGGAAAAATTGATCTTTGCAGTAGCGCAAGAGCCACATTTTCAAATGCTACACCCAGTAATTCATGAGCGTTATCAAAAAAGTGTGAATTCTCTATCAAAACAAACGGATGCCGAGGTATTGCTCAGACAACCCGGTAGCAATTCGATACACGGTGAAAAAGTTCTATTAAAAGTATCAACTAAATCTTTTATTGCCAATAGTGAATTCCAAGAGGAAGTTTTTGGTCCTTTCGGATTGCTTGTTGAATATGGTGATGAGCAAGAATTATTATCATTATTATCAGTGCTCAATGGACAATTGACAGGGACAATTATTGGAAACGAGCAAGATCAAGAACTACCTAACGTGATTTCTTTACTTCGAAAAAAATGTGGTCGACTGATATTAAATGGTGTTCCAACAGGTGTGAATGTGCTTTCAACAATGCATCATGGGGGTCCTTATCCAAGCAGCAGCGATTCGCGTTTTACCGCTGTAGGTCAGAAAAGTGCTTATCGTTTTATTCGACCTGTTACTTTTCAGAATTTTTAGCATTATAGCAAACTATTAATTATGTAATTTTGATTTAAATAAAGTTTTATGAGTGAAGAAACAGTAAAAAATCCCTCCAATGGTTTAATTTATTTAGTGTTAATTTTGATTCTTCTAGGAGGATTATCCTTTGTGGCCTATAAGTGGTCGGATACAAAAACACTCAATGAAGAATGTGCGAATCAAAATGCCCTTCTTGAAAGTGAATTGAAGGATATGGAACAAATGATGTCCGGATATGTAGGTGAGATGTCCGATGATATGAGAAAAGACTTGAAGGCTATGCTCCAGACATATGATGATCTCATTAAAAAAGATTCGAGTAAGTCTGATTCATTGAATGCTCAAAAGGCAGAAATTTTAAATTTGATGAATCAGTTAGATAAAAATAAAAGACTTTCAGCCAGAGAGTTGTCGAAATTAAGAAAGGAAAATGAAACCTTGAAGGGTATCATGAGAGGTTATGTTCGGCAAATCGATTCTCTTTACACAATGAACAAACGTTTGGAAATTGACTTAGATGAAACTTCGACAAAATTGAATGAAACATCAGCTGAGAGAGATAACTACAAAAAAGAAGCAGAGGAAAAAGGGGAGCAGGTTAAAAAAGGTAGTAAGTTAAGAGCTTACAACATTAGTTCAGGAGCTTTGAAAATGAAAACAAACAATACTACAGAAGCTACAGATAGAGCAAAAAAGGTTTATCAGTTAAAATCTAGTTTTACGCTTCAAGAAAACGTTCTCGCAATCGCAGGTAGAAAAACGGTGTACATGTCTATCACAGCTCCAAATGGTCAAGTGCTTCAGTCAAGATCTTCAAATATTGTCTCCACTGAAGGAGGATCAGTAGCCTTCTCAGATAAAAAAGATGTTGATTACAACAACCAAGCGCTTGATGTTACTATTTATTATGATGTGAATAGTGATGTCATTGATAAAGGGACTTACCGCGTCAAACTTTATTGCGAGGGAGCATTAATTGGGGAGGATAGTTTTGTGTTAAAATAAGATGAGATGAATGCAGTCACAGATCAGGGTTTTGTAAATTTTGAAATTACCGAGAACGGTATTGGAACCATTACTTTTGGTCATCCAATGAGTAATTCTTTACCTGGTAAAATATTAAGAAAACTCGCGGAAACAATTACAGATCTTGGAAAAAATGATAAGGTTAAAGTTATTATTCTCAAATCTGAAGGAGAAAAGGCATTTTGTGCAGGTGCAAGTTTTGATGAACTCATTTCAATTAGCGAATTTGAATCTGGAAAAGTATTTTTTTCAGGATTTGCCCATGTAATTAATGCGTGTAGAACTTGTCCGAAATTTATTATCGGACGCGTGCAAGGCAAGGCCGTTGGAGGAGGTGTTGGTGTAGCTTCGGCGGTAGACTATTGTTTGGCTACGAAGTATGCAGAGATTAAACTATCAGAATTAGCAGTTGGAATAGGTCCATTCGTTGTTGGTCCTGCTGTTGAAAGAAAAATTGGATTGTCTGCAATGAGTGAACTAGCTATAAACGCCACCGAATGGAGATCCGCTGAATGGGCCAAGAGAAAAGGACTATATACAGATGTTTTTGAGAACGAAGAAGATATGGATAAAGAGATTACTAGGCTTTCTCATCAACTGGCGAAATCAAATTCTGAAGCGATGATGTTGTTAAAAAAAGTGTTTTGGCAAGGCACAGACCATTGGAACGAATTACTCATTGAACGAGCCGAAATCAGCGGCAAATTAGTCTTGAGTGAATTTACAAGAAATGCTATAAATGCCTTTAAAAAGAAATAGTAGCTTTTTTTTATTATTCCTTTGTTAGTTAAAAGAATTACGTTATCTTTGCACCCCTAAATTTAGGGAAAAGTATAATTTTTTAAACAAAATTTACCGTGAATACATTAAGTTTCAAGACAATATCAGGTAATACTGAGACAGCAAATAAAAAGTGGTTTGTTGTGGATGCAGAAGGTCAACCTGTAGGGCGTTTGGCTAGTAAAATTGCAAAAGTAATCCGAGGAAAATACAAAACATGTTATACTCCTCATGCTGATTGCGGCGACAACGTAATTGTTATAAACGCTGAAAAAGTAGCTTTTTCTGGAACCAAATTAATGAACAAAGAATACGTTAGATTTTCCGGTTATCCAGGAGGTCAACGTTTTACATCTGCTGAAGAGATGTTAAAAAATCATCCAGAGCGATTGATTGAAAAAGCGGTAAAAGGAATGCTACCTAAAAATGCTCTTGGAAGAAAATTATATACAAATTTAAAAGTTTACACTGGTTCAGCTCATAAACATGAAGCACAACAACCAGAGGTATTAAATCTTGATACACTTAAATAAAAAGTATGGAAGTAATCAACGCATTAGGAAGAAGAAAAACAGCAGTAGCTCGTGTTTACCTGACCAAAGGAAAAGGAAATATTTCCGTAAATAAAAAAGTTATGACGGAAGCGTTTCCTATTGATGTTCTTCAAGCAAAGATTAACCAACCGTTTCAACTTACAAATACAGTTGGTCAATACGATGTTAAGGTAAATGTCGCTGGTGGAGGAATCAATGGTCAAGCGGAGGCAATTCGCTTAGGTATTTCTAGGGCACTTGTTGAACTTTCTGCTGATTATAAACCGCTATTAAAGGTTGAAGGATTGATGACTCGAGATCCAAGAATGGTAGAACGTAAGAAACCAGGTCAACCAAAAGCACGTAAGAAATTCCAGTTCTCTAAACGTTAATCGTTTTTTGTACTGGTTGTTTAGCATCCAAATACAGGAGTACCTTGGTCTTTTCCACCCTCCAGTATTGATGAATTAATTAGGAACGTAAACACATATATATGTCTAAATTATCTTTTGAAACATTATTAGAAGCAGGTGTTCATTTTGGACACTTGAAAAGAAAGTGGAATCCAGCAATGGCTCCTTACATTTTTGAGGAGAAAAAAGGAATCCACATCATTGATTTGAATAAAACAATTGTTCATCTCGATCAAGCTTGTGCTGCTATGAAGCAAATTGCGAAATCTGGGAAGAAAGTATTGTTTGTTGCAACGAAAAAACAAGCTAAAGAAATCGTAGCTGAGCGCGTTACTAAAGTAAATATGCCTTTTGTTACTGAGCGTTGGTCGGGAGGAATGTTAACAAACTTTCAAACTACGAGAAAGTCAATCCGAAAAATGACCTTAATTGACAAAATGAAATCGGATGGTTCTTGGGATACACTGAACAAAAGAGAGAAATTATTTAAAACACGTCAACGTGAGAAATTAGAGAAAACTTTCGGTTCTATCGCAGACATGACGCGTCAACCAGCTGCTATTTTTATCGTAGATATTTTAAAAGAACACATTGCACTTGCAGAAGCGAAAAGATTAGCGATTCCTACTTTTGCAATGGTGGATACAAATTCTAACCCTAAATTAGTAGACTTCCCAATCCCCGCGAACGACGATGCAACAAAATCAATTTCATTGGTTTTAGATGAAATTTGCAACGCAATAAGAGAAGGTTTGGAGGAAAGAAAAAATATGAAGTCTACAGATAAAGATGAAGTTGCAGAAGCAGCACCAGTTGCAGAAGCTACTTCTGAAGACTCTGCAGAATAATCGTCTAATTTATAAACAAAGAAGAAAATGGCAATTACAGCATCAGATGTAAATAAACTCCGCCAGCAAACAGGTGCGGGTATGATGGACTGCAAAAACGCATTAGTAGAAGCTAATGGTGATTTCGAGATGGCAGTTGATATCTTAAGAAAAAAAGGTCAAAAAATAGCTGCTAAAAGAGGTGACAACGAAGCGAAAGAAGGTGTTATTCTAGCTCAAGCCTCTTCTGATTCTAAAACTGGAGTTATTTTAACTCTTAACTGTGAAACAGATTTCGTAGCTAAGAATGATGGATATGTAAGTTTGGTACAGTCATTTTTAGATTTAGCCTTGGATAAATTACCTGCTTCAGTAGATGATTTAAAAGCACTAGCATATGACGATAAATTGTCTGTAGCTGATAAAATTACTGAGCAAATTGGAGTGATTGGTGAAAAACTTGATTTGTCTAACTACGCAGTAGTGAAGGCTGAAAGAGTAGTAGCCTATAATCACCCTGGAAATCGTTTAGCTACATTAGTTGGATTTAATTCAAATTCGGAAGCTGTTAAAGAAGCAGGTCGTCAAGTTGCAATGCAAGTAGCAGCAATGGATCCTATCGCTATTACGAAAGATGGTGTTGACGCCAAAACAATTGAAAGAGAATTGGAAGTAGGTAAAGATCTTGCAATTCAAGAAGGAAAACCTGCTGAAATGGCTGAGAAAATCGCTCAAGGAAGACTTAATAAGTTCTTTCAAGAAAACACATTGTTGAGCCAACAATTCATCAGCGACAATAAATTAACGGTTGAACAATTCCTTACGAACTCAGAAAAAGGATTAACCGTTACAGAATTCAAAAGATTTTCTTTAAGTTAAGAAACGTTCATTTAAAAAAGCTATCGAGAGATAGCTTTTTTTTTTACCCAAATGTCAATAAAGAAATTACATTTGTCTTAAGAATAATATGAAATATAAACGTATACTTTTAAAGCTTAGTGGAGAATCCTTGATGGGTTCCAAACAATTTGGCATTGATAATCAACGATTGGCTGAATATGCAGAGCAGATCAAAGAGGTACTAAGTAGCGGAATAGAGGTAGCAATTGTTATTGGAGGAGGAAATATTTTTAGAGGTGTTCAAGCTGAACAAGGTGGGATGGACAGAACTCATGGGGATTATATGGGAATGTTGGCTACGATGATTAACTCAATGGCTCTACAAGCGGCATTAGAATCAACAGGTGTTAAAACACGATTATTGTCTGCCATTGAAATGAAAGAGATTGCTGAACCGTTCATTCGAAGAAGAGCAGTTCGACACTTAGAAAAGGGTCGTGTTGTAATATTCGGTGCCGGAACTGGAAATCCATTTTTTACAACGGATTCAGCAGCCTCATTACGTGCAATTGAAATCAATGCTGATGTTATACTTAAAGGTACTCGGGTAGATGGTATTTACACTGCTGATCCTGAAAAAGATAAAACGGCGACCAAATATGACACTATATCTTTTGATGAAGTGTATGCCAAAGGCTTAAACGTGATGGATCTTACAGCCTTTACGCTTTGCAAGGAAAATAATTTACCTATAATTGTTTTCGATATGGACACACCAGGTAACCTGAAAAAATTATTGGACGGAAAAGCGGTGGGAACAACAGTTTGTAATTAATTTTGCGCCATGACGGAAGAATTAGAACTGATTTATGATGAATTCAAGGGGTCAAATCAGAAGACCTTGGATCATTTAGAGAATGAATTAATAAAAATAAGAGCGGGTAAGGCATCTCCTGCCATGCTTCAAGGAGTTATGATAGAATATTATGGCGCAATGACTCCGCTTCAGCAGGTTGCGAATGTAAATACCATGGATGCCAGAACTATTGTAGTTCAACCATGGGAAAAGACCTTGATCAATGATATCGCGAGAGGAATCATCAATGCAAACTTAGGATTAAATCCACAAAACAATGGAGAGCAATTACTTATTGCAGTTCCACCACTTACAGAAGAAAGAAGAAGAGATTTAGTTAAAAGAGCAAAGTCGGAAGCCGAACACGCAAAAGTTGGAATTCGTAACCATCGCAAAGATTCCTTGGATATGATCAAAGATTTAAAGAAAGAAGGTCTATCTGAAGATATGGAAAAAGACGCAGAAGAAGAAGTTCAGAAAATTACGAATGTTTACATTAAGAAAATCGACGATTTAGTAGAGATAAAAGAAAAAGATATAATGACTGTCTAACAGTTGTTTTTATCTGCTTTAAATTTTGCAACCGCGCGAGAAAGCCTATCGTTAATAGCCTTACCTATTCCTTTATCGGGTGCTGACTCAATATAAATATGAGAGAATTCTAGTCGGTCCATCTCGTGTAAGGTAGCATATAGTTTCCTTGCTGCTTCGTTAAGATCTCCGGATTCCGTCAATAAGCGAACATTTCTATCGGGCATTTCCTCAAGTTTTTTGGAAATAAAAATAAAACCAACATTCTCCTCGTATGTCTGATTTGAATTATAAAAACTACATGGTGTTGAAGGTGCGTAATGGTATTTTACCATTCCACTAGCAACAGGGATTTTGTCTTCGTGCACTTTTAATCCTGGTAAATAACCGAGATGTTGTCCTAAATCTTCAGGTGAAATACTTCCTAATCTGTAGATTACCACTTCATTTCCTTCAAGTCCAATGATAGTAGATTCAATTCCTCGTTCACATTCTCCACCATCAAAGACATATGAAATCATGCCATCTAATTGATCAACCACATGATGCGCACGAGTTGGACTCAATTTACCGTATAAATTTGCACTAGGCGCAACTACAGGAAATCCTAATGCTTTAATTATTCTTAGTGTATTAACATTATCTGGAATTCGAACGGCAACTCTGTTTTTTCCTGCTGTTATTAATTCGCTAACTATGGCTGATTTATTCATTAAAAATGTAAGCGGACCTGGACAAAATATGGTCGCCAATTCTTGAAAAATTTTTGGAAACTCTTCAACATATAAATGAATTTGTTCAATTGAATCTACGTGTAAAATAAGTGGGTTAGAGGCAGGTCTTTTTTTAACTTCAAAAATCTTTTTTATGGCATTTTCATTTGAGAAAATTGCCGCTAATCCATACACTGTCTCTGTTGGTATAGCTACCAGTTCTCCGGAACTTAGCAAGTTTACTACTTCTAATATATCATTTCCAACCTTGGTATTCACGTTTGCAAAGATACGTCATTTCAACTGCTATGAAAACTCAATTTTTTTCATTGCATTGCGTGATTTGTGCTATATTTGTTTGTTTAAAATCAATCTAAATAAGATGAAGCTTGTTTTGGCAGATAGCAACGATTTGATACGCATAGGATTACGCACTATTTTGACGAATGAATCAAAAGCTACAATTGTTGGGGAAGCTCAAAATGAGAAAGAATTATTAACACAAGTAAAATCTTTTGAGCCTAATCTTGTATTGATTGACTACACGTCTGAAGGTTTTTCGATTGATGTTATTCCAAGGTTAGTTCAATTGAACAAGGCACTAAAAATAATTGCCATTACACCTGAACAAAGCGCGCAAGTATTGGTAGATGCTTTGCGCTCCGGCGTGACAAGTTATGTAAAGAAAGATTGTGATTTAACTGAAATTCAGGATGCTGTAAAGGAAACGAGTAGGGGAAATAAGTTTTTTTGTGGTCAAATTCTCGAAACTATTCAAAAAGCAAATATAAATGTTGACGATCTAGACGTTGGTTCCTTTTCATGTGAAGCGGTTATTTTGTCAGACCGAGAAAACGAGATAATCGTGCTTATCGCTGAAGGTTTAACTAATGAACAAATTGCTGAACAATTATTTTTAAGTAAACACACAGTCAATACTCATAGAAAAAACATTATGGCCAAATTAGGCGTGAAAAATACGGCAGGTATCGTAATGTATGCCGTAAAAACCAATTTAGTTTCTCCAAATAAGTTTTTATTTGCCCCAACTTATTAAAATTGAATAATCAATTTTAAGTTAATCCTCCTATTCGTTAAATAATTTGGTACAGAGAAAAAAGTTCCATTAACATCTTGAATCCATTGTTTCGATAATACATTTCGGATTCCAAGTAAATTAAATATTTCTAAACTTAATTCAGCAGATTCTATCTTTCGAACCCATTTCTGTGTATGATTTCCTGTTTTATTTCCAAGTAAATCATATGCAAACCCAATATCGACTCTAAAATAGGATTTAATTCGTAGGGTGTCTTTATAACGTTCTCTATCAGGAGGGCCGTAGGGTAAACGTGAGCCGTATTGCAATCCCATCTGAACGGAAAATTGTTCCAATCCTGGCATTTGATCTTGAATCAAAGTTCCGATTGTTAACAATTGATCTGTAGGTCGAGGTATAAAGCCAGGGTAGATTACAGCGGAATCAACCACTATTTGATCTTCCGAATATCCAAAAAGGATTTTATCACCAGCAGCGTTGTAATATTCTGTGTAAGAATCTCCTTCGATATCTTCCTTTACAGACATAAGCCCAATTTTGAAAAAAGACTCTATGCCAGAAACAAACTCTCCATTGATGTTGGCATCAATGCCATATGCATATCCTCGTGCGTTGTTAGTTGCGTAATAGCGCGTACGTACATTATCTATTTCGTATGGGTTGATATTCCACAAATATTTATAATATACTTCCGAACTCAATTTAAAAGGTGTATTTCTTCCCCACAATTGAAAAAAGTAGTCGGTACCTAAAATAGCATGTAGCGATTTTTGTGATTGTACATTTAATTGTAAGTTCCCATCAAAATCCCTGAATTCTCTGTAAAATGGTGGTTGATAATAAAGTCCTGAGGCAAATCGATAAATTACTTGTCGTCTTACTAATTTGTCATTTTGAACCATGTATTTTCTAGGAAAATACTGTATCGACATGCGCGGAGTAATAAAGAGCTCTTTATTCACGTTCGTGTAACCAAACCTTGATCCAATAGAAATTGCCCATTTGGCGGCCGATTCTTCTAAGGTGTCTTTCCATATTCGTTTCTCAACTTGCTTGAGGGTGAATTTTTTATAAGGAACGGCAACTGTTAAATCTTTTTTAAGTGACGAATGAATAAAATTCCACTGTATGAAAGCTGTCGACCGAGAACCTTGTAAGTTTGCTCGGTTCTTAATAGTTTCAAATAACTCCACTTCATTCGGAGAACCTTGGGGTAAACTATAGCCTGCAGAGTCAAGCAACTTCCACTCGCTAAGCGTATCCGAAAATTGATCAAGTTGAAAGTTTACTCCCCATTTGAGCTGATGCTGATCAAATCTATTGCTTGTTTTAATAGGTTTAAATCTGAATTCTCCTTCGTGATACAAATTTGCAATAGTTGCCCTCAAGCGATTTCTTCCGTGGTTTAAAAATGAGCCCACTCCCAATACAGCAATGGAATCACCAAATTCTTCCTTGGAAGGGTCAGTTTCTAATTGATTGATGTAATATTGACCAAGCACGTCGAAATATTCTTTTTCGTCGGAGTGAAATACAGTTGAATAGAAATCTAAATTAAGTTGTTTGGTTGGGCGATATTTAAGTGCTAATCCACCCATACTTGTTTCAAATTTCGTTTGTTCTTGTCCCTCAAAATAAATCATAAATGTGTACGCTTCATTTGCAACACCAAAATCTGTTTTTTGAGTTTCTGGGCTAAACCTAAAATTATTCGATGAATAATGTCCAAGTAGCACTAAATCAGTTTTTTCATTCAAGGCATACGTTCCGAGAAATTGCGCATCCATGAAAACAGGATTATAAGATCCCTTAGTCGGCAGTGAATTCAAAAAATAACCGTTCGATCGATAACGCGAACCAACTAAATAATTGAAGCGGTGATTAACCCTTTGACCAACATATCCCTCAACGCCAAGTAGGGAAACAATTCCTCCAGACTCGAGACTATCAGGAGATTTGTAGGTGATATCTAATACTGAGCTTAATCTATCTCCATAATTTGCTTGAAATCCACCAGCCGAAAACTGAAGAGATTGCACTAGTGAACTATGTATAAAGCTCATTCCTTCTTGCTGACCACTTCGCGTTAAAAATGGCCGATAAACTTGGAAACCATTCACGTAAACAAGGTTTTCGTCATAATTCCCACCCCTAACATTGTAGTTAGAAGTCAATTCATTATTACTTGTAGCGGGTGTGCTGTAAACTAGACTCTTTTCCACGGAACCTGTAATTTTTCGATAATCTAAAGGTTTTAAGTATTCAATTTCAAAAGGGTCTTTTTTATCCTCTGAGAGGTTTATTTGCCCAATGCTCGCAACGTCAAACTTTATTGTTTCCAAAAATTTAACCTCATTTTCATTTACAATGGTTTCCCTTCGTATCGTTTGTCCATCGTAACGATATCTTATTTTTAAAGTATCTCCTTGATTTGCAAAGAAGGAAAAAGTTCCGGCAGAATCGGTAATAAAGGTGTTTCGTTTGTATACAGAAACATCTACTAGTACTCCAGCTAAGGGTTTGTTGTTTTTAGAAATGCACTTTCCATTGATTTTTACAAGTTGAGCAAACGTCGAGACCATCGAAGTAAGCATAATTACAAGAAAAACCTTAATTTTCATTGCATGCAAAATTAAACCTTTAACGTGTTATTTTCGTATTTATTTTCAGTCGTTTTGTAGGCCTTATGTAAAAGATTACCTTTGCATAGTTCGGATGTCTAATTTAGACGATGTTCATTGTGTAGTTTTGATCAAACATATGCACTAATTCGATAAATAAATTTAAATATGAAAAACACCTTTTTTGTACTTTTAATTCTATTCAGTTCCCTCGCTAATGGATTCGGTCAATTCAGTCCTGAACAGTTTTTGGGGTATCCAATCGGAACAAAATTTACGCGACATGATCGCGTCGTTTCTTATTTTCAAGCATTAGAGGCTAATTTTCCGAAGGAAGTAAAAACTGAGTCATATGGTAAGACATACGAAGGAAGAGAACTACTTACAGTTTTTATTGGTACAGAGGAAACAATAAAAAATCTAGAAGGAATTAAAAAGAATCATGCACTTTTGGATAAAGAAAATTTATCAATTGTTTGGCTAAGCTATAATGTGCACGGAAACGAGAGTTCAGGAACAGAGGCAGCGATTGAAACTGCTTATCGCTTGGTAACGGATAAAAAAGAGTATTTGAAAAATGTATTGGTCATAATTGACCCATGTTTGAATCCAGATGGTCGAGATCGATATGTTAATTTCTACTACCAATATGGAAATGCACCTTATGATGTTCATTCATTCTCGGTTGAACATAATGAAACATGGCCTGGTGGGAGACCTAATCATTATTTATTTGATCTAAATCGAGATTGGGCATGGATGACGCAAATTGAGTCAAAGCAGCGCGTTGCAGTTTACAATCAGTGGTTGCCTCACGTACATGTAGATTTTCATGAACAAGGAATAAATGAACCGTACTATTTTCCACCTGCAGCTGAACCATACCACGAGGTAATCACCAATTGGCAACGTGATTTTCAAAAAGAAATCGGTAAAAATCATGCGTCTTATTTCGATAAAGAAGGTTGGATGTATTTCTCCAAAGAGATATTTGATTTGTTATACCCAAGTTATGGAGATACCTATCCAACGTATAGCGGTTCAATTGGTATGACCTATGAACAAGGAGGAAGTGGACGTGCTGGTTTGGCGGTTATTACGCAAGTTGGAGATACGCTTCGGCTCACTGATCGAGTGCAACATCATGTCACAACCGGCTTATCTACCGTTGAAATGGCCTTCAAAAACACACCTAAGTTAATTAAGGAGTTTAAATCGTTTCACGGAAACAAGAATTATAAATACAAGTCTTTTATTTTGTCAGGAGATGATCAACGGCTTGCGTCGTTGTTAACCTTACTTGACAATAATCAGGTCGAGTATAGTTTATCGACAGAAAATAATTCAGCTAAGGGATATAATTATAATTCCAAGAAACAAGAACAAGTTAAACTAACTGGAAAAGAAGTTATTATCTCGACTAATCAATCTAAGGGTACATTAGTAAACGTATTATTTGAACCAAAGACGTATTTGTCGGATTCACTTACCTACGATATTTCTGCTTGGACATTACCCTTTGCTTATGGTTTGGAATGCTGGGCGTCCACGGACTACGTGAAAGAAGGAGGAAAAAGAAGTTATGTTAAAACGGTTATCACAAATTCACTTGACCCAACGGCATATGCCTATGTAGTGGAGTGGAATTCGTTTCAATCTGCAAAATTTCTTGCCCAAACGCTTAAGGCGGGAATGAGGGTTTATTACAATGAGAAATCTTTTGAATCTCAAGGTAAGAAGTTCGATGAAGGTTCGTTGATTTTCATGCGAACAGAGAACAAGGTGCCGGATTTTATCAATCAACTAACTAAAATTGCCAATGAGCATCAGCTAGCAGTAAGTTCCATAAAATCTGGTTTTGTGGACAAAGGGGTAGATTTTGGTTCTTATTCAGTAAAACCGATTGAAGTTCCTAGCATAGGAGTTTTGACTGGTGAAGATTTCTCTTCCCTAAGTGTAGGAGAAGTTTGGCATTTTTTTGAACAGCAATTGAAGTGCAGTGCACACCTAATTTGGCAATCCGATTTAGATCGCTCATTAAAAAATATCAATACATTAATAATTCCTGAAGGTCAACATGGATTAGCGGATAATCAGACTTTTTTAAATTGGGTTAAAGATGGTGGTCATGCCATAGTGATGGGGAATAGCGTATCGGGATTTTGTAAAGAAGAATTTGGCGTTTCTGAAAAAGAAATAAAAGACTCAACAAGTGGGATAGGATATTCGCAATTCGAAAGGGAACAAATTAGTTCAACCATCATTGGAGCTATTTTTAATACGCAGTTAGATATTTCTCATCCCCTTTCTTTTGGTTTGAAAAAGTACCACACCTTGAAACTTACATCAACTGCTTATCAAATGAAAAATGGAGCTGTAATACGACTTGATAAAAATGCTCAACCTGAAAATGGTTTCGTCGGTTATAAAGTTTTAAATAACCAATCAAACGCGTTAGTTGCCGGAAAAACTTCATATGGTCGTGGGGATATTACCTTTTTAGTTGATAATCCATTGTTCAGAGGATTTTGGGAACAAGGAAAACTACTCTTCAGTAATACATTGTTTATGCATTGATTATTTTAGTTTGCTATCGAAGTAAATGACTACAAGAGATAATAAAGTAAGGAATGCCCCAATTCCTATTGTCCAGATTACATTAACCGGAAACATTATTAACGGAATCGTTAAATAACGAATCATAAGAATAAATCCTATTGAAAGCATTCCGATTTTAATCCATCTTAACGTTTCATCAGAAAAAGGCAATGGTTCTTCGATTGAATTTTTGTATGAAACAAATAGAAGAATAAAAGCACCAATTACTACTAAAAAACTTAATTTATCAAATAAGCCAAGCATTGGGTTGAGATTGAAATCCTTTAATTGACTTGGTCCTTCAGACAGTCCTTCGAATAAAACGTCTTCAATTTCATCTTTTTGATTTGCAGCATCACCTTCAATGGTGGCAGATCCCAAAAGTATTTGTAATCCTGAAACAGAAATCTTATCATTCCCACTTTTACTGGACAGATTCAAGTAAGGAGTAAAAGGCAATAAATAAACAATGGTAATGATTATATATGCAATATTAGAAGGGGTTTTTAAAAATTTTAAATCCATAATCAATAAATTATCGTTGAGTACTTTATAGATATTCTAAAAATATAAATCAATGAATAAAAAAAAGGAGCCGTTTTCGACTCCTTTAAATTTATAGGGGTATGTACTACTTACCCATTAATTTCATAATTCTATCTTCAAGTGCTAGGAAAATAACGGCCAGTAAGGAAATCCAAGCTCCTAAACCTGCACCTACTTGATCATTAGAGTCGATGAAGAAGCAATATCTTGAAAACATCATTAATCCAAGACCTATTAATATTATTTTAGCCCAGCCCATTTTTTCTTCATCTAAAACAGGAGATTGGTTTGCACTTTTTTGATAAGCTACAAAAACCATTAATCCGGCTGCTAAAACAATAAGAATGGATAATTTATCGAAAATACCAAATTGTGCTTTCCAGTGCTTGTTATCTTTTTGAGCCTCTGGCTTAGGACCAAAAAAGTTTTCATTCATTGCTTTAATTGCGTCTCCTGTTGGTTCTTCGTAATTCTTACCTTCACCAGTTTCTTTAGCTGAACCAGTAAGCATACCTAGGCCGGTGATTGTTGTTGTTGTTACTTCTTTATTATCTCCATCTTCACCGTTATCATCTACACTCTTGTAATAAGGGGTCATGGGAAGAAAATAAATCAGCACCAACAATAAAGCCGCGATGGTAGACGGCACTTTTAAAAAATCAAAATTCATAATATAAAGTTTTAAGTTATGTTCCGAATATATTAATAATTATGTATACAATTTGCGAACAAGGATTATAAGTTATTAACATAAAATATTTAATTGTTAAATACAGAGCTTGGAATTCCTAATTAGTTCTTCCGTTTTCTGTGATTGATAGAATTTAAAAAAAATGTGTATCTTTGCATCGTATTTGAAAAGTTCAGTTACTACATAAAAATTATTTAAACAATATTGGAATGTATTTAGATTCAACAAAAAAGAAAGAAATCTTCGCTAAACATGGTGGTTCTGAAGCGAACACCGGTTCTACCGAAGGTCAAATCGCATTATTTTCATACAGAATTAGCCATTTGACAGAGCACCTCAAGAAAAATCGTAAAGATTATGGTACGCAAAGAGCACTTCAGTTGCTTGTTGGTAAGCGTCGTAGTCTTTTAGATTATTTAAAAGGTAAAGACATTGAAAAATATCGTGCATTAGTAAAAGAATTAGGATTACGTCGTTAATT
>CAZLHR010000029.1:0-32541 GCA_964559685.1 uncultured Lishizhenia sp.
GGTACACTTTTGGATATTGAAATTTCTGAATTTTCATTAATTGGATTTGAGCAACTTTCCCTTTCACGAAACACCCAAATTTCTGAAAAGCAATCAGATCTTTTTTCCACATGGATTGGAGCCCCAAAGGAAAACCTTCTTTTTTAAGAAACTTTTTTCAAAATTTGCGTTAAACGTATTGATGTTACGTTTGTTAATAGCATTTATTTTTACAAGCCTTTTCGTAATTCAACATACGAATGCTCAAACGCAACTACTCAGTTCAGAAACACGTGCTTACATCTATCACATTGTAAAGCAGAGTCCTGTTCTGGAATCTAATATTGGATACGCATTTGAATATAATGGTCCGATTATTAAACTTAAAAATGGAAAAATAAATTACGACTCAATTGAATTTGTAATTATTAATCAACCTGACTTATTGGTGATTCGAGAAAGTGAACTTAGTAAAGCCTCAAAGGGACTTTTATCGGAAGTAGCCAATAAAACTGCTATATGGATACTCAATAAATCTTTGAATTCTGTACGGTATAAGCAACCGGATTACGATAACGAGATTATGGAGGATTATTTAGCCACTTTTCAAGACAAATTAGATCTTCAAGTTACCAAATCGAAAAGTTTTGAATTACTTTTTCAAGTGAATACAAGTCCAATTTTCAACCCGGGATTATCGCTTTATGATAGAGATTTGTTGTTGTTAAATTTGGGGTACGTCAAAGCTGAAGACAGAAAAACTATTTTAGATGCACAAAATGAGGCCGTTTTAACTTCAGTAGAGAAAAGAGCCAAGCGTATTTTTGAATCTCTGGGTGGCCAATATCAAAAATATGAGAATATCTTACTTGCGGCAGGAGACGGGTCTTACACGACTGGTTTATTAGAGGAAAAGGAGCGAGATGAAGATGGAATTTGGAATAACGGTTTACCAAAGGCAGTAGGATTATTTCCATATCAATTGGAAATTAGAGATGAACAGGTGTACTCCTCACGTATTGCTATGGCAAAATTGGAATCCTTGGGTGACAACCTCCAAACAAACCTTCATTTTGACGTCTGGGGATATAATACAAACAAACAAACTACCGTGGTAATTGAGCGTCAAGGTAAATCCTACCGATTGTACGGCTCTTCAAAAACTAAATTTTTATCACCGGACTCCACATTTTCTTCAGGAATTACTTTTCAAAAAATTATTAACGACCTTAACGATGCAAGTTATCAACGGATTCAAAAGAAACTCTATGGTCAAGGAGGACTTGTAACTCAAGAAAACAAAATTCTTCTTCAAATCAAAGAACTTGAGGTGACAATTCAGGATTTGTTAGTAGCAGAGGAAAAATCTTCAAAAAAAACCACAAAAAAACATCCAACTAACGAGCCAGAAGGAGTTTCAGAATTAAAGGAAAAAATTAGTGAATTAAAAGACGAACTCTCTACAATTCGAGATGATATGGAACCTCTTTTGGAAACGTACAATGAAACTAAGAAATTAATCGATTACTATCAGCAAAATATAGGCGTTAGAATGGTTCCTTTCACAGAAAAAGAGGGAATTTATGTTTACGAAGATTCTTGTCTATTCAACCCTAAAACGCAAGAATTCATCACACCGGCGTCGGAAAATAAAGAACTTTTAAATATTCGATTAATTGCCATTCCTGATGATCCTGAAGGGATTTCTGCAGATGAAGTAATGCTTCACGTATCCAAAACTGATTTTAATTCAATGGCATCACCCGATTTACAATTGGTGCTGAAAGATGGTTTTTCTTCAGATAAAAGTGAAATGAAGAAATCCTTTTTTTTCTCAAGTGAAGATAGCCTCAAGCTGAAAAATTTTTTTAGATCTTACCAAAACCATTCACCGATTGTTTTTGATATTTATGGCCATGGAATTGGTGTTTGGCAAAACGGTAAAATAAAGAAAGATTTTAAGCCTCACGAACTTTCTTCATATCCTGGAACTACAGAAGAAGAAAAGATTAATTCAAGGGAAAGTTTTCCATTTTCTTCATTACGAAGAACTCAAATTACTGTCAAAAAATCACACCAACTTCTCATAAAAATAGAATCTTTTACTGATCCAGTTGGGTCAAACTTTACAACGAGGAATAATAAATTATCCGATTTACATAAATCGGGTAAACTTTCAACAAATGACATTTTAAGTGCACATCGAAGCGTAACAATGCTAAATGAATTTTCTGAAGCCTTTTTATCGTTAGCTCAAAAAGAAATGAAAAAAGAGCTATTTGAAGAATTCTTAAAAAAATATCAGCAATCTCTTTCTGAATCAATGATTTTTGTGTCCTCAATTCCAATTTCATTGAAAAGTTTCTAAGCCTTAATATAACTGTCAGGGCAATTCACCAGACAAACTTTTTCGGTAGCCCTTGTTACAGATGTATAAAGCCATTTTAGAAAAGCTTGTTCGTTCATTTCTGGTGATTTTCCAACAAAATCTATAAAAACAACTTTCCATTGTCCCCCTTGTGCTTTATGTGTTGTAATTGCATACGCATATTTCACTTGTAGCGAGTTCCAATATGGATTTTCAAAAACCTTTTTAAAACGCTTCGATTTTGATTTAACTTGTGAATATTCCGCTTCTATTTCAGAAAATAAGAGCCTAGATTGCGTTTGGTCTAATTGAAGATGACTTGAAGACAATAAATTCAAATTCAAAATAACGTTTATCGGTTCTTTGTTGGGAAATTCTAAAAAAGAAACGCGAACATGTCCGAATAAAAAACCATAACGCGATTCAATTCTAGAAACTTTCTCAATTTCTAAAATTTCTCCATTTGCAATAAATCCAATATCCTTATCATTTTTCAACCAATGGTAATTATTCTTGTTGACCATTATACGATCTCCCTTTTCAAGTAAATCTTCTTTGTATAATAGCCGATTTCGAATTCCTTCGTTGAGTCCCAAAACGCGTTTATTTGAAATACTTAAAACTTTCACTTCGTCTAACCCATATGTTGAAATTGCCCCATCTAGTTCTTCTTGAAATTCTGATGAATCAATAAGTTGCGTTTGTTTATCTAGTAAAGTAAAAAGTGATTGATTGGTATCTTTTGCATTTCTAATTATGGTTGCATTTTTCACAATTGATGAAGCCTTTTCTTGTCGAACAATATGTTCTAGAATTGAACTAAAAACACTTAATTGCGGAAAAGTAGATTTTAAATACTCTTCAGATAAAGCAAATGCTTCAACCTGCCCAACTGGGGGTAGCTGACCGGTATCTCCAATAAGAACTAATCGACAATTCTTACCAGTATACACGTAATTGAGTAGATCTCGAAAAAGGCAGCGCCCTTCGTCATCTGTTCGAGTGGAAATCATGGATGCTTCATCTACAAAAAATATAGTATCCGTATGTAAATTTTTCGCTAGCGTAATTTTAATGCCAGCTAAATCTTCATTGTGAAAATAGATTTGTTTATGTATAGTGAATGCTAATTCCGACGTATAATTTGATAAGACCTTTGCGGCCCTACCCGTTGGTGCAAGTAGCTTAAACTTCCGATTTTCTTTTCTAAATAACGAAATCAACCATGCAACAAGAGTTGTTTTTCCCGTTCCGGCATATCCTTTAAGCAACATTAGCGGAAACTTATCAATGCTCTCATCAAAACTTTTGAATTGCGAAAGTGTATTTTGCTGATCTCTTGTAAACTCAATCATTATTGTTCATCAAATGTAATCAACTTAATACGCGTAACAATATGATAACATTCAAAAAAACGATTATCCTATTCATTTTATAAATTTAATATATTAGTTTTGTGTTTTAAATTAAATCTTAACATGGGAAACCTTGCACTTCTATTAAAAAGATATTCAGTTCCAACTATTTTTCTAGTGGTGGGAATTGCCGTACTTTATGTTGCCTTCTCGGGTAACCAAGCTGTTCAATTTAAAATTTCAGGAATCCTTATTTTATTAGGCTCTGTATTTTCTTTTTTAAATACTTCTGAAAGAAGCAACGTAGTAACAAATTGGGCAATTGGTGGTGTTTCTTTGGCGCTAGCAACATATGCAACTATAGCCTCTTACAATTCAGTTGAAACTACGAGAACACATCAAGAGGACTACAAAAAAACCAAGCATACAGCCGAACGAAACCTTCAAGATTTAAGAACCATACAGTCAGCATTTTTGAAGAGATACGGAAAATATGCAGCTACATGGGAAGAATTATTAGGCTTTGCTGAAAATGACTACGTGTGGGAAGATGATGATGCGGGATCTGTTCCTGCCCGAAGAATTACCCCTGAAGAATTGAAATTCCTTGTATCTATTGGGTATAAAATTAGTAAAGACGGTGTAGTAACCGTTTATAAAGCCAATCAAGCAATTGACAATAAAATGACGGAAGAGGAAGCGGTAGCATTAACTAAAATGAAAAATGTTCCAGCTGATTTAGTGGGATTCAAAAGAGATAGCGTAAAGGTTAAATTTATTGAAACTACATTTATTCGTAATCAAAGTTACATGAAAGAACGCCTTGATTTAGGTTTAGGAGACTTTAACACGAAAGCTTTGCGTTACATCCCTGGAACCGAAAACCAAGAATGGAAACTAGAATCCAAAATACTTAAAGGACAAGATGGTACAACTACTCATGCCACAAGAATTTCAGGTGCAATTCCTTTTTCAAAATATGAAAATGGAGATCCTGAAGAAATGTTTTTCGGAAATCTTCAAACCGGCGACTTAAAAGGTAGTTGGGAAGACGAAAATTAATGTGATTTGGGAATTTTTGTTTCTCACAATTCTCGCCTTTTTTTTTATACACATTCAGAAGGTAAATATTGCTGCACTCCAGTAGAGGAAACGAATATTGATCAAAACTTAGTCAATAAGGTTGATGGTAGTCACCATATATACATTGATTCCTCAAGATTTACTTTAATTCCTAATATTGTTTTCCTTGCCTCTCAAGCAAAAGACTATTTCAATTTAAACTTTGGTAATTTAGATGCAAACGAGAGGATTTATTTTACATTAAACAGCGCTTTTGAACTATCGAATGTTTTTGGAATTAAAAAGGACATTGATGAATATAGAAATAAGCTTCCTGGTTCTGTTTTCATAGATCACTTCTCTTCAATTATCCTTAAATATTTAAAAGCATCTATTCCATCCTTCGTGCCTTTTATTGTTGTCACTCCAACATCAGTCTATTTCTCTTTAAAAGAAGAAATGAAATTACAGCAACTTAGTGTTGGAGATTTTGAAAATGAAACAGACGTTATTTACTTCTTTATGGCGCACCTGAACAGCTTAAAAATTAAGCACTTAGAGGCGTTTCACATTACAATATTGAACGAAATACCGAATTTTAATTTGGCTGAGTTCGAAAAACAAATAAATGGAATTTTATTTTTTAAAGACACTGCAATGATTAACATTGATCCTACTCAATTATTTTTTGCTAAATGAGGATTATCCGAGGAAGTTTAAAAGGAAAACGGATTTCAGTACCAAGTAATTTCCCTTCTCGACCTACAACGGATTTTGCGAAAGAAGGATTATTCAATGTAATGGAAAATTTAATATCAATTGATGAACTTGAAATTCTCGATTTATGCACCGGCACAGGAAATATTGCCTTTGAATTTGTATCTAGAGGAGCACAATATGTAATGGCTGTTGATAGCCATCCTATCAGTTTTAATTACATTCGTAAAACCATTTCTGCATTAAATATTTCAGATAAAATGGACGCCTATAAATCCGACTGTGTACTTTTTTGCAAGAATTCCACAAAAAAATTTGATCTAGTTTTTGCAGATCCACCCTTTCATTTGAAATTACATGCGGAATTAGTGAGTGAAATTTTTAAAGGTAATTTATTGAAAAAAAATGGAAAAGCTATAATTGAGCATGGCCCACAAACTGATCTAACTACTCTGAAAGAATATAGTTTTTCAAGAAAATTTGGGAACGTTCACTTTAGTTTTTTTAACTTCGAAAAATGAAAAGAATTGGTTTATTTCCAGGAAGCTTTGATCCTTTTACCAAGGGACATGAAGCTGTTGTAAGAAAATCCCTAAGCTTATTTGATCAAGTCATTATTGGAATTGGAGTAAATTCAAGAAAAGAGTATCTTTTTACATTAGAAAATCGAAAAAAACATATTCAATCTTTATTTTCTGACGAAGAAAAAGTAACAATTGCAGTTTATAAGGAATTAACCGTAACATTCTGTAAAAAAATAGGAGCAACACATATTGTACGTGGATTAAGAGATTCCAAAGATTTCCAATACGAAAAATCAATTGCTCACATGAACTTCCAATTAGCAAAAATTGAAACTGTATTTTTATTAACCAATCAAGAATTTAGCGCAGTTAATTCATCTATTATAAGAGAAATGTACTTGAATGGCGCAGATATTTCGAGTTTTGTAACATCACCTCAACTTCTCGTTTAAAATGGCATTATTTATGTCTTAAAAACTATATGACTAAACTCCTAAGTTTCTTAATCGTATTTTGTCCGTTGTACTTTCACTCGCAAGTTACGATTAAGGGAATTTCCAATCATGCATATAGTAAATTCGAAATTGGAGCAAAAGCAGATTATATTTCCAATGAAAATATAATTTTCGGCGAGGCAATAAGCGATTCGATGGGGCGTTTCAGTTTTTCTGTTTCACTCGAGAAGATTGAAAAACTATTCATTAGACATCAGAATAAGTTCGGATTCTTTTATGCGCAGCCTAAAGCAACGTATTATTTAGAGTTTTCAGATAAAGCATTCTCAAACTTTAACCAAGACAATGAAATAGAGTTAACCTTTATAAATCTTGATACACTAGATATTAATTATAAAATACTAACCTTTGAGCACTGGCTTGATCAATCTCTAAACATTTTATATCCATTAAAGGAGAAAAACTCAGGTGAATTTTTAAGAGAAATTAAAAAATTTAGAAGTGCTGTTAATGAAATTTATAGTCAAGAAAAAAATAACTTTTTCATTGATTACGTCAAATATTCGTTGGGTATGCACATTGAAGAATTACAAGATTTTGCTGCACCTTCCGATGTAGATAAATTTTCATTTTACCTCAAGGACGTGTCAATAAAATGGAACAACGACAAATATTTTGGATTTACAACTAATTTTTACGATAAGTACTTTTTCAAGCAAACCCCGGAGAGACGATTGGAGCTGATGCATTTGCTCGATCAAGGAAACGTAAATGGTACTCTTAAAATTCTAGCAAGTGATTCCTTAATTGGTACACAAGAACTTGCAGAAGTAGTTTCTCTATTAATGGTAAACGACCTCTATTATGACCGTGTTATTACCAAAACTAATTTATTGTATTTTCTTAATCAATTTAAGCAGTTAAAGAACGAATCAACGGCTAAAAAAGCCGCTGATAGATTATTTAATAAGCTCAATGTTTTAGATGCCGGAGATAAATTACCGGAATACAAATTTGAGAATACTAATTTTAAAGATTTAAGGTCAAAACCAATCTACATTCAATTCTTTAATCCAACTAATAAAAAGTGTCTAACTGAACTTGCTGCCATGCGGAAACTAGAAAAAACATACGGGAAATATATCCATTTCATAACCATCTACAAAGAACAAGACAACTATACCAAAGCCGATCTAACCTACTTAGATCAAATCAATTGGTCAAAAATTTCAGTTGCGCCTAATCACACGATCTGGAAGGATTTAGATGTCGCAGGATTTCCTTATTATGTTTATATCTTGCCAAACTTAATTATCGGAAATATTAATGCATTGAGTCCTTCTCCAAATGGACGATACGAAACAATCGAAAAAACTCTTTTTGAATATAAAAGAATGGTAGAGGGAGACGAATAAATTCTAGAAATTATTCTATTTTAACAGAAAGGCCTTCATTCAGCATTTGAGTACACATGCCTTCTAATTCCTCAAAAGAACCATTTCTAACTTTACATTTTCCATTTACATGCACAATCCAAGTGCATTGTTCTGCTTCCATCATTTCATGCTTACAAATACGAATAAGGCAGTTAATAACATGATCAAACGTATTTACATCGTCATTATATAAAACTAAGTTATATTGATCAATAAGTTCCTCAAGGGCTACAGATTGTGATTGCGTTTCGGTTTGTCGCGTAAATTCTATCATCATTCTTCCATTTGCTCTTTTAGCGCAATTAGTTGTTCTTTTTCATCTGTATTTGAAGGGTAAACAACCAACTGATCATTATTTATTTCATAGGTATACGAACTTCTAAGCATATGGTTTACTAAAAAACCAGAATTTTCTATAGATAACTTAAACTGTACTTTTGAAGAATTGATTTTATACTCGTTAAGTCGATAATTTTGTAAAGAAATCAATACCTCTGGAGATGAAAAGGGTTTATCAAACAAAGGTGTGGCTATCATTTGAGACGAAGAATTGTAATTACCAGCAAACAAATTATCAATAGGATTCCAAACATCTTCCTCCTTTAGTTCTCTTTCATAATAATATTTAACCTTCACAGTTGTCGGAATTAATACACTAAAATCCAGGTTAGACTGAATTCCTTGCAATTGATTTGTCGACGTAATAGACTTATTAGTATTTGAATTAATAATTGCCTTGACTATTTCTGGATTTCGATCTATCATTGCTTGTGCCTCGCCGAACGAAATTCGTTTCCCCTTATAATAAGCAACGATAAAGGCATCGGTAATGCCTTTTGTGTTGACTTCATTTTTTCTATTTTTTGCTTCATTAATATTGTCAAAGCGACCTGAAGAATAACGCAATTGACCATTTTCGGCTTTATGAATAATTAGGTCACTTATTCCATTTAAGCGCGTTGGATTTAATGAGCGATTAAATACACCCACTTGAACTGAAAAATATAAATAATCGGTATTTCCAGCGATTTCAACACCAAATTCATCTTTAGTCAGCGCCGAAACTTCTGTATTTGAATTAATCGAAGATTCACTTATTATATCATTCTTTAATAAGTTTTGTAATTGAATGGTTAATTCATTTTCAGATAAACTTATGCATTGCTTGTTTTGCTCATATAGCTGTCCTTGTTCAAATGTTATTCTTTTTCCATCGCAATAGGCTACAATAAAAGCGTCAGAATAACCAAGAGTACGAATATCGTTTCTTGCCTTCAAAGCTGTATTGGAATTGTTAAAATACCCTGCCATGTAACACGTCAAACCATTAGGTATCACCTCTCCATTCACAGGAGTAAATTCTCTGAATAAATTCGGAGGTACTGTTTTTCTAAATGCTCCCACTTGAACACGAAATACAAGTCCATTCAATTTCCTTTCTCCAATTGGTAAAGGTTTATCAAACGAAATAGATTCTTTATTTTTTAAATTAAAACTCGAAGGCATCTCATCATTTCTTGATTTAATTATAGGCTGTACATTCCGTGAAACCATAGTTTCAAATTTTGCCTGATTGGTGTATGAACTCAATTTAGAAGTCATTAAAGAATTGTTGGATTCAATTTCAATCAATTGTCGCTGCAGCCATTTGATGGAGTCCTCTATCTCACTTCTCTCCATTTCATTTTGCCAAGCTCCAGAAACTAAAGAATGTGTTTTCTCACCTAGTTTCTTTTGTATTACTTCTAAAGAGTTTAAAGACCTTGCCAAGGCAATTCTTTCGGATGCATAGGTGACATATTCTGGCGTTTTTGCTAATGATTCTGATTCATTATTCTCCACGTTATCTTTCGGAAAATTAGTTTCATAATTAGAAACTTTTGGTGATAATTCCGATTGAAATACTAAAAGTTCTTCTTCTAAAAAAACTTTTTCTTCTTGTAGTATTTTTTTAATTTGCTCGTTTTTTGTTCGACGAATTTCATTCTCCAATTGAGATATTTGTACAGATTTTAAGGCAATAGATTGTTCGTTTTGATTAATTCCTGAATTTCCAATAATAGGGGTAATTTTATTAATTTCCTCCAACCGTTTCGTTTTTTCTAAAGTGCGATTTTTAATGGCCTGCAATGTCATTTGTTCGTTCTCGCTGATAAGATTCCTATTATCATTTTCCGTATTAATAGCAGTGAGCCTTTCGAGTTGGTCATTTACAAATTGGTCAGTTCTTTCTTTATTATTCTCATAATTAGTTGTGGTATTGTTCTGTGTTTGCTCCTCTTTATTCGTGTTTTTCTCCTCTGATTTTGTGATGGTATTATTCTGAATTTGCTCCTCTTTTTTGGTATTGTTCTCCTCTGTTTTAGTGTTAGTATTATTCTGGGCTTGCTCCTCTTTACTCGTGTTGTTCTCCTCCGATTTAGTGGTAGTATTATTCTGAGCTTGCTCCTCTTTATTCGTGTTGTTCTCCTCTGATTTTGTGGTAGTATTATTCTGAGTTTGCTCCTCTTTTTTGGTATTGTTCTCCTCTATTTTAGTCGTGGTATTATTCTGAACTTGCTCTTCTTTCTTGGTGTTGTTCTCCTCCGATTTAGTGGTAATATTATTCTGAGCTTGCTCCTCTTTATTCGTGTTGTTCTTCTCTGTTTTAGTCGTGGTATTATTCTGAGATTGCTCCTCTTTATTCGTGTTGTTCTTCTCTGTTTTAGTCTTGGTATTATTCTGAGCTTGCTCCTCTTTTTTGGTGTTGTTCTCCTCTGTTTTAGTGTTAGTATTATTCTGAACTTGCTCTTCTTTCTTGATGTTGTTCTCGTTTGTATTCGTTGTTGAATTATTGTTCTGTGCTACTTCCTTAATACGACCGAGACTATCCAATAAAAGATTTGTTTCAAGTAATCGATTTTCTAAGAGTTGAACTAACTCAATAGCATCCTCACAATTAGGATTTTCGGATTGGCGCAATTTTGAAATAAAATCTTCTTCTAACCTCTTTTTCACTTGGAATTTTTCTTCTGGATTTTTAATCAACTCCAAACTTAAAAGTCCATCTTCATATTTCTTTTTAAGATCTTGAATGTTTGCTTGATCCTTTTTAGCTATTTCATCAACTTTATTCTCATTTAATTGCTGTAATATTTGTTCTTTACCTTTGTCATAAGCTGGTGTTGGTATTAAAAGTCCAATTTGTTTAATCTTTAGTGATTCGTCTGAAATATAACTTACCAAGTCCTGATTTTCTTGAAACGCACTCTTTTCTGACTGTAAAATGCTTAGTTGGTAATTCGTTTCTTGTTTCAAATCTGAAGCAATTGCCAATAGTTTTTTGATTTTGGCCAATTCCTCCTTTTTTTCTTCTTGTTTTTTCTTAGAAAGATTTTTTATCTCATTTTCAATTTTAACAACTTGCTTCGTCAAACTATCAATCTGTTTTGAGTAAGACATCAATTCAGCTTCAACACTTGCAATTTTCTTTGTGTTATCCTCTTGCAAGTCCAAATTAATTTGTTTGGGCGAAATTACTCGCTTTGTAAGTGAATTTTGAATTTGAGGTAATTTAGATTCAATAAATTTTTCCACCTCCTCAAGAGATTTCGTCTTTACAATCTCGTTCAGCTCTTCGTTTAACAAGGTTACATCATCAAGATTTGGTCGAATTTCATTAATTTGATTTTGTCGTTCAACAAGATTCAATAGTATGAGATTCTCTTTCAACATTTCTTGAATTTCATTCTTTTTTTGAATTAATTGACTATTAAAGCGTTGCTCTTCGATAGGAATATCGTTTTTCAATTGCACAATATCATTTTCTAAAATTGCAATTCGTTCATTATTTTTTTGAATTGATTCATTGGCTTGAATTCGAAATCGTTCATTGTTTTCCATGTCAATTTCCTTTTCCAATAAACTATCTACTAATATTTCGATAGCTTTTAGCTTTTCATTTTCCTTAATATTCAGTTTTTTAAAAACATCAATATTAGATTCTTGCTCAACGTAAGACTGTAAACCGACACTTTTTTCATTGATCGACAACTTTGAAATTTCTTGTAATAGCAATGGTTCTAATGCATCAATATCATTCACAAACTTAACTCGTGTATTAATTTCCACTTGTTCAGTTGAGTTTTCCATATAATAACGTATGGTCTGTTCAATCAATTCCTTTTCTGAAATCAAAGGAATATCTACTATTTGTTTAAATTGTTTTTCCTGACCGTAAAGAGAAAACTCAATTGTATATTCGTATGATCCGTGGACCGGAAAGTATATGGAAATATTACCGAACAAATCTGATACAAATGGGCCAAATGTCTCATTACTCGCTATATTTCGAGTAGTAATTTTTATGGTGGAAGGTTTATTCTCTACTGAGTCAATCCAACGACTTTTTGAAGTAATTAGTTCACTTTGAGTTGGTTCCAAAGATACCGTGAATACCTCCACATTCATTAATTCCCCATTTCTATTTGATGTAAAAAAGGCACTTTTCAAGCCATAATCCGGCACATATAAATAATCGTCACTTGGGGTATTGTATGGAAAACCGATATTCTCTATTTCTCCTACCGTATTTGCCTTCCAATCATAGGTTACTCTAAAAATATCATAACCACCAAATGAACTATGACCATTAGATGCAAAATACAAAGTTTTGGTCGAATCATCGTAAAAGGGATAGTTTTCATCCTTTAACGTATTGATTAGAGGAATTTTCCGAATTTCCCCCCATCCTTCATCTATATTTTTAATCTGAATAAAAATATCCAAACCTGTTTCCTTTTTCTCACTGTAAGAAGCGAAAATTCGGTATTTCATTCCTCGTTTGAAGATATATTTTGGGTTATAGCCTGCAGATTTATTTTGCTTATCGTATACCTCACCTTTACCAGTATTGTAAAAAGAATAAGGTTGAGAAAACCGATAGAACTTCTCATGATTTCCTTTTTGAGTAAGTTCTTTTTCTTTCACTGTTAGATTAGACTTTAATTTAATTTGCTCTTTGGCCGAAACGCAGCGATTAATTTCTTCCTTTACCTCTTTTTCAAGAATTTTATCACTTTTACAAGCTTCAAATTCACGAATTGCATTATCGAAATCATATTGATGCTGAAATATTTTCCCTCTATAAAAATGAGCTTTTAAAGGAACATTTGGCTTATTGAGAATTAACTCAAAGTACCTTCTGGCCTTCAGTTTATTTTCTGTTTCAAAAAGACATACTCCATACTTGTAATTAAACTCAGTATTTTTTTGATCTGCCGCCAATAATTTTAAATAAATCTCCTTTGCTTCGGTATAATTTTGTTTTTGAAAATAACCATCGGCTTCTTTTTTTAAGGCATTTAAATTTTGTCCAAATACGAAAGATATCCCAATCAGGATGACGCAAAAAAAGAAATATATATTGAGTTTCAACAAATGGCGATCTATATTAACTAATTAATATACAATAATTACGCCTTCTTTTTTAAAAGGTTCATTTTGTTTTCCTCACCTCGTATAAGCCTTCCGATATTTTTCTTGTGAGCGGCGATTACAACAAAAGACAGAATTATCGTAAAAATGATCATTATACGTTGATCTTCCTTTAATAAAAAAAAGCTTATGAATGGTAATGCCGTTGCTGCCGAGATAGCACCTAAAGAAACAAAGCGGAATGAAACAAAAATTAACAAGAAGAGACCTAGACAAATTATTGCACCTACAGGATTGATTCCTAGTACAATTCCAAGTGAGGTAGCAACGCCTTTTCCTCCTCTAAATCCAGCATAAATTGGAAATACATGACCGAGCACTGAAGAAAAACCACCGCAGAGTTGTAAAATAAGTTCTTCGTCTTTGAAACCAATATAAAAATCTTTAAAAATGAACGGTAAGGTCGCGCAAATTGCTCCCTTGGAAATATCTATGAGTAGTACAGTCCAACCTAGTTTTTTACCTAATATTCTAAACGTATTTGTTGCTCCTGCATTCTTACTCCCATGATCACGAACATCAATACCATGAAAGTATTTACCCAACCAAACTGCAGTTGGGATAGAACCAATAAAATAAGCCAAAATAATAATTATAAAAAGTAACATTTCCTTTATCTATATTGAAACACACTTTTAAACTTTGCAATTAAATTTGTGGCATCAGAACCTTCAGCCAACTCAAATTTAAAGTTTTTTGCTTTACGTTTCTTCGGTTTAACGGCTAAAATAGTTTTCTTCAAATCAGAATCGTTGGTTACAAAGCTCAAGGTAGACTCATTTTTATTGTCCATTTGATGGTTTAAGTAAAAGAATTTCTCTTCATTTACATCGAAATTAACTCCGAAAAACTGTGTCTCCTCTGAACTATGGCGTTGAGCAAAAAACGTTCTAGTATTCAATTCTCTTAGTACAGGTATACCTGAAATACTAACTAATCCTACCGTTGCATTTTTATCATTAATAAATCCACGTTCCGCTTTTCTTCCACCTGCAGCACTTCCCATTAAACTCTCAAGACGTAAACCCGAAAGAATTAATGTTTGATCTAATTCATCCGGCATTTTTTTTAATCTATCTTCATCAAAATCTTTAAATACTTTTTCATGCTCATCAGCGATCCAAAAAGCGAAGTTATTTTTCAACCCATATTTTCCTGCTTTTAAATCTATTTCTTTTAAATTTTCATCCGCTTTAATTTTATTTGCAATAATTTCCATTACGTCTTTTGGGACTTGCATATCGACAGCAATATTTAAGAAGGATGAAGTCTTTTTTTCTGAAGGATTATATTCGAGCTTTCCGTATGCCTTTATGGTAGTTTCTCCATAATTAATTCCCAGATTTATGGGACCAAAACCACTCAGAATACAAGTGCCCAAATGCAGCGAATAAAACGTTGAAAGTGTATCAATTTTCTGCAATCGACTTTTTGTTCCAATTTGAAATTCATTTGCCTCATCATTATATTGAACGTATCCACTTGCAGTTAACAGTTCGATATCCAATTCGCGTTCTTTTTTAGATAAAAACCCGTTATAAATACGTAAGCTATCAAGTTTTAAGGAATTTCGCCAAGCAAATCCAGATAATACAAGTTCGTTTTTAGTATTAACTTGTTTTTGATTAACAGGAATTTGAATTTTTTTAGGATTTATCGTGTCACTAAAACTAAACCATGATTTGTCATAGGAACAGTTATGATTTATTCTGGTCGAACCCGATAAAAATAAACCAGGGTTTGAGGCGTAAATTGAAATCTTTCCAAAATAATCGAATTCATTACTAAGTTTAAATTTCATGCTTTCTGAAATATCACCCATTACAACTGTTTCTTTTTTATCCTTGCGATAGACAATAGATTGCATTGGAATTACCGTTAGTAAGCTATCGCGATCGAAGTATGGATATAGACAATTTCCTTCATATGCACTTCTCGAATTTATTGTTACGTTAGCCTCCGTGAATTTGTGGAATTTAGTAATATAATTGGCAATAATTACTGCATTCTTAAGTGGATCCATTTTGGCAGCCTTTCGAATACGAACTGTCATTGAATCGGGGAAAATCCGGGCATCTCCTACTTGAACAAACTCAACTTTTCTACAATTTATTGTTTGCGTTTTTAAATCATAAGTTGCACTTAGCGATTTGAATTGCAATGAATCTTGCTCTGGAGCCATCGAGAAGAAATTATTTGTTATTAAATCGGAATCACTTTCAAAATTTGTTTCATTCACTCCCTTTTTTTCGAAATCAATAGCTTCAGCATCCATTTGCCAAATAAATTTGTCCATTTGACAATAGTAATTGTTTGCGGGAAATTTAATTCTCTTACTTACATTTGATGTAAATTCTCCCATTCTCTCTCGAAAAGAAACATATCCTTTAAAACCAACTGATTGTATTGCTAAAGGATTTTCACCGTAATTAGTAAATCGATTTCTTAACGAAAAATTTGAATTATCTGAATTGATATCCAGGTCTGTAAAACGGAAATCTTTTGCCTCCAATGATGCCTCTTTGAAATCAATTAAGCCAGAACCTGATGCTCCAGTTTTCTGAAGTAAAAGGGTACCTTTTAAGGTAATTTCATTATTGAACATAGAAATTAATTGGCCGTTATAGCTCGATACTTTCAAAATACCTTGTTTAGGTTGATAACTGATAAGTGCTGCTTCGGCGTTTGCTTCAGGAAATTTTATGCCACTTTGCTTTTGCTTATTTGTAAATTGAGCAACACCTATGGTAGAATCAGGTAAAAACGTTAACAATTTTGAAATGGCGGTTGCTTCCAAAAATTCGATTGTTCCAGTTCCTTGCAAACCATTTTGCGATAACGCAATTTTATTTTTATATCTTGTCTCTGTTCCATAGAACGGTAAACCTTCTTCTGGAGCTTTGGTAAAAAAACCTAGAGAAAAATCGTTCATCACGATGAGCTTTTCTTTTAATTTCGGAAATATCCCACCGGAATTAAGTGCTCCATTAAAAGCCAAGGCCTTTTCTTTAAAATTATCCAAACTATCTATTTCAAAAGGAGAAATTTCATAATAAAAACGCGTTGAATCATAAGCACCATTCAATATTGATTTATCGTTGTAATATACCTTACTATTCAATCTTGTAACTAATTTAGGATACTCATCCATTTTGGCTTTTTTACCTGATCGGGATGAGGGCAAATCAATCAATAATTCTCCAGTGAGGTGACTAATTGAAGAAGGAGAAGCAATTGATTGACTGCCATCGTCAGTTTTTATTGGCTTAAAATTAAAATAGGCATCTCTTGATGAAAGAATATTTACTTTAAAGCCATCATAATCGAAAAAGGAATTTTTACAATAAACATCCAATTTTCCTGCTGTTAACCAACCTGAAAAATACATATCTCTATTTTTCTTTATCGTCAATTTAGAAGAGTCACAAAATGCGATTACATTTTGACTTTCAGAAAAAGTAACTTGATCTACCTCACTGATATTCATTTCCAATTCATCAATTTTAATTCTTGCAAATGCGATTGAAAGCTGACGTATTTTATTTCGATCTTGAATCCTCTTTTTTTCAAGTTGTAACTTAGGATTGTTTTGCAGGTCTTCAACAGAAAAAGGAATTTTAATAGGTCGAAAATCTGAAGTAATTGAAAGGTTGTCAAAATCTTTCTCGCCATTTTGAGATAAAACATAATCAATTAATTTTTGCTCTACCTTAATTTTTTTCGTTATTCCATGGTATTGAACAAAACCATCCGACATCATATCGACCATAAGGGGTTTAATTTGATCCACTATTCTATTCATAGCAGATGCTAACTCCCCTTCACCAAATTCCATTTTACCAGATGAAATTGCTTTTTTCGCGATCAGTTGGAACGGATGCTCGGCATATGCTGGCTTGTATTTGGCATATAGTTTACCATCGAAATTGTCTTTTGATTCAAAAACTGCATACTTTTGCTCCTGAGAAGTTCCCACATCAAAGGTGTAATACGCCATATTTTCAACGCTGCTCCAGACCAATACAGGAGCTTTAACATATAAATTAAAGTAGCTATCCCAGAACGGAACATTAATTCCCCCAAGATTTGCAGCTGTAATCTTTAATTCTTCTTGCGTCAAATCATACGTTAAAAAACCTTTTTGTAAGGTTAAAGAGTCTCCATTTTTATAAATTAATTTCAAGGAACTTTCTTTCGATAAAATGCTTTTAGGTGATATTTGATATTCTAAAGATGAGACTTCCACTTGGGTTTTACCTGCGACCTTAAATAGCATTTTTGCTGGTTTTCCTTCTACACCCTTTCCAACGAACTCATCGCCTTCAAGCGTAAAACTACCATCGTAATCTACATTTTTTCTTAAGTTGGGGATCTTTAGTCGTTTCTCATACGATATAAATTGTGGAACCTTTTCTCCTTCTGATAAATCTAAAATAGTTTTATCCGTTAGCTTTCCTAAAATTGGCTGTTGAAAATAAGGCGTTGTCAGTGCCACAGTATCTGCCTTCAAAACTGTTTTATTGAAATCAGCTTTATAACCTTTGAGGCTAGCAAAGGTCTCGTCTTTGTTAATCTTTACCTTTTCCCATGTGATAAGTCCTCCCTTTCCATCCCAACGTTTTGTAGAAATATCGAAAATTCCAATTGTTGATTTTATTTTTAGTGAATCGCCATTCGTCCCTCGTATTGGAACGAAACAAACTAAATCCCCATTTTTACAATTCAACTGTAGTTTTTTATCACGTAGCCATTCAAATTCCCCCTTTTGATAGTACCATCCATAATTAGCATCTCTAACTAGCGCTTTATATCGAAACAAATTAGAGGAAAAGAGTAAAAAATCGCTAAGTTGATCAGGTTGTTTCTCTTGGATTTCAACGAATATTTCACCCCATTGCTGATTAAATTCAGTATCAAACTTATTTACATTTTGAAATAGAAATGAAATCATGTAATTGAAAATATCAGGATTTGCAGAAACTCCTTTTTTCTCTAAGTTATTGCATCCATCCACCATTTTAGAAAATTTTGAATCGGAAAGTTGAGGTGATTTTAATAAGTCCTCGAGATCCTTTTTACAAAATTCACTTGCCCTACTTTCAAGTGGAAATTTGCTCCAATCTTTAGTAAATTTCTCTTTGTCTTTTGTAAAAGACTGGGCATTAAGAATTGTTCCTAGAGTTAAGAACGAAAGTAAAATTGCTATTTTCATCGTTTTATAAATTGAAGCATGGACCAGCCGTCCTTTTCCTTGCTTGATGTAAATTGGAAATCATTTTCATCCGCCGTAAGAATTAATTCGTTATCATCAGTTGTGAAAAATCCTGAAATTAAAAGACTTCCTCCTGCTTTCGTGTGGATTGAATAGCTTGAAAATTGATCTCTCAATACATTTTTATTAATATTTGCAAGAATTAAATCAAATTTAATAGTTGGAATTTGTTCCTTGGAACCTTCTATTACCTCTATCCGTGAACAATTATTCCGTTGAACATTTTCGATAGCATTTTCCACTGACCACTCTTCTATCTCTACAGCTTTAATCATTCTTGCTCCTAAAAGCTCTGTCAAAATCGCTAGGACCCCTGTGCCTGTTCCCATATCTAATACAACTAAATTTTTAAGCGGAAAATTCAACAAAAAGGAACAAATAAGATATGTCGTTTGATGATGGCCGGTACCAAATGTCATTTTAGGTTCAATTACAATGGATAAGCCTTGCGTTAAAAGAGAATTATGAAACGGTGCTATAATTTCCAACTTATCGTCAACAAGTACAGGTTCAAATTGGGATTCCCACTCTGCATTCCAATTTTGTTCTTCAAGAAGTAGTATTTTATGAGTGAAGTCAATTTGTATTCTCCTCTGATTGAATAAATTAGTTACGTCAGATTCCTTGTAATTCGTTTGCTGAATGTACGCTTTTAGACACCCATCTTCATCTTCTTGAAAACTTTCAAAACCCAATTCAGAGAGGTCAGAAATAAATATTTCATTCCATGGTTCTCTCGGGATTACATCAATACTCAATTCGAGATACTTCATCAGCTGCCTGTATTATTTGGTAGAATTTATCACTATCCAGAGATGCTCCTCCAATTAGGCCTCCATCTACATTTAGACATGAAAATAACTCCTTTGCATTTTGTTCGTTACAACTTCCACCGTACAAAATCCTAATGTCATTTCCCAAATTTGGAAAACGATCGACAAGAAACGATCGAATAAAATTATGCACCTCATTTACTTGTTCTACGCTAGCGGTAATACCAGTACCTATTGCCCAAACAGGTTCATAAGCAATTGAAATAGATTTAATCTCTTGTTCTGCGAGCATGCCGATAGACTCGTTTAACTGATCTTCTAAATATGACAAATGATGAGCAGAATTTCGAACAGAGATGCTTTCACCGATACAAAGTACGGATTTGAATTGCTTATTAACTGCAGCTTTTAATTTATTTAAAATCATTTCTGGCGATTCAGAAAAATACATTCTGCGTTCACTATGACCAATTAGAACATAGGAACAATTTATAGATTTTAGTTGATCTAAACTTATTTCTCCGGTGTAGGCGCCTCGCTCTTCTTGATAAAAATTTTGAGCTCCAATGTCTATACTTCCAACTTCTTCATTAATGATCTTTTCTAAGAAAATAGAAGAAGGGAAAATGACTACATCCAGTTGTGGGAATTTGGATAAATCTTTACTTGTTAACGCTTTCAGAAAACTAAGTGCATCAGATTGGAGAAGATTCATTTTCCAATTTGCAGCTACTATTTTTTTTCTCATATCCTAAATTAAGGATAATTGAAAAAATAAGCGTTTTTGATTTTAACAAGTTTTCAACAGACTACTGCTTGAGCTTATTTTCGATATCTTTTAAATCCTTAATGAGCTTTTCCTTTGAAAAAGCTGCATCGCCTGAACCTTGATAGAATTTGATTATATTTCCGTTCCACATCAATACGACTCCTGGTACGTCGTTTGAAATACCAAATACCTTCATGAATTGACGAATTTCAAAGACTTGGTGATTAAATTCTCTACCAATAATTTTGAAAAAATTAGGAACTTCCTCCGGTTCTTCTTGAAATGCAATATGTACTTTAGGTTTCACATTGGACTTTTCTAATACTGAAACGATATCCTTACCTGCCCCTTGGCAATGATCACAAGTTGGTGAAAAGAAACACAATAGTTTTAAACCTTTATCAATATTGGGAATTGCTGCCGCAAATTGAGAAACAGTTGGTTTTGGTTCGTATAATTTTTTAACAATAATACTGGTGTCTTTTCCTTTAATTACAGTGTCTTTCTTTATTTGATTGACTAAGATATCCTCAGGCTTATCATTTTCAACTACCACAACCTGGGTGCTATCGAATGAGTCTTTTTTACAACTTTCCATAGGTGTAAGGCCAAACATAAAAAGACTGGAAAAGGCAAAAATACTGGAAAGAACCCAAGGATTGTTTTGTCCTTTTTCCTTGTCTTTAACTTGAAAATACAAATAAATCAATAATCCTATGGATGCAATATTTTTAAAAATTGATTGAAGAGGTGTCATTGGGATTAATTCGCCAAAACATCCACAATTTCCAGAATTTCCACCTGTGTTCATTATCTCAATGGCGAGGTGAATTGAAAAAACACCTAACATTAGGGTTGCAGCAGGTATTACAATCGATTTTAAAAAGTGTGGTTGCAATAATCCTATGCCAAGTGCAATTTCTGCTGCAATTACATACCTCGAAAAAAACGGAGCAAAGCACTCATCGAAACCTAATGGCAAGAGTTGCTTCATTTCAAATGATGTTATGGCCAAAACGGGAGACGGGTATAATTTTGCTGCTGCTGAAAGGAAGAAAAATCCCGATAGCAATATTCTAACTGCCCAAGGTAAATACTTTTTTACATTTTCCATGTTATACGATTTAGTTACTCAAAAATAGGAGGTATGATTGAGTCAAAAAATTATTTAACGTTATTTTAACTCTTCTAAATGAATCAGGGCAAAAACAGCATAATTCATCATGTCGTAGTAATTTCCTTCCACCCCTTCACTAGCCAAAGTAACGCCTAAATTATCTTCTATCTGCTTAATTCTCAATACTTTTGTTAAAATTAAATCCGTTAATGAGCTTACCCTCATATCCCTCCATGCTTCACCATAATCATGATTTTTCGCTTTCATGAGTTCAAACGCCTCTGTTGTTACCTTTTCATACCAATCGATAGCCGACTGAGAATCCAATTCCGTTTTTCCAATTTCTGCTGGAAGGCGCAGTTGAATAATTGCCATGACACAATAGTTGACAATTGCCATGAACGCATCTTCAAAAGGTTCGTCTACCTTATTCTCCCCAGTTTCTTGAATAGTGCGAATTCGTTGAGCTTTAATAAACAACTGGTCTGTAAGTGAGCTTGGCCTTAAAATCCGCCAAGATGTGCCATAGTCCCATGTTTTTTTCTCAAAAACTGACTTACATTGAAGAATTACATTCGTATATTCGAGCTCTGTTTTATTCATTTGGGCAAATTTACATGAATTTATGCAAACTGATTTGATTCATATTAAAGGAAAACTTTACAATTTCGATGAACTTTGGATTATGGCCATTTTAAACTTAAGTGAAGACTCCTTTTTTCAACATTTTTCAGGAAAATCAGACATTTCACTGCTAAATCATGTAGAGAACTTAATTTACAATGGAGCAAAAATTATAGATTTAGGAGCTGTCTCCACAAGACCAAATGCAATTAAGTTCTCAACAAAGGATGAAATAAAAAAAATTGGAGAGTCCATTTCAACGATTAAAAAAACATTTCCTACGGTATTGGTGTCTGTTGATACATTTTCTGAAGAAACCATTCACTTCGCAATTGAAGAAGGTGCAGATATTATTAACGATATTAGTGGCGGCGAAATTTCTGAGTTATGTATTGCAAATATTGCTAGAAACAAACTTGCATACATTTTAACATATAATCGGGGAGGACTAGAAAACAAAGTAAAGGATGCATCTTTAAATAACATCCTAATCGATTCACTTCTTTTTTTTTCCGAAAAACTCGATTTTTTCGCCAAACAGAATTTAGTCGATGTTATTCTTGATCCTGGATTTGGATTTAACAAATCAATGGAGGATAATTTCAAATTATTACGTCAGTCGGAATATCTAAACATACTCAATAAACCCTTGTTATTCGGTTTATCGCGCAAATCAATGATATACAAAACACTAGAAACAAGCCCTGATGAGGCTCTTAATGGCACCAGTATCTTGAACACCTTTTCTGTAATGTTCGGGGCTAATATAATACGTGTACATGACGTTGTAGAGGCCCAACAATTAAAAAAGTTGGTTGCTAAATTACTATGAATTCTTAAATTGAAACTTTTTTCACTACTTTCGTACAACGATTTTTTAAAAACGACAAATGGTATGAAATTATTTTCTTTTCTAACATTATTGTTAACAACTTGTTTAGTTTGGTCTCAAAATGGAGCACCTACCGCAAACTTTGCTGTTTCAACAAACAACATTTGCATGGGGGAATGCATTGAAATCTTAAACACTACCTCCTCTAATGCTCAAAGTTGGTCATGGGATTTCGGTGTCGGCGCAACGCCATCAAGTTATCAAGGTCAAAACCCTGGTCTAGTTTGTTTTCCTAATCCCGGAACTTACACCATCTTATTAACAGCAACTAACACATTTGGTTCTAATTCAACTTCTCAAACCATTACTGTAACGGCAACACCCACTGTTAACGGTACAGTATCGGATACAACAGGAGGTGTTTTTGTAGAACTACCTGACACAACTATTTACATGTATCAAGAGGCATATTTATGGGGAGAAGGCACACCCGCTGGCGGAACAATGGTTTGGT
Organism: uncultured Lishizhenia sp.; assembly: GCA_964559685.1. Taxonomy (GTDB): domain Bacteria; phylum Bacteroidota; class Bacteroidia; order Flavobacteriales_D; family Crocinitomicaceae; genus UBA952. The sequence continues at coordinate 23,273 of CAZLHR010000029.1, forward strand.
ACCCTAGCGGAGTAGAAGCAGACCAAATCTCGGTAAATAATGGTGATTCGCTAACTGTCACACCATTTTACACAACATTCTATGTGGTTAGTTACAGTGTTAACGGATGCTTTGCATACGATACGGTCTTGGTAAATGTTAGATTTAACGATTCTATTAAAGTAGCTGTACCAAACTCTTTCTCACCAAACAATGACGGCATAAATGACTATTTGAGAATTTTAACCAATGTGGATGAAGATAATAATTTCACAAATGGATATAAAGAAGGTGGAGCGATTGCAGAAATGGATTTTAAAGTTTACAATAGTTATGGAATATTGGTATTCCGAACTACAGATCCACATGAAGGATGGGATGGTAATTACAAAGGGAAAAAAGAAAATCCTGCGACCTTTGTTTATGTCGTTGATTATAAATTAATAAATGGGATTTCTCAATCCATTAAAGGAAACGTTACTCTTTATAGATAGAAAAGATGAAGAAATTAGTATATGTATTATTGTTTATAGCGCTTACAATTGTTGAATCAAATGCTCAACAAGATTTACAATCAAGTAATTGGTTCCAATCCAATGCCCTTTTGAATCCTGCAGCCGTTTCGACTGAAGAAAGTGATTTTAGATTATTTACAAATTGTAGATTTCAATATTTTACCATAGGAGGGCTACCCATGCGAACAAATTCTCTGATTGGAGAAGTAAAAATTTCCGATTATCAAGGAAATAACAACAATTTTGGACTTGGAATTAATGCGAATAATTCTCAAACTGGCGATGGTAATTTTATGAATACATCAGTTTCAATTCCGGTAAACTATACTTTACAAATTGACAAAACGAATAAAATGTCAATTGGATTTTCTCCTGGAGTAATTATGCAAAGTTTTGATAACTCAAAACAGACTTGGGAATCTCAGTGGACTGGATTAGGTTTTAATTCCAATTCCGCTACATCAGGTGAAAACTTGAATAATAACTTTACAGCATTTGATTTAGCTGCTGGAATCTATTACCAATTTGAAATTGATGGATCCTATTTTACTGGTGGATTTTCAACCAAGCACCTTACCCGACCAAAAATTGATTTTTCTTTTGGATCAGACCGACTTTATCAACTATACACTTTTCATTTTAGCGGTGATATTGCGACAATTAGAAAAAATTTGAGAATTTCTCCGAATATGCTTTATTACCAAAGTGGACCGAATAAAAGTTTAGTGTTTGGGGCAAGTATCGATAACTTATTAGAAGAAGGTGCAAGATATACTAAGTTAAGAAAAAGTAAAAGTATTACATATGGTATTTATTATCGTTGGTCTGATGCAATAATCGGTTCACTAGGTATGAATTTAGCAGGTTACAAATTTGGTGTTTCTTTTGACGCTACGGTTTCTTCTTTAAATAGTGCAAACAATAGTATTGGAGCAATGGAAGTTTTCTTTAAGACGCAATTTTATTCAAAGACAAAGAAAAGAGGAAAAATTAAAAATCTGAAATAAAATTTATTCCCACCAATTTTGATTAAGTCCTCCGGTATGAATAAAAAGGACTTTATTATCGTAAGTACTATTCTCATTTTTAGAATAAATAAATTTAGAAAACGCGTACAGAGCTTTTAAAGTGTATATTGGATCGAATCTATAAGTTGTTTCGCTTTCAATTATTTTCTGAAAATCTCGTAAAGTATCTGACAATCTCGCATATCTACCTAATTCTTCATAAAAAATTGAAGTAATTTCTTTTTTGAAAATTAAGGAGCTGTCTAATTTTTTCATTTCCTCTTTGGAATTAAATTTTTTTAGTGCTGGAACAACGAAAAGTGTAGCGTGATCAGGCATAGAGTTGTAAATACCTAGACTAGTGGTCGTTGTACCTTGAGCAACTACATACCCATCATAAACGCCCACTTCATCAATAATTTCAGATACTCCACATATTCCTTCTTTATTGGCACCTCCTTCAGGAATCACCCAACATTTCTCGCCAAGCCTATTCTCTACTCCATTCATTCTCTTCAATTCGACATACCTCTCTCTACTTAGAAAAATTAATTCAATACCATTTACTGCGCAAAATGAAAGAATTTTGTTTGATTTTTCATTCAACTCGTCTCCTCGTACCATTACTGTTAATGGAATATTAAATTCCACACATAGAAAAGCAGTGGCAAAAATATGATTAGAATATGCTCCACCAAAAGTGATAAGTCGAGTACATTGGTTCTTAACCGCCTCAATTACATTGTATTTTAATTTCCTTAATTTATTACCGGAAATGATGGGATGAATCAAATCATCTCTTTTAATGAACATTTCAAATTTATGATTGTTAAAGTCGAAGTTGAGCGTTTCAACAACAGAATTTTTTATTTTATCCGAGACCCAATTCGTATATGTCTGAAGATCTATCATCATTTTCTAAACGAGGCAACCTCGACAGTGAAGATTACTATATTGGAGAAGAAGGTTATATAGTGTTTACAGAAAAATATCATTTAAAAAGAGGCTATTGTTGTAAGAGTGGCTGTAAACATTGTCCATATGGATATGACAAAAATACACATTTGATAAAAGGTCAAAAACCTCAATAAATACCTTTTTCCGGAAATTTACCCTTATACTGAGATAAAATGTCCTTAATTGACTGAATATCTTTATCAACATCTCCTGTGGGCAGAAATTCACCGTGAAAGCCTCCGATTTTTCGTTCATAATCCATGTAACAGATGTAAATTGGAACATTCGCCTTTTGAGCAATAAAATAAAATCCTTTTTTCCAATTTGGATTATAGGAACGCGTTCCCTCTGGGGTAAATACCAAATATAATTCTTGTTCCTCTTTGAAAAAATTGACTGCTGTTTCTGTTATTTTACTGCGTTGTTTTCGATCCACTGGAACTCCCCCCATCGCCTTCAATAAATATCCAAAAGGAAAAAAAAAGGCTTCTTTTTTAATTAAAAACTTACCTTTTATTCCGTAGTAAATGAAAGCCAATTTTCCAAAAACAAAATCCCAATTCGAAGTATGAGGACCAACAACGATTACACATTTTTTAACTTCTTTAGGATAGTTTTTATCAATCTTCCATCCAAATATCCGAAAAACGAATTGAGCTATTTTTTTCATAATGTAAAGGTAAAATAGAAGAATCAATTAATTTTACTTTAAATGAAGAAAATACGCGAAATTATTGCCGTCGCAATTTTACTAAGTATTATTGCGTTGATTTTTGTTGTAAGAAGTTCGATTACTGAAAATCAATCTAAAAATACTTTATCGACTGAGTTACCTTCTTCGACTACCTATTATATTCGATTTGAAGCGTTTGGTTTTTTAAAAGAGCTGTCTACTGTTGCTCTTTTTGATGTGAGAGACCAAGTATTTTTTACTCGGTTAAAAGAAAAAATTGATAGACAAAAAGATGATTCTTCTCCTTGGCTGGACATGGGGGTAGATATTCAAGCGCCAATTGAGTTACTTGTTTGCGATATTGATGACCAACCGATTGTTTTTTTGAGATTCAAAGTTATTGATTATACTAAATTTCAGAATTTTACGAAGGAAATGAACAGACTTGCATATGTGATAGAAAATTACGGCTATGTCCCTATTCAATCTTTAAAAGAAAAAACTAATGTTTCTCGTTTTTTGAAGCATCAATTTCAATTTGAACTCGAAATAAAAAATCCGGGAGAACTACTAATATTCGAATTTGAAAAAGGATCTCATATGGGTACCCACATTGTAAATCATGAAGAAAGTGAAATTTCCATCTTTTCAGCATTATATAAAACTAAGATTTCTCCTCGATTTATTCCGGACGGAAATGGAATAGAGTTCAGTTGGCAACCAACTCCTACAGAAAAGAAATGGCTCGGAAAAATTGACACATCTCTTCAATCGTTTATTACCTCCATTGATTATATAAGTGCTTCTTACTCTGGATTTAAATTTATCGATGACAATTCTTTACCCGGAATTCCGAAAGGGTACTTGATTCTTTCATTTAGCAACCCTGTTTTGATTTCAACTGTACTTTCCAATGTTTCAAGAATAATCAATTCAGGGTCTCTTGAAATTAGAGACCATCAATTAATTTTCTCTAATAACATTTCGCTCTATTGTCATGCTCTTTCGCCTAAAACATTTGCCTTATCCTTTTCTTCGACACCACCTAAAATTAAAGAATTGTATGTTTCAACTAAGTATTTCGGTGGTTCTTTGAATGCGATCTTGAACTTTGAAAACACAGGGTATTATCAATACATTATAGATGCCATTCCTGGTAAAAGAGAGCTTCAACGTTTATTATCATCTATACAAAGGATTAAATATGAAAATTCCAATGATTTTGAGGGTAAGACAACAATCACAATTGAAAAGCCAAATGGTTTCTATTCAGGAATACTGAAGCTATTCAGTTTATTTATATAAGAAAAAGCCGTTAAACTTGTAGCTGCAGTTGCACGACTTCTTGTAGTTGTAGGCTACAACTATCTTGTAAACAATAATTCTCTAAATTTAGGTAAAGGCCACAATTCATCTTCAACAAGAAGTTCAAGCTTGTCGGCGTGATATCTAATCTCATCAAAATATGATTTAACGTTATCGCAATAAGCCATTGCCTTTTCCTCTGCATGTTCAATTTTATTGGCAACTTTTCGCTGTTCTAACATTTTCTCTGCTGCAACTCTCATCTTATTTAAATGCAAGGAGATTCGTTCAATTATTTCAATTTGAGCCTTGGCTGCAATTCTTCCGTTCTTTTCACCTAAAATTTGCAACAATCCTTGAACATTTTGGATAAGCTTGTTTTGATATTCAACTGCGGCAGGTGTAAAATAATTTTGAGTAATATCTCCCATTAAACGAGATTCAATTTGAATTTTAAGTACATAATTTTCAAATTCTATTTCACGTCTTGCCTCTAGTTCTCTTGGTGATAAAACGTTCATTTCAGCGAATAGTTTTTCCACTTTTTTATCGTGCCAAACCTTCAACGCTCGAGGAGTATCTTTGAGGTTTGCTAATCCTCTTTTTTCTGCATCTTTTACCCATTCGTCGCCATAACCATTTCCTTCAAATCTAATCTTTTTAGATTCTTTAATCATTACTTGAAGTTCTTTTAAAATCGCTTCGTCTTTGCTTTCACCTTTTTCAATTCTCTTATCAACCGACTTCTTAAATTCTTTAAGCTGTTTAGCCATAATTGTATTTAAAACAATCATAGCAGATCCACAATTTGCAGATGAACCAACTGCTCGAAATTCGAATTTATTTCCAGTGAAGGCAAATGGAGATGTTCTATTTCTATCGGTATTATCCAACATGATTTGTGGAATTTTACCAATATTTAATTTCAATTCAGTTTTATCCTGCGGTGTCATTTTCCCTGCCTTTATGTTTTTTTCTAGGTCATCAAGTACGGATGATAATTGTGTACCTATGAAAGCTGAGATAATTGCTGGAGGTGCCTCATTTGCTCCTAACCGATGGTCATTGCCAGCAGAGGCAATACAAGCGCGAAGTAAATCTGCATTGTCGTGAATTGCTTTAATTGTGTTGACAAAAAAGGTCAAAAATTGTAAATTAGTTTTAGGATTTTTTCCTGGTGCAAGTAAATTTACTCCAGTATTGGTGCTCAAAGACCAATTGTTGTGTTTTCCTGATCCGTTTACACCTGCGAATGGTTTCTCATGAAGTAATACCCTAAAATTATGTTTTCTAGCTATTTTCTCCATTAAGTCCATTAACAATAAATTATGATCGTTGGCCAAATTACACTCTTCAAATATTGGAGCGCATTCGAATTGATTAGGGGCAACTTCGTTATGTCGCGTTGTCACGGGAATACCAAGCAACAATGCCTCCGTTTCAAACTCGCGCATATAGGCAGTAACTCTTTCTGGAATTGAACCAAAATAATGATCCTCTAATTGTTGACCTTTAGCGGGAGCATGTCCAAACAACGCTCGACCTGTTAACATAAGATCTGGACGCGCATTGAACAAAGCAGAATCGATTAAGAAGTATTCTTGTTCCCAACCCAAGGTAGCATTTACCTTATTTACATTTTTATCGAAATATTGGCAAACCTCAACAGCCGCTTGATCTACAGCGTGTAAGGCTTTTAATAATGGCATTTTATAATCAAGCGATTCACCCGTATACGAAATAAATATTGTTGGAATACATAGAGTTTTACCGATAACGAAAGCCGGAGAAGACGGATCCCAAGCCGTATAACCTCTTGCTTCAAATGTATTTCGAATTCCACCATTTGGAAATGAAGAAGCATCTGGCTCTTGTTGCACCAACATATCTCCATCAAATCGCTCAATCGCTCTACCGGGACCAACTGGCTTAAAAAATGCATCATGTTTTTCTGCTGTGGCACCGGTTAATGGTTGAAACCAATGGGTGTAATGTGTAGCGCCATTAGAAATCGCCCAATCTTTCATGGCTGAAGCAACTTGATCTGCTATTTTTCTTTCTAATCGCGTTCCATTTGTCATGCAATCCATCATCAATTTGTATGTGTCAGACGGCAAATACTCTCGCATTTGTTCCGCATGAAAAACATTTTTACCGAATAAATCTGAAAGTTTTCCATTATAATCAATGTGTTTTGGTTCGCGATGTAGTACATCTAGATACGCTTCTAACCTTTTTGTTGCCATTTTAGTATTTTTTTTACAAAAGTATTTATTTTTTAGGGGTCTATTCTATTTTTTATACTTTTTTATCGCATTACCCCCTATTTTTTTTAACACATGTTCAAAATATATTTTAAATAAAACTCTTTTTATAAATAAATGTATCTTTAAAGTATGTGGAATAGAAATAACCTCATCACTAGACTTCAAAGTGAGCTTCCGGGTGAGCTAGCCCATATTCATTTTTATCCTGATCGAATTAAAAATAAATCCGTAGAGAACATAAATGACAAAAAGTTATCGGCTGTTGGGATTCATCTTTACCCTGAAAAGGAGAGCGTTTTTTTTGTCTTAATCAAGCGGCCAAACTACAATGGATATCACTCTGGTCAAATTGCATTTCCAGGAGGTAAAAAAGATAATTCAGATTCAAATTTAGAACAAACAGCTAAAAGAGAGAGCTTTGAGGAATTGAGTATTTCAATGGACAATGGAGAATTTATTTGTGAACTCACTGCAGTTTATATTCCTGTTTCGAATTTCTTAGTACATCCTTTTGTATTCTGGCATAATCAAAAGCCCTACATGTCAAAAAATCACGAAGTAGCCGAAGTCATCGAAATCTCATTAGATGAATTAATTAATGAAGATAATATAGGGAAAATAAATCTTGAAAAGATAGGATTAATTGATATTCCTGCCTTTATTTTTAGAGAATGTCAAGTATGGGGGGCTACCGCTTTAATCCTGAGTGAGTTGAAGGAAATGTTGAAATAAACAAAAAGAGGAACAAACCGTAACTTGTTCCTCTTTCTGCTAAACCATGCTAAAACTATAAAACTCAAAAACTACAACTATGAAATGTAATTTTCGTTACAAAGGTAAATCATAATTTTAAAATAGCAAGTAAAATAGTTAGAAAAAGTGTTAATTTTTTCTTGCCCTTGTCATTTCGCGCTTTCCTGGTGGGCCAGGTAAGGTTTCTACAATACAACCAAGGTCTTTTAAGTCTCTTTTAAGTTGTCCTTTCGCACAATATGTAACAAAAATTCCGTCTTTTTTCAACATTAAAATTACCTTTTCTAAGGTATCCTTTCTCCACATTTCTTCTTGTGCCCTTGGACCAAAAGCATCGTAGTAAATTAAATCAAATTTATCTTCTGTTTCCCACTCTTGGATTTTAGCGTGTATTTTTTTTAAAGTAAATTCTTCAGTAATTTTTTCTACTTTTCCCCAAGTAGCCGTGATAAGCCACTTATATAGTTCGGAAGAATTTTCTAAATGTAATACGTAATTCAGTGCTTCGTGTAAGGATTGCTCTATTGGAAAAGCTTCTATACCTGTGTATCTTATTGAATTGTTCTCAGAGAAAAGACATGATAATAAGCAATTCAATCCTGTCCCCCACCCTACCTCTAGTATATTTATCGGATATATTTCATTTAATTTAGGATTTAATCCTTGATTTATAAAAACATGACGTGCTTCTTGAATAGCACCATGATGTGAATGGTAATTTTCGTTTAATTCTGGAATAAATAAGGTATGAGAACCATCATTCGTTTCTCTTAATTCTACTTTCATTTTTTCCTTACTACTGTTAAACCATCTCGGATTGGTAACATGACACACTCAATACGCTGATCATTCCGTATAAAGTCGTTAAATTCTCTTATTAGAACAGTATCCTTATCATTTTTATAATGTTGAATAACTTTTCCTGACCACAACACGTTATCTGCAATGATGTATCCGCCGGTGGGAACGTATGGAAAGACCAAGTGATAATAAGCCAAATAATTTTGCTTATCGGCATCAATAAAAACCAAATCCCAATTTTCGTCGAGTTCCGGTATAACCTTTAGAGCATCACCTGTAATAAATTCAATTTGTCTAGAGAAACCAGATTCCTTAAAATAGCCTTTAACTTTTGGTGCTAATTCCTCATTGATATCAATAGTTACGATTTTGCCATCTGATGCTAAGCCCTCTGCAAGGCACAATGCACTATACCCAGTATAGGTGCCTATCTCCAAGATTCTATGAGGCTGAATCATTTTTGAAAGCATGCTTAAAAATCTACCTTGAAAATGACCACTTAGCATTCGTGGTTGCAAGACTTCCAGATGTGTTTCCCTATTAATTTTCCGAAGTAACTCACTTTCTGGTGAGGTATGAGCACAAGCGTAGGCATCAAGTTGTTCGTCGATAAACTGCATTTGAAAATTATTAAAGGTGTAAAGTTAGTTTTTTAGTTTTCAATTAAATTCAATCATGATGCATTTCCTGAGGCAGCTAATGATGAAATCTCCTTTTTCTTCCTCAAAATTCCTAAATTTGCTAATTAAATATAGTTCATGACGGTTTCTCAAATTCGCCAACAATTTTTCGATTTCTTTGAAAGTAAAGGTCATAAGATTGTTCCTTCAGCTCCAATGGTGGTCAAAAATGATCCCACGTTAATGTTTACCAATGCCGGGATGAATCAATTTAAAGACTACTTTTTAGGATATCAAGCACCAAAAGACCGACGCGTTGCTAATTCTCAAAAATGTTTACGTGTATCAGGAAAACATAACGATTTAGAAGAAGTTGGTGTCGATACCTACCA
>CAZLHR010000030.1:0-31085 GCA_964559685.1 uncultured Lishizhenia sp.
AAATTAAAGGGAAACCTTTTCATACAAAAGTCGCCTCGAAAGGGGCGACTTTTTTTGTATTGGTATTTTTATAATATTAACTTTGATATGATTGGGAATATTTAAGCGATTATTTATATTTGATACAAGATGAGAAAAAGTGTTTTTAAAAGGATTAAACCTAATGGTTTGACCATTTTATTAATTCTTTCATTATTGAGTCTTGTGATCATTCAATCATTTCAAATGATACAGTTATATGATCGCAAGGCAATTCAATTTCAAGAACATGCTGTAAATTGCTTAAGAAGAGTAGCATACCATCATGAAAAAGCAGAAGATTTACGTCGTTATTTACAAATAGTAAACAGAGATTTTAGTGGTCAATACCGAGAAATTCTTAAAGAAGAATTCAAGGAGATATTATCAGCTCAGGAAACAATTTCAATAAGAGATACAACGGTAAATATAAATGGAGTAGAGGAGAAATACTTGGTCTTAAAAGGTGATGCTTACGATTCTCTTTCAGGAATTTCTGCTCAACAACGGGTATTAATAAGAGATGTTCGCGAAATAAAAGACTTGATGGGTAATAGAGAAGACACATCAAAAATTGCCATTGAACTGAATCAAAAAGTACTTCAGCAGATTTTTACTAAAGCAAAATTCATCAATGACATGATGATTCAAGCATTCAGAGATAATATTTATGAAAATCCTTCGATGCGCATTGAACCTTACTATTTAGACTCCATCATCAGTTTCGAATTGGAAAAGGAAGATTTGCCTAAAGAATATGAGTTTATGGTGTGTGACCAAAGCAAGAAACCAATCAATTTTAATTCCTCTGTTCAAGGATACAATACTGGTTTAGATAGTTCAACTTGTATTCAAGTGAATTTATTTCCTAGTAATTCTCTAGATGAGGACTTGTTTCTATATGTGTACTTCCCTAAGAAACAACAATTCATTTACAAGGAGATGAAGAATTCATTTATAGTTACGGGTCTTTTGGTGGTAATTATTATAGTGGTATTAGTCATCATGTTTCGAACAATACTAGATCAAAAAAAATTATCGGAATTAAAATCAGATTTTATTTCTAATATGACTCATGAATTTAAAACTCCTATCTCTACAATCGCGTTAGCTTGTGAAGCAGCTTCGGATAAAGATGTTGTCGGTGATCGGCATGAAAATCAATATTTTGCTCCATATTTTAATATGATAAAAACAGAAAACAAACGTCTTGAGTTGTTGGTAGAAAGCATTTTACAATCTGCTGTTGTGGATAAAGGTGAAATCAAAGCTAATATCACTGAAGTAAATTTATCGGAAGTGGTAAAAGATTTATCCAACAATATTCAGTTTAGAATTCACCCACTTGGGGGAAACATAAAAATGGTAGAGTCCCATTCTCCGTGTATTATAAAATCAGATAGAATTCACCTTACTAATCTTGTAGCAAACATTCTTGATAATGCTGTAAAATATAGTATGGAGGAGCCAAATATCGAAATTGCTATTATAAATGATAATAAAGAGGTATCATTTTCCGTTTCAGACAGAGGTATTGGTATTCAAAAAGAGTATGTGCCAAAAATTTTTGATAAGTTATTTCGTGTACCAATGGGTAACGTACATAATGTGAAAGGATTTGGCCTAGGACTGAGTTACGTTAAATCAATATGCGACACCTACGGATGGAACATAGAGGTTAAGACAAAATATGGAGAAGGCACAACATTTAAAGTAATTTTCAACACATCAAAAAATGCAGGAAAAATTAAACATCTTATTAGCTGAAGACGATGAGAATTTAGGTATGTTATTACATTCCTATTTGCAAAGCAAGGGTTTCAATGTTGTATTGGCAAGAACTGGAAAAGTTGCCTATGAAAAATTTAATGGGAATAAAACGCAATTTGATTTCTTATTGTTAGATGTCATGATGCCTGAAATGGATGGCTTTACATTAGCAAAAGAGATTCGAGAAATTGATAAAGCAACCCCAATATTATTTTTAACTGCAAAATCCTTGAAAGAAGATAAATTGCAGGGATTTGAAATGGGGGCAGATGATTACTTAACAAAGCCTTTCTCTATGGAAGAGTTATTGGCACGGATCAACGCAATTCTAAAAAGAACGAAAGCAAATAAAAAAGATATTAATGAATCATTGTACATTGGGAAAATTAAATATGCGCCCGAACTCAGCGTACTTTACTTGGTTGATGGAAACAAAAAACTAACCACTAAAGAGAATCATTTACTTAGTCTTCTTGCTAAAAACCAAGGTGAAATTCTAGATAGACAAGCAACGTTAAGAGCAATTTGGGGAGATGATAATTATTTTAATGGTCGGAGCATGGACGTGTATATCGCAAAACTGCGAAAATTATTGAAAGAAGATCCTTCCATAGAAATTATGAATATTCACGGTGTTGGATTCAAATTAATTGTAAAGAACTAAATTTGCTTGAATGCAGGGCAGGTTTTTTTCAAATTTAATTTTACTGATTCTTGTTAATTTACTCATAAAACCTGTTTCACTTTTTGTAGTTGATGCAGGTTTTCAAAATGAACTCGGTCATGAAGAATATGGTATTTATTTTTCATTACTAAATTTTTCCTTGTTATTTAATATTTTACTTGATTTTGGAATAAATAACTACACAACGAGAAGAGTTGCGCAACAACCTCACAAAGCAAAACGTTTATTTGGTTCTGTTTTTATCTTTCGTATTTTACTTTTTCTTTTTTATTTAGTTGTTCTTTTAATATGTGGGCTTTTTATTGGCTATGAGCAAAGAGCCTTGACTATTTTATGTTTATTAGGCATTAATCAATTTATTATTCTGTGTATTGCTTATTTAAGAAGTCATTTTGCCGGATTTCACTATTTTAGATTGGATGCACTATTATCCATTCTCGATAGGTTCTTATTAATTATAGTAGGAGCTTACTATCTTTTTTATTTTGAAGGAACACTCTCCATTGAAACCTTCGTTTGGATTCAGTTCTTTACCTATATAGTCTCCTTTGTAGTGGGTTATATGCTTTTTGTTAAATACGTTGACAAGCCCATTTTTTCAGTTAATTTAAGGTTGTCTTGGGCCATTTTAAAAAGAAGCCTTCCCTTTGCTACATTAATAGTATTAATGCTGGTTTATTCAAGGTTAGATAGTGTTTTACTTGAGCGTCTTCATCATAATGGTGCGGAACAGGCGGGCATTTATGCTCAAGGTTATCGATTATTAGATGCCTTTTATATGTTTGGGATGATTTTCGCCGGACTGTTATTCCCCATGTTTTCAAGATTTTTATCTCAAAAGCGATCGTCAATATATCCATTACTTCAATCCGCAGGAGATTTGTTGATTGGATCAGCCATACTAATTGCCTTCATATGTATCTACAACAGCGAACTTATTTTATCCTTTATCTATGAAAATTATCAACAAGCAATCGATCCTTTTAAATGGTTAATATTAAGTTTTATTGCCATTTGTATGAATTTTATCTTTGGTACATTACTTACCGCAAGTGGAAATCTTCGTGTTTTAAACTGGATTTCCATTTTAGGAATAGTGTTAAATGTTACACTTAATATCTTTTTGATTCCTAAATATGGAGCATTAGGTGTTGCAATTACTACCTTTTTTACACAGTTTTTCACCGCAGTTTTGCAATGTGTTTATGCTATTAAAAGTTTTGAAATTCCAATTTCCATGAAACAGATTCTAAAATATCCAATCTTGATTTTCGTATTATTTATTTTTAGTTATTGCTTTGCTCAGAATAGCTACTTGATTTTCTTTCAATTGTTAATTGGTATTTCTAGTTTGTTTTTGTTTTCTTTCATTTCAATTAATTCCTTAAATGAAATGTTTAAAGAAAAGCTATTAAAATAATTAAGCTATTCTGCAGTTATTTAAAGAAGCAAAATAAAAGTCATAACTTCGTGCAATCAAATTCAAATATGTCTGAATTATCTAAAGAAAGGTCTGCCTTATTGGCGTTTTTGTGGAAGAATAGAAAAGTTCTTGTAATTATTACCGGTGTAGCTTTTGTTGTTTCGGTCGTGGTTTCATTGTTGTTGACTCCCCTTTATTTGTCTACAGCTGTGGTATTTCCAACAGCTTCAAGTAACGTTTCTTTTTCGGAGCAACGAAATGTGAAAGCTGGATCGATGGATTTTGGTGAAGAAGAGCAAGCCGAACAATTGGTTCAAATATTATCCTCTTCTCGTATAAAGGACAAAATTATTGCTAAATACGATTTATTAAATCATTACGAAATCGATCCTAATGATGAAAATAAGAACTTCAAATTGAATGAGGAATATAACGATCATTTCTACTTTACCCGCACAAAATTCGGATCGATTCAAATAGATGTTTTAGACAGAGACCCAGAGCTTGCAGCAAAAATGGCAAATGACATTGTAGATTTGATTGATACCGTAAAGAATGAAATGATTCGTGAAAGGACGCGTCCTGCGTTTGAAATCAACATTCGAAAAATGAAGCAACTAGAAAAAGATAAGGATTCTGTAATAAATCGTTTAGATAGTTTAACCAAACTTGGTGTTGTTTCGACCGATGTTCGTTCTAATTTATTTCAAGCATTAGTGGATTCAAAAAGTCCAGAAGAAAAAAGAGAAATAAAGGCGCAAATTGAGGCCAATATGAAATTTGGTTCTTTATTCGACGCATTAGAACATAAGCGAAATGAAATGATTATTAATATTGAGACATTTAAAGTTGCTTACGAGCAAGCAGAGTCTGATGCGAATGCTCAATTCAATCACAAATTCGTTGTAGAAAAAGCCGTAGTTGCCGATAAAAAAGAAAAGCCAAAAAGAATGATAATAGTGCTGGTTGCAACATTTGGAGGATTTGTTTTGGGAGTATTCTTTTTATTAATTCGAGATAAAATACAAGAATTAAAGGCTTTGAATTAGTGTTTCTCAATAAATACTTATTACCCTATATTCTGCCTATTGGACTCATATTAATCGGGTTCTCATTTTTAATTTTGAATGATTTATATTGGTTAACTCTTTTCCCGGTTGGTTTAATGCTCATGTATTTTGCCATTTTTGAAACTGACAAAATATTTTTATCCATTGCTTTTTTTACCCCACTCTCTATAAATATTGAAGAGTTTTCTGAAAGTTTTGGATTATTCATACCGAGTGAACCACTTTTATTTGGGTTGATGGTTTTTCTTATCGCGTTGCAATTTTACAAGCCTTTTTTAAATAATGCTTATTTGAAACATCCTATAATGTTGGTAAGCTATGCTTACTTGATGTGGATGTTCTTCACTTGCTTGACCTCATCTTCCATATTAATTTCATTAAAGTACTTGCTTGCTAGGCTTTGGATCATTATTCCGATGTTGTTTTTTGGGCCTTATTTCTTAACGGATATCAAAAAAAAGAAACTATTTCTGTGGTTGTTTACCATCGCAACGAGTATAACTATTCTTTATACTTTGTTGCATCATGCCAAATATCAGTTTGGAGAAAAACCAGCTCATTGGGTAATGTTTCCTTTTTTTAAAGATCATACCATTTATGGTGCTATCGTAGCCCTTATGTTGCCTTTTGCTGTGGGACTATACTATTTAGAAAAAAGAAATCTATTACTACGTGTTACTTTGATTTTTTTATTCATCATAATAGTTTTAGGACTAATCTTCTCTTACACTAGAGCTGCTTGGTTAAGCGTTTTCGCTGCCATCCTTTTGTGTTTACTCGTCTTTTTCCGTGTTAAACTATACCTATTGGGAGCAGCATTGATTAGTACAGTAGTAATTGTTGTTATGAATTGGAGTATAATTCAGATGGAATTAGAACGAAATAAAAAAGAACATACCACAGAAAACATTGACGAACGTCTTCAAAGTGCCACAAACGTAAGCACGGATGCCTCTAATCTTGAGCGAATTAATAGATGGGATTGTGCCATTTCCATGTTTAAAGAACGTCCTCTTGTGGGGTTTGGTCCGGGTACGTATATGTTCGAATATGCAAGATTTCAAGACCCAGAGAATTTGACCATTATCTCTACGAATTTTGGCAATTTAGGAAATGCTCATAGTGAATACCTTGGGGCCTTAAGTGAAATGGGATTACCAGGAGCCTTGCTTTTTCTAATCTTGGTGCTAACAATTTTTATTGTAAATATTCAATTGATTTACAAATGGCCAATTGAGGATAAAGCCAATAGAATCCTATTAATGACTTTTCTATTCTCCTTTACTACTTACTTTTCGCACGCATTCTTAAACAATTATTTGGATACAGACAAAGCTGCCGTTCCAATTTGGGGAATGTCTGCTATGCTAATTGCGATGTCTTTTCAATTGAAGGAAAACCTACTTGCCTCCAAGCCAGAGTGATGGATTAAGTGTTTGCGGAACACCATTAGAAATCAAATGTACTTCGAAATGACTAATGGAAACACCACCCTCATTTACGAGCGAACCAATTGCTTGTTTCAAGCTAACTTTACTTCCTTGGCTGACATAAACATCCTGAAGATTGCTGTAAACAGTCATATATCCTCCATGTTTAATGATTACTACTTTACCAGAGCCGGGTATGGAAAACACACTGCTTACCTCTCCTTCAAAAACGGAGCGAACACGTGAACCTTTTGAACACGTAATGTCTACTCCATTATTTACGGTTGAAACTCCAGGTAAGGTAGGATGCGCATTTCTTCCGTAGCGTTCTGTGATTTGTCCGTTGTCAACAGGCCAAGGTAGACGTCCTTTGTTGTTTGCAAAACTTTTTCCAACAGCTGAACCCTCAGAGCTTTCCGAGTACACAACTTTGTTGCTCGTTGAAGCGACATCATTCGAAGTGTTTTTTGCATTGTTATTTGCTGAATTATTCGTGTTTTTATTGGTAGAATTTTTGTTCGCTGTCTTGTTCTTTTCCGCTTCAATTTTTCGTATTTTCTCCTTCTCACGCTCTATTTCTTTTTGTTTTGCCTTATTTATTTCTTCCCGCATTACTGCATCTACTTTACGCTTTAAGTCTTGTTTTTTCCGCTCATCTTCTTGAAGTTGCGCAGATAATTGTTGTTCTTCAATCTTCAATTTTTCAAATGATTGTTGCTTTAACGACTTATCTTTTTCGATCTGATCACGTTCTATTTTTTTCTGTTCCATGGCTAAAAGCTTTGACTCTTTCTCTGAAGAAATATCCTTTAACTCTTTTCCAATAAGCGTTTGATGTTGGTTTATTAAAGCTACTTGTCTTTTTTGTATAGCCGCAATTTTCTTTAGGTAGCGATTTCGCTGAAGCGCTTCATTATAGGATCCCGAGGATAATATATACATAGCTTTGGAATGATTACTTCTGTTTTTATAGGCATAAAGTAACATTTTACGATATTGGCGAACCAATAACTTTAGTCGCTTTTCCAGCTCTGTGATTTCAGCTTTTTTTTCCGTCATTTTCACTTCCGCGATTCGTACTTGATTATCGAATAAGCGAACAAGTGATTCTCTACTTTTAATCTGATTGTCGATCAATTTGATTTCATTCAATGATGCTTGAGTGTTGTTTTTTATTTTTGCTAGCAACTTTTTAGTGTTGGATATTTTCTTCTCTAATTTTTGCTGTTCTTTTTGAAGCTTCTCTTTTGCCGATTGGGCATAGGTTGAAGTAATGACAAAAAGCAGTAGTATACTAATCGCATTTTTCATAGCTTTCCGGTATTATAATGATTAATTCTTGAGGTTCGTTTATCTCAACTTTCTCATATTCCAATCGAATACTGATTTTATTTTTGGGAGCATCAATATAAATGAGAACCTCCTTCGGTATTTGAATTCCGTTAATGTTTTGCCAAGAGAAATAATCTATGATTATGTTAGTTGAATCACTAGGACTCTCAACAGACATTGATTGAATTTGTGTTGCTTGATCGTTCAAAGTATAAAAAATCAGTATATCTTCTTTGGCCTTTCTTTCAAGCCGTCTTCGGTCCTTTTTACGATGTGAAGAAATAACATATTGATAAGGATTGTTTAAAACAAAATATTTTTGTTCTTCTGAGTAATCGATCGGTCTTCCTAAAATTAATTCCTCAATGTTTCCATAGTTGAAGTCAATTCCAAAATTCTCTTTGATGTAACTCAACGATGCCTTAGTGAAGCATTTATCATTCTTATTTACCACGAGAACAGAGTCGGTAGTGACCATAGTAGTTATAATTGGAATTCGTGCATAAGTAATTATAGCGTTCACTGCACTATCCGTTACATTTTTAATTGAAGTCTTGAAGGACACATCCCTTGTAGTGTCTTTATAGTCAACAGATAATTTAGTGTAAAATGTTTTCACCTTTATTTGGTGAAGGCTATCTAAAACAGCGATCAACTCTTTGTCTTTAATTTTTGGTAACTTCTCTGTTGAGATCACGTGTTGTGTTGTTTTTTTTGCACAACCCATCCACAAGAACGTAAAAAGTAAAAAGAAACAATATTTATAAGGGCTCATGGTACTTTCCTGTGGTTGTTTTTTGATCTAAAATGATAGACTTCTTTCCGTTAGATTTTGCTTGATTCCATTGTTTAATGGCATCTTCTTTTTTATTTAGAAAGAAAAACAAATCACCCTGAAGCTCTAGTACATCCCGATAATTCAAATAGGATAAATCGATACTTTGGGTCAAAGTTAGAGCCTCTTGGTATTTTTTTTCAATGAAACTTATTTGCGCCAGTCTTAATTTCTTGCGATTTTCATTGGTTTCAGACTTGATAATTAATTCATGAAGTTCGCGTGCTTTTTTAAGATCTTTTAATTTAAATAGAGCACTTGTGAAATATCGGTTCAAAATATAATTGTTGTTTGGAGCTAATTTCAATGCTTCTTCAAATAAGTTTACTCCTGTTTTGTTGTCAGATGTTCCGAATGCTGCCTCTCCAAGTTGTGCTTTGAATTCACCTTTTAATTGATCGTCATTAACAATTAGAAAAAGACCCTCTTCAAGAATGGTTTTGGCAAAAACATATTCTCCTGATCTATTTAACGCGGTACCTGTCATGTAAAAACCAATAGGGGACAAAGGATAAAGTTCTATTACCTTTCTTGCGTCAATTTTTAAAGCTTCCCAATCTTCTGTTTCGAATTCAAGTAGCAATAATTCATTCCAGATGGCATTTAAGTCCGGATTAAGTTCGACCGCTTTTTTATAATAATTGATAGTAGCGGCAATATCTTTTTTTGCATAGTGAAAATCTCCAAGCAAAGAATATATAAGGGGGTCTTTGGGAAAATCACCTTCACAATTGGCCATTAATGTTCCAATTTCTTTATCCGTCAACCAAGTTTCTTTCATCTTTATAAAGGTCTCAGTTATGGTTTTTGCGCTTAAACCTTCTCCTTTTATGGCTTGCTTATAATAGGAAAATGCAAGTTCTTTTTTTCCCGCCTCTAAAGAAAGATCACCAAGCAACAAATTTGCCAATGCATTTGATGGATCTGCTGCCACCAATTTTTCTAGTAATTCGGTTCCTTTTGTATAATTACCACGCGCCATATAATGGTCGATGAGGTAAGATAAAATTCCTGGGTCATTAGGGAATTCGCTATTGGCTTTTTCGAGCAGTTCGATACCTTTTGCGGAGTTTGGATCTGCCTTCAATAAAATATTATACTGGTACAATACTAAATCTGAAGAATTGCCATATTTATTTCCGAGCTTGTTTAATATTTTTAGTGCTTTCTTGGCATTTTTAGCACTCGCATAATTCATTGCTGCATCAAAGTACAATTGCTCATTTCCAGGAAAAAAAGCGATTAGTGATTCTTGTAATTCTGCCGCTTTCTGAAATTCTCCTGTGGTTTGATATAGTTTAGCCAGATGAGTTTTATAATAACTATTTTTCGGATCTGCATTGCAGGCCTTTTGCATGAATTCAATGGCTGCCCCAGCTTGATTCTGCTTCTCTAAACTTAATGCAATGCCATAAGCAGCAGCATCGTCATCTGGTTCTTCTTTTAGGCTTTTTTCAAAAGCTTCTATGGCTTTTTGATAATCTCCAGTTAGTTGAAAGCGAACACCTTCGTGAAAATACTTGAAATAATCACTTGGTTTTTGCCTAGAAACTGAATTTTTCGTCGCACATGATGCGAACCCCAGAAACATCAACCCTATGATCAATTTATGCATAACAACTGCTATAATCTCCAAGACTTACATCTTTGGTGGAGCCATGAATTACAACATTTGAGCCAATCATTGAATCTTTTAGGATTACATCTTGTATGGCCGTCTTGTGTTGAATAATACTATTTTTAAGAATAGCGTTACTAATGTGACTTCCCGAACCAATGGAAACGTGTGGGCCTACGACAGAATTGGAAATAATTACATTCTCACCAATGTAACAAGGGGGAATGATTACCGCATCTTGCACTTTTACGGATGGATGAACTAGTCCTTTGTGAGCTGCCCAATCGTGTTCCAATACACGTTGATTTGTATGGACCGTCACTTCTTTGTTACCGCAATCCATCCACTCCATTACTTCACCTGGTTTGAAAATGCAACCGTCTTCAGTCATTCTTCTTAGTGCATCAGGTAATTGATATTCGCCACCTTTAATAACATTATGATCTATAAGGTACTGAAGTTCCTTTCTTAATCGAGCCCCATCCTTGAAATAGTAAATTCCAATCATGGCAAGATCTGATACAAATTCTTTTGGTTTCTCCACAAAATCAATGATTTCTCCATTTTCATTCATTTTAATAACCCCAAATGCACTTGGATCTTCTATTTGTTTTACCCAAAGTATACCTTCGTCTTCAGGATTAATTTTAAAATCTGCTTTGAAAAGAGTATCTGCAAAAGCTACAACAGTTGGTCCAACTAATTTTTCAGCTGCACACATCACGGCATGTGCTGTTCCAAGAGGTTTGTCTTGATAATGAATGGAACCTTTTGCCCCGAGACTTTCTGCAACCTCCAATAGTTCTCTTTCTACATCATCACCAAAGTCTCCAATTACAAAAGCGATTTCGTTAATTTTTTCAGGACATACTTGTGCGATATCTTCGACAAGTCTATATACGATAGGTTTCCCTCCAACCGGCACAAGTGGTTTGGGAACAGTCAATGTGTGAGGTCTTAAGCGACTGCCTCTTCCGGCCATCGGCACAATAATATTCATAGTTTTTTTATTTTAATTTACACCTGTACTTCCAAAACCTCCGCTTCCGCGATCTGTTTCAGACAGTACATTCACTTGTTTTAATTCTATTTGCTCAATTTTGCAAAACACCAACTGAGCGATGCGTTCACCATCCTCAACACAAAAAGTTTCGTTTGATAAATTCACTAAAATCACCCCAACTTCTCCTCTGTAATCAGCATCAATAGTTCCGGGTGTATTCAATATGGTAATGCCTTTTTTCAAGGCTAAGCCACTTCGCGGTCTTACTTGGCACTCTAATCCGTGTGACATCTCTAAAAACAACCCTGTCTTCACCAATGCTCTGCCTAATGGCTCAATTTCAATTGGGACATCTAAATTTGCTCGAACGTCCATTCCAGACGAACCAATTGTCTCATATCGAGGCAATTCATGCTTGCTTTTATTAATAATATTAACCAACATTCTAATTTCTATTACGCCAAAAGTAGGAATTAAGCTTTCAGTAAGATGAATATCAGGCAATAGTAATCAACAGCCGTTTGCAAATAACTTAAGTCGAAATTTGTTGAAAAGTACAAATTGAGATTTCCTGTTTAGACATTAAAAAATTTTATTTTTGTTTTATGACACCAAAAGGAAAGCTAATTATCATTGGGGGGGCTGTTGACAAAGGTAGTTTTACAGAAAGTAATTTTGAAGATCAAGTCGAAAAAAACCTGAATTTTTTCGAAAAAGGTATTTTGAAAAGAATTATCGATGAGTCGAAAAACGGGTTAAATTCCAGAATAGAAATTGTTCCTACCGCTTCAAAAATTCCAGATAAGGTTGGCGCTGAATATGCGAAAGCATTTGCCTTTTTGGGTGCTGACAATGTTCATGTATTGAAAATTAGTAAACGCGAAGAGGCCTTAGAGGATGAGGTAGTAGAAAGAGTGAAAAAAGCCGATGTGATTTTCTTCACAGGAGGAGATCAATTGCGACTAACCTCTATTATTGGCGGAACCCCGATGCACGATTTAATTATTCAAAAATACCACGAAGAAGATTTTATTTATGTTGGAACTTCGGCAGGAGCCCATTCGGCGTCTAAATCAATGATATATCAAGGTTCAAGTCAAGAAGCCCTTCTTAAAGGAGAAGTAAAAATAACTGGAGGATTAGGATTAATTGATCATGTAATCATCGATACACATTTCGTTCAAAGAGGAAGAATTGGCAGGTTGTGTCAAGCTGTCGTCAGCAATCCGAAAATGTTAGGAATAGGTCTAGGGGAGGATACAGGTCTTCTAATTACTAACGGCAATTTAATGGAAGCTCTTGGTTCTGGTCTTGTAATTCTGGTGGACGGACGTCAAATTGCAGACACAAACATAACGGATGTCGATTTAGGGGAGCCTATTAGTATTAAAAATCTAATCATGCATGTTATGAGTATAGGAGATAATTACCAATTAAACGAACATAAATTCACCATTCATAGCAAAGCCAAAGCCTGATGAAGTTACTCATACATGGAGGTTTTTTTAGCGAGTCCTCTCAATCCACGGAAACAAAAATTGCCAAACAACAGGCAATGGAACGTATAATAACAACAGCACATGATTATTTGCGATCGCATACTGCCAAAGAAACAGTTGTTTATGCTGTCAAGTTATTAGAAGATGATACTTTATTCAATGCAGGAATTGGTTCGCAAATTCAACGAGATGGGGTAATTCGAATGAGTGCTTCGCTTATGGATGGGAAATCAAAAAAATTCAGTGGTGTTATTAATATTCAAGAAGTTAAAAATCCAATCTACATAGCAAACCTACTCCAAAATGTGGACGATCGTGTATTGGGAGGTGAAGGTGCCAATGCCTTTGCCTATGGGCATGGTGCCACAAAATTTTCAACGGAAATTCCCCAAAGAAGAAGAGAATACGAAGAAAAAGTGGCGGCTAATGGTGTTGGAACTGTTGGTTGCGTTGCTTTGGATATTCATGGAAATTTAGCAGCAGCGACTTCGACAGGAGGTAAAGGCTTTGAAATTCCTGGAAGAATCTCTGATTCTGCAACCGTTGCAGGAAATTATGCTAATGATGATTGCGCAGTTAGTTGCACAGGAGTTGGAGAAGATATAGTCAGTGCTGCTGTTGCCACCAAAATAGTCACAAGAGTTACCGATGGGATGACGATAAATAATGCATTCAGTAAGTCTTTTAATGAACTTGCAGAATTTGATGGCTTTGCAGGTGCAATTGGCATTGACAAAAGTGGAAATATGTTTTGGCAGGAGTCACATCCGAAAATTGTTTTTGCAGCCTATGATGGTACTAATTTAACTGTATTTCAATAAGATGAAAGCGCTATATTTTTTTGGTATTACCTTAATTTTTCTCACCAGTTGTAAATCGGGAAAATCGGTAAATTTATTTTCAATCGAAGATGATAAGAAATTGGGGGCGCAAGTTGCGTCCCAAATTGAAAGTGATACAAGCGGTTATAATATTTTAGATTCCACCAAGAATGCGAAGGTATATCAATACATTTATGGTATTCGAAACGAACTTTTAAATTCCGGTCAACTTAAGTATAAGAATGAGTTTCCTTGGCGTATACGTGTTATTCACGATGATTCCACGCTAAATGCATTTTGTACGCCGGGTGGGTATATCTATGTTTTCACTGGTATATTAAAATTTTTAGAGTCTGGTGATCAATTGGCTGGTGTATTAGGTCATGAAATGGGACATGCAGATATGCGTCATTCAACTCGACAGATGACACAAATGTTTGGCGTTCAGGTTTTATTAGAAGTGATAGCGGGTAAACAACAAGCAATTAAACAAGTAGTCGGCGCATTAATTGGCCTCAAATTCTCAAGGAATCACGAGATAGAAGCAGATAATTGTTCCGTACAGTACCTTTGTCCTACGCCTTACAATGCAGCAGGGGGCGCCGGTTTTTTTGAAAAAATTCAAGCAATGGGAGGCTCCAAAGTTCCTGAGTTTTTAAGTACACATCCTGACCCAGGAAATCGAATAGAGGGTTTTAAAGCAAAAAAAGATGAATTGAATTGTAAAGGAAACCAATCGTTTAAAAATGAATATCAAGCAATGGTAAAATTATTACCATAATCGTTTTGTATCTTTGCCCTCGAAATAATCCTCATGTTAGAAATACAACGCATAAGAACAGAAAAAGAGACCATAATTAATGGCCTTAAGAAACGTCAAATTGACGCAACCGAAACGTTGAATCAATTACTGGAGTTAGACGGCGAATGGCGTAAAAACAAAACATCACTCGACAATATTGCGGCTGAGTTGAATGCCCTAGCAAAAGAAATAGGAGATTTTTTTAAGACGGGAAAAACAGCAGAAGCGAATGCGCTAAAAGAAAAAACAGCCGTACTAAAAGTTACTGAGTCTGAATTGAAAGTTAAAGTTGAGGAATTGGAAGCTCAAATACAAACGATATTGTATACGCTTCCAAACGTTCCGAATGAGCTTGTCAAAAGCGGAAGAGATGCTGCAGATAATGAAACAGTTTTTTCCTATGGTAGCAGACCAATTTTTTCGTTTAAAGCGCAGCCGCACTGGGATTTAGCTAAAAAATATAACCTCATAGATTTTGAATTAGGGGTAAAGGTTTCCGGTGCCGGATTTCCTTTTTACCGAGGCAAAGGAGCGAAATTACAACGTGCATTGATTGCATTTTTTCTTGACGAAGCACAAAACGCAGGATATGAAGAGTTTATCTCTCCTCACATGGTAAATGAGGCGAGTGGAATTGGAACCGGTCAATTGCCCGATAAAGAAGGTCAGATGTACTACATGCCAGCGGATGATTTTTACATGATTCCCACTGCCGAAGTGCCATTAACAAATATCTACAGAGATGTAATTCTGCCTGGACCTGATTTTTCCATTAAAATGTGTGGGTATACTCCATGTTTTCGACGTGAAGCCGGGTCTTATGGAAAAGATGTTAGGGGATTGAATCGACTTCATCAATTCGATAAAGTCGAAATAGTTAGAATTGAACACCCTAAAAACACAGCAGCCGCTTTGGAAGAAATGATGGAGCATGTGAAAGGATTATTGTCAAAGTTAGGTCTGGAATTTAGAATTCTTCGTCTTTGCGGTGGTGATATGGGATTTGCATCTGCCATGACTTATGATTTCGAAGTATATTCAGCCGCACAAGAGAAATGGTTGGAAGTTAGTTCTGTATCTCGATTCGACACATTCCAGTCCAATAGACTTAAGCTTCGTTTCAAAGATGAAGATAAAAAAAGTCAATTGGCTCACACCTTAAACGGTTCAGCCCTAGCACTACCTCGAATCGTCGCGGCATTATTGGAAAACTTTCAAACGGAAACTGAAATTGTAATTCCAGAGGCCTTGAGGCCATACACAGGATTTGATTCGATCTCGTGATGCGGAAATACGGACTTGTAGGTTCTTCCTTGGCCCATTCATTTTCGCCTAAATTCTTCAGTAATTTTTTTGCAGAAAACAACATTCATGCAACGTATGAACCATTCGAGATTTCTTCGGTCTCGTTGATTTCAGAGGTTTTTAAATCTATGCCTGACGGGCTAAATGTTACAATCCCCTATAAAGAGCATGTCCTGCCGTATTTAGATTTTCTTGATGATGAAGCCAGACAAATTGGTGCAGTTAACACCATTGCCTTTTCAGCAAACGATAAAATCGGATTTAATACAGATGCTTTGGGGTTTAGACAATCTATAAAACCATTTCTAACCTTTCATCACGAACGAGCATTGATAATTGGTACCGGCGGTGCCTCAAAGGCTATTGCTTGGACTCTTCAGAAAATTGGGATTGATGTTCTTTATATTTCCCGCAACCCTTCGGGAAAATTAAAAACATTTTCATTTTCCGATATAAATCATCACATGGTTAATGCGTGTAAGTTGATTATCAATTGTTCGCCCATCGGAATGTATCCGAATATACAAGAAACTATCCAATTTCCTTACGATAGTTTATCGGATAATCACCTTGTTATTGATTTAATTTATAATCCTGTAGAAACTAATTTCTTACGTGAAGCAAAAAAACGAGGAGCTTGTACGATGAATGGCGAAAGCATGTTGAAACATCAAGCCTTGGCGAGCTGGGATATTTGGCAAAGAATTACCAAATTTTAATTGACAAAAAAAAGAGTAATAAAACTTGTAAGGAGAGTTGTAATGAAAGTAGTTTTATTATACAAATATTAAGTGTTCATAATATTATTTACAAATATGCCTCCTCTTTCTTCGTGAATAAAGTATTGTAAGGTTACGACAATTGTAATATTAAGTGATTTGGGTGAGGCATGAGATAAAACTACTTAGATGGCTGTTGTAAACTAAATAGAAGTTTCTATTTTTGATAAATGGATGTCAAGGAGATCATTAAAAAAATTAAGGCAGGAGACCTAAGTAAAGTTTACTTACTTCATGGGGAAGAACCTTATTATATAGATCTTGTGTGCGACGCTATAATTCAACATGCATTGCCTGAACATGAGCGCGACTTTAACCAAACCATCTTATATGGAAAAGATGCTGAATTGTTATCACTTCTAAGTGAGTTGAAGTCATACCCTATGATGGCCGAACGTCGTGTTGTTGTGTTGAAAGAAGCTCAGGATTTCAAACAATTGGACGACCTTGAGTCTTATTTTGATCAGCCAAACGATTCCACTGTTTTTGTGATTTGTTATAAATATAAATTTATTGATGCAAGGAAAAAAATTATAAAAGCAGCGCAAAAAGACGGAATTATCTTGAAATCTGAGAAGATAAGGGAATATCAACTTTCCGAATGGATTCAACGCTATGTGAAGGGTATAGGCTATGATATTACCTCTAAAGCTGCGATGTTGTTGGCTGAGTTTTTAGGTAATGATTTAAGTCGAATTGTCAATGAATTAGAGAAATTATCAATTATTATTGAAAAAGGCACTACGATTAACGATATCCACGTGGAAGAAAATATAGGTATTTCCAAAGATTACAATGCCTTTGAGTTAACCAATGCAGTTGCGAAAAAAGATTCAGTTAAAGCTATGAAAATTGTACAATATTTTGAATACAACCCAAAAGCTTTAGAGTTTCCTAATGTCGTGTCTGCGCTGTTCAAGCATTTTTCTCAATTGATGCGGATTCATTTTTTTCCAGTTAAAACGAAAGAAGCCCTCGCCCAACAATTGGGATTACATCAATTTGTGGTGGGAGAATTACTCATTTCAAAAAATCTTTACGACCCTAAGAAGATTGCTTCAGTTGTTGCTCTGCTTCATGAGTATGACCTTAAGTCGAAAGGAGTAGGAAGTGCAAACACTACAAGTCCTGAACTTTTAAGAGAACTAGTATTTCAAATCATACATTAATGGCGCAGTTCTACATTCCCGATCTTTCAGAAAATGATTATATTATTGAGTTAAACGAAGAGGAATCTAAGCATAGTGTTCGTGTTTTACGATTAAATACAGGCGATACATTAACATTATTAAACGGAAAGGGTCTGAGTGCACATGGAAAAATTGTTGATGCACACCCAAAAAAGTGTAAAATTCAAATAGAAACGTTCAACTTTCACACAAAAACGAAAGAAATTCATATTGCAGTTTGTCCCACCAAGAGCATAGATCGTATGGAATGGCTTGTTGAAAAAGCAGTAGAATTAGGACTCACAAAACTAACATTCCTCCTTTCTAAGAATAGCGAGCGTACCCAAATCAAAATGGAAAGATTGGAGAAGATTGCAGTAGCTGCTATGAAACAATCAAAGCGTTTTTATCTTCCAGAAATCGAATGGTGCAATGATGTAAGTTCTTTTGTTTCTGAATATCCAAATGGTTTTATTGCACATTGCTATTCGAGTGATAAAATTTCTTCGGAAACAGGTATGCTAAATAACCCTGTTTTGATTGGTCCTGAGGGCGATTTTACTGTCGATGAGGTTGAAATTGCTCTCAAAAATGGTTATCGTGGACTAGATTTAGGTGAATTTCGTTTGAGAACCGAAACGGCAGCACTTACTGCGGTTTTTTGTTTGCGTAAATAAACAATACGCCACTATAATTGTTAGGTCTATATTGCGTAATTTTGCAACGCTTTTTTTAATACAAAAAAATGATTCAAACAGATATTATCATTATTGGAGCGGGTCCTGTGGGCTTATTTACAGTTTTTGAAGCTGGCTTACTTAAACTGCGATGCCATTTAATTGACTCTCTTCCGCAACCTGGTGGTCAGTGTTCGGAGATTTATCCCAAAAAGCCAATTTATGATATTCCCGGTTTCCCGGAAATTTTAGCCGGAGATTTAGTGGACAACTTAATGAAACAAGCGGAGCCATTCAAACCAGGGTTTACGTTAGGAGAAGCCGCAAATACGATTGAAAAAAATGTCGACGGCAAATTTATTGTTACCACTGTTAAAGGAACAAAACATGAAGCTCCAATCGTCATTATAGCAGGAGGATTGGGTGTTTTTGAACCGAGAAAACCACCAATTGAAAATATTGTAGAATTTGAAGACAAAGGTGTTGAATATATAATTAAAGATCCTGCATTTTATAAAGACAAAAAGTGTGTCATTGCTGGAGGAGGAGATTCTGCGTTAGATTGGTCAATTTTTTTAGCAGAAAACAACATCGCAAAAGAAGTAGTTTTAGTACACAGAAGCAGTTCGTTTAGAGGCCATTTAGACTCTGTCCAAAAGGTAATCAATATGGCGGAAGAAGGAAAAATCAAACTTGTTACGGAAGCAGAAGTAACTGGTCTCTCAGGAAATGGAAAGTTAAATGCCGTCCATATCACACATCAGGTAAATGGAGAAATGGTTCATGAAACAGATCACTTCATTCCTTTATTTGGACTGAAACCAAGCCTTGGACCAATTGCCCATTGGGGATTAGAAATAGAAAAGAGTGCTATTAAAGTTGATACGCTTGATTATTCAACTAACATTCCAGGAATTTATGCCGTAGGGGATGTAAATACCTATGAAAACAAACTCAAACTCATCCTTTGTGGTTTCCACGAAGGTACTTTGGCGGTACAGTCTGCATTTGCTAGAATACACCCAGAAAAGAAAAATGTGTTAAAGTATACTACCGTCAACGGAGTTCAAGGGTTTTAAGTTCAAGATTTTCATTAGTTTTGATGCATGAGTCGTAAGACGATTTATGCTGTTGTCATTTTAGGTTTACTTTCGTTGACCAGTATTCTTATTGTTCAATTGATATGGGTGAAGAAAACCCTCGAAATCCAAGAAAACGACATTGCCATTCAGAACAAAGAAGACAGCTTGAACGCTCGAGATTTTAACTACAATACTGTACGTGCATTGCAAAATGTTGCGAAAACGATTCAAACGAATGCCAAAGATCCAATTGATTTGTACGGTGCCGTGAAAAAAATAAACGAAAATCAGTATACGGTTGACATAACGGAAGAACTTCAGCCTTATTATTTAGAGACCTTACTTAAAAAGTCTTTTTATGCTCAAAATATTGACCAAGATTTCGTCTATGGAATATATGATTGTTTTCTTGACACAATTTATTTAAGTAAACTCATCGAGTTTAAGGGCGATTCGATCTACGAAACAACAAAAGAACAGACCATAAATCTTACCGCAAAAGATTTGAATTTAAAAAAGGACGGCCATTATTTTACGGTTTATTTTCCGAGTTTAAATAAAAAAACCATTGAAGCTGCTCAATTTTTTTCTCCTTGGTTATACATTACGGCTATTGTGATTTTGGTGGTAGTTTTCTTCGCTTACAGTTTAGTTATCATCATCCGACAAAAAAGACTATCTGAAGTTAAAACAGATTTCATAAATAATATGACGCATGAATTGAAAACGCCTATTTCAACTATTAGTTTATCAAGTGAAATGTTGATGCGAAGTGAAGAAGCTGATCTAGAAAAAATAAAGCGTTACGCAGGAATAATTTATAAAGAGAATAAAAGACTAGAAAACCAAGTAGAACGCGTATTGAATGTGGCCAAACTTGATAGGGATCAAGTAGTATTGAAGAAAGAGGAATTCAATATGCACGAGTTGTTACTAGAAGTCAAGGAAAACTTTGAGTTTAATCACCTCGCAAATGGGGGACAAGTGATCTTAGATTTTCAAAGTGCTCGATTTTCTATTCAAGCAGATCCGGTTCACATCACTAATGTGATTTATAATTTACTAGATAATGCAGCTAAATATTGTGAAGAAACACCGTTAATTAAAATCACTACGCGTAATGAGCGAAATAATCTTATGGTTATTATAGAAGACAACGGAATTGGCATCAAAAGAGAAAATCTGGGAATGATATTCGATAAATTCTATCGTGTTCCAACAGGTAACCTACACAACGTAAAAGGATTTGGCCTCGGTCTATATTACGTTAAACTGATTATTGATGCGCATCACGGAAAAATTGACGTCAAGAGTTCTCTAGGAAAGGGTACTACTTTTTTGATTTCTTTGCCTTTATCAACCTAGCATTTGGTTGCGGGCTTCGCCCAAAACGAATCATTTCTTTGGTTTTTTTATTCAATGTGATTTTTTCAGGTATAGAAAGACCTTCAATGGAGGCCAATATAATAAATTCTGTTTCAGTTGAATTAATGGAAAAATTCCCATCATAGCTTAACTTCCCTATTTTCAGCGCAATATTATCTTTACTAAGCTCAACAGAAATAGAAGTTTTAGCAATTTCAAGTGGTGAATCCCCATTAAAAACCTGGTAGGAGGGAATCTCTCCTGCATAAGTTCCTCTATATTTCTTCTTCAATGATTTTTGAGAATAACAAAAAGAAGCGACTAATAAAAACAAACTAACAA
Organism: uncultured Lishizhenia sp.; assembly: GCA_964559685.1. GTDB lineage: Bacteria > Bacteroidota > Bacteroidia > Flavobacteriales_D > Crocinitomicaceae > UBA952. Next base: position 21,026 of record CAZLHR010000030.1, read on the forward strand.
ACCATATTCTCATTGGATAAAGATAGTCAATATTTTAGCTGTTAAGAACTAGAAGAACTTGTTTAAAAATTCAAACTATCAGCGATTAACATCTTAAAGATAAAGGCTAATTTCGTAAGAGAATTCATAAGTACTCATAGCATAGATAAAGAAGATTAACGAGCAAATGAAACAATACCACGATTTACTTCAGCACATTTTAGACAATGGAGTTAAGAAAGAAGACAGAACAGGAACCGGTACCCTTTCGGTATTTGGTTATCAGATGCGTTTTAATTTGGAAGAAGGATTTCCTGTATTAACCACGAAGAAACTACATTTAAGATCGATTATTCATGAATTGTTGTGGTTCTTAAAAGGTGAAACTAATATCAGTTATTTAAAAGAAAATAATGTTTCAATTTGGGATGAATGGGCAGATAGTGAAGGAAATTTAGGTCCAGTTTACGGATATCAATGGAGAAGTTGGCCTACAGCTGATGGTCGCCACATCGATCAAATTAAGCAAGTTGTTCACCAATTGAAAAACAATCCAGATTCAAGACGAATAATTGTTTCAGCTTGGAATGTCGGAGAAATTGAAAACATGAAACTTCCACCATGTCATGCCTTTTTTCAATTTTATGTCGCAGATGGAAAATTGAGTTGTCAACTTTATCAACGCAGTGCCGATACTTTTCTTGGAGTTCCATTCAATATTGCTTCTTATGCGCTTCTCACTATGATGATGGCCCAAGTATGTGGATTAAAAGCAGGAGATTTTGTCCATACGCTTGGTGATGCTCATCTTTACCTGAACCACTTAGACCAAGCGAAATTACAGTTGTCACGCGATTTTCGAACATTGCCACAAATGAAAATTAATCCGAATGTGACTGATATTTTTGATTTCAAATTTGAAGATTTCGAGCTATTAAATTATGATCCACATCCACACATTAAAGCAGCAGTGGCGGTATGATGAAGGTGTCACTAATTGTAGCTGTAGATCTGGAAGGTGGTATAGGTCGTGATAACGATTTAATGTGGCATCTTCCGGCAGACATGCAGTTTTTCAAGGAAACTACCAAAGGTCAAATCGTAGTGATGGGAAGAAAAAATTACGACTCCATTCCGGAAAAATTCCGTCCCTTACCCGGCAGACAAAATGTAATTCTAACGCGTAATCAGTCATTTCAAGCTGACGATTGCCTAGTTTTCCACTCGTTGAACGAGTGTTTTGCCCATTTTGAGAACGAAAACACGCGTACTTTATTTATCATCGGAGGAGGAGAGGTTTACCGCTTGGCATTGGCATCAGAACTACTTCAGGAAATGTTCATTACAACAGTAAATAAGGTCTATTGTGCAGATACTTTTTTTCCTGAGTTTGATGAGACTTTATGGGAAAAATCAAAGATTGGTTATCATGAAGCAGATGATAAACACGAAGTTGATTTCACCTTTTGGCATTTCAAGAAAAAGTAACAAATTATCAGCGTGGTTTAGGTCCTGAATACCAGTAACACGGGTTTAATCCGACAAAACAAGCTTCTAGTAATTCAATTTGAATTGATTTTTTAAACTCCATTGCTGACATTTCAAAAATTGGCTTGTTTTTCCATTGTTCAATAGAGGCATCGTCTTTTAGGGTGAAGCGCTTTGTATCCGAAAGGGTGTATTTAGATTTTAATTCTGAAATACTCAAAAACTGATCCGCTAGAAAGATGCGAATATTGGATTTTTTTGGAATTTTCCCTTTCCAATTTCCATTTGAATCAACGGTTATTTCCAAACTGTTCCATTTTCCGGAATTGAATTCATTAGCTTTTTGGTATTGAATAATAAAATGTTGGTTTCCAAAGCTTCTTGTGGTTCCTGCAGCAATTTCGGGTGTAGGTTTTGCCCCTCCGCAATAAGGAGTGCGCACAGTAAAGGAAATAGTTGTTTTCTGACCAAAAAGAACGATGGGAAGGATAAATAAGCAGAGCAACAGGTAATTTTTCATGATTCGTTTTTTTGCTAGTGAACTAATATAATGCCTTTATTTTAAAAGTTCGTTTGCTTTTTCTCTTGCCTTTAAATCAGCAGTGACATAATCACCTAATTCCGGATTTAAAATATTGGTTGTTGCATCCATTACTTCTTCGTTTAATTGAGCTATTTCCAAAAAAGAAATACGCTTATTAAGAAATGCATCAACAGCAATTTCATTAGCGGCGTTCAATGTACAAGCCACCGTTCCACTTAAATCCATTGCTTTGTAAGCTAAATTTAAGTTTCGAAAAGCAGTCCTGTCCGGTTGCTCGAAGGTCAATTGAGGGTAATCCAAAAAATTAAAGCGTGGGTAAGGAGTCTTTAATCGTGCTGGATAGGTTAGGGCATATTGTATGGGTAATTTCATGTCAGGAAGACCCATCTGTGCCTTCATACTTCCATCCTCGAATTGCACTATTGAATGAACAATGGATTGGGGATGCACGATCACATCAATCTGCTCAGCAGATAAATTAAATAACCATTTGGCTTCAATTACCTCTAATCCTTTATTCATTAATGTTGCTGAATCTATGGTGATTTTTGCTCCCATTGACCAATTGGGATGTTTCAATGCTTGTTCAAGGCTAACGTGCTTCAATTGATCCGTGTTCATTCCACGAAATGGTCCACCTGAAGCAGTCAAATAAATTTTCTCTATTTTATTGTGAAATTCACCTACTAAGCACTGAAAAATAGCGGAATGTTCAGAGTCTACAGGATAAATATTAACCCCTTTTTCTCTTGCTAATTTTGTAATTAACTCGCCTGCAACCACCAAAGTTTCTTTGTTTGCAAGCGCAATATTTTTACCTGCCGAAATTGCATGAATGGTCGGTTTCAATCCGGCATATCCAACAAGTGCAGTTAAGACCACATCTACTTGTGAAGACTCAACCACCTGACATAATGCATCTTCACCAGCGTACACATGAATATCTTCGTGCCACAAAGCATCTTTTACTTTTTGATAAAGCGATTCTTCTGAGATCACCACTGTATTCGGTTTGAATTTGAGCGCTTGTTCAATTAATAAGTCAGCATTTTTACCTGCAGTAAGTACTTCTAATTCAAAATGTTCAGGATAAAGGGAGAGCACATCCAGTGCTTGAGTACCGATTGAACCTGTTGAACCGAGAATAGCAATACCTTTTTTAGTTTTCATAGTTGGTTGAACAATTAGGGGACTTTATGGTTTTACACAGGTCAAATTAAAAAGTTAAATGTACGCTTTACAGAATAATTTACAAATCAATTTTTCCAAAAACTATTGACACATCAAAGGTTTAAAAGGTTTTTTCATTTTCTTTCATTCTATGAACGACCAAATGAATGAGAACTAATTGATTTAATCGTTATTTTAGTTCATACAATAAACCCAAATTCAAGCCGGCGGCTAACATAATGGATTTTTGATTTACAGTCGAAAATATAAACGGAGCTCCCTGAGGATCAACGCCTTCAATATCAGAAAAACCGTAATTTATTCGAAAGCCAAACGTTATTGTTAGGGGTGATCTTCTTCCTATTTGATGAAACGTTCGTTCGTGTAGGTGCTATCGCCCAATTTAACCTATGTAACTAGTTTTAAACTGTCCCCAAACATACACGGGCTAAAATTAATTTTAAAATTATTGTTCACCCGATACATCGTATGATTGAATACATTGGAAATTTCATTCCGAGAAAACAACTGCCTGAAGTAACCCCCAGTTTCCTGACTAATAAACGATAAATACGGAACATCTACGTACTGACCAAAACCGATGGTGTTCACAACGGCCTTTGCTTTTTTCGCTTCCGTGACCAATTGCACCAAATCTCGCGCAACTTGAGAAGAGTTTTCGCAACCATCCGTTAATAAAACAATCATTTTTTCTTTAATAGATGAATTTTGTTGTTCTTCAATACCAAGCTTTATCGCATCTTGAATGGCAGTGGCATATCCGTAACCTGTTAAGCCTGTTGTAGGCCTTAATACCGAACGAAGTTGGCTTTTATCCATAGAAGTCATTAGGTTCTTAACGTTGTTATCGAATTTAATTATGGTTATCTCGTCGTCAGGATGTTTGTAGGAAAGGGCAGAATCCAAGGCTTCTTGTAAAATATTTGCGCGGTCGTCGCCCATTGAACCACTGTGATCCAATAAAAAAACGATAGACATAGGATTTCTTTTCGCTTGAGAGGTTTGAATTAACTTGTAATTCAAAATCTTACAGCTTAATGAATCTTTGACTATTTTCATTCCAACAATAGACTTTTTACTGATGTCGTTTAAGTAGCCATTGGTCGATGGGTTATAGAACGTATAACTGATATTACCTTCATTAGATGAAATGTGCGCATTGTAGGATTCCAACGTATACGCTGATAAATTTGCAGGTTTGACGTCTTTTACGTTCACCGAAATCGGATTACTCAGTGCAAAATGAATATTAGGCGCTTTGGCATCTGTTTGAATAACTTTCTCTGCAAGCTTTCCATTTCGTTTAAACGAAGGACTTCCTTTTCCGGAAAAGCTGATTCCTTTTTTTTCAATAGTTGAACATCCTGTGAAGAATACAACTGCAAAAATTAAATAATTTAATTTCCTTTTTGTGATTAAAATATTTTCTAATTTTCCGAACTAACCTTAATTGTAATAAACTTGTTTCTAATCCAATTTTATTTTTAGCTCTGTTCTTCTATTTTTTTGATGCTCTTCTTTTGTACATGGAACACCATTAGAACAATTGTTTACTAACTGCGTTTCACCGTATCCTTTGGCAACAATTTTATCAGAAGAAATACCATTACTTTTGATATAGTTCACACAACTTGTTGATCGTTGTTCGGCCAACCAGAAATTGTATTGATCATCACCTCGACTATCTGTATGAGAACCTAATTCTACAATTAAATCAGGATGGGCTTTCATATACTTTACTAGTTTATCTAACTCGATTTTCCCTTCAGGGCGAATATTCCATAAATCGAAGTCATAATAAATGTTCTCAAGTTTAATAAGATCAGAATCTGCAATTTTAACCATTTTAATTTCAGAATTATAATCAGCTTTACAATCAGTTAGATTTTTTATAACGAATCGATTATCGAAATAATTAATTTTTGTTGCTACAATTGAATCTATTTCGGCTATCTCGTTTTCGTCTAGAGAAAAAGGAAGATTTTCTTTTTTAGTCAGAAATTTCTTTATTGATTTTCCTTTTGAGTAATAAGTGATGTGAACACCTTCCATCAAAATATTATTTTCATCATTGACAGTTATTTTTATTTTTTGAGTTTTATATTCAGAATTAAGTTGAATAATAAATTTTCCTTCTTCATTAAATTTTTTTTCACTAAAACACCCATTATTATTACCTTCACCGGCAAATTCAAATCGATACATTGAGTGCATTATCGGTTTAAAAGAAATTTGACCATTTTGATCTGTTTTTGCGAATTGTTCATGTAAAGTGCCTAAATTTCTCACTAATATTGATTTATTTGCCAAGGGTTTATTGTCACATGCAGTTAAATTAATTACAGCATCAATTTGGTATATGGGTTTCGATATGGTATAAATTTCATCTTTATATGCATTGCGATTTGAAGAAAGAAAACCTTTACCCGAGTACTCATCAATAAAGAAACCAAAATCGTCAGCATAGGAGTTAATAGGATTTCCGAGGTGTTTTGGGTTCAAATTATAATCTTCTTGACAAAAAACATCTAATCCTCCATTGCCCGGCCAGCCGTTCGATGAAAAGTATAACCTGCCACCATTTGAAATGTGAGGAAAAAGTTCGTCTCCATTCGTATTAACTTTGTTACCTAAATTTACTGGCTCACTCCAATTACCATCAATCCATTGACATTTGTATATGTCAGTACCTCCATAACCACCTGGTTTATCTGACACAAAAAGTAAGTTTCCATTTAAATCAAAAGTCCCATGACCAACAGAATATGCTTTGTTGTTAAAAGGAAAAGCTTCTTCCTCTTTCCATTTCCCATTTGTGAGACGATAAATTTTCAAAAGTAACCTAGAATAATTTACTTTTCCTATTTTATCTATTTCTTGATTATTTATTGTCAACACGGCCAGGCTGCTATCGTAGGAAAAAGCAATTGGACCATCGTGTGGGTTAGTTCGCTTTATTTCTTTCCACAACTCGTCTTGTGAAATATCAGAAGTTCCATTTATTGCGATTAAATCAGTAAAATATTGCCCAGTTCTTGGGTAAATTCTATTTGCAAAACCTGTATTTCTTCTGTTTGATACCAATACGAAACCGCCCTTGTATGGAACTGCGCAAAACTCTTCACCAAAATCTTTTTGTCGAAGTTTAGCAATTTTATATTCCGAATTTTCTGAAAGTTGTTTGAGTATTAAAGGAACATTTCTTTTCCATAATTGAATTGATTCACTGTTGGGAAATTTTACATATGCACTGTCTACCGCACCTATAAGACGAGAATTATTTTTTGTGAATTGCAGTATCATAAAATAAACAATCCAGTCTTTCTCTTCCATTTTATTTCTTGAAACGAGAATTTGCGACCAATATAATGCTTTTTCATATTGCTCTGAATAATAGGCTGATTCGATTGCCATCCTCAAATTGTTCCAGTTTTGATTCTTAGCTTTTATTGTTTTATTTGCTAATTCACACCAAACTGGATAGGCCTCCTTAAAACGAAGTTCTGAAGATAGATGTAAAGCAAAAGACTCTTTAAAAGTTTGAGAATAGGCTAACGAAGTTATGACTAATGAAAAGTATAAAAATGTAGTGAATTTCATGTTTTTCATAAAGTTGAATTAAAAATAACGTGGGCTAATAAATGCATTGTTCTTTGACCAAATATCTATGCACAGGACCAATTCGTGGCTTCCCCAATTCCGATAATTCAAGTTATTAAATGGATAGTCGTAAGCATAACCAACCATAAATTTTTCATTTATTTGATAGGAAGTATTAAATCCAATGGATTCTTTAAATCGAAAAAGTCCACCTATCCAAAGAATATTATAAAGATGTGCTGATAAATTAACATCAATTGTTGTAGGTGCGTTTTTTGTATATTTTATAAGTATTGATGGTTTCAAATCAAAAATGGAATTTATTGAAACAACATATCCAGCTGCACCATAAAAGTGTCTTTGAATGAATGATTCACCTGTATTCCCGTCAATTGACCGCTTAATTAATTTCGGAACTGAGAACCCAAAATACCCTTTTTTACTGTGAAGATAAATTCCAGTTCCAAATTGAGTCGAAACGGAGCGATTAGATGTTAAAAAAGTAGGATCAGTGGGATCTGTAACAATTAAATCACCAAAGTCATATTGATTTCCGTTTATACCGGCTGATGCACCAAAAGATAAGCGTAAATCTTTCGAATTCAAATGCAAATGATAAGCGAAATTCACCATCGCTGAATAAGCACTCCGAGAGCCGATTCTATCATAACTCACATTTCCACCTACACCGATGTGTTTTTGAGCAATCGGAGCATGAATTGATAAAAATTGGGTCATTGGTGCACCATCCCAGCCCACCCATTGTGCACGATTTACTCCAGTCAAATTCAATGAACCGCGAGTCCCGGCATATGCAGGATTGTAATTTAACGGATTAAAGAAATACATAGAGGACTGCGCATCTTGCTGAGCATTCGCATAAAGCGAAAAAACACATAATAGGAATAGAATTTTATTTTTCATCTTGCTTATTTCTTTATGTTAGGGTTGAATTTCTAAATAACCTTTAATTGGGTCCTGTGAATTTTTCTTAGTATCAATAAGATAAAAATACGTGGCGGCAGGTAAAGGACCATTTACATTTGCTCCCTCCGTATAATATCCATTCCAATCGTTCAGATAAGGTTGTGACTGATAGACTAAATTTCCCCATCTATTGTAAACCCACACTTTTATTTCGGGGTATTGTTCAATGTTTTGGATTAGCCAAACATCGTTTTTACCATCATTATTTGGAGTAATAAGTTGGGGAACAACTATTGGAATTAAAGGCGTACAACCTAAATCAAAAGTTTGATTAACTGAACATCCAGATAAATCGGTAACAGTAATTGTATAATTTCCTTCATCAATTCCTGAATTAGTTGAACCATTAGCTCCATTAGACCACGCATATGAAAAACCACCTTGACCTCCATTGGCAGAAACGGTCAAATGTCCATTCGCTTCTCCACATTCGGAGCCCAAACTATCAATCATTGTAACGATAATAGGAGCGGGCTCCGTAACAACAAAACTTGAATCATCTGAACAAAGATCTTCGTTCGTAACCGTTACAGAGTATATTCCTGGGGATAAGAAGTTAAGGCTTGCTGCTGAGCCTGCATTCGGTGTCCACGAATAGCTTACACCTGAGGAATTATCAGTACTTATCGAAATAACTCCATTAGCAGCTCCCGCACAAGTTATATTTTGAATAGTTGCAGAGGTAATATTGATAGTTGCTGGAGGAGCCATTTGGATGGTTTCAGTTGAGGTACATCCCGTTCCAGGATCAGTCATTGCAATAATATAACTTCCAGGAGTATTGATTGTGATACTTCCCATACCTTGACCAGAAACAATTCCAGGCCCCGTCCAAATTATTGAAGATCCCGAAGGGACAACATTACCGACAATTTCAGCAGTTGGAGCAATACAAGATAAGCCTGAAACTGGATTTAGTGTGTAATTATAATCGGGAGTCGGATTTATTGACACAGTAAAAACGTCTTGGACCCCTGGACATCCATTAAGTTGAGCCGATACTGTGATGGTTCCGGAAATTATGTTAGAGGTACTATTTGAAGGAGCTGTCCAAGTTGGAATTTGTCCCGTTCCTGAAGCGGCTATTCCAATAGACGTATTATCATTTGTCCATGAAAATGTGCCTCCAGATGGTGTTGTTACAAAGTCAACTGGATTTATAGATTGACCAGGACAAATCAAAATATTCGGAACATCATTCATTGTAATTTGAGGTTGAACAGCAACTGAAACTGTTACGTTCGGATCTGGACATGCTACATTTGAAATTGAAAATGTATAAAATACGGTATCAACGCTCGATGTTGAACCGTTATTAGTTAAAATATCTGATACTGTTCCTGGATTTCCACTGCCATTTGATGCCCCTGATATACTAGCAGGAGATGACTGAGTCCATGTTATAGTAGCGGATGAAACACTGCTCTGTACCTCAATATCAGGAGAATCACCACTACACAACAAAGTGTCTAAATTAGATAAATCAATATTCCCAGTTGGCGCGACAGTAACAACAAAATCAGTTTCAGTTCCCGGGCAGCTCGGATCTAATATAGCAGTTACCGTAATGGTTCCAGAAATTGAACTTCCTGTAGTATTGCTCGGAACTGTCCAAGTTGGAACTTGTCCTGAACCTGATGAACCAAGACCAATTGAAGTGTTCGTGTTTTCCCACGTGTATGTCGCTCCCGTTGGAGTTGAAACATAATCAGCTGGATTGATGGTTGCTCCCGAACAAACAATGGTATCATTATTTTGATTTAAAGTAATTCCGGGCTGAACAGCAACTGGCACTACAACCGAATCATCTGGACATAAAACGTTACCAATGTATATGGTATATAATACCGTATCAATTGTATTGCCTGAATTAAACAATGTTTGAGCGATGTTGACCCCTGCCCCGTTAGATGCTCCCGTTATGGTAGAAGGATAATTTGCAGTCCAAGAAAAAGTGGCTTGAGCCAAATTACTTGAAATTTCAATATCTGTGGTTTCGTTGCTACACAAATAATCCTGTAATGGGGTAACATCAATAGAACCCAAAGGATTAACAAAAATCGTATCCCTTGTAGCAGGAACGTTAGTACAACCAACCGTCGCGCTAATCACAACATAACCCAAATCATTTGTTGGATTCGCAAGGAATACGGGTAAAATAGTATCTGCAGAAGTTCCTGAACCATTCATTGTTGTCCAACCAAAAACATTCACGGTATCCTCGATTTCCCAATTAATGAGATAACCTGAAATTGTTGAAACCATAAAGAT